>JAEUJN010000058.1 GCA_016794595.1 Kineosporiaceae bacterium
AACTGCCACCCGCCGGGCAGGCGGTCCCACCCGTGGGGGGCGAGATCGGCCTTCAACTGGTCGATCAGGAACTGCAGGGTCAGACCGCCCGCACCCCCGCACCCGACGACGAGAAACCTCTTCACCGACGTACCTCCGCAACTCGTGCACGTGATCCCCGCCGGGTCGGGGTGGGTTCCCCTCGCCGGGCCGTCATCTCAGCGTCCCCACCAGTCGTCGTCCGCCTGCCCGCCGGGTGGGGGAGCCTGGCCGCCGGCGGGATCGGGGTTCTGGCCGTACCCGGTCGAGGGCGAGCCGCCTCGCGGGTCGGGGGACGACGGGCCGTCCCAGAAGCCACCACCGCCGCTCGGCCGGCCCTGAGCCGGGCCCGGCACCTGACCGCCGGCTCCGGCGTCGGAGGACCAGAACCCACCCCCGGACCCACCCGGGGATCCCCCGGCGGACACGGTCGCCGGCTGGGCCGGTCCGAGTTCGGCGACCAGCCGCGGCAGGTTGGCACGCACGTCGTCCAGCAAGGTGCGCCGGGTGTCGTCGGTGGCCGAGGCCGAGGTGAGGACGACCAGCGTCGGGGCCCGGTCGACCGGCACCACGGCGAACCACGAGTTGTGCACGGTCAGCGGGAGCCGAGCGCACGGCACACCCTTGGTGCGGGTGACCTCCTTGCCGGTCACGGTGGCCACGCCCCCGCCGTCGACGACTGTGTAGCCCGCCCGGCGGATGTCGAGATCGACCCTGGTGCGCAGCCGGGCGCCGCCCACCGCCGCCTCGCGGGCCCCGCCAGGTGTCAGTGGCACCGAGGTGCCCTCCTGGGGGTCCAGTGCCAGCGGGTTGCCGTCACGGGTGACGCCGCCGCCGTCCACCCTGACCGGCACGACGTAGGCCAGCAGCGGGGCGCTGGGGATCTTCGCGCCGTACCACCGGGCGAACTGCGCAGCGGCCAGGGGCAGCCCGAGCCCGGCGAGCAGGGTGAGGAAGAAGACCACCCCGCGGGTCACGGCGTTGACCGGCCGGGTCACCTCGCCGGTGAACTCGACCTGGCGGGTGATCACGGTTCCGCCGTCCACGGGCTGCATCGAGACGGCCAGGGTGCCGGACGCCACGCCGTTGCCCGACTCGGACAGGGTCATGGTCAGCGGCACCGACCCGGCGGCCCCCTCGGCGGCCTTCACGCACCCGGCGGCGGAGGTGGCCGCGTCCGCGACCACCGTCACCTCGCGAACGCCCTCGGGAACGGTGGCGACGTCGGCCTTGTCGACCCAGACGCAGCCCGGGCCGTCGAAGGTCATCGCGGCCCGCAGGGTGGTCACGTCCTCCCCGGAGCCGAAGTCCACCCGCTTGACCGTGATCGTCGGGTAGTCGGCCGGAGGACCGATGTCCAGCGGCACCTGCAACTCCGCCGGGCCGAGCGCGGTACCCGGGACGGCGGGGCGGCCGGCGACCGCGGGCAGGCTCTGGGTGGTCACCGCGAGCCGCAGCCTCAGCACTCCGGTGCCCTGCGGGACAGAGCTGAGGTCCAGCGTCTGCGGGGGGATCGGCTCGGTGGCGTCGGCGTTGGTCAGCATGGCGACCTCGGTGCCGTCCGGCCCGGTAAAGGTGGCATCCAGCCGGGCGGTGCCGAGCAGTTCGCGGGGATCGACGGCGCTGCCGTCGCTGGCCCGGGTGATGCCCAGTTGGATGCCGCCGACCTTCTCACCGGAGCGCAGCTTCAGGGTCTTCTTGTTGACCACCGACGGCTGCAGGTCACTGTTGATCTGGATCTGGCTGCGCGCCTTGGCCCCCGAGGCGGGCTGGTTCCCGGTCTCGACGAACCACAGCCGCCACTGACCCGACCACGGCCCGGACGCCGGGCGGGTGACGTCCAGGGTGACCTGCCCGGGCTCGATCCAGCGAGTGGCGATCCGCAGTGGGCCGGCCGCCAGCGACCCCGGGCTGGTGCTGTAGCCGGCCTTGACCGGTTGCGGGACATCGGGCGGCTGGACGAAGACGGCCAGTGTGGGGCTCTTCAGGCTCTGGCCCAGGATGTGCACCGAGCGCACCGACGCGTCCAGCACGAACGAGTGCAGGCAGATGTCGCTGGGCGAGCCGACGCAGACGTCGGTGCCCTGGACCAGCGGGGGTTGGGTCTGACCCATCCGGTCGAAGACGCCGATCAGGTCGGCCAGGCCGGTGGCGCGGTAGAAGTCGCCCACGGGCTCGGTGGGCGTGCGACCACAGGTGGTCCCCGGGGCGGTTCCGGTGGCGACCGATTGGATGAGGGCGAAGTTCTGGGCCCCGGCGGTCCGCTCCAAGCCGACCGCGAGGGTGATCACGCCCTGGTCGCGGACCTGGTCGGCCAGGCCACCGGCCCGGCAGAGCGAGGTGCGGGCCGCTGCCATGGCTGCGAGGGCCCCGGCCTCGGAGTCCAACCGGGTCTGCGGGGCATACGGCTTGCGCTCGTCGGCGTTGCGCCGGGGTTCGATGCTCAGGTCGCCGTCGGTCAGCATGATCACGGCCTGGCAGGGCGTCGCCTCGGCGGCCTCGCGTACCGCGCGACGGGTGGCCAGCTCGCGCCGCGCGCCGGCCAGCGCCGTCCAGTAGTCGGTGTCGATGCCGTTGTTGCGTGAGGCCAGCTGGTCGATCGTGCGCTCGAGCGCGGGGAGCGAGGTTCCGTTCACCGCCGTCCAGCCGGCCGAGTCCAGCGGGGTGAAGCCGACCGAGAAGCCGGCGAGGCGTACCTGGATGTCGTACTTGGTGCGGTCGGCGACGTCGGCGAACCGCTCCATCAGGTACTTGGCGGCGGTCACCCGCGCGTTGCCGGGGTCGGTCTGCTTCAGGCTGCCCGACTCGTCGACCAGCACGACGATGTCACCCGTGCGCGAGGCGGCCAGGCAGGCCCCGAACGCCTCCAGCCCGGGAGCCGCCGAGGGTGCCGGAGCGGCCGGAGCGGCAGGGGCACGACCGGCAGCCGGCACCGAGGTGGCGGCGGCGGGAGCCGCTCCGGCGGCGCCGAGAGCCGCGGCACCGCAGGCCAGGGCGACCGCGAACCGGCGGACGATCGAGCTCAGCCCCATGTGCGACCCGCCCAGTCGGCGAAGTGGTATCCGCTGGCCACCACAGCGGCCACGGCCAGCAGGACGGCGAGCACCTGCCCGATGGCGATCTCCGTCCGCTTGACGTACCAGGCACCGGCGCGGGCCCTGGCGTCCTTCAGCGAGAACACGGTGAGCAGCCCGATGCTGACGAATCCGCCGAGCAGCCAGCCGGCCAGGGCGATACCGGGGCGCATCCGGCCGAGGATCCCGAGGGCGAGGCCGGCCGAGGCGGTGATCGCGGCGGCTGCGAGCCACAGGACCGGGGCGCCGGAACTCTCGGTCGGAGGGAGCACGGTGGTCAGAGCGTTCGGATCGGCTGGTGGCGGCACGGAACCGGGAGCGACGGGGGGCGTTCCGGGCGTGCTGGGGCGCGCGTCGTCGTACGCCCAATCGGACCAGTCGTCAGGCACGTCGCCCCCCTCTACCGACCGCTGGAAACCTACCTCTCCCTGGTGGCGCCGAGCACACGATTACCAGGAACTGACACCTGCGGAGCAGGGACACCCGGGGTGTCTGCGGTGGGCGGCCCAGGACGCCCAGGTGACCGGTGGCCCCCATGTTTCCCTGGCCGCGATGGGGTCCGGCCGGGCCGGTCCGCGTGTCAGGCCGGCTAGGTCCGCGGGACCGCTCTCGAGGCCCCGCTGCCCGGCGCCGCGACCAACCGGGCCTGGCACTCCCCGACCGGCCAGCCCTGCCGAGCGCACCAGGCATTTGCCGAGGACGCGTCGGAGAAGCGGGTCGGGAAGATGCTCATCCAGGTGATCTTCCCCTTGCACACCCCCGTCGTGGGCTTGTCCCGGGCGATCCCGATGGCCTTGGGCGTGATGGTGACCGCACCGAATCGCTCGGTCAGGGTGAGCTGGTAGGCCAGGATCTGTTGGGCGGTGACCTTTCTGACCTCTGCCGTCCCGTCGGGAACCCAGTTCGGCCCGATGTCGACCGGGATCCCGGTGCACTTGCTCGACAGCTGGGGCACCCAGGCGTTGCGCAAACGGTCCATGGACGGGTTCCCGCGGGTGGCGTTCTTGGCCAGTTGACTCGCGGCGGTGTCGGCCGACAGCGCGAGTGCCTTGCGGGCCACCGTGTCCACCCGCGCCTGCACCTCGGCCTGGGCCGCGGCACTCGAACCGGACGACTGCCGCGCCTGCCACCACTGGGAGACGGCCGGCCAGCCCCAGTACCAGCCGCCACCGAGCAAGGCCACCCACACCACGAACCGGACGAAACCGCCCACCGGACGCCGCGGGCGCGGCGGCGCGGAGCGCACGGTGGTTGTGGGCCGCGGCGCAGAAGGCGGTGCCGAGATCGGCGACGGCCGCAGTGCGCCTGGGGTCCCACCAGCCGCGGGCCTCTCCGCCGACTGGAGCGGAGCCACGGCCGGGGACGGCCTCGTCACGGCGGGAGCTGCCTCGGCAGCGGCGATCGGCTCAGCGTGAGGGGGCTCCGAGGGGGGCGGTACACCGGGCACAGCAGGTGCAGGCAGCGTGTCGGCGATCTCGCTCACCTCGGCCACGCTGGGCACCGCCGCGGTGATGTCGATCGTCCACGCGCCCGCCCCGCCATTGGCATCCGGGTCGAAACGCAGTCCGTTCTCCGGATCCATGACACCTCCCCTGATCCCACGAGCACGATAACCACCGCCCGGCCGGCGCAGGTGGCCCTTCGCCGGAGCCGACCCGTCAGGCCCAGCCGCTAGGGAGCCTGCCTCACGGTGCCCGACGGCAACCGCTCGGCCAGCACCTCGGCCAGGTGCAGGGCACGCCGCCCGGTGAGCGCCTCGATCTGGGTCCGGCACGAGAACCCGTCGGCGAGCGCCGTCCCCGAGGCGTCCTGGTCACGCAGGGCGGGCAGCAACGCCGTCTCGGCGACGGCAACCGACACGTCGTAGTGCCCTTCGACGACCCCGAAGTTGCCGGCCAGGCCGCAGCACCCGCCGACCGTCCGGACGCTCGCCCCGACTGCTGCCAGCAGCGCGCGATCGGCCTCGTACCCCATCACCGCATGCTGATGGCAGTGCGGCTGGGCGACGGCCGAGACGTCGTCCAGCCGGGGCAGCAGCCCCGGGTCGACCTCGGCCAGCAACTCGGCGAGCGTGTGCACCCGCACGGTCCGCCCGACCAGCTCGGCGGCCTCGTCCCGGAACACCGCGGTACAGGACGGTTCCAACCCGACGATCGGGATCTCGCGGGCGGCAACGCCTTCGAGCGCCTCGACGCTGCGGGTGAGCAGGCGACGGGCCACGCTGCGCTGCCCGGTGGAGATCCAGGTCAGGCCGCAGCACTCGTCACGGTCGGTGAGCTGCACGGTGAAACCGGCCGACTGGAGCACCCGCACCGCGGCGATACCGACCTCGGGGCTGAAGTGGTTGGTGAACGTGTCCACCCACAGCAGGACCCCCCGACCGCCCCCGCTCTGGGGAGGCGAGTGGTTGGCGAACCACTGCCGGAAGGTGGTCGTGGCGAACGACGGCAGTGGGCGTCGGGCATCGATCCGGCCCAGCCGCTTGACGGTGCGGGCCACCGATCCCTGCGCCAGCAACCGGTTCGCCGTCCGGGCCAGCCGGGGTGAGGCAGTGGCCAGGCGAGCCCACAACGGCAACCAGCCCAGGGCGTAGTGGTCCATCGGCCGGATCCGGCCCCGGTAGGCCTGGTGCAGCACCAGGGACTTGTAGGCGGCCAGGTCGATGCCTGTCGGGCAGTCGGAGGCACATCCCTTGCAGGACAGGCACAGCTCCAGCGCCTCGTGCACCTCCGGCGCCCGCCAGCCGCCGGTGACCAGCGAGCCGTTGACCATCTCCTGGAGCACCCGGGCACGCCCGCGGGTGGAGTCCTTCTCGTCGCGGGTCGCCAGGTAGGACGGGCACATCACCCCGCCGGAGGCCGTGGTGTCGGCCCGGCACTTGCCCACTCCGGTGCAGCGGTGCACCTCGGCGGCGATCCGGTGTGGCGAGATCCGTTGCGCCAGACGCAGATCCGCATCCACCGGCTGCGGGCGGACGACGATCCCGGGGTTCAGCACGCCGTCCGGGTCGAAGATGTCCTTGACGTCGGCGAACAGCGCGAGCGCGGCCGGGGAGTACATCCGGGGGAGCAGCTCGCTGCGGGCCCGGCCGTCGCCGTGCTCGCCGGACATCGACCCCCCGTGCGCCGCCACGAGTTCGGCGGCATCGGTGAGGAAGGACCGCAGCGCCGTCCGGCCCTCGCGCCCGTCCAGCGGCAGGTCCAGCCGGATGTGCAGGCACCCGTCCCCGAAGTGGCCGTAGGGAACGCCGGTCAGGTCGTGGGTGGCCATCAAGGTCTCGAAGGCCCGCAGGTAGTCGCCCAGTCGCTCCGGAG
The DNA here is from genome assembly GCA_016794595.1 of Kineosporiaceae bacterium. Classification (GTDB taxonomy): domain Bacteria; phylum Actinomycetota; class Actinomycetes; order Actinomycetales; family Kineosporiaceae; genus JADJPO01. The sequence continues at coordinate 6,407 of JAEUJN010000058.1, forward strand.
GGACCGCCGAGTCCTCCCAGCCCGCGTGGGCGGCGCGCCCGCGCGGGCTGCGGGCGGACAACCCGGCGCCGTCCTCCCGGATGCGCCACAGGGCGGCGGTCTCGGCGGCGGACTCGACGATCCGGGATCCGAGCGCCCCGGCCACGCCCACCAGGGCGTTCGCGCGGGAGAGCAGCTCCGCCGGGCTCCCCCCGGCGAGCTCGACCATCAGCCACCCCGTGCCGGTGGGCAGTTCGGGGATCGGCCCTCCCCCGTGCGCCGACCGCTGTGCCCGGACGACGTCCACGATCCGCGCGTCGAGCCCTTCCACCGCAACGGGTCTCAGGTCGAGCAGGGCGGGGACGGCGTCCGCCGCGCCGGCCATGTCCGGATACCCGAGCACCACCAGGACGGTGTGTGCGGGAGCCTCCACCAAGCGCACCGTCGCCTCGGTGACCACGGCCAGCGTCCCCTCGGTACCGACCAGGAACCGGGCCAGCGAGGCCCCGCGCTCGGGCAGGAGGTGTTCGAGGGAGTAGCCCGAGACCTGCCGGCCGAAACGGCCGAACTCGGTCCGGATGGTCGCCAGATTGCCGGCGACCAGGGCGCTCAGGCGGTCGGCGAGGCCGGCCGGCGCAGCAGAGGTCCCGGACGACACCGAGCCGGCCCGCAGCACCTGGCCGCTCCCGGTGACGACGTCCAGATCGACCACGTTGTCAGCGGTGCGGCCGTAGCCGAGCGCGCGGGACCCGCAGGCGTTGTTGCCGATCATCCCGCCCAGGGTGGCGCGGTTGTGGGTCGAGGGATCGGGTCCGAAACGCAACCGGTTCGCGGCGGCGGTGGACTGCAGGGTGGCCAGCACGCATCCCGGCTGGACCCGCGCCGTCCGGGACTCGGCATCCACGGACAGCACCCGGTTCAGGTGGCGGCTGGTGTCGATCACCAGGCCGGGGCCGACGGCGTTGCCCGCGATCGAGGTCCCGGCCCCGCGCAGCGTGACCGGCACCCCGAGCGCCCGGCAGGTCTCGACCGCGCCGATCAGGTGGTCGGTGGTCCGCGGGAAGGACACCGCGCGCGGCGCCACTCGGTACAGCGAGGCATCCGAGGAGTACCGGGCCCGGTCGCCGACCCCGGCGGACACCTCGACCCCGGCCCTGCTCAGGGCCGCAACCAGCTCGTCGGCCTCGCGCTGGGGGGCCGGGCCGGTGATCGACACCGCAGGCGTCCCGGGATCAGAACTGGGCGACGACGTCGACCACGACGACGAGGCTGTCCTGACCGGTGGCGGCAGCGGTGACCACCACGGCCCGGCTGCCCACCCTGGCGCCCTTCAGCGCCGAGGCCACGGCGAACACCTGCTCGGCCGGGACCACCTCGACCCCTTTGCCCCAGGTGGACTGGGTCTGCTTGCCGGTGGCGGTGTCGGTCTGGATGAACTGCAACGCCAGGGACTTGGTGGCGTCGATGGCGGGGCCGTCACCCTTGATCAGCAGGGTGGATCGGCCCTCGGCACCGGCGGTGACCCCCTTGACAGAGGTGATCGCGGGCTCCTTGCCCGGCGCGGAGGTCACCGTCGGGTACCCCGCGGGCACCGTGCCGACGACCGTGCCGGAGGCGCCGGCCCGGGCATCGATGGCGTCGACGATGTCCACCACGAACACCAGGTGCTGGCCACTGAGCTCGTTGTCGGTGGACGGGGTGGGCCCGTAGGCCTCCGCCGGGGGGATGGACAGCAGCAGGCGAGACCCGATCCTGCGGCCGACCAGGCCCGAGTCCCACCCGGGGATGACCTTGCCGGTGCCGATCTGGAACGCGGCCGGGGCCTTGGTGTCGTAGGAGTTGTCGAAGATGTTGGCCTGGCCGTCCTTGGGCGTCCAGGTCTGGCCGAGGTAGTTGGCCACCAGGGTCTGTCCCTTGACCACGGTGTCGCCGGCGCCGGCGACCAGTTGCTCCACCTGCAGGGTGGTGGGCGCGGCGCCCGAGGGAATGGTGAGCGCCGGCTTCTGGCCGAAGTCACCGGTGACCGTCACCCCGACCTTGGTCGAACGCTTGGGGCCGGTGGCTGCGGCCACCGTGGGCTCGGCTGCCCCGCTGGCGGACGGCGTCCCGGATTCGCCGGGCGTCGGGGTCGCTGCCGCCCCGGAGGCCGCCGAGCCTGACGCCGGCGAACCTGTGACCGTGGTGTCCGACCCACCACATGCGCTCAGGACCAGCACCACCGCGGCGGAGAGGAGGGCGACGGGGACGACATGGCGACGACGGCCAGAACTCACGACAACCTCGAACGATCGGTGACGGGACGAGTGCCCACGGTACCCCGCGGGCCGAACGGGTCGGCTGTCGGCCCGCGGGGGCAGGGGGCTCACGAGGAGGCGGCGGTCAGGTCGTACACCGTGAGGTCGCCGATGGTCCGGGCGGTGAAGGTCTGCTGCACCCAGGAGGAGATCTCGGACGCCGAGCTGCTGGCACCGTTCGGTGCCATCCGCCCGCCGCTGGCCAGGAAGTAGTGGATCTTGCCGTCCGCGACGTACTGCTGGAACTGTTCCAGGGTCGGGGAGGGGTCGCTGCCGTTGAACCCTCCGATCGACATCACCGGCAGCCCGGTGGCCAGTTGGGGCCCGGCGGCGGACTGGGAGCCGACAGCGGCCGCCACCCAGGTGAAGGAGTCGGCGTTCTGGCGCAGTGCGGCGATCAGCTCGGCCGAGGGCGTCGAGGCGTTGAGCAGGCCACCTGGTCCACCTGGCGGCGTGCCACCCGGCGCGCCGGGAGGCAGCGCACCCGGCCCGCCGGGGGTGGCGAGCGTGCCCGGGGCACCCCGGCGACCATCAGTGCCACCCATCGGGCCGGGACCTCCGGCACGCCCACCCGGGCCCGAACCGGCCACCTGCGGCCCGGCGGTGGGGATGGACCCGGTGTGGCCGGTGGAGGCGGTCTGCAGCGAGTAGGCCGCGGGCCCGGCCAGGGCGACCAGGACGGCGGCGCCGGCCACCGCGGCGAGCACGCGCCGTCCGAGGCGGTCACGGGCCACCAGCGCCACGGCCAGCATCACGGCCACGGCCAATCCCAGGACGAGCACGGCCCCGCGCAGTCCGGGCAGGAACTGGGCACTGCGCCCGAGCAGCACCCACGCCCAGACAGCGGTGCCTGCGAGCACTGCCGCCAGCAGCGCGGACGCCGCCTCTGCCCGCAGGCGCCCGTCGCGGGCGCGCCAGAGGTCGGCGGTCCCCATGCCCACCAGGGCCCCGATCGCCGGTGCCAGGGTGATCGTGTAGTAGTCGTGGTAGATGCCGGCCATGAAGCTGAACACCAGGGCGTGCACCAGCAGGTAGCCACCCCAGAGCAGGTAGGCGGCACGCACCCGGTCGGTGCGCGGTGCGCGTCCGCGCAGCCACACCCCCGCGACCAGCAGCACCAGCGCCGCCGGCAGCAGCCACGAGACCTGCCCGCCACTGATCGAGTCGAACATCCGCAGGATGCCGGTCTCGCCCCACATCCCACCGCCCTGGCCGCCCCCGCCCCCGCCCCCAGCCCCGCCGGTGACGCTGCCGACCTCGTTGCCGTTCAGGCGGCCGAGCCCGTTGTACCCGAGGGTCAGCTCGAGCACGCTGTTGTCCTGCGAGCCACCGATGTAGGGCCGGGCACTCGCGGGGATCAGTTCCACCACTGCCACCCACCAGCCGCCGGAGATGATCAGTGCGGCCAGGGCACCGACCAGCTGGGCCAGCCGGCGGCGCACCGGGGCGGGCGCGCAGATCAGGTACACCAGGGCCAGCGCCGGCACCACCAGCAGTGCCTGCAGCATCTTGGTCATGAACGCCAGCCCCACCAGCACGCCGCCGATCAGCACCCAGCGCGTGCTCGCCGCCTCCAGGGCTCGGACGATCGCGTACACCGCACCCGCCATCAGCAGCGTGAGCAGGGCATCGGGGTTGTTGAACCGGAACATCAGGACGGCGACCGGGGTCAGCGCGGTGACCGCACCGGCGAGCAGGGCGGCCGCCGGGGTGAACCACCGGCGCACGGTGGAGTGGACGAGCGCGACCGTGCCCACCCCCATCAGGGCCTGGGGCAGCAACATGCTCCACGAGCTCATGCCGAACACCCGGGCGGAGAGCGCCATCACCCAGATCGACAGCGGGGTCTTGTCCACCGTGATCGAGCCGGCGGCGTCCGAGGCGGCGAAGAACATGGCCTTCCAGCTCACCGACCCGGCCTGCACCGCGGCCGAGTAGAAGGCATTGGCCCACCCGGAGGCGCTGAGCCCCCAGACGTACAGAGCGGCGGTCGCGGCCAGCAGCACGGCGAGGGCAGGGCGCTCCCAGCGCGCAGGGCCGGGGCCGGACGCCGCGGAGGGGGCATCGCCGGTACCGGGGGTACCGCTCGGGACGTCGGCCCCAGGTGTCGAGGGCAGGGGGTCAGCCAAGGTCATGGCCTCATGGTCGAGCTCGGACCTGCACGCCAGGTGGACGCATCCTGAGCGCCGGCTGTGTGATCGGGCGAGCTACCACTCCGACAGCATCCGGCCGACGGGAAGCCGCCGAGGACTGGAGCGGGGGCCGAACGGGGCGGGACCGGCACGGTCGGCGGCGGGCGTCGGGGGCCGCCGCCGCCGACCGTGGTCCACGGGACGCGCTACTGAGGCGCGATGCCCTCCGGCAGAGGGCGTTTCAACTTTCTGTAATTGAGACACTACTTGGAGTATTCGACACTGCGAAGTGTGGACCCCTCGGACGTTCGGTCGAAAAAGCACCCCGGCCGTTACGCCGAAGTGACTCGGATGTTCGGTGCATCCCCCGAACGGCCGCACGAGGGGCGGTTCACCAGGGTCACCAGGGTCACGCGGCTCACCAGGCTGGGTCGCCGGCTGGGATCACCAGCGATGGGGCCGGTAGTCCTTGAGGAAGACCCCGTACAGGTCGACCCCCGCCTCCCCCTGCACGATCGGGTCGTAGACCCGCGCGGCACCGTCGACCAGATCAAGCGGCGCGTGAAATCCCTCCTCGGCCAGCCTGATCTTGGTGTGGTGCGGGCGCTCGTCGGTGATCCACCCGGTGTCCACGGCCGTCATCAGGATGCGGTCACTGGCGAACAGTTCTGCCGAGCTGGTGCGCACCATCATGTTGAGCGCCGCCTTGGCCATGTTGGTGTGCGGGTGGCCGGGACCCTTGTACCCGCGACCGAACACCCCTTCCATCGCCGAGACGTTGACCACGTACCGGCGCTCGGCCGAGGAGGCCGCGAGGGCCGGCCGCAAGAGGTTGACCAGGATGAACGGCGCGGTCTGGTTGCACAGCTGCACCTCGAGCAGCTCCAGCGCGTCCACCTGACCCACCACCTGCGTCCAGCTGTTGACCGCAGTGACGTCCGGCACCAGTCCTCCGGCGTCCACGGCCGTCCCCGCCTGATGACGGGCGAGGGAGGCGGCCCCCGCCACCAGGGACAACCGGGACCAGTCCCCTGCTGACCCCTGGGCCGAGACCTGCGCCGAACCCTCCGCCGGACTCTCGAGCGAGTGCTCGGAACCGTGCGGCCGCGGATGGTCGGCCAGCGATCCGGCCAGCGCTGCGGGATGGGCCTCCGAGACCCGGTCGAAGGTCAGCACCTCGACGCCGCGGGCCAGCACGGCAGGGTCGAGAGGTTCGGACTCGCCCGCCGCCAGCGCCGAGTAGGCGCCGGGGGATCGCCGGACGGTCTGCGCCGCATTGTTCACCAGGATGTCCAGATGCCCTGCCGCCGAGACGGTCTCGGCCAGGGAGACCACCTGCGAGGGGTCGCGCAGGTCGATGCCCACGATCCGCAGCCGGTGCAGCCAGTCATCGGCGTCCTCGCAGGCGGCGAACCGGCGAGCGGCATCGTGCGGGAACCGGGTGGTGATCGTGGTGTGGGCGCCGTCGCGCAGCAACCGCAGGGCGATGTACATGCCGATCTTCGCCCGGCCCCCGGTGAGCAGCGCACGCCGTCCGGTGAGATCTGTTCTGGCCGAACGCTTCTGATGACTCATCGCGGCGCAGTCGGGGCACAGCTGGTGGTAGAAGGCGTCCACCCGGGTGTAGGTCTGCTTGCAGATGTAGCAGGGCCTGGGCCTCAGGTACTCCCCCGCGGTGGCCCCGGGGGCGCGCGAGACCAGCGGGATCCCGGCGGTCTCGTCGTCGATCCGCTGCGGGCTGCCGGTGGCCGTGGCGGACAGCACTGCCTGGTCGGCCGACAACACGGCCTCCCGGCGCGCGGCCCGCCGGTCCTGCTTGTACTGCTTGTAGATGGACGCCGTCGCGCGGCGGATCGTCACCGCGTCGGCGTGGCCGGCCGGCAGGTCCCGGACCGCGGCCAGCACCGCCAGCGCCCGGGCCATGTCCTCGGCGTTCACCCGTCCGAGACCGGTGGCCCCGTCCGGCTCGGCCTCGGGGTCCAGGGCGGCCGGCCGGACGCCGTCCAGCGGCAGGTCGGGACGCGGGGCGGCGGGGCGAACAGGAGCCTGGGACACCGGCTCACGGTAACCGGTGCGGCCCACCGCCCACGCAGCTCAGTCGACGACCAGGACCAGGACCGCGATGTCGTCCCGGTTCTGCGCGAAGTCGGTCACGGCATCCACGATCCGGTCGGCCACGGCGTCCGCGGCCAGGGCCGCTGCCGCCGGACCGGTGTGCCCCCGCAGCCCGACGGCCGCCGAGGCGAGGGTCCACGCCAGGCGCTCCTCGCCGAACTCCACCCCCTCCCGCCGGGCCTCGGTCACCCCGTCGGTGTAGGCGACCATCACCTCCCCCGGGCCGAGGTCGACGCAGACCTCCTCGATGTCGACCACCGGCAGGATTCCCAACGCGGTGCCGGCCGAGCCGATCGCCTCGATCCGGCCGTCGGCGCGCCGGACCAGGGGCGCCGGGTGCCCTCCCAGGGCCACGGTGAGCCGGACGCCGCCCGGCGGGTCCTTCGGGAGGTCCAGCGGGAAGTCCTGGGCGAGGTCCTGCGCCGCCTCCTGGTCGAGCTCGCCGATCCGCCCGTACACGACGGTGCAGAAGCGCTCTGGCTCGGCGTCCACCAGCAGGGCCTGGTTGAGCTGCTCGATCACCTGCTTGGGCCCCCACCCTTGCGCGCTCAGGGTGCGGGCGGTGTACCGGGCCATGGAGGTGACCACGGCGGCGTGCACGCCCTTGCCCGCGACGTCGCCGAGCACGAAGGCCCAGTCCCCACCGAGGGCCTGGTGGACGTCGTAGAAGTCCCCGCTGACGTGCGAACCGGTCCCGGCCGGCAGCGACCGCGCAGCCAGGTGGATCCCCGGCACCCTGGGCAGGGACGCCGGGCGCAGGCCGGTCTGCAACACGGTCGCCAGCCGGGTCTCGGACTCCAGCAGCTCACGCAGGCGGCGCTCGGTCTCGGTCCGCTGGGTGTCGTCGCGCAGCACCAGCAACCGGCCGGCCTCGTGACCGGTGCGGTCGGTGAGAGAACTGAGCTGGACGGCGAGGTGCACCTGCCCGTGGCCGGGACGTCCCAGCCGCTCAGGGACGGTGGAGACCTCGTGCTGCTGGTACACGCCGGGCCGGTGCGCGTCCACGGCGTCGACCAGTTCGGGCAGCAGGGCGGTCACGTAGCGCCCGGTCAGCTCCGGGCGGGGCAGGCCGAGCAGCCCGGTGGCCGCCGGGTTGCAGTCGATCACCCGGTTGTAGGCGTCCAGCACCAGGACGGCGTCGGTGAGTTGCTGCATCACGGCACTGCGGGCGATCGGGACCAGGTCGAGCAGGCCCATCCGGAAGAAGCCCCAGACCAGCACCACCATCAGCACCACGAACAGGAACGGCGCCGGATCGATCCACACCAGGCCGAAGGCGAACATGGCGTTCCCGCCGAGCGCGATGACCGAGGCGGCAATCACGGCCACTGCAGGGCGGCGGTAGGGCTGGGCGAGCCGGGCCAGCCGCCAGACCAACAGCGCCAGGGCGCTGACCAGGACGACGTAGCTGTAGACGGTGTGCGGGAGGAAGAGCACACCGCTCTCGGCGTAGGGCCACGGGGTCTTGTCGATGGTGTCCTGGTCGTAGAACCGCAACAAGTGATGCGTTGAGGGAACCGCGAGCAGCCCGACCACGATCAAGGGCTCGACGGCCAGCAGCGCCAGGGTCCGCACCGTCAGGTGTCGACCCCGCCCCGTGTACTCCACGGCGAAGGCCAGCAGCGACGGCGGAACGGTCACCACGCCCGCGTACTTGACCGTGGCCCAGATGGCCGCGAACTGGGCGCTCCGGGTGGTCATCTCGATGGCGTAGGCCATGGACCACACCAGGATCGCGATCAGCGAGACGAACAGTGCATACGCCGCCGGCGCCCGGCGTTGACGCCAGACATAGGCCGCCATCACCAGGTAGGCCGCGCCGCCCACGAGCAAACCTATGGCAATTGCCACATTGCTGCTCATGGTTCACCTGCCCGGCCGATGGGGCTCGCACACCCACGAATCCGGCACACGGTATCCGAGTCGATCCGCGGCCCCAGTCGCCAGGTCGGCCATCCGGCATCCCTCCGGTGGCGGTCAGCCGCGCAGGATGCGGCTCGCATCACCCGGTCGGCCGAAGTGGTACCCCTGGGCGAAGTCACAGCCGATCTCGCGCAGGCGGCGTGCCTGTCTCGGGGTCTCGACCCCCTCCGCGGTCACCTTCATCCGGTGGGCGTGGGCCAGGGCCACGATGGCCGTGACCACGGCATCGGCGCGTGCCTCCTGCCCCACGGACGCCACGAACGAGCGGTCGATCTTCATGAAGTCGAGCTCGAACCGGGTCAGGTAGGCCAGCGCCGAATAGCCGGTGCCGAAGTCGTCGATCCCCACCGGGACCTGGTTGGCGATCAGGGTCTGCAGCGCCTTCTCGCCACCGGGCAGCGAGGACAGGAAGCTGTTCTCGGTGAGCTCGACCTTGAGCAGGTGGGGCGGCAGGCGGCGGGAGGCGAGGCCGTCCAGCAGGGTGCGCACCACCCGCGGGTGTTCCATCGAGCGCGGCGAGACGTTCACCGCCAGCCAGGGCACCTGCGAGGACGGCGCGTGCTGCAGCCAGCGGGCCAATTGGGACAGCGCCGTCTCGAGCACCCAGCAGTCGAGCTCGACCACCAGACCGACGTCCTCGGCGACGTCGACGAACATCTCCGGCGGCAGCAGCGTCTCGTCGTCCTCGGCCCGCATGCGCACCAGCGCCTCGGCGCCGACCACCCGGCCGTGGGTGAAGTCGACGATCGGCTGGTACTGCAGCACCAGACGGTTCTCGTCGAGGGCGGCGCGCAACAGTTGCTCGGCCCGGTGCCGGCCGCGGGCCCGTTCGCGCAGCGCGTCGTCGAAGACCACGTACCGGTCGCGGCCGTCGTCCTTGGCCCGGTAGAGCGCAAGGTCGGCCTCGCTCAGCAGGTCGTCGATGCCCACCCGCCGACCGGAACTGCACGTGACGCCCACGCTGGCCGGGCAGAACAGCACCTCGCCGGTGCCGTTCTCGTTCAGCGAGAAGGGCACCCGCAGCACCTCGACCACGTCCTGGGCGATCGCGCGCAGTTCGCGCCAGCCGACCCCCGGCGGCGGGACGACCACGAACTCATCGCCCCCCATCCGCGCGGTCAGACTGCCCGCGGGGGCCACGCGTTCCAGCCTGCGGGCGACCTCGACCAGGAGCCGGTCACCGACCTGGTGTCCCAGGGAGTCGTTGACCATCTTGAACCGGTCGAGGTCGAGCAGCAGCAGGCCGACGTCGCGCCGGTCGTCCTCGAGCAGGTTCTTCATCCGGCGCTCGAAGCCGAGCCGGTTGGCCAGCTTGGTCACCGGGTCGGTGGAGGAGCGTCGCTCGAGCTCGACCCGGTCCTCGACCTGGCGGCTGACGTCCACCACGGCGCCGGCCACCACCCGGGCGGAGGCCCCGTCGGCGGGGATCACGGTCGACCAGGCCTGCACGTGCCGTTGCTCGCCGTCCATGCCGAAGAGCCGGAAGGTCTCGACCGTGCCACCGCCCTCGTCGGCCAGGGCGTCCAGGCGCATCGCCCGGGCGCGATCGTCCGGGTGGACCAACCGGTGCCACAACTCGAGTGAGGGACGGGTCTGCCCGGGTTCGAGCCCGGCGATGCGGAACATCTCCGGCGACCACTCCAGCCGGCCCTCCCGCGGGTGCCACTCCCACACGCCCAGCCCGGTGAGCTCCTGGGCAGCCCGCAATCCGGCGAGGGTGCTGCGCAGGGCCGCGGCCTGGCGTTCGCGATCGGTGACGTCGACCACCGCTCCCCAGGCCCCGGCGAGCACGCCACCGGGGCCCCGGCGCACCTCACCCCAGGCGTGGACCTGGCGTTCCCCGTCGAGGGCGTTGACCCGGAACGTGCAGGCCACACTCGGTGCCCCGGCCAGCTGGCGGGTGAGCGCGGACTCGAACCGGGGCAGGTCGTCGGGGTGCAGCGCGGCGCGGATGGTGTCGATGGTGAGCTGGTCGGCCGGGCCGAGGCCGACGATCTCCCCCACTGAGGCCGAATGGGTGGTCGCGCCGGTCGCGGCGTCCCAGCTCCACAGCCCCAGGCCGTGCAGGGACGCCGGGGGCAGGACGCCGGGGCGCGTGAAGGGGGCCGCGGAATCGAGTCGGTGACCGGCGTCGGGGTCGGAGTGGGTGACGGCCAGCCGGCCGGACCCACGGGGGGCCACCCCCGCGAGCGCCCGCGCCGCAACCCCGGCGAGCAGGGCGACCGAGGCCTGGTCGCCGTCGTCGAACCAGCCCCGCTGCTCGGCGGTCAGGGAGAGCACCCCGAGGACGGCGTCCCCATCGGTCAGCGGGACGGCCAGGTGCGAGCGGGCCCCGGGGCAGCAGGCGCTGGACAGCGCGGCCTCGCCGTGCCCGGGCAGGGTACCGGCGCGTTGAGGCAGGTCGGAGCCGGTGCGGACGACGCGCCGCTCGGTGACCGCCGTCCCGCAGATCGTCCCCTCGATCGGCACCAGGGCACCGACGTGGACGGCGCGCCCACCGGCGACCGCGGCCTTGCGGATCAGAGCACCCTGGTCGACCAGCGCGGCCGAGGCGCTGGCGTCGACCAGCGAGGCTGCGGCGCCGACCAGCTCGTCGAGGATCGAGTCCACGTGCCCGGCAGCCCGGACCCGGGCCTGGGCTGCGGCCAGGGTGGCCGGCCAGCGGACGCCGCGGCTGATGATGCCGAGGTCGCCGCGGGGGCCGAGCAGGTGGGTACCGCTGAGGTCTTCGTCCCGCCCGGTACCGGGGACGACGCGCAGGTGGACCTCGGCGCCGGTACCGGTGGTCGGGGAGGGTCGAGACACCGCCACGGTGACGCCCCTCCTCACGCCCGATGAGGCCATGCCCGCGTCAGCCGAACCGGCTGCCCACGGGCCGCTCCGGAGCCCCCTGTGCTCCACGCCAAGGATGCAACCTCATCACGCACCGTGTCTGTCAGTTGACCAAACGAGTCGACTCGGATGCGCAGGAATCGGCGCGTGACGTCGCGGTGGCCTCGAGTGACGGGAGCACTCAAGGGCCGGTCGACCGCAGTCGAACGGTGTGCGGTTCCCGGGAGGGCGGGGAGGCGTTCCGCGAGCTCAGAGCTGCGGCGACGACCCGTCGCGGGTGGCGTAGACCGTGAACCGGCGCCCGGAGATCTGGTACGGCGTGATCCGCACGAACCGCTCCTTGGGCGAGTGGTTCCAGGGGAACAGCGGGGTGTCCTGGGCCGCGTAGATGTCGTCCCACTTGTCCAGCATGTGGGCCTCGCCCTTGAGGACGACGCTCCAGGCGCGGCCCCGCTCCGGCTCGTAGCCGTCGATCTCGAAGGCCACCCGGCCGGCCAGGACGACCTCGACCAGCTTGGTGCCCTCGGCGGTGCGGAACAGGACCGAGCGGTCGTCGACCACGAAGTTGAGCGGGAAGATGTCGATGTCCCCGGCGGCGGCGACCGCCAGACGGCCGACCTCGACCGAGCCGAGGAGGGACCAGCACTGTTCGTCCGTGAGGATCTCCATGGCTCCGGTCTCGCGGGCCACCGGGTCGACACCAGGCGTCTGGTCAGCAGTCATGTCCGGATCGTTCCATCGCGGCGACGGATCCTCTACAGGGCCTAGGTCCTACGGCGTGTCGCGGTCGGGCAACGGTCGGTCGCCGGGCTGATCCTGCTGTGAGTGGCAGGGGCGTTCGAGCCCGACGGGCCGTGAAAAGCCTTGCGCCGCCGGGGGAACGGCCCCGGCACGAATCTGGGCCGTGCCGTGCCGGGGTGTGGCGGTTCAGTCCCAGCCCAGCGCGTGCAGGCGCGCGTCGTCGATGCCGAAGTGGTGGGCGATCTCGTGGACGACGGTGACCGCGACCTCCTCGACCACCTCCTCGACGCTCTCACACACGGCCAGGGTGGGATTGCGGAAGATCGTGATCCGGTCGGGCAGCGCGCCGGCCGCCCAGTCACCGTCGCGCTCGGTCAGCGGGACGCCCTCGTAGAGGCCGAGCAGGTCGGGGTCCTCCGGTGGGGCCTCGTCCTCGACCAGGATCACCACGTTGCTCATCAGCCGGGTCAGCTCAGGGGGGATGGAGTCCAGAGCGTCGGCGACGGCGTCCTCGAACGCCTCGCGACTCAGCTCGATCATCGTTCACCCTGCCGCACGGGCGGGCCGCTGCCCGTCGCGCCGTCCCCTGCTGGAATGAGGATCTCCACCCCGGCCGCCCGCAACGCGTCGGCCAGTTCGGGCGGGGGCATCGTGTCGGTGACGAACCAGTCGGCGCGCCCCAGCTCGGCGACCTGGGCGAACAGGTGCCGGCCGAACTTGGTCGAGTCGGCGAGCACCGCGACCTGCCCGGCCCGGGACATCATCTCGCTCATCATCGCCGCCTCGCCCAGGTTGCTGGTCGAGTACCCGCTGTCGTGGGCGACGGCCCCCACGCAGATCATCGCCAGGTCGCACCGGATGTCGATGTCACCCCCCGGGGTCACCGGGAACGCGACCGGACCGACCGTCGCCTGGGCCGACAGGCGCACCTGGCCCCCGAAGACGTGGACCGCGCGCACGGTCTTCTCGGAGAGTTCGGCCGGGACGGCGAGGCTGTTGGTCGCGATGGTGAGGTCGCGGTGCTCGCCCAGCTGGCGCACCAGGGCGAGGGTCGTCGTCCCGGCATTGATCAGCACCGAGGACCCGTCGGGCACCAGGCCGGCGGCCACGGCGCCGATCCGGTCCTTCGCCGTGGCCTGAACCCGCGCCCGGACGTCGAGGCCGGTGTCGGGGCGGGGGAAGGCCGAGGGACTGACCGCCCCACCGTGGGTGCGGATCAGGACGCCGTCGGCGTCCAGTTGGTCGAGATCGCGCCGAATGGTGTCCGGCGAGACGTCGAACCGCTGCGCGAGTCGCGCGACGGTCACCTGCCCGACCTGCGTGACGTAGGCGGCGAGTTCGGCCTTGCGCCCGGCAGGCAGGCGACGAGCGGCCACGCCGTCGCCGGGCTGGGGTTCGATCACGGTGGCCATCGTCTTGTCCTAGCACAGGCTGCTGCCTTGTGCGAGGTCGTGCGGGAAGCTGCGGGTCTTCGGGCTTCCCGTGTCGGGTCGCCTCCAATCCTTTGCAGGAATGAGCACACTTTCGGGGCCAAACCGTGACCCGTCGCCCCTTGACGCTCCGCAGATCAGCGCACTAGCTTGCAAAAAGCTGCAGATACCCGCATGGATTCGCGGAAGGCAGCCCCCTTCTGAGATGGGAGACGAATGAGCAACGGCGCTCGTGCGGGACGACGCGTCCTCGCACTCTTCGGTGCAGCCTCGGTGATGACCGTCGCGGCTGCTTGCGGTGGCGGGGTCCACGGCCGACTCACCGTCGGCGGCCGGCAGCGGCAGTGCCTCAGGTGCCGGCGGCGAGGCGGTGACCCTCGAGTTCACCCAGTGGTGGGAGCCGGAACTGCCCGAGGGCAGCTTCCGGGGGCTGATGGACGAGTTCGAGAAGGCCAACCCCGGCATCAAGGTCAAACTGCTGTCGGGCCCCTATGCCTCCACCAAGGAGCAGGTCGTCGCCGGCGCCGCAGCCGGGACCATGTCCGATGTGGTCGGCCTGGACGGCGCGTGGGTGAGCGACTTCGTCAAGCAGGGTTCGATCAGCGACCTGTCCAAGTTGATGAAGGACGCCGGTTACGACGAGAGCCAGTTGGCCGCCCAGATCAAGATCAACGGATCGACCTACATGATCCCGGTGGTCAACTTCGTCTAGCCCCTGTTCACCAACGACGCCGTGCTGGCCAAGGCCGGGGTGACCAAGCCACCGTCCACCCGCACCGAGTTCACCGACGCGGCCAAGAAGATCACCGCGCTCGGCGGCGACGTCAAGGGCTGGGTGGTGCCGCTGTCACCCGAGGCACCGAACGGCATCCAGAACGACGTCATGGCCTGGAACTGGGCCTCCGGCGGGACCATGCTGAAGGACGGCAAGCCCGACCTGACCAACGCCGACGTGAAGGGGACGGTCGAGTTCGTCAAGAGCCTGTGGGACGCCAAGGTGGTCGCCCCCGGTGCGCTGACCATGAAGGAGCAGGACAAGGTCGAGGAGTTCACCAACGGCCGGGTCGGCATGATGATCGACTCCCTGGCCCACGTGAACCTGATCCGCAAGAACAACGCCGACCTGAAGTTCAGCATCTCGGCAATCCCGGCCAAGGACGGCTACACCGGTAAGCGCGGGATCCCCTACGCCTCATGGGGTATCGGCATCGCCGAGAACTCCGAGCACAAGGCCGAGGCGTTCAAGCTGGTCGACTTCCTGATGAACGAGGCCAACAACTCCAAGTTGTCCTCGATCGCCAACGCGTTCCCGGGCAACACCAAGTCGGTGCCCGACTTCGTGGCGGACGACGCGCTGTTCAAGGCGGCCTTCGACATCTACAAGGCCGGCTACCCGGCCAACGAGTTCACCGGCCTACCGGTCGCCGAGGACCTGATGCGGTCCTTCGACACCGAACTGCAGAAGACGCTCGAGGGCAAGCAGACGGTGGACCAGATGCTCCAGGCCGCTCAGGCCGCGTGGGTCAAAGAGTTCTGAGAGCCCGATCCGGTGATGCGCACCAGCACGCAGGCCGCGCCACGGCAGTCGCCGTGGCGCGGCCTCGCGCGTCGTCCGGCCCGGCCGTGGGCCCGGCGGGTGGAGCCCTACCTGTTCCTGTCCCCCACGGTGCTGCTCATGCTGGTGCTGATGCTGGTCCCGATCGTGATGGTGATCGGGTACTCGCTGATGGACCGGGTCATCATGACCAAGGACTCCCGGTACGCCGGGCTGGTCAACTACGTCGACGTCCTGACCAACCCGGTGTTCTGGACGGCGGTGAGGAACACCACCTTCTTCACCGGGGTGAGCGTGGTCGCACACCTCGTGCTGGGAATGGGGTTTGCCCTGCTGCTGAACAGCCCGCTGCTCGGCAACGCCACCAAGGCCATCTTCCGGGTGATCTACATCCTGCCGTGGTTGTTCACCGTGGCGATCATCGCGGTGTTGTGGCGGTTGCTGTTGAACCCCAACGGCGTGGTCAACCACCTGTTGCAGGGCGCCGGGTTGGTCGATGAGAAGGTCGAGTGGCTGGCCAGCACCTCGACCGCGTTGTACGCCGTGACGTTCGTCAACATCTGGTCCGGCTACCCCTTTTACATGATGAGCCTGCTGGCCGGGCTGCAGGGGATCCCACGGGACCTGTACGAGGCAGCCGTGGTGGACGGCGCGGGCGGGTGGCAGCGGTTCGCCCACGTGACCCTGCCGCAGCTACGACCGATCATCGTGAGCATCGCCATGCTGGACGTCATCTTCACGACGCAGCAGTTCGCGCTGATCTGGATGACGACCGGCGGCGGGCCGATCAATGTCACCGAGATGCTGAGCACGTTCACCTACAAATTGGCCTTCAGCAAGTACGACTTCGCCACCGCGTCGGCGAGCGCGGTGATCATCTTCGGGTTCTCGATGGTGCTGGCGTTCTTCTACGTCCGCCACCAGAAGGCGCGGGATTGACATGGAGCCACGCGGTTTGCGGCGGGCGGTGATGAAGGCCGGCGTCCTGTTCGCCCTGCTGGCCGGGGCGGTCGTCGTCGCGTTCCCGGTGGTGTGGATGGCGGTCAGCTCGTTCAAGTCCAACCCCGAGATCTTCGAGTTGCCACCGCGTCTGGTCACCGAGAGCTTCTCGTTCGACGCCTACACCACGATCCTGCGCGATCCGGTGAAGGTGCGCTTCTTCGTCAACAGCTACGTCGTCGCCCTGTCGGTCACCGCGCTGACGCTGGTGGTGGCGATCCTGGCCGGATATGCCTTCAGCCGCTTCGACTTCGTCGGCAAGCGCCCGCTCAACATGATCATCGTGAGCGTGCAGGCGGTGCCCCCCATCACGCTGCTCATCCCCTACTTCGGGCTGATGGTGACGTTGCGGCTCTACAACACCTACGCCGCCCTGATCCTCACCTACATGGTGTTCACCCTGCCCTACGCGATCATCATGATGACCGGCTACTTCAACACCCTGCCCCGCGAGCTGGACGAGGCGGTGCGGGTGGACGGGGCCGGCTCGATGACCGCGCTGTGGCGGATCCTGGTGCCGATCTCGATCCCCGGCCTGGTGTCGGTCGGCATCTACACGTTCATGATCGCCTGGAACGAGTACCTGTTCGCCCTCACGCTCACCCGCACCCAGGACATGCGCACGGTGCCGATCGGCATCCAGCTGCTCATGGGACAGCACTCGTACGAGTGGAACGAGATGATGGCGATGAGCATTCTCGGCTGCATTCCGGTGCTCGTGCTCTTCCTCTTCTTCCAACGCTTCTTCATCGGTGGCATGACCGCCGGTTCGGTCAAGAGCTGATCCGAAACTCACCGGAACCCACAGTCCACCAGTCAGTCACAACCGAGGGAGAGTACTCATGTTGATGAGCGGCACGCGCCTGCTCGAGGTCGCGAACAAGCACAATTTCGCCCTTCCTGCGTTCAACATCAGCGACTGGGCGATGTGCCAGGGGATCTTCGAGATCTGCGAGGCCAAGGGTGCCCCGTTCATCGTCGCGATCCACCCCGACGAGTTGCAGCACACCGGGGTGGACCTGCTGCCCGCGATCATTCAGCGGGCCCATCGCTCCAGCGTGCCGACCTCGATCCACCTCGACCACGGCACCACCCAGCAACAGATCCTGCTGGCGATCCAGACTGGCTTCACCTCGGTGATGTTCGACGGCTCGATGCTGCCCTTCGACGAGAACGTGGCGGCCACGCGCCGGGCCGCCGAGGCCGCCCATGCGGTGGGGCTGACCGTCGAGGGCGAGCTGGGCACGATCGGCACCACCGAGTCGGGTACCCAGTACGCCGAGGCGAACATCGTCTACACCGACCCGGACGACGCGGTGCGCTTCGTCGCCGAGACCGGCGTGGACTCGCTCGCGATCGCCATCGGCACCTGCCACGGCATCTACCCGTCGTGGATGAAGCCCGAGTTGAAGCTCGGGACCTGCTGCGCGAGATCAAGGCGGCGGTCGACGTCCCGCTGGTGTTGCACGGCGGCTCGAGCAACCCGGACGACGAGATCGCCGAGTCGGTGCGGCGGGGGATCAACAAGATCAATATCTCGTGCGACATCAAGGTGTCCTACCACCAGGCGATGCGCGAGGTGCTGAGGGACACCGGGTTGCGCGAGCCGCTGATCATCCAGCCGCCGGCCGTCGAGGCGATGAAGGTGACCGCCGCGCAGAAGATCGACCTGTTCGAGGCCGCCGGGCGCGCGGACCTCTACTGAGGTGAGAATCGAGCCGGTGACGGGTGACCTCGTCCTCGGCCTGGGTGGGTGCGTGGACTACGAGATCACCTGGGACGCCGCCGTCCTGCAGCATCTGGCGCAGCAGTACACGATCGGCGTCCAAGAGGTGAGTCCATCCGTCGAGGTGCGCACCGAGCGCGACCTGATCTGCTCCATCCTGGGCTTCCTGCGCGAGGGCGCCGGCGGCGAGCGCTACGTCGGCGCGTCGTCCGTCGTGGAGCAGTTCGCCGCCCGGTCCCGGTACACAGTGGCGCTAGGTGGCAGCAATGTGCGGGCGGCGCTGGCGATGAGCCGGCTGGGGGTGGGCGGCCGGCTGCACCTGGTCAGCGTCGACGATCACGTGCGCCGGTTGCTGCCGGACGACGTGGGGTACGTGTGCAGCGCACCGGCGGACTCGACCGATCCGCACCTGATCGTGCAGTACCCGGCCGGGGCGTGCGTGCGGGTCGGTGGCCACGAGCTGCGGGCTCCCCGGGGCAACCGGCTGATCTACGTCAACGACCGGCCCAACGGCGAGCTGGCACTCAGCCCGGCCCTGGGCGAGATGCTCTGCACCGCAGGGATCTTCCTGATCTCGGGGTTCAACGCCATGCGGGATTCCGCACTGCTCGCGCGCCGGCTGGTCGAGTTGCGCGGCCACCTCGAGCGGCTGCCCGAGCTGGCGACGGTGATCTACGAGGACGCCGAGTTCCACGTGCCGCTCCTGGCCCGGCAGGTGCACGAGGCACTGGCGGACCGGATCGACCTCTGGGGCATGAACGAGGACGAACTGCAGGCCCACGTCGGCCGGCGGGTCGACCTGCTCGACCCGGACGACGTGGCGAGCGCGCTCGGGCAGCTGCGACGCGTCGTCCGGGCCCGGAACGTGGTGGTGCACACGGCGACGTGGGCGCTGGCGGCCGGGCGGGACGGCCAGGCGCTACGGCGGCCGCTGTGGGGGGCGCTGCGCGAGGCGCTGCAGGGAGGGATCGTGATGGCGGGCGCGCGCTACCTTCACGGGGACGCGTTCACCCGCGCCCAGCACGAGGACACCGCGCGCCGGGCGCGCCAGGACGCCGGGGAGCGCTTCGCCCGGGAGCTCGAGGCCCGGATGCCCGGTCGGGTGTGCTGTGAACCGGCGCTGCAGCTCGAGGCGCAGCGACCCACCACGGTCGGCTTGGGCGATGCCTTCGTGGGAGGCTTCATCGCCGCGCTGGCCGGTCGGTGAGCTCCGGCGACCGGCACAGGAGGGCCGGTCGAGGTATCACTTTGGAGTTGGCGGCCGGTAGCCCCTATGCTGGCCAGGTCCTCGACGGGTCCTGGACGTCTGGGGTCGTCGCCGACGCCCTCATCGTCTAGAGGCCTAGGACGCCGCCCTTTCAAGGCGGTAGCACGGGTTCGAATCCCGTTGGGGGCACGCAAGACGATCTTGGTTTCACCGGCCTTGATCCATCAAGGCCCCGTAGCGCAGTTGGTTAGCGCGCCGCCCTGTCACGGCGGAGGTCGCGGGTTCGAGTCCCGTCGGGGTCGCTGGGAGCACCGATCGCGAGGTCGGCCCGCTCGCCCGGCCAGGTAGCTCAGTTGGTACGAGCGTCCGACTGAAAATCGGAAGGTCGGCGGTTCGACCCCGCCCCTGGCCACCACCTCTGACCTGCGGCTTCACCCCGTTTCTTGATCCGCTGCAGGTGGGTCAGTCTCAGTTCCAGTCTCAGTTTGGTGCCGGGACTCCCCCGTGTGTGGTGCCCAGAGCGTTTGGCCCATCTGGTCGGCCACGTCGCGGAGGACCTCGGGAACCAGATGTTGGTAGTGCTGGGTCATCGCGCCGGTGGACCATCGCATGATTCTCATGACCGCCCGCTGGTTCACGCCGAGCACGAGGAGCATCGTCGCCGCGGTGTGACGGCATCGTGCAAGCGTGCCTCACGTACTCCTGCGCTGCAGGAGGGCTTTCCAGGCGCGGTTGTCCGCCCGGGGGTCCATGGGACGACCGGTGCGGCCTGTCGCCTGCCACGGGGATGGGACCACCTGTTCTGCCAGTCATGGGACCAAGCTGATCAAACCCCGCGGGCCGTGGAAGACCGTCCACGACGTCGAGTACGCCACCGGCGAATGAGTCGACTTGTTCAACCACCGCCGCCTCCACGAGTACTGCGGCGACATCCCGCCCGCCGAGCTGGAGGCCGCCTACTACGCTCAGAACAGCCTCACACCACCGGTGGAGGTCTCACACCAGTAAGTCTCCGGACTCCCCGGGTGATAAACAACGTAACCTCCTGGCCGCGTTCGGTGAGCCGGTTCACCTGTGCCCCCCGCCCAGCCCTGGCCTGGGGCAACAGCCCCGGGTTCGAGCCAGGGATGCACGGTGCTGGGTGAGGTCTACGTGCCCGGCAGCGGGTAGGGGCTGGCGCTCAACCTGAGGTAAGGGTGATCCTCACCGTCCGATTTGCGGCTGCCGCGAGCGGGTCTAGTGCGCCGTTGGTGGTCCGGTCGGGTGGTTCGGCGACATAGCCTGCGCCCCGAATGGTCAGCTGGTCGGGCCGGGCTCCGATCTTGACGAGGAGCTTGGCGACGGCGGAGGCTCTGGCCGCGGACAGGTGCTGGCGCCCGGCCTCGGTGCCGGCGCTGGAGGTCGTGCCGACGACCTCCGCGCGACGTCGAGGGTCTTCCCGGAGCCAGGTCCCGATGCCGGTGAGTGTCCGCCCCGCCGCGGACTCATCTCTGAATGTGGTCGAGTCGGGCAGGAACGACACGCTGGAGCCGTCGGTGAAGACAATCGGTTGGGCGGACCTCTTCGTCCTACCGAGAGGCGCCACCGTGGTTTCGAACGAGACGACGCGTGTCGTGAACCGAGTATCCGGGCCTACTCCGGAGCGGGGCGCCGACAGCACGCGGACGCTTGCCCCGGACCGCTCCGTCACGCTCGTCCACAGCGAGACGACGGTCGTGCGCAGATCCTGCGGTAACGGTTCCTGGGGGGCAGCGGTGTAGCCGAACCCCACCAGCAGCACGTCTATCCCGTGCAGGTCGGGCAGGGCATTGCTGCGATCCAGAAACGTACTCACCTCCTGCGGCACCACGGTTTCTAGCCCGGGGCGGGTGAGTACGAGCGGACCCGAGTCCGACAACCCGGAGTCGATCACCGCAATCCGGGCCGGGGCTGAACCTGCTGGCGCTTGCCAGGTGACCAGCGCCGTCCGGGCGACGTCGCCGCCGAGACTGAGCGCGGCCAGGACGTCAGATCCGTCGGTCTGCGCGGCCGCCGTCCGGACGCTCTGCAGCAGCCTCGCCACCGCGTGCTGCACATCGTCCGATCGGGCCGCGTCGTTGTTCGTGGTCACAGGGAAGACAGTGGGGGGCAGGACCAGTCGTGGCGAGCCGTCGATGGCGATCACCGCGATCGGTCGGTGTCCTTGCACCGCGGCCTCAATGTCGCAACGGAGCGACTCCGGCACGTCTGGCTTGGGCACGTTGCGGTGCACCGCGATCGCGAGCACAAGGGCAGCTGGCGTGCTGCAGGAGGGCTCCGCGGGTGGACTGGACGCGGCCCGGTCCGCCCCCGGCGCACACCCGGCAGCACAGAGGATTGCCATGATGCCGAGCGCAGCATGCATGGCCCAGCGGCGACCGCCGCTGTTCACCGTGGACCGTCCTCGGACACAGCCCTTTGGCGGGTCACACCGGTCGCGGCGGGGTTGCCCAGGAGTTCGGCGATCCGCACCCTGGCTTCGCTCTGCAGCTCGTGGAACAGGTACGTGTTGGCCGCCAGTGCCTCGTCACGCTCTTGCTCGATTGCGGCCACCTGGCGCCGGTGTAGCACGGTTTGCTCCTGGATCCGTGCGACGCGGCCCAGCAGCGCCGGTAGTGCGTCGAGGAGCTTGCGCTCGCGACGGTGCAGCAGCCGGGCGACGGCGGCGACGGGATTCGTCATCCGCCAGCCGTCGGTCCATGCGAGCGCTCCAGTCGCCGCGTGGACAGCCAACAACAGCAGCGCCATGAGATGATCGGGTGTCGCCTTGACCGACTCCGTGGCGCCCTCGAAGGACGGATCGATGCGGCTGAACATGCCGGAGTTCCAGCGCATCACAAGCAGTGCGAGCCCCAGAAGCAACCACACCCCGACCAGGGCACGACCGATGGTAAGGCCGCCCGGCCGCGGCCGACTCGGGTCGCCTGCAAGGCGCGACTCCACACCTGCCGTAAGCATGAGGGCGACCGACAACGTGGCCAGGGAGATGGCGACCACCCAGGAGTAGCGCTCAGCCAGCCGCAGGACGTGGTCCAGGGTCGATTTGATCAGGGCGAGGTCACCCGACGTGAAGATCACGAGCGCCACAGCGGTGACGCCCGTCCGTCCGGCGTGCCGGACGGACGACCGATAGACGGCGATCGGGTCGTGCGAGACGCTCCCGTTTCGGGTCCGAACCGGTAGTGGGGTCGCTGGGGTCGAGGGCGGGGTGTGGTTCCCCCCGGATCGTGGAGGGTTCGTTATGCGGCTTCCCGGTCGGGAGCCGTTGCGTTCTCGTAGTTGATCGGGCTCATCATGCCTATCGTGCTGTGCCGCCGGTCGTGGTTGTAGAACCCGTAGCACCAGTCCA
>JAEUJN010000085.1 GCA_016794595.1 Kineosporiaceae bacterium
CACCTGCGCCGCAACACCAAGATCCTGGACACCATCCGCGAGACCAAGAACGTGGACGAGGACACCGAGGCGTCCCTGAAGGCGGCCGTGGTGGACTTCAAGGCATCGTTCACCACCGGCGAGGGGCACGCCCTCGGGGCTGCGGGCGTCGAGTCGGTCGAGGAGGCTCTCGCCGAGCAGGACATCGACCAGGTGCAGATCGTCCGCCAGAAGCGCGGCTGACGATGGGCGCTCAGCTCCGCGTCTACCGGCAGCGGATCCGCTCGGTCAGCGCGATGAAGAAGATCACTCGTGCGTTCGAGCTGATCGCCACCTCACGCATGGTCAAGGCGCAGCAGCGCACCCTGGCCTCGGCGCCGTACACCCAGGCGATCACCCGGGCCGTCTCGGCGGTGGCCACCTACTCCGACGAGCCGCACCCGCTGACGAGTGAGAAGCCGGGGGCCGACCGGGCCGCCGTGTTGCTGGTCACCTCGGACCGAGGGCTGGCCGGTGCCTACTCGTCCAACGTGATCAAAGAAGGCGACCGCCTCCACGAGCTGTTGCGCGAGGAGGGCAAGGAGGTCGACACCTACATCGCCGGCCGCAAGGGCATCGCCTTCTACACCTTCCGGCACCGCCCGATCGCCGGTCAGTGGTCGGGGCACTCCGATTCCCCGACCTACGACATGGCCAAGGACATCGCCAAGACCCTGATCGACAAGTTCCTGCACCCGACCGAGGCGGGCGGCGTGGACGAGATCCACATCGTCTACACCCGGTTCGTCAACATGGTCACCCAGGAGCCGACGGTCATCCGGATGCTGCCGCTCGAGGTGGTCGAGGGCGAGGAGCCCCCCGAACCGGACGACGTGCTGCCGCTGTACGAGTTCGAGCCCTCGGCGGCCGTGGTCCTGGACTCGTTGCTACCCAAGTACGTCGAGGCGCGGATCTTCAACGCCCTGCTCACCTCCGCGGCCAGCGAGCTGGCCGCCCGGCAGCGGGCCATGAAGTCGGCCACCGACAACGCCGAACAGCTCATCCGCAAGTACACCCGCCTGGCCAACACCGCCCGGCAGGCCGAGATCACCCAAGAGATCAGCGAGATCGTCGGTGGCGCCGGGGCACTGGCCGACGCCGGCGCCACGCACTAGTGCCACCCCGAACCCAGACCCGAACCCGGTTGTGAGAGTGAGAGAGACATGACTGCCACTGCTGTTGAGTCGGCCGCTGCCAGCGGCGCCGCCGGTGTCGGCCGGGTGTCCCGGGTCATCGGACCGGTCGTCGACATCGAGTTCCCCGCGGACGCGATGCCGGAGATCTACAACGCCCTGAAGGTCGACGTCGCCATCGGCGGGGTGACCCGCACCCTGACCCTTGAGGTCGCGCAGCACATCGGCGACAACATGGTGCGCGCCATCTCGATGCAGCCCACCGACGGCATGGTGCGCGGCGTCTCGGTGACCGACACCGGTGACCCGATCATGGTTCCGGTCGGGGACGTGACCAAGGGCCACGTCTTCAACACCATCGGCGAGTGCCTGAACCTCAAGCCCGGGGAGCAGCTCGAGATCACCGAGCGCCGCGGGATCCACGCCAAGGCCCCGGCCTTCGACCAGCTCGAGAGCAAGACCGAGATGTTCGAGACCGGCATCAAGGTCATCGACCTGCTCACCCCGTACGTGCTCGGCGGCAAGATCGGCCTGTTCGGCGGCGCCGGCGTCGGCAAGACCGTGCTCATCCAGGAGATGATCTACCGGGTCGCCGAGAACTTCGGTGGGGTGTCGGTGTTCGCCGGGGTCGGCGAGCGCACCCGTGAGGGCAATGACCTGATCGCCGAGATGACCGAGACCGGGGTCATCGAGAAGACCGCGCTGGTCTTCGGCCAGATGGACGAGCCGCCGGGCACGCGTCTTCGGGTCGCCCTGTCGGCGCTGACCATGGCCGAGTACTTCCGCGACGTGCAGAAGCAGGACGTGCTGCTGTTCATCGACAACATCTTCCGGTTCACCCAGGCCGGCTCGGAGGTGTCCACCCTCCTCGGCCGCATGCCGTCGGCGGTGGGCTACCAGCCGACCCTGGCCGACGAGATGGGCGCCCTCCAGGAGCGCATCACCTCCACCGGCGGACGGTCCATCACCTCGCTGCAGGCCGTGTACGTGCCCGCCGACGACTACACCGACCCCGCGCCGTTCACGTCGTTCACCCACTTCGACGGCACGACCGAGCTCTCCCGTGACATCGCCGCCCTCGGCATCTACCCGGCGGTGGACCCGCTGGCGTCGACGTCGACCATCCTCGCCCCCGAGGTCGTCGGCGAGCGTCACTACCGGGTCGCCCGTGCCACGCAGGAAGTGCTGCAGCGCTACAAGGAGCTGCAGGACATCATCGCCATCCTCGGTCTCGACGAGCTGTCCGACGAGGAC
>JAEUJN010000103.1 GCA_016794595.1 Kineosporiaceae bacterium
GCGCATCAGCGCCTCGAGCGCCACCACGCGCCCCGACTGGGTCTCGATCTGCGGCTGGAAGGCCATGGTGAACCCGTCCGGAACCCCGGCCCCGGTCAGGTCGGCCACCAGCGCCAGGCGCGTCAGGGTGTTCTGGTCGGATTCCGGGTGGTAGATCTGCACGTCCCCCCGGTTCGCCTTGGCCTGGTAGAGGGCGATGTCCGCACGGCGCATCATCGTGTCGGTGGTGGCCTCGTGGTCGTTGCTGAGCGCGATGCCGATGCTCGCCCCGATCCCGATCCGGACGTCGTCCACGATCACCGGCTCGCGCAGGCCGGCCGAGATCCGCTTTGCGAGGTCGAGCACCTCCTCGGAGCTGCCGGCCGACTCGACCAGCACCGCGAACTCGTCGCCGCCGAGCCGGGCCACGGTCGCCTCCGCCGGCCGCTCGCCCGACACCCGGGCCGCCACCTCACGCAGCAGCCCATCGCCCACGTGGTGCCCCAGGGTGTCGTTGACGTCCTTGAAGTGGTCCAGGTCGAGCAGCATCACGGCGACCAGGCCCCGGCCCGCTCGCGCGGAGTCCAGGGCCCGTTCGGTGCGCAACCGGAACAGCGTCCGGTTGGCCAGTCCGGTCAGTCCGTCGTGCAGCGCCTCGTGATGTCTCTGGGCCGCGATGGTCGCCGTGCGTTGCACCCCGACCAGCGGCAAGGCCGCCAGGGCCAGCATCAGCGCCGACGTCCGGGCCGCCATGGCCGCCACCGGGGCGAGCCCGATCAGGATCGCCGAGGTCAGCCCCTGCACGCGCAGGTCACCGGCGAGCACGGTCAACGCGCTGCGGCCCGCCTGCAGGGCCACCGCCACGGCCACCGCCCCGTTGTTCACCACGAAGAAGACCACCCCGGCAACCAGGGTGATGGCCAACTGGCCACCCTGGATCACCGTGGTCGGAGCGAGCAACGGGACGTCGGTGAGCAGGCTGAAGGCCGCCCGGGCAGCGAGCAGGGTGAACAGGTACTGACCGATGTTGAACGCCGCCCGCAGGCGTTGTCGCCCGCCGACGGCGTCGCTGACCGCCACCGCCAGCCCCTGCACCAGCATGGCGAACACCAGCGGACCCGACAGCACCAGGGCCAGGGCGAAGGTGGTGGAGACGGTGACCTGGTCGGTGTCGCCGTCCGCTCGGGTGACGTGCACCGGACGCAGCTCCCCGAGGACGAGCAGGGCGGCCAGCAGGTAGCAGGGCACCATCGCCCGGCCGGCCCACTCGACCGTCGGCACCTGCCGGATCGCGACGGCGGCGAAGACCGCCACCGACACGACGACGACCGCGACCGCGTAGACGGTCACCGCTTCGGGGGGACGCAGCACCGGCCAACGGCGCGTGCCAGCGCCGCGTGCGCCGGCCTTCGTCATGCCCGGCCCCCCTCCTGACTGTCCCGGCGGCCCTCCGGCGGACCTGCCTGTGACTGCCCGATCGGCTCGACGGGCCCGCGACTGAGTACCCGGGAGCCAAAAACACCCGGGTGCCTGCACCGAGACGGTGCAGGCACCCGGGTGAGACCGGTGCTCAGGGCCCTGGAGGGATCAGGCCCACTTCTTGCCGGCGGCCGGCCTGCCGGCGATGCGCTGTGCGCCCCCCATGCTCAGAACCACTTCACGCCGGCGCCGACGACGGCCGCCACGGCGACGACGCTGGCCGCCACACTCAGGGCCTTGGACACGATGGTGAACTTCATTCCGGCAATCTCCTCGCTCTCTGGCGGCCTCGGTGGCGGCCGCACCTCAATAGTGGCTGTCCGTAGTTGAAATGGAACTAGCTGTGACCATGGATCACTCTCGTGACTTTCCGCTGGTCAGAAGGGGTGAGAGGCCTTCCGCCGGGGGCACCCGAGCTGATCCGCCAGCGCCACACGGCGTCGCCGGAGCCCCGCGCGGGCCTTCCGCCGGGACGCCACCCCGGACGGCCGATCGCCGATCACGCACCGCTACCGGGCGATCCCCCGATCGGATCCCGCCGTCCGGGTGATCGCCGACCAGTCCGGCCACGCAGTGTCACCGCCCGAGGGCCTCAGCGACAGCGCAAACCCTCCGCGGGCAGCTCACCGGACAGCAGATACGCGTTGACCGCCCCGTCCAGGCACGCATTCCCGTTGCCGTAGGCGGTGTGGCCGTCACCCTCGAAGGTCAGCAATCGGGCGCTGGAGAGCTGCTCGGCCAGCGCCACGGCGTCCTCGTACGGGGTTGCCGGGTCGTTCGTCGTCCCGACCACCAGGATCGGCGCCGCCCCCGAGGCGGTCAGCTCCCGTGCGGGCATCACCGCCTCGTACGGCCACTCGGCACAGGTCAGGCTGCCCCAGGCGAGCACGTCACCGAACGGCGGGAAGGCGGCCTTGTCCTTCTGCGCGTCCGCGGCGATCTGCTCGACCGTGCGCCGGTCACCATGGTCCAGACAGAAGATCGGACTGGTCACCTGCAGGATCTGCTCGTACTCGCCCGACGGGTCCCGGCGCAGATAGGAGTCGGCCAGCAGCAACATGGTCGTGCCGTCCCCCTGGAGTGCCTCGGTCAGGCCCGCGGTGACCGTCGGCCACAGCGCAGTGCTGTACATCCCCCCGAGCAGCCCGGTCAGGAACAGCGCCTGGGTCAGCGGGCGGGAGTCGGTGCGCAGCGGCCGGGCGTCCACCTGCATGCTGAGCCGCTCGAGCTGGGCCATCGCCTCCTGCCGGGTCCCGCGGAAGGGGCACTCGCGCTGCTCGAGGCAGTTGTCCAGGTAGGACTCCACCGCGCGGGCGAACCCGCGCGCCTGCCCCTCGGCGAAGCCCGCGGCGTCCAGCGAGGGGTCGACCACGCCGTCCAGGACGAACCGGCCCACCCGCCACGGGAAGGTCTCGGCGTACCAGGCCCCCAGGTAGGTGCCGTAGGAGGCCCCCATGAAGGTCATCGTCTGGTCGCCCAGGACGGCGCGCAGCACGTCCATGTCCCGGACCGTGCTCAGGGTGTCCAGGTGTTCGAGCAGACCGGGCGTTCCCTGCTGGCAGGCCTTGGCGTACCGCTGGGTCTCCGACAGCAGCGTCTGCTGTTCGGCGGGGGTGTCCGGGGTCGCATCGACGGCGTAGAACGCATCGAGCTCCGAATTCGGCAGGCAGGTGACGGCCGGCTCGCTCTGGCCCACCCCGCGGGTGTCCCAGCTGACCACGTCATAGACCCGGCGGACGTCCCTCGACAGCTGCTCGAGCAGGAACGGGGCGTAGTCGACCCCCGAGGCGCCCGGGCCACCCGGGTTGAACCACAACGCACCGATCCGGGTTCCGGTGGCCTGCTTGCGGGTCACCGCCAGCTTCAGGGTCGGCCCGGACGGGGAGTCCCAGTCGACCGGGACGCTCACCTGCGTGCACTCGAACCCGTCGTCGCACCCCCGCCAACTCGGCTTCTGGCCGTAGAACTCGGCATAGGCCGGATCGAGCGCCGGATCGTCACGGCCGGTGGCCGAGGTGGCCGGACCCGCCTTGGCAGGCGAGGCCGCCGCGCCGCCGGGCGAGCGCACCGGGGTGCAGGCGGCCAACCCCAGCGCCACCACCACCCCGAGAGCCGCGGCGGACCGCAAGAGGGTGGAGCCACGCACGGCACCGGACATGCTGGGACCCCCGGAAGGCTGACCAGGACGGCGGCGCGGCGACCGCACCCACGCAACGACTCGCATCGAGATGCAGGCTATCCCGCCCGGCGCCGGGCGCCGTCCCCGGCCGGTTCACCCAGCAGCGAGACCATCAGCGCCTCCACCGCCAGCAGGGGCGCGACATTGGCCTCGATCCGTTCTCGCGCAAGGCCGATGGCCTCGATCCGGCGCAGCGTCGCCTCCGGCGGGCTCGCCGCGGCCAAGCGCTCGATCTCCGGCACGAGTTCGGCGTTGACCACCTCGATGCCCGCTCGGAGCTGGGTGATCAGGACGTCGCGGTAGAGGGTCATCAGGTCCGTCAGGGACCGATCGAGGACGTCGCGCTGGGCCCGGGTCGCGCGCCGTTTCTGGTTCTCCTCCAGTGCCCTGACCTGGCTGCGCACCGGCGGCGGCAGGGTCGACAAGCCCTCGGCACCCAAGGTGTGCAGCAGGTGCGCGCGCTCGGCGGCGTCCCGCTCGGCGGTGGCTGCCGTGGCTTCCTCCGTGGCCACCTCGACCAGTTGGCCGGCAGCCATCACCGCCGCCCCGACCCCCTGCAGCTGGAAGGGCAAGCGCAGGATGTCGCGCCGCCGGATGCGTGCCCCCTCATCCGTCGCCAGCCGACGGGCCAGACCGACGTGACTGCCGGCCGCCCGGGCGGCGAACGCCGCGATCGCCGGATCGACCCCGTGCCGTCGCACCAGCAGCGCGGC
>JAEUJN010000104.1 GCA_016794595.1 Kineosporiaceae bacterium
TCGAAGGAGCCGTCACCCAGGGCTGGAACGCCGCCCTCGGCGAACTCGCCCTGGTCTACCCCGACCGAATCAACCCCTACCTGTAACAGCAAGATCAAATAGAGGCAGAGTGACTCTTACACAAGAAAGTTGACAAGCTCCAGGGTGAACTGCCGCTGCGTGATCCCCGCACCGCGGCCCAACGCCGCGCCGATGCCCTGACCCACCTCGCCCGCCTCGCCCTGCACGGCACCACCGACACCGGCGACATCGGCGACGACAGCGACAGCGACACCACCGGCAGCAACACCACCGACAGCGAGACCACCGGCGGTGACAGCGCTGGCAGCGGCACGATGGCTCTGGCCGGGGCGGCCGCGACCCCGCCGGTCTGCACCGCTACCGCCGGGCCGGGCCTGCGGACCCCGACGCCGTGCCAGGGGGTGCACATCTCGCTGATCGCCACTCTCGATCAACTCACCGCTGCCCTCACCCCGCACCCCACCACGGGCGCCGGACTGGGCAGCGACCTGGGACCGGGCGGTGGGCCCCTGCCCCGCCACGTCCTGGCGCAGATGCTGTGCACCGCCCTGATCTCCCCGACCATCCTCGACGGCGGCGGCGCCGTCCTGGCCCACGGCCGCGCCCGACGCCTGGCCACCCCCGCCCAACGCCGCGCCGTGTACGCCCGAGACCGCGGCTGCGTGATCCCCGGCTGTACTGCACCCCCCGCCTGGTGCGACGTCCACCACGTCACCCCCTGGGCCGACGGCGGCCTCACCGACGTCGACGCCCTGGCCCTGCTCTGCGGACACCACCACACCGCCGTCCACGCCGGCACCTGGACCATCCAGATGATCAACGGCGTGCCCAGGGTCATCCCCCCACCCTGGATCGACCCCCTGCAACGACCCATTCGGAACACCATCCACCACGACGAAACCGCCGCCGCTCGCCTCGCCGCGCACCTGACCGAACAACTCCAACTCGACCTCGACGCGGGCACACGCCCGCCGTCGTCCGGGCCGCGCCGGGCCGATGGCGGCTCCAGGCGGAAGGGCTTCGACTCCGAGCCGTTGCCGGACGAACCACCCTGAGGCTTCTCATTGACCACCAAACGCGGGCTCGACCCCGGTGTCTGGCATGCGGACGAGAGTGGGCACCATGCTGCAGCCGCGGGCGTCAGTCAGTTGCTCGCTCCGGCTCAGGGCCCGGGCAGGCAACCGGCCCAGGCGTGCGGGTGAAACCACCTGCCGAACGCTCGGCGCAAGCGGACGCCGCAGTGTCTGCACCACGCGCGAACTGTTCGGGTGTGTCGGCCTCGCTCCCGAGGATGGGCTTCACGTCGCACGGCCGCCGCGTCAGCCGCCGGCCATCGCCCCGACCACCAGCAATGGCTCCTCGCCCCGGGCGACCGCGGCGGGCAAGGGCGTGTCCACCGGCTCGTGCGACCAGTCGTCCTGGCAGGCGAAGAACCGCACGAACGGACGGCGCGGCCCGCCGCCGTGCTCCCGGATCGCCCCGCGCAGCACCGGGTACCGCGCCTCCACGGCGTCCAGCACCGCGGCGATGCACACCGGCGGGACGACGTCCAGGCTCACCTCGCCGTCCACCTTGGCCAGCTCCCGCAGGTGCGCGGGCAGCACCACCCGCACCCGCACGGCGTCAACGCCGCCCGTGCCGGTCACGGCAGGGTCTGGACCTCGACCGACAGCACCGCCGGCAGGTCCCGCACGATCGGCGCCCAGGTGTCCCCGGAGTCCGCTGAGGCATAGACCTGCCCGCCGGTGGTGCCGACATAGACCCCCGCCGAGTCGAGCGAGTCGACCGCCATGGCGTCCCGCAGCACGTTGACGTAGCAGTTCTCCTGCGGCAAGCCAGAGGTCAGCGCCTCCCACGTACCGCCGCCGGTGCGCGAGCGGTAGACCCGCAGCTTGCCGTCCGGCGGCACGTGGTGGGAGTCGCTGGTGATCGGCACGACGTAGACCGTCTCCGGTTCATGGGGGTGCACCGCGATCGGGAAGCCGAAGTCGGTGGGCAGGTCGCCGCTGACCTCGGTCCAGTTCTCCCCGCCGTCGTCGGTGCGCATGACGTCCCAGTGCTTCTGCATGAACACGGTGTCCGGCGCCGACGGGTGCGCCGCCAGCTTGTGCACGCAGTGGCCCACGGTCGCGGTCTCGACCGGGATCTCGCCCGAGCGCAACCCCTTGGTGACCGGACGCCACGACGCCCCGCCGTCGTCGGTGCGGAAGCACCCGGCCGCCGAGATCGCCACGGTCATCCGGTCCGCATCGCTCGGGTGCTGAAGGATGGTGTGCAGGCACAGCCCGCCGGCGCCCGGCTGCCAGGCCGACCCCGACACGTCGCGCAGTGCCGGCACCTCCTGCCAGGTGGCCCCGGCGTCCGCCGAACGGAACAACCCGGCGTCCTCGACCCCGGCGTACACCACCTCCGGGTCGTGCACGGACGGCGCCAGGTGCCACACCCGGGCGAACTCCCACGGGTGCGGGGTGCCGTCGTACCACTGGTGGGTACCCGGGTCGGTCGCGTAGGCGAACTCGTTGCCCACCGGCGTCCAGGTCTCCCCGCCGTCGTCAGAGCGGTGCACCTGTTGACCGAACCAGCCCAGCGAGGGCGCGGCCCACACGCGATCGGGGTCCAGTGGGGACCCCTGCAGGTGGTAGGTCTCCCAGCCCAGGAAATGCGGCCCGGCGACCTGCCAGTCGCGTCGCGCCTCGTCCGAACTGAGCACGAAGGCTCCCTTGCGGGTGCCGACCAACACTCTGATCCCTGGCATGGCGCCTCCACCCTCGCGATGTCTGCGGGTAGCCTCCCCCCAACCGTGGCCCGTGTCACTTTCGCCGGGAACCCGCAGGTGCGGGGCAGGTACGGTGCTCACACCACCCAGCACCCCAGGAGCCCATCATGTGTCTGGCTGTTCCCGGAAAGATCATCGAGGTGGAGGAGCGCGACGGTACGCGCATGGCGAAGGTCGACTTCGGTGGAGTGGTCAAGGACGTCTGCCTGGCCTATCTGCCCGACATCGGCCTGGGGGACTACACGATCGTGCACGTCGGGTTCGCGATCCAGAAGCTGGACGAGGCCTCCGCGTTGGAGACGCTGGACCTGTTCCGGAGCCTGGGAATCATGGACGAGGAGTTCGGGGACTCCTGGGGACGGGCCGCGGCCGAGGCGGAGCAGGCACCACCGGCATGAGATACGTCGAGGAGTTCAACGACCCGGACCTGGCCGCGCGGCTGCTGGAGGACATCGCGGCCACCGTCACCCGGCCCTGGGCGATCATGGAGGTCTGCGGTGGGCAGACGCACTCGATCATCCGCCACGGCATCGACCAGCTGTTGCCCGCGCAGCTCGAACTGATCCACGGCCCGGGCTGCCCGGTCTGCGTCACCCCACTCGAGACCATCGACAAGGCGCTCGCCATCGCCGCCCGGCCCGAGGTGATCTTCTGCTCCTTCGGCGACATGCTGCGCGTGCCCGGTAGCGAGATCGACCTGTTCCGGGTCAAGAGCGCCGGTGGCGACGTCCGGGTGGTCTACTCCCCCCTGGACGCCCTCGAGCTGGCCAAGGCCAACCCCGACAAGCAGGTGGTCTTCTTCGGCATCGGGTTCGAGACCACCGCGCCCCCGAACGCGATGACCGTCCACCAGGCGAAACGCCTGGGCATCACCAACTTCAGCCTGCTGGTCAGCCACGTGCGGGTCCCCCCGGCGATCAGCGCCATCATGGAGTCGCCGAGTTGCCGGGTGCAGGCGTTCCTGGCCGCCGGTCACGTGTGCAGTGTGATGGGCACCGGCGAGTACCCGCCCCTGGCGCAGCGGTACGGCGTGCCGATCGTGGTCACCGGGTTCGAGCCGCTGGACATCCTCGAGGGCATCCGGCGCACCGTCCGCCAGCTCGAGGAGGGCCGCGCCGAGGTCGAGAACGCTTACCCGAGAGCCGTTCCCGCAGAAGGGAACCCGGCTGCCCGGGCGATGCTGGCCGACGTGTTCGAGGTGACCGACCGGGCCTGGCGGGGGATCGGGGTGATCCCCGGTTCGGGATGGCGGCTGAGTGAGCGCTACCGCGCCTGGGACGCCGAGGCACGGTTCGACGTCGGCGGGATCACGACCGTCGAGTCCCCGCTGTGCCGATCCGGTGAGGTCCTCCAAGGGTTGATCAAACCCCGGGACTGTGAGGCCTTCGGGACGACGTGCACCCCGCGTACCCCCCTGGGCGCGACCATGGTGTCCAGTGAGGGGGCGTGCGCCGCCTACTACCTCTACCGCCGGTTGGACGGCGCCGAGCTGCAGGTGGCGCACCGTGACTGAGCTCGACCTCGATTCCTGGTCCTGCCCGCTGCCGCTACGCAACTCCCCGGTCGTCGTCCTCGGTCACGGGGGCGGCGGGGCGATGTCAGCCGAACTGGTGCGTCACCTGTTCCTGCCCGCTCTCGGCGGGCCCGCAAGCGCGGGCACGACCGACAGTGCCGTGCTCGACGCCCCGGGCGGGCGGCTGGCGTTCTCCACCGACTCCTACGTGGTCCGCCCGATGTTCTTCCCCGGCGGGTGCCTGGGTGACCTGGCCATCCACGGCACGATCAACGACCTGGCCATGAGCGGGGCCGTCCCGCTGCACCTGTCGGCGGCGTTCATCCTGGAGGAGGGCACCGACCTGGACGTCGTCGGGCGGATCGCCACCGCCATGGGCCGGGCGGCGGCCGCCGCCCGGGTTGCGGTGGTCACCGGGGACACCAAGGTCGTGGACGCCGGCCACGGGGACGGCGTCTACGTCACCACCGCGGGGATCGGTGTCGTCCCCGACGGGGTGGACGTCCGGCCGCAGCGTGCCCGCCCGGGGGACGTGGTGATCGTCAGCGGGCCCCTGGGGGAGCACGGCATCGCGGTGCTGAGCGTGCGCGAGGGCCTGGAGTTCGGCACCGGGGTCACCTCGGACACCGCGCCACTGCACGGCTTGGTGGCCGCCATGCTCGCTGCCTGCCCCGACCTGCACGTGCTGCGGGACCCGACCCGGGGCGGGCTGGCGGCCAGCCTCAACGAGATCGCCGAGACCGCCGGGGTCGGCATCGACCTGGTCGAGCGTTCGCTCCCGGTACCCGAGGCGGTCGCCGCCGCCTGCGGCTTCCTCGGCCTGGATCCGCTGTACATCGCCAATGAGGGCAAGCTGGTCGCCATCGTGCCGCCGCAGGACGCCGAGACCGTCCTGGGTGTCATGCAGGCGCATCCTCTCGGGCGCGAGGCGAGGATCATCGGCGCGGTGGTCGAGGACCACCCCGGAATGGTGGTCGCTCGCACCGGGCTGGGCGGCACGCGGGTGGTCGACCTGCCCCTGGGGGAGGTGCTCCCGCGGATCTGCTGACCACGCGGAGCTGCTGACCACGCGGGCCGGCGAGCCGCGCCTCACACGCCGGGGCTGACCTTGGTGGTCGGGTCCGGGGTCGGCGGATCGGTGGCGGGCGGGGTCGTCGGGGTGGTGGCGGTCGTGGTCGGCTCCGGCACGGCCGTGGTGGTCGAGGTGGTCGGGTCCGATGGCGGTGCCTTGGTGGTGGAGGTCGACGTCGACGTCGTCGGGCTCGTCGCGGTCGAGGACCGGGCCGGGGACGTCGTCGTGGCCGAGGTGGTCGACCGCGTCGTGGTCCTCTGGGACGTCGGCCGGGCCACCGTCGACGTCGAGACCTCCTCCTGCAACGCCTGGTTACGTGGCAGCGACCGGCGAGCACTGCCCGCCCGGCCCATGCCGGTCGCCGACGGGGCGAGGGTGTTGCCGACCCCGGTGGACGGCACGGCCAGGCCTCCGCCGTTCACGTCGGCCCCGTCGACGGTCTCCTCGAGACTCGACTGCGGGATCACGGTGACCGGCCCGGTGCCCAGCCCGGCGAGCTGCCAGCCGCTGATCGCCACCACCAGCCCGGCCACCGCCAACCCGGCATTGCGCACGGGAGCCAGCGCCAGCAGGCGCAGCACCGGGTGCGTGGGGCCGTCGGAGTCCTCGAGCTCAGCAGGCGGCAGGCTCGCCTCCCAGGTGGGTGGGCGCCACGACCGGACCGGGGTGACCTCCTCGGCCTGCGCCCCGGCTGGGAGGGCCTGGACGCGCGCAGGGGCCGGGCGCTGGGCGGGCAGCCCGTGCGGCGGCGCCGAGGGGGGGAGCGGCACCGGGGACCTCGGGGCGGTCGCCGGAGTGCCGAGGGCGTCCTCGGACCCCTCGGGGGCCGGCAGCAGGCGCCGGGCCTCGCCGGTCAACCCGGCCAGGGTGTCCGCCACCGCCGCGGCGTCCGGGCGATCGGCGGGGTCGAGAGAGGTCATCCTGGTCAGCAGGTCCGACCACTGCGGGCCCAGGGTGTCGGGGATCTGCGGGGAGCGGGACAGCCGGGCCACCGCGGACTCGATCGGTGCCCCGGGGAACTCCCGCCGCCCGGTCAGCGCCTCCAGCAGCACCAGCCCCAGGGCGTAGATGTCGACCGCCGAGGTGGCCGGTCGCCCGAGCACCTGCTCCGGGGAGAGGTAGGCCGCGGTCCCGAGCAACGAGCCGGTGCTGGTCATCCGGGTGGCGTCGACCATCTGCGCCACGCCGAAGTCGGACAGGTAGGCCTCGCCGTCGGTGTCGAGCAGCACGTTGCTCGGCTTCACGTCGCGGTGCACGATCCCGCGCTCGTGGATGTAGGCCAGGCCGTCGGCGATCTGGGCCCCGATGGCGGCCACGCGCTGCGCGCCGGCGCCACGCTCGGCCGCCGTGTCCGGTGGGCCCACCAGGTCGGCGAACGTGCCGCCGTCCAGGTAGTGCATGGCGCACCAGGGCTGGGCATCGTCCTGCCCGCCGTCGAAGAGTTGCACGAGGTGGGGGTGCGCCAGCCCGGCCAGGGTGCGCACCTCGCCCAGGAAGCGCTGCCGCTCGGAATCGCCCCCGCTGCTGGGACGGAACGCCTTGATCGCCACCGGACGCCCGAGCACCTCGTCCGTGGCGCGGTAGACATCTGCCATGCCACCGCGTCCGATCACGTGGGTCAGGCGGTAGCGCTCGCGCAGCAGAGTGCCGATCCGGATCGGCTGGGGGCCGATGCGCGCCACCGGGGAGGTGTCGACATCCGGGGTTCCGTGCGCGTCCGCGACGTGGTGGCTCACGTGGTCCCCCCTCCACACGTGCGACGCGCCGGCCGGTGACGCTCCGCCAAAAGTACAACCACGGGGTGCTCTCGGAGAGTCCAGAGGGCGCCGCGGAGGCTCACGATCGGATCACGTTCCAGCCTGCCGCAGCGTTGCCGGCGCGGGGCGATGATCCGGCGAACGGTCGGCTGGTGGCGGCGGGCGGCGTCCATTGCCGAACAGAGTCCGCCTCCGGACCGCTTCGTACACGGCGGGCCCGAGCCCCCGCTGCGACCTGGATCACTCCTCGACGGTCACCTCGGGCTACGGTGCCCGGGTGAACAGCCATCTGGACCTGCAGTGGGCCGGTCGCGGGTTCGCCACCCGGGCGATCCACGTCGGCAGCGAGTACGACCCGACCACCGGCGCCGTGGTCACCCCGATCTATCAGGTGAGCACCTACAAGCAGGACGGCGTGGGCGGCCTGCGCACGCACCTGGGGGTGGGCTACGAGTACAGCCGCAGCGCGAACCCGACCCGGACGGCACTCGAGGACTGCCTCGCCGCGCTGGAGGCCCCCGCCGACGGTCGGGTGGTGCGCGCCTTCGCGTTCGCCTCGGGGCTGGCCGCCGAGGACACGCTGATCCGGGCCACCACCTCACCCGGGGACCACATCGTGCTCGGCGACGACGCCTACGGCGGCAGCTTCCGGCTGATCGCCCGGGTGGCCGGGCCCTGGGGGGTGCAGCACACGGCCGTCCCGATGGCCGATCCGCAGGTCGTCGCGTCGGCGATCCGGCCCGGGCAGACCCGGCTGGTCTGGGTCGAGACCCCGACCAACCCCCTGCTGTCGATCGCCGACATCGCAGCCCTGGCCGACGTGGCCCACGCCGCGGGGGCCCTGCTGGTGGTCGACAACACCTTCGCCACCCCCTACCTGCAGAACCCCCTCTCCCTCGGCGCCGACGTGGTGGTCCACTCCACGACCAAGTACGCGGGCGGACACAGCGACGTGGTCGGCGGTGCGCTGGTCGTCGGCGACGCCCAGGCGCCGTGGCTGGACGGCGTGGCCGAGCTCGGCCCGGCGCTGGCCGAGCGCGTCGCCTTCCACCAGAACGCGATGGGGGCCGTCGCCGGGCCCTTCGACGCCTGGCTGGTGCAGCGCGGCCTGAAGACCCTCGCCGTCCGGATGGAGCGGCACTGCGACAACGCCGAGCGGGTGGTCGACTTCCTGCTGGGGCACCCCCGGGTTCGGCAGGTGCTCTACCCCGGGCTGCCCGACCACCCCGGTCACGACGTCGCCCGCACCCAGATGCGCCGATTCGGGGGCATGGTCAGCGTGCGCCTGGCCGGCGAGGAGGACGCCCTGAACGTCTGCAAGCGGACCGAGGTGTTCACCCTGGCCGAGTCCCTCGGTGGGGTGGAGTCCCTGATCGAGCACCCGGGCCGGATGACCCATGCCTCGGCGGCGGGGTCGGCGCTGGAGGTTCCCGCGGATCTGATCCGGCTCTCGGTCGGGCTCGAGGACGCCACGGACCTGATCGCCGACCTCGACCGCGCCCTGTCCTGAGCGCGCCGTGAGCAAGCCGGATCGCCTCGGCCCGGTGCTCTGTGTGGATGTCGGGTCGACCTTCACCAAGGCGGTGCTGGTGGACGTCGCCACCGGAGCGGTGCTGGCCGGCGGCTCGGTGCCGACCACGTCGTCCACGGATGTCCTCGACGGCGTGGCCAGGGTGCGTGATCAGGTCGGTGGCCGGTCAGCTGACCGGACGCCGTCCACCGTGCTGGTGTGCTCGAGTGCCGGGGGTGGGCTGCGGCTTGCCGTGGTCGGTTACGAGAGCCTGGTCACCGCCGAGGCCGGCCGGCGGGTGGCCCTGTCGGCCGGGGGCACCGTGGTGCACGTGCACTCCGGCCCGCTGGACGCCGCGGGGCTCACCGGGCTGACCCGGTCGCGTCCCGACGTGGTGCTGCTGGTCGGTGGCACCGACGGTGGCAACGCGGAGGTGTTGGTGCACAACGCCTCTCGGCTCGGTTCGGCCCGGGTGGGCAGGCAAGTGCCGGTGGTCCTCGCCGGGAATGCTGCCGCAGCAGATGCGGCGAGGGCCGCGTTGGGCACCAGGCCGGTCGAGGTCGCCCCCAATGTCCTGCCGCGCATCGGTGACCTGGCACCCGAGGGGGCGCGGGCGGCGATCCGCGATCTGTTCCTGCGTCACGTGATCGGCGGCAAGGGCCTGTCCCGGGGGCGGCTGGACGGCCTCCGCTTCCGCGACCTGGTCCGCGCCCCCACCCCGGACGCCGTGCTCGACGGGGTGAAGGTGCTGGCCGAACTGGTGGGCGAGGTCTTGGTGGTGGACGTCGGGGGGGCCACCACCGACGTCTACTCGACGATCGACCCCGAGGAGGGGGATCACCCCCGCCGCGAGGTGGTGGCTGCCCTGCGGCATGCCCGCACGGTCGAGGGTGATCTCGGAATGCGTTGGGGCGCACCGGGCATCATCCGCGCGGCCCGTGCGGAGCAGCTGCTCGGGCAGGGCCCGGTCGGTGCGGACGGGTCGAGCCGCGCGGACGGCGCCGCCGGCCCGGGGGAGGAGGTGCTCACCGCGCACGCGGACCGGCTGGCCGCCGAGCCGGCTCTGGTGCCCACGGGGCCGGGCGAGTGGGCACTGGAGGAGCGGTTGGCGGCGCTCGCCGTCCGGGTGGCCGTGCGCCGGCATGCCCGTCCGGCCGCCCCCGGCCAGGGCGGCCGCCCGCTACGCGGCGTCCGGCTCGTCGTGGGCAGCGGCGGAGTGCTGCGGCACGGGTCGCCTGCCCTGCGCCGCGCCGTCCTGGAGCCTGTGCTGGCCGACCACGCGGGAGGATGGCCGGTCCCGCGGGAGGCCCGGCTCGCCGTGGACGAGGGATCCGTGCTGTTCGCGGCAGGCCTGCTGGCTCGGTCGCACCCGCAGGCGGCTCGGGCGCTGGTGGATCAGGCGTTCGGCTGAGGCCGCCCCGATCAGGCGGTGAACGGCTCCGCGGAGATGATCCGGACGGCGAGCTGCTTGCCGTTCGGCGCGGTGTAGCTCGCGGTCTCGCCCACCTTGCGGCCCACGATCGCCGAGCCCAGTGGGCTCTTGTCGCTGTAGACGTCCAGGTGGGTGTCCCCGCCGATCTCGCGGTGCCCGAGCAGGAACTGAAGCTGCTCGCCGGCCAGGTCGACCGTGACCACCATGCCGGCGGTGACGCTGCCGTCGCTCGAGGCCGGGGCCTCGCCGACCTTCGCGCTGTCCAGCAGCTGGCGCAGCTGCCGGATGCGGACCTCTTGTTTGCCCTGCTCCTCCTTGGCGGCGTGATAGCCGCCGTTCTCCTTGAGGTCCCCCTCCTGCCGGGCCTCTTCGATCTTCCGGGCGATCTCGACCCGTCCGGGGCCGCTGAGGTGGTCCAGTTCGGCGCGCAGCCGGTCGTAGGCCTCCTGGGTCAGCCAGGTGACGGCGCTGGTCTCGGACACGGGAACTCCAGACAGATCACGGGGTCGGATGACGCGTGGTGATCGAACACCCACGGAAGCGATCGAGAGTAGCAACCCTCAGACGAGCACGCAGGCCTTGACGCCGCCACCGGCCGCGCGCTCCGTCGTGCGCACTGTCACGCTCGTGCGCACCTGGCCTGTGGCCGAGGGGCCGACCCGGACGTCGCGGCGCCCGACCTCGACCAGGCCCTCGTTGACCGCCCGGATCGTGCAGATGGCGGTGTCGCCCGGGGGCAGTCCCAGTTGGAAGGTGAACGTGGCGCTGTCGACGGTGACCTCGCGCGAGCCCAGGTCGACCCAGGTGACGTTGGTGCGGCCGCGTGCCGCTGAGGCCCAGACCGCAAAGGTCACCCCGATCACCACGAAGGCGACCAGCGCGATCGTCAACGGCCGCCGGTTCCGGGTCGGTGTCGAGCTGCGCCCGTACCGCTGGGCCAGCAACTCGGGGGAGGTCATGGTGGGTTCTCCGCATCGGCGATGATGGGTCGATGATGGGCGGGGTACCGCACCAGTGTCCCGCACCTGCGCGGGGAGGTCGGCGGAGGTGGCCATGTCGGATCGGCTTCGGCTGATGTCGGTGCACGCGCACCCGGACGACGAGTCGAGCAAGGGCGCGGCGACCCTGGCCCGCTATGTGGCCGAGGGCGTGGACGTCATGGTGGTCACCTGCACCGGCGGCGAGCGCGGCGACGTGCTCAATCCGGCGCTGAAGGACGATCCGGACGTGCTGCGGGACATCGCGGAGTTCCGTCGGCACGAGATGGCCCGGGCGGTGGACGTGCTCGGGGTCCGGCACGAGTGGCTGGGTTTCGTCGACTCCGGGCTGCCTCAGGGGGACCCGCTGCCACCGCTGCCCCAGGGCTGCTTCGCGCTGGAGCCGCTGCACGTGGCCACCGCGCCGCTGGTCCGGCTCGTCCGGGCGTTCCGCCCGCACGTCATGATCACCTACGACGAGAACGGCGGATACCCGCACCCGGATCACATCATGTGTCACAAGGTGTCGGTCGAGGCCTTCGACGCCGCGGGGGATCCGCAGCGCTTCCCCCATGCGGGTGATCCGTGGCAGCCGCTCAAGCTGTACTACGACCGGGCCTTCTCCTGGGCGCGGGTCGAGGCGTTGCACGGGGCGATCGTGCAGGCCGGCCTCACCTCACCGTTCGAGGAGTGGGTGAAGGCCCGGGCGAGCGCCGGGAGCGACGCAAAGGACCCCGAGAACGCCGAGAACGGCGAGGACGGCCACCCCCGGCCGGATCCCCCGGTCACCACCCGGATCGAGTGCGGCGACTTTTTCGAGGTGCGCGACCGCGCCCTGCTCGCCCACGCAACCCAGATCGATCCCCAGGGATGGTTCTTCTCCATCCCGCTCGATCTGCAGCGGCGGGTCTGGTCGACGGAGGACTATCAGCTGGTGCGCTCCCTGGTGGACGCACCGATCCCCGAGGACGACCTGTTCGCCGGGGTGGACGAACGAGTGAGGGTGTGACGGGTGATGCTCACCTGGGCGCTGGCCGTGAACGACCCACCGCGGGGGTTCGGCCCCGGCATCGAGGGCTTCATCGTGCTGTTCCTGCTGGCGGTGGCCTGCTACCTGTTGTTCCGCAGCATGGTGGGGCACCTGCGTACGGTGCGGTACAGCAAGGACCCTGCCAAGGACCCCACTGACGTCGGTGGTGAGGCGGGCGGCCAGGCCGGTGGCCAGGTGGGCGGCCAGGCCGGTGGCCAGGTCGAGGAATCGACCGGGCCCGCCGTCCGCACCACCCCCGCCGAGGGCGCGACGCTGGACGGTCCGTCCGCGAAGGGCTGACCAGGGCGAGACGTGCCGGGCATCCGTGGTGACGTCCGGCCTTCACGTCCGGCCCTGACGTCCGGCCCTCACGTCGGCCGTGACTTCGCTGTGGGTGAACTGAACGACCTACCGGTGGCGTTGCACTTGTAAGCGAGTAATCATCGTTACATGCGTAAATCAGAAGCGACTCAGAGCGAGATCACCGCCTGGTTCACCCACCGCCTGCCCGAGGAGTGGGTGGCCGGCCCCACGCGGGTGAGCGTCGACCGGGAGGAGATCACCGTCCTCCTGACCCTGGCCGGGCCGTCCGGCGTGCCGGCCGAGGACGGGCCGGACGGGCCGGACGGGACAGCAGCCGATCAGGAGCCCGCGACCGAGGCCGAGCGGGCGGAGGCGCTGGCCGGGTACCTGGCCCGCTGGCGTTCGGACACCCGTGAGCGGCGGATCGGTATCGCCCGAGAGGCCGAGCACCGGTTCGGGCGCAAGGTTGCCTGGGGGGTGCAGGTGGGGGAGCAGACCCAGCTCTTCACCCATCTCGCCGTCCCGGTGATGACCAGGCTGCGCCAGGGCGAGCGCCAGGTGCTCGACACCCTGGTCGAGGCTGGCGTCGCCCGTTCCCGCGCCGATGCCCTGGCTTGGTGCGTGCGGCTGGTCGGCCGCAACACCGAGACCTGGTTGAGCGACCTGCGCACTGCGATGGAGACGGTGGCGCAGGTGCGCGAGAGCGGTCCGCCGTCCTGACCCACCCCGCAGGAGGGCACCCTGGGCCAAGGCAGGCTCAGGCGTCCGCCGCGCCGACGACCAGCCCGACCCCCACCGCGTGCGCGACGAACGCTGCCACGGTCAGGGCATGGAAGATCTCGTGGAACCCGAACCAGCGCGGCGAGGGATCGGGCCGGCGCAGGCCGTAGATCACCCCACCTGCGGTGTAGAGCACCCCTCCGACCACGGCCAGGGTCAGCGCTGCCGGGTGGCCGGCGTCCAGGAAGTCCGGCAGGAACGCCAGCGCCGCCC
The DNA here is from genome assembly GCA_016794595.1 of Kineosporiaceae bacterium. GTDB lineage: Bacteria > Actinomycetota > Actinomycetes > Actinomycetales > Kineosporiaceae > JADJPO01. The sequence goes on from JAEUJN010000104.1 coordinate 13,385, forward strand.
ACCCGAGCACGATGTAGGTCGGCGTGTAGAGCCATCGGGGGGCGTGCAGCCAGAAGACCCGGAACGCCACCCCGGCCAGCGCCCCGCCCCAGACCAGGGCCAGCAGGGTGCGTGCGGGGCCGGGAGGCAGGAGCAGGACGCTGAACGGCGTGTAGCTGCCGGCGATCACCAGGAAGATCGCGGCGTGGTCCAGCCGTTGGAGCACCGCGTGCATCCTGGGCCCCCAGTGGCGGCGGTGGAAGGTGGCGCTGATCGTGAACAGCAACGCCGCTGACCCGGCGAAGACCCCCACCGAGACCCGGGCGGCGGTGTGCTGGGCCAGGACGACCAGGACCACGCCGTACGCGAGCGCCGCCGGTGCCGTGACGGCGTGCAGCCATCCACGCAACAGCGGCCGGGCCGCGCGCGGCTCCTCCATGACCGGATCATAGCCTACGGTTGCGTAGGTTACTGATGGGTAGGGTCTCGTTCGACGCAACCCGCACCTGACCGGTGGGGGTGGGCAGCCTGCTCGAAACGCTCGCCCCGTCACCCGTCCGGAGTACCGTGACCCCAGCACGGCGCCGTCCAGGCGGGGCGCCGTCCGGGTCGAAGGTGGGTCCATGGGGCTGCGCGCTCTGGTGTACGGCTTGTACGAGCGACGCCTTGCCTCGACGCTGAATCCGCAGGCCATCCCCCGGCACGTCGGGGTGCTCGTCGACGGCAACCGGCGCTGGGCCCGCGCGTACGGCACGGACACCGCTGAGGGGCACCGCGCCGGCGCCGCCAACGTGCTGGAGTTTCTGGGCTGGTGCGAGGAGGTCGGCATCCGGCACGTCACCCTGTGGCTGCTGTCGACCGACAATCTCTCCCGCCCGGCCTCCGAGCTGGCGCCCCTGCTCGAGATCATCGAGGACCTCGTCGGCCGGCTGGCGGCCACCGGCCGGTGGCGGGTGCACCCGGTCGGGTCGCTGGACCTTCTGCCGCCCTCCCTGGCCCAGGTGCTCAAGGAGCACGAGGACGCCACTGCGCAGATCGCCGGCATGCACGTGAACGTGGCGGTCGGCTACGGCGGACGACGCGAGATCACCGACGCCGTCCGCTCGCTGTTGCAGCAGCATGCGGCCCAGGGCACCTCGATCGAGGAACTGGCCGAGTTCCTGGACGTCGAGCACATCGCCGAGCACCTCTACACCCGGGGCCAGCCGGACCCCGACCTGGTGATCCGGACCTCGGGAGAGCAGCGGCTGTCGGGGTTTCTGCTCTGGCAGAGCGCGCACAGCGAGTTCTACTTCTGCGAAGCCCTGTGGCCCGATTTCCGCAAGGTCGACTTCCTGCGGGCCCTGCGCGCGTATGCCGAGCGCGAACGCCGGTACGGCGCCTGATCGATCCGGCTCCAGCACGACACACCGGCTGTCGATGTGAGATGCGTCGTAGCGTCGCCGGGTCGGTGATGTCACGCTCGTGGGGGTTCGCGTGACCTCAGGGGCGAGCGAGCTGACACCGCCGACCGACGTCGGTCGTCATCGGACCACCCGATGGTCCGGAGGGGAGTCGCAGTGGCCACGACCCGGCACGGCACCCGGTCCTCGATCGAGACAGATCACCGTCGCACCTTCGTGTTGGACACCTCCGTGCTGCTGGCGGACCCCCGGGCGATCACCCGGTTCGCCGAGCACGAGGTGGTGCTCCCGGTGGTGGTGATCATCGAGCTCGAGGCCAAGCGGCACCATCCGGAGCTGGGCTACTTCGCCCGCCAGTCGTTGCGCATGCTGGACGACCTGCGCCTGCAGCACGGCCGCCTCGACGCCCCGATCCCGATCGGCACGGCGGGTGGTCGCCTGCGGGTGGAGCTGAACCACGCCGACCCCGGCGTGCTGCCCGCCGGGTTCCGCCTCGGCGACAACGATTCCCGGATCCTGGCGGTGGCCCGCAACCTGGCCGCGGACGGTCGGCACGTGACGCTGGTGAGCAAGGACCTGCCGATGCGGGTGAAAGCCTCCGCGGTGGGGCTGGAGGCCGAGGAGTACGAACCCGAGAGCCCGGTGGACAGCGGCTGGACCGGCATGGCCGAGTTGGAGATCTCCGCGGAGGAGATGGCCGAGCTGTACGCAGGCCAGAGCCTGCACACCGCGGCCGCCCACGACCTGCCGTGCCACACCGGTCTGGTGGTGCTCTCACCCCGGGGATCGGCGTTGGCCCGCGTGACCGCGGACAAGCAGATCCGGCTGGTCCGGGGCGACCGGGACGTCTTCGGCGTCCACGGGCGCAGTGCCGAGCAGCGGGTGGCCATCGAGCTGCTGCTCGACCCGGAGATCGGCATCGTGTCCCTGGGCGGGCGCGCCGGGACGGGCAAGTCCGCCCTGGCGCTGTGTGCCGGCCTGGAGTCGGTGATGGAGCGGCGCCAGCACCGCAAGGTGATGGTGTTCCGCCCGCTCTACGCGGTGGGCGGCCAGGATCTGGGATACCTGCCGGGGACCGAGGCCGAGAAGATGAGCCCGTGGGGGCAGGCGGTCTTCGACACCTTGGGCGCCCTGGTCTCCCAAGAGGTGGTCGAGGAAGTGGTCGACCGGGGGATGCTCGAGGTGTTGCCGCTGACCCACATCCGGGGTCGCTCCCTGCACGACGCCTACGTGGTGGTCGACGAGGCGCAATCGCTCGAGCGCAACGTGCTGCTCACGGTGTTGTCCAGGGTGGGGCAGAACAGTCGGGTGGTGCTGACCCACGACGTCGCCCAGCGGGACAACCTGCGTGTGGGTCGGCACGACGGCGTGGCCGCCGTGATCGAGGCGCTCAAGGGCCACCCGCTGTTCGCCCACGTGACCCTGACCCGGTCGGAGCGCTCGCCGGTGGCCGCCCTGGTGACGGAGTTACTGGAGGGGCTGGAGCCCTGACCTTCGTCCCAGGAAACGGCCTGGATCGCGGGCGAATGGTGACCTTCGGTAGTGTCACGAATGCATATCGATGACACTCGGTGGTGGCACGCTCCAAGTCCGGCGTGTCGTGTGGATATGGGTGCGCGTCGTGTGCTAAACGCATCCGGCGGCTCGTCCAGCCCGCCGAGATCTGGCCGTTCTCGACCGATTTGACCTGTAGGTGCGTTCACCCAAAGTATCGAACCGCCGCCGGGCAACGCTCACCCACCGTGGCCCGGGAGTCCTCATGGGAGCCTTAAGAAGGCTTAGGGCTGCCGAAATCAGTTACCAAGCGTGCAGTGACGTTCGTCACTTTGGTATACGCAGAGTCATATCTGGCCCTGATCGAATCACCAAGAGCCATGGATGTTTCAACCGACCCTTTACGGGGTAGCGCTCCACTCGACATCGTTGCCACGTCAGGTGGCCTGACGGGGGTCAGCGGGCCTGAGGAATCGTTCGCAGCGTGCGAGCGACGGTCGAGAGGACGACGTGGCCCGCACCGGCGTGACAACGGAACGCCACCGTTTCGGCGATCCGATCGGCATCTCCTCCACCCCGTCCACCCCTCGTCGAGGACTGGCGCTGCTCGACCGTCAGCCGACCGCAACCGGGGACGACTCCTTCGCCCCCGACGCGGACACCATGAGCCTGTTCACCCCGGTCGTCGCCCCCACCGCCCCGCTGACCCCAGGCCTCGGGCACGCCCTCGGCGTGGGTCGGCGCATGCGCCACCGTGAACTGCGGGCCGCCGAGCAGGCGGGGTCGCTCGGAACCCGCTGGTGGGAGTCGCCCGAGTACGCCGCCCTGGAGCGCGCGGTCGAGGAGGCGTTCGCCGACCCCAGCCAGACCGGAGAGCTGGCCCGCCCCTTCGTCGACTTCGTGGACGCCGGCGGTTCCCCCGCGCACACGGACGCGGTCTGGGCCGGCATCGGTGTCGTCCCCCCGCCGACGCCGGTGTTCGCCTCGCCGTCCGAGACCGACGTCACCGCACCGATCACCCGGCCCCTGCCCACTCGCCGGGAGCTTCGCCGCCAGCGTGCTGCCAAGCCCTCGGCGCGCACCGTGGCCGCCCGCCGGTTGGGCAAGGGGTCGGTCCTGGCGATGACCATGTTCGGCGTGGTCGCCTCGAACCTCCCGCAGGACCTGCACGACCGGCTGTTCGGGGATCGTGCCCTGGTCGACCTCGTGGACGGCGCGACGTCTGCTGCCGGTGCCGACGTGGCCGCGGCCTCGCTGTCGGCCCCGCACCGGCGGGACGCGGTGGAGCAAGCCGTCCGGGACCGCCTGGCCAAGGACGCCGCCGTGCAGAGCGTGAGTCAGGCCGGGCAGAACGTGGGCTCGGTCATCGTGGCCGCGGCCAAGGCCCAGGCCGCGGCGGACGCTCAGGCGGCTCGGATCGCCCTGGACAGGGCCACGCGGGAGGCGCAGCGCAACCCTCGCGCCCTGGCCCGTCTGCTGGTCGCCGAGCAGGGGTGGTCGGCGTCCCAGTTCGTCTGTCTCGACAAGCTGTGGATGCGCGAGAGCACCTGGCGCTGGAACGCGCGCAACCCGAGCTCGGGCGCCTATGGCATCCCGCAGGCCCTGCCCGCGTCGAAGATGGCCTCGGCCGGGTCGGACTGGCGGACCAACCCCGCGACCCAGATGGAGTGGGGCCTGGACTACATCGAGGACCGCTACGGAACGCCGTGCGGGGCCTGGGGCCACAGCCAGTCCACCGGCTGGTACTGAACCAGGCTGCCTGACCGGCCGGACTGCTGATGTGCCGGACGACTGACCTGCCAGACTGCGCGGATGGCTCGCCGGACCGACGTCCTCGTTCTCGCCCAGGTGGTCACCGCCGCCGGCGTGCTCTGGCCGGGGCGGGCGCGGTGGTCCCTGTCCCGCCCGATCGCCGCAACGGCGGTGGTTGCCATGATCGGCGGCGGTGCCCTGGCCGTCGCCGGGGTGCGTGAGCTGGGGCGTGACCTGACTCCCTTCGTCGACCCGCGTGCCGATGCCTCCCTGCACACCGGTGGGGTGTTCGGGGTGACCCGCAACCCGGTGTACGCCGGCCTGCTCGCCGGGGCGTGGGCGGTCGCCGTCCTCCGCCGGCGTCCCGAACCCCTGGCGGCCGCCACCTGCCTGTCCGTGGTGCTGCACGTCAAGGCGGGGGTGGAGGAAGGCCGGCTGTCCGAGAGGTTCGGTGACACCTATGACGCCTACCGCGGTCGCACTCCGCGCCTGGTGCCGTCGCCGCGAGCGTGTATCAGAGCGGCCGTGACCGGGCTCACCCGCTCATGCTCATCCGGTTCCCGACGGACTGGCCGACCTGGCTGACGGCGCTGGTCGCCATGATCGCCCTGGCCGCGCTCGACCTCGGCGGAAGCTACGCCGCCAAGGAGGCGGTCGAGCGTCGCTCGGCGGTGTTCGCCGCGGCCGGCGTGACCGCCTTCGTCCTGCTGTTCTGGGTGTTCGCCTCCAGCCTGCAGTACGCCGAGCTGACGCCGGTCACCTTCGGCTGGATCGTCATCCTCCAGGTGGGCGTGGTCCTGCTCGACCGCTACCGCTACGGCGTGCACATGCCCAGCGGGCACTGGATCGCCATCGTGGTCATGATCGCGGCCCAGGCCTACCTGCTGCTCGGCCTGCCCGGTGCCCCGCGGTGGGGGGACGCGAGCGCCGCCCCCCCATCCGCGGGCTCACACGATGTCGGCGAACCTGCCGATGTCGTGGCTGAGCACCTCGGCCAGCCCCGACAGGTCGCCCGCGGCCTGGCTGATCCCCTCGACCTGGGCGTCGATGTCCCGGATGGCCGAGGAGATCGCCGAGATCGCCGCTGAGGCCTGCGCGGCCGCCTGCTGGGCGGCGTCCACCTGACTGGTGATGTCGTCGGAGGACGTGGCGGTCTCGTCGGCCAGCGAACGCACCTCGGTGGCCACCACGGCGAAGCCCCGGCCGGCGTCCCCCGCCCGCGCGGCCTCGATGGTCGCGTTCAGCGCGAGCATGCGGGTCTGCGAGGCCACCTGGCGGATCAGGTCGACCGCACGCTGGATGGCCGCGCTGGTGGACTCCAGCGAGTGCATCGTGCCCAGGGCTGCTCCCACCTGATCCACCGCGGCGCCGGCGGCCTCGGCCAGGCTGTACGCCGAGGCCCCGAGTTCGGTCGAGGCCGAGGCCACCTGCGTCGAGGCGTCGACGGCCGAGGTGGCCAGTTGGGAACGCACTTCCCGCTGCTCGGTGATCTCCCGCGCGGACTCCTCGATGACCGCTCGCGCCCGGTTGATCCGCGTGGCGCCGTCCCGGAAGGTGCCGGGCATGCCGCGCACCAGGAACTCCCGGTGGTGGCGGCCCTCCGCGGCAGCGGTGAGCGAGGCCGCAGACTCCCGGACGAAGGCGTCGATGACGTCCAGGGTCTGGTCCAGGTGACCGGCCAACCGGGTGATCCGGGGGTCGGCATCGGCGAGCGAGCCGACCCGGGGTTCGAGGTTGCCGTGCGCCGCAGCCTCCAGCACGGCGTCCAGGCGGGCGATGGTCAGCGCCGTGGTGTCCGTGGACGTCGGGTCCACGGCTCGGCGGCGCGCCCTCATGCCGCCACCGCTGCGCGGATGACGCCCCAGATGAACGCGTCATAGGTCGTTCCCGACTGCGCCAGCTCGCCTTCCAGGCTTTCCAACGAGGCCCGCGCCGCCTCGGCCGGGCGAGGGTGGCCCTGCTCGACGGCGCGCATCCGGGCGTAGACCGGTCGGATCGCCGTGATCCACTCCGGGTCGGGGCGGCGGCGGTTGGAGTGGTACCCGACGACGCGTCCGCCGGCGTCACGGGAGGGCGTGACGTGGGCGAGAACCCAGTAGCTGGCGCCGTCCCGGCACAGGTTCTCGACCAGGGCGAACACCTCGCGTCCGGCGGTCAGCTCCTGCCAGAGCAACCGGTAGACCCCGCGCGGCATGTCGGGGTGGCGGATGATGTTGTGCGGGGCGCCGATCAACTCCTCCCGGGTGTACCCCGAGACCCGCAGGAAGACGTCGTTGGTGTAGGTGATGATCCCCTTCGGATCGGTCTTGGAGACGATGATCTCCTCGGGGTCGAAGTCCCGGGTGGCGCCTGTCGGCGCGCTGCGAAGTGCCCGCACTGTTTCTCCACTCGTTGGCCCACCCCCCGTGAAGTGGATCTCGGCTCGCCCGGGGTGACCTCGAGCCCTACGGCTTCGAATGATCACTGCGGCCCAGATAGACGGCGTGGTCGAACTCCCTCCCGTCCCTGCGGACCGGCAGCAGCACCTCCTCGCCGGTGCCACACGCCCGGGACAGGGAGCCGACCAGGGCCGGGGCCGGGTCGGCCGACCAGATGGCCAGGATCCCGCCCGGCCGCAGGGTGCGGGCGGCTGCTGCCAGGAAGGCCTCCTGGTAGAGCCGGGCGTTGCCCTGGTGCACCAGGAAGCCGGGCCCGTTGTCGACGTCGAGCAGGACGGCGTCCACGGTGCCCGGCGCCAGGGCCGGGACGGCGTCCGCGACGTCGGCGATCTGCAGCCTCACCCGCGGGTCGGCCAGCAGATCGGCTCCGGGGAGCAGCCCGGCCCGCATCCACTCGGCGAGGACGGCGTGCAGCTCGACCACGTGAACGCGGGCCACCCGGCGGTCGGCCAGCAGGGCCCGCCCGGTGTGGCCCAGGCCCAGGCCACCGACCACCACCGTCAGGGGACCGTCGCCGTCCAGCCGGGCCAGGGTGAGTTCGGCCAGGGCGCGTTCGGTCTCGGTGTGGGCGCTGTCCATCGCGAACACACCGTCCACCACGAGTTCGTAGACCGGCGGCGGGCCCGGACGGCGACGCAGCACGAGTTCGGCCACCTCGTTCCGGTGGCGGGCGAGCACCTCGGGTTCGGACACGATGGGCGCAGGCAGGGGCTCAGAGGTCGCCGACGCTGTCCAGCAGCTGGATCCGGCCCTCGGCGAGTCGGTAGTCCGCTCCGGCGATGGCGCACCGACCGTCGGCGATGCGGGAGGCGATGGCCGCCGAGCGCTCGGCGATCAGGTGCACGGTGTGCCGCACGTGCTCCTCCATCACCTCCATCGCGTCGACGTCCTCGATCGGGCGCCCGCCCTGGCGCGTCGTGACCAGGCTCGAGGTGAGGCGTTCGACGATCTCGCGCAGGTACCCCTTGGGCATGTCGCCGTGAGTGTGGGCGTCCAGGGCGGCGGCGATCGCCCCGCACTGGTCGTGACCGAGGACGACGACCAGGGGGATGCCCAGGGCCACCACGCCGAACTCGAGCGAACCGAGCACACTGGAGTCGACCACGTGACCCGCGGTCCGGACCACCGCGAGGTCACCCAGACCCCGATCGAAGACGATCTCGGCGGCGACCCGGGAGTCCATGCAGCCGAACACGACCGCGAACGGCGTCTGCTTGCGGCCGGCGGTGTCGGCGCGGCGCGCCTGGTCCTGGTTCGGATGCTCCGGCTGGCCGGAGACGAATCGCTCGTTGCCGCGCGCGAGCGTGGCCCATGCCTGCGCCGGCGTCAGCTGCGCCGCACCCTCGGTCACCATGAGGTCATCTTGGCCCACGGTCCGGGCGTGGCCCGTGCGCCCCGCTGCGGGATGGGACACAGCGGGGTGCCCGGGAGCCTGCTCGATCCGGGCGCCCCTGCGGTGACGCCTACACTGCGCCCGTGAGCCTTCAGGCGGAGGGCGGGGCCGAGTGCTCGTGGCCGGTGGCCCGGTCGCGCGCGACCTCGACGGTGGCGCCGGTGCGGCCGGAGGTGGTCCCCCTTTCCCTGGCCGCCGGCACCGTCCTGGCCGAGAGCGCCTGTGCCCGTAGCGATCTGCCGGCGATGGACACCTCGGCCATGGATGGCTGGGCGGTCTGCGGGCCGCCGCCCTGGCGCGTGGTCGCAGAACTGCTCGCAGGGCATCACCGGCCGGCGGGGGTGGTGTTGACGGCCGGCGAGGCGGTCCGGATCGCCACCGGGGCAGGCGTGCCTCCAGGGGCCTCGGCCGTCCTGCGCAGCGAGCACGCAGAGTCGCCCTCCGGATCACCGAACCTGCTGTGGCCCAAGGGGAGTCCGCCCGAGGTCGGCGCCGACATCCGGTTGGCCGGGGGAGAGTGTCGCCGCGGGGATGTCGTCCTCGTGGCCGGGACCCCGATCGGTGCCGTCGCGCTGGGGTTGCTCGCGGCGGCAGGGCTGGACGAGGTCGTGGCGCGACGGGTGCGGGCCGACGTCCTGGTGCTCGGCGACGAGCTGCTCACCCGGGGTCCGGCGCGTGATGGGCGGCTGCGGGATGCACTCGGGCCGCTGCTGTCGGCCTGGTTGCCCGCCCGAGGGGCCGAGATCGCCTCGCGCCGTAGGGTTCCCGACACGGTGGAGGCCCTCGCGGCCGCGCTCGCAGGCTGCAGCGGTGACGTGGTGGTGACCACCGGTTCGACCGCGCGCGGCCCCGTCGACCACCTGCACGGCGTGCTGGACCGGCTCGGGGCCCGGCTGGTGGTGGACGGTGTCGCGGTGCGTCCGGGGCACCCTCAGCTGCTCGCGCTGCTGCCCGACGGACGTCCCCTGGTCGGCCTACCGGGCAATCCCCTGGCGGCGGTGTCCGGCCTGATGACCCTGTTCGACCCCCTGGCGCGCACCCTGCGCGGGCTGGACGTGGCACCGGTGCGCCACGGCGTCCTGTCCGTGGACGTGCCGGCCGGCCCGGACGCCACCCGGTTGATGCCGGTCCGCGGCGGTCGGCCGGTGATGTTCGCCGGGCCGGCCATGCTGCGCGGTTCGGCCACCGCTGATGCCGTCGCCGTGATCCCGCCGGGCGGGGTGCCGGCCGGGGGCGAGGTCGAGTTGCTGGAGCTGCCGTGAGGCAGGAAGCCGCATCGGGACGGACGAGCTCCGGGCGGGAGCGGCCGGCCCGACCGGGACCCCTACCGGCGAGCGATGGTCAGGGTCGGCTTGGTGACCTCGGAGAAGAAGTCGTTGCCCTTGTCGTCGACCACGATGAACGCGGGGAAGTCCTCGACCTCGATCCTCCAGACCGCCTCCATGCCGAGCTCGGCGTACTCGACGACCTCCACGTGCTTGATGCAGTCCTGGGCGAGACGCGCGGCGGGGCCGCCGATCGAGCCGAGGTAGAAGCCACCGTGGTCGGCGCAGGCCTTGGTCACCGCCGCCGAGCGGTTCCCCTTGGCCAGCATGACCATCGAGCCGCCGGCTGCCTGGAACTGATCGACGTAGGAGTCCATCCGCCCGGCCGTGGTCGGGCCGAACGAACCGGAGGCCATGCCGGTCGGGGTCTTGGCCGGACCCGCGTAGTACACCGGGTGATCGCGCAGGTAGGCGGGCATCGGCTCGCCGGCGTCCAGGCGCTCCTTGATCTTGGCGTGGGCGATGTCGCGGGCCACCACCAGCGGGCCGGTCAGCGAGAGCCGGGTCTTGACCGGGTACTGCGTGAGCTGGGCGAGGATCTCGCTCATCGGGCGGTTCAGGTCGACCCGCACCACGTCGTCCGGGGCACCCGAGGCGGCACCGGACGACGCCAGCTCGTCGTGGGTGACCTCCGGCAGGAAGTGCGCCGGGTCGGTCTCGAGCTGCTCGATGAACACCCCCTCAGGAGTGATCTTGCCGAGCACCTGGCGGTCGGCCGAACACGACACCGCCACCGCCACTGGTAGCGAGGCGCCGTGCCGGGGCAGCCGGATCACGCGCACGTCGTGGCAGAAGTACTTGCCGCCGAACTGGGCCCCGATGCCGAAGTCCTGGGTCAGCTTCAGCACCTGCGCCTCGAGGTCGACGTCGCGGAAGCCGTGCCCGGACGCCGAGCCGGCCGTCGGCATGCCGTCCAGGTACTTGGCCGAGGCGTACTTGGCGGTCTTGAGGGCGTACTCGGCACTGGTGCCCCCGATGACGATGGCCAGGTGGTAGGGCGGGCAGGCCGCCGTGCCGAGGCCGCGCAGCTTCTCATCGAGAAAACGCATCAGCGAGTCCGGGTTCAGCAGCGCCTTGGTCTCCTGGAACAGGTAGGACTTGTTCGCCGACCCGCCGCCCTTGGCCATGAAGAGGAACTTGTAGACGTTCTCGGTGCCCTCGCCGGTCTCGGCGTACAGCTCGATCTGGGCGGGCAGGTTGGTGCCGGTGTTCTTCTCCTCCCACATGCTCAGCGGCGCCATCTGCGAGTAGCGCAGGTTGAGCCGGGTGTAGGCGTCGAACACCCCGCGCGAGAGGGCCTGCTCGTCGCGCACCCCGGTGGTCAGCACCTGGCTGCCGCGCTTGCCCATGATGATCGCGGTGCCGGTGTCCTGGCACATCGGCAGGACGCCGCCCGCGGCGACGTTGGCGTTGCGCAACAGGTCGAGCGCGACGAACTTGTCGTTCGCCGAGGCCTCCGGGTCGTCCAGGATCTTCGCCAGCTGGGCGAGGTGGGCCGGGCGCAGGTAGTGCGCGATGTCGTGCATCGCGGTCTCGCTGAGCAACCGAAGCGCCTCGGCGTCCACCTCGAGGAAGGTGCGTCCGGCCGCCTCGACGGTCCGCACGCCGTCCGTGGTCAGCAGCCGGAACGGGGTGTCCAGGTGACCCAGGGGAGTGAGGTCGGTGTAGGTGAACTCGGGACCAGCGGGGGCGGTGGACATCGCGGTGCTCCTCCTCGACCAGGACGATGCGGTGAGCCTAGTCGGCAGGCACCGGCACCGGTCAGGGGCTGCCCGGGGTGCGCGTCACATCGGCGTTGGGGTCGACCAGGTCGTCGTCCGCGGCACTGGCCGAGGGGGCGGTGGCCCCGCGCAGCCGGCCGTCGGCGGCGTAGTGATCGGCCACGTTGTCCTGCGCCGGGATGCGCGCCCCGGCGCGCGGTCGGGCCAGCTCGCGCAGCACCCGCTCGGTGGCGGTGGTGATCACCCGGCGCACCGTCGGGTCGCTGCTGGTCATCGACTCGACCCAGCGCAGGGTGCCGGCGGTGAACACCCCGGCACCGGTCGGGTCGCTGTACCAGGTGACGTCGGAGGCGTCCGGCACGCCACGGCACGGCAGCGGGGAATGGGCCAGCACCTGCATCGGCCGAGGGGTTCGCACCACGGTGTTGACCCGGTCGAACTCGGGGCCGACCACTCCGGTCAGCCGGGTGCCGGCGGCCAGGCCCTGCCCGGCGAACGGCCAGGCCGCGGGGTCGGAGATCACCAGGTCACCCTCGGCGTGGGCGCACTCGAACATCGAGCCCACGAGGGAGGACTGGGCGTCGGCGTGGGGCCGCTTGCCCCAGTCGGCAGTGGTGTCCTCGGTGGTGACCGGGTCGTCCTCGCCGAGCTTGTAATTGATCATCACCCGGCCCTGCCCGAGGGGCGAGGGTGCCAGCCGGATCCGGCGGTGCACGGCGTTGGCACCCAGGAAGGCCAGGTTCACGCCGCGATCGCGACTCGCCGTCAGGTTGGCCCGCATCTGGCGCGACCAGTACTCGGAGTGCCCGAGCAGAACCACGCCCACCGCGCCGTCCAGCACCTCGGGGTGCAGTTGCAGGTCGAGGTCGGCGGCGTAGTTCAGCCGCAGCCCGAGCCGCTCGGCCGCGGCCACCGCGGGCAGTTCGTGGGTCAGGAAGGTCCCGGTGCCGAAACCTCGTGCGTAGGGGCGGTCGAAGGACGCCGCGACCGAGCGCAGCGCGAAGTCCTCGGCCTTGTCCTCTCGCTGGTAGCCGCGGTAGGTGCTGGGCCCGCCCCACTGGTTGTAGGCCTGCCAGGTGGCCATGCTGTGCACCAGCAGGACCGCCCCGGTACTGGCCGCGCTGCGCACCACGAACGGGACGAACGACATGGCGCCGTCCGCGCCGATCAGCTTGGCCAGGTAGGCGCCCGCGGGCCACCCGGTGGTGTTCAGGGTGGTCGAGCGGGGCCATGCCGCGCTGACCATTCGGGTGGCCGGGTCGCGCACGACCGCGGTCCGCACACCGCCGGCCACCGCACCGCTCACCCAGATCCGGCGGGCCCACTTGCCCTCGTAGTCGCCGGTGCGCAGCACCTCGACGGTGAACGTCTCGGCGGTCGAGCTGACGTGCAGCCCCACCGGCTCGCCCGACAGCACGCTGAGGGCGTCGGCGTACCCCTCGATCCGGACCCCGGGGTGCTGCACCGCGGTCATCCACCCCGAGACGCCCGAGAGCCGGTTCTCGGCCAGGGTGTTGATCAGGCTGGCCTCGGGATCGACCTGGTCCTCGGGCAGGGCCGAGGGGTGCAGCCCGGCCCGGCTGGCACCGACGAAAGCCGGTGCACCCGCCAGCGCGTCACCCTCCAGGCCGGCCGGTGGCGCCTGTTCGGCGGCGGCGGACGGGGCCGGAGGTGAGGTGTCGGCCGACGTCTGCGGCTGGGGCGGCCCGCCGCAGCCGGCGATGGCCAGCACGGACACTGCCACGGAAACCACCACGGACAACCCCCCGGTGATCCACCGGGCGGTACGCGTCAGGGGGCCCAGACCGAACATGTCGATGCACAGTGAACGCCATGGCGCGCCCCCGTGGGAAATACGACCCGCGTGCCGGGCCTCAGGGTGCGCTCCGGTGCGCGTTCGGGTCGGTGCCGAGCCACCAGGCCGCATACGGCGCCAGCGCGTAGAAGCCACCGCCACCCTCGGGTGCGGCTCCCTCGAGCTGGGGTGCGAACGAGGAGATGTGATCCCAGGGGCGGGTCGATCCGGACAGCAGCCCGCTCGCGCGCACCGTGTCCGCGGGCAGGTGCTGCCAGGCGTCCGAGACGTTGTAGACCGCGAGCAGCGTGCCGGCCGGGTGTCGCCGGCGCAGGACCAGCAACCCCGCCACCCCGCAGTCCACCGGCTCGCTCTCCACCGCCGCGTGCAGGGACGGCAGCGTGGCCCGCAACCGGCCGAGGTGGGCCAGGCCACCGAACACCCGACCCGCGATGGCGGCCGGGTCGTGCCGGTGCGCGGCGGCGTCCCAGTCCATCCACGGGCGGTGCATCCAGCGGTTGTCCTGCGCCAGGCGGTGGTCGTCGAGATAGCTGTGATCGTTCAGCAGGCCGAGCTCGTCACCCATGTAGAGCAGAGGGATCCCGCCGTAGCCGTAGATCACCGCGTGCAGCAGGAAGATCCGGCCCAGGGCCAGGTCGACCTCGTGGGTCTGGCCGGTGCGGGCCTGATGGGCCAGGGCCGCCTCCAGCCCGGCCAGGCTGGCCAGAGTGCCGCTGGTGCGGGCGTCCCCGGTCGCCGGATTGGCCTGGAACAGCTCCCCCCGGGCGAACGAACCGGGGAACTCCCCGTCGTACCAGGCGGCCAGGAACTGCCGATGGTGGTAGCCGGACAGGCCCACCGCGGCCGCGTCGCTGTCCGAGATGGCCCAGCCGATGTCGTCGTGGCAGCGGGCGTAGGTGGTCCAGGCGGTGGTCACCGGTTTGGGGGGCGGCACGGCCAGGGCCCGCTCGGCGAGCGTTGCCGAGCCCGTGGCCAGGGCCGACCAGAGCTGGACCATGAGGCTGTTGTGATAGGCGATGTCACACACCTGACCGGCATGGCGTCCGGTGCCGAGGTAGGCGGGCAGGTCCTCGGGGGCCACGATCGCCTCCGCCTTGAAGATCACCCCGGGGGCCGCGATCCGGACCGCGGCGCGCAGGGCCTGCACGATGTCGTGCACCTCGGGCTGGTTCTGGCAGTTGGTTCCCAGCCGTTTCCACAAGAAGGCGATGGCGTCCAGGCGCAGGCAGTCCACCCCGATGTTCGCCAGGAAAAGGATCACCTCGAGCAGTTCGCAGAACACGTCGGGGTTCGACCAGTCCAGGTCCCACTGGAAACTGTTGAACGTCGTCCACACCCAGGCGCCGTGGGTGCCGTCCGGGTTGACGATCTCCTCCTCCCAGGTGAAGGACCCCGGGGCGAAGTCCGGGAAGATCTCCGGCAGGGTGCGCTCGTAGGCGTCCGGCATCGTGCGGTCGGGGAAGAACAGGAAGTAGTCCCGGTAGGGCTGCTCGCCCCGGACCGCGGCTCGCGCCCAGGCGTGCTCCTTGGCCACGTGGTTGAGCACCAGGTCGAGGGTGAGCGCGATCCCGGCCTCGTGCAGCGCGTCGGCGAGCTTCTCCAGGTCGTCCATCGAGCCCAGGTCGGGGCGGACGGCGCGATAGTCGCGGACGGCGTAGCCGCCGTCGTCCTGGCCCTCCCTCGGCTGCAACAGCGGCATCAGGTGCAGGTAGGTGACGCCGAGCTCACGCAGGTAGTCGATCCGCTCGCGGACGCCGTCCAGGGTGCCGGCGAAACGGTCCGGGTAGCAGACGTAGCCGACCTGTTCCGGTCCGCTGAACCAGTCGGGCCGCAGGAGGCGCCGCCGGTCCAGGGCGCGCAGGGAGGGACGGCGGTCTCGGTGGGCCGAGATGATCAGCTCCAGCACGCGCTCCACCGGGGGCTCGGCGAAGACCCCGAGGCCGGTGAGCAGTCCGGGGCCCCACCGGTCGAGCCGTTCGACGAAGGCCTCGCCGTCCGTGCCGACCCGCGAGCGTGCGGCCTCGATCAGCTCTGCGATCTCGACGCTCACGTGTCCTCCCGGATCCGGCCGAACGGATGACCCTGCCAGGAGGGCCACTGTAGAGATGTAAACCCTTCATGGGTGCCCCGTCCATCACCAGCCGGCCGCCCGGCCGGTTCACCCGCCCCAGCCGCCCCACCAGCGCTGCCATCCGGTGCGGTTCGCCCTGCAAGCGCTTGTCAGCACCCCCCTTGACGTGTCACCTTGGCCTGGCACCACCTCGCCGAAGGGTGTCAGCAGTGCACGCTGTGCCGTCGTTCCCCTCCCGCCGGTCGGCCCCGGCTCGGTCGGGTGGCCTCTCGCGGGCCAGCATCGTGGACGTCGCCGCCCGGGCGGGAGTGTCCGTGGCCACCGTCTCGCGGGCCCTTCGTGACATGCCGAACGTCTCCCCGGCCACCCGTGATCGCGTGCTGGCCGCCGCCGAGGAGCTGGACTACACGGTCTCGCCGCTGGCCTCCGGCCTGGTCACCGGGCGGATCAACGCGATCGGCGTCGTCCTGCCCTACGCCGGCCGCTGGTTCTTCGCCGAGGCACTGCGGGGGATCGAGGAGGTCCTGCGGGGGCAGGGCTACGACCTGATCCTGCACGTGTTGGCAGATGACGATCGGCGCGCCCAGTTCTTCCAGACCCTTCCGCTGCGCCGGCGGGTGGACGGCGTGATCATCGTCGCGCTGCCCCTGGACTCCCGGGAGATCGGGGCGCTGCGCTCGCTCGGGGTTCCCCTGACCGGTGTCGCCGAACCGTTGACCGGCGTCCACGGCGAGCGGGTCGACAACGTGGGCGCCGCACGGCTCGCGGTGCAGCATCTGATCAACCTGGGTCACCGGCGGATCGGGTGCATCGGCGGGGACCTGAACGGGCCCGAGCGGTTCAGCGTGCCGGGCTGGCGTACCCAGGGCTACCGGGAGGCGCTGACCCTGGCCGGGATCGAACCCCGGTCCGGGTGGGAGCGCGACGGCCGGTTCACCGCCGATGGCGGCGAACTGGCCATGACCGCGTTGCTGTCCCAGCCCGGCGGCGCGCCGACGGCGGTGTTCTGCCAGTCCGACGAGATGGCCTTCGGTGCCTTGCGAGCACTGCGGCACAGCGGGCTGCGGTGCCCGGACGACGTCTCGATCGTCGGGCTGGACGATCACGAGCTCGCCCACACCTTCGACCTGACCACCGTCGCCCAGCCGGTTGCCGCGCAGGGGGCGGCCGCGGCGCGCTGGCTGTTGCACCAGCTGGCCGGTGCGTCGACCGAGGGGCCGGAGCCGGTTGGCGCCGATGTGAACTTCCACGAGGTGCGCCTGGTGTTGCGCCGGACGACGGGCCGCCCGCCGGCCTGACCGCGCAGGTTTGCGCCGCCGGGGCTGCGATCAGGCCAGGTCGGCGCGGGTCGGCGGGTCGGCACCCGCCCGCTGGCAGGTGATGGCCGAGATCTGCACCGCGTGCTCGAGCATGGCGGTCAGTTCGCGCAGGCTGATCGCCTGCAAGGCGTCCCGGCGCTCGCCCCCGAGCAGGTCGGCGCCCGCCAGGTGATCGAGCAGGCCCGACATGAAGGAGTCGCCCGCCCCGACGGTGTCCACCACGGTGATCGGCACCGGCGAGACGTCCGCCTGCCCCGCCCGGCACAGGCCGAGAGCCCCGGCGCCGCCGCGAGTGAGGATCACCACGGCCGGACCCGAGGCCAGCCAGCTCTCGATCACCTCGGCCGGGTCCTCGCCCGGCGCCAGCCATTCCAGGTCCTCGTCGCTCACCTTGACCAGGTCGCAGTGGGCGACGAAGGCCTCGACCCGCTCGCGGGCCGTGGCCGCCGAGCCCATCAGCCGCGGCCGGGCGTTGGGGTCGTAGGTGACGGTCATCCGTCCGGCCGCCTCGCTGACCAGGTCGTAGACCGAGTCGCCGCCCGGGGGCAGGAAGGCCGCGATCGAGCCCGTGTGCAGCGCTCGGGCCGGCAGGGCACCGTCGCCGAGCTGGGCCAGCGAGCGAGCCTCTTCCGGCAGGCGCCAGTCGATCTCGAAGTCGTAGGTGGCCACCCCGGCGGCGTCCAGGGTGGCGGTCGCGGTGGAGGTGGGAGCGCTGCTGCGGGAGGCCTCGACCACGTGCACGTTCGAGGACTCCAGCCGGTGACGGATCGACTCCCCGCGGGCGTCGTCCCCGAAGCGGGTCAGCAGGGAGACCGCCCGGCCCAGGCGGCCCAGGCCGAGAGCGACGTTGGCCGGGCTGCCGCCGGGGTGCTCGTCGGTGCTCCCGTCGAGCCGCCGAACGATGTCCACCAGGGCCTCGCCCACGACCAGCACGTCGTCCATGACGTGGGATGGTAGTGCTCGTGTCGACCGATCAGCCCTCCTCCGTCGCGGAACCGCAACCCCGCAGCCGTCGACGCACCACCGCCTCGGCCATGCTCCTGGCCACGCTGGCGATCTCGGCCCTGGTGATCCTCCAGGTGCTGCTGGTCCCGCGGCCCACCTCGGTGCAGCGGCCGGCGATCGATCTGGGGTCCGCGGCCCGGGCGGCGACCGCTGAACTCGGCTTCGCCGTGGCGACCGAGGTGCCGCCGGGGTGGACCGTCCGCAGCGCGGACGTCCGCCGCGACAGCGGCGGGCTGGCGACCTGGACGGTGAACTACCTCACCGACACCGACCGGTATGTCGGCCTGTTGCAGGCACCCGGCTGGAACTCCCGGTGGCAGAGCTCGCTCACCCACGGCGGCACCCCGACCGGTGAGCTGGTGGCGGGCGGGGTGACCTGGCAGGTGCTCGACAAGCCGGAGAAGGAGGTCACCAGCCTGATGTTCCGGGAGCCGTCACGGACGACGCTGATCCTGGCCAAGGCGGGTGGCGCCGCGGACGCCCGGATCCTGGCCGATCGGCTGAAGCTCGACTCGTGACCCGATCGGACCGGTGGCGGCTCGCCGTCCTGGCGCTGGTCGCCTTCGTGATCGACCTGACCTATGCCTGGGCCCGTCACGACCGCTACCTGACCACCGGGTTCGACCTGGGGATCTTCGACCAGGCGGTGCGCGCCTACGCCCGGTTCCAGGCGCCGATCGTGCCGCTGAAGGCGCCCGGCTACCACCTGCTGGGGGATCACTTCCACCCGATCATCGCGCTGTGGGCGCCGCTGTACTGGGTCTGGGACGACCCGCGGATGCTGCTGGCCGCCCAAGCGGGGTTGATCGCCGTATCGGTGGTGCCGATCGCCCGGTTCTGCGCGCGCCGGATCGGCTCGCGGCGGGCCGTGGCAGTGGCCGGGCTCTATGTGTTCAGCTGGCCGCTGCAGCGGATGGTGCAGTTCGACGTCCACGAGATCGCCTTCGCCGTGCCGTTGCTGGCGGTGCTTGTCGACGCGATCGACCGCCGGGCCCACCGGACGACGGTGCTGGCCTGCGTGGGCCTGCTCGCCACCCGCGAGGATATGGGCACGGTGGTGGTGCTGGCCGGTCTGCTGGTGGCCCTCGGGCAGGTGGGTCCCGGGCGCGGGAGGCGGCCCGCTCGTGCGGATCTGGTGTGGGGTGGCGCGCTGGTGGCGCTCGGGGTGGGCGGGTATCTGCTGGCCACCTCGGTGGTGATCCCGCACTATTCCGACGGGCTCGGGTTCGTCTACTGGACCTTCCCGGCGCTGGGACCGGACCCGGCCAGTGCGGTGCGGTTCGCGGTGAGCCACCCGTGGTCGGTGGTCACGCTGATGGTGACGCCGTGGCGCAAGGCGCGCACCCTGCTGCTGCTGGGCCTGCCGGTGCTGTATGCCTGCCTGGCCTCGCGCTACCTGCTGCTGACCCTGCCGTTGATCGCCCAGCGGATGCTCAACGAGCGAGAACTGTTGTGGAGCACGAACTTCCACTATTCCTCGGTGCTGGCGCCGATCCTGTTCCCGGCGGCGGCGGACGTCGTCAGTCGGCTCGCGCCCCGGGTGAGCGCACGACGGCCCAGGCTGGGAGCGGCGATCGTCCCCGCCTGGCTGGTCGGGTGTGCGGCGGTGCTGGCCGGCGGGATGCTGTTCGAGTCGGGCGACTACCCCCTGAGTCGCCTTGCCACGCAACGATTCTGGAATCGTGACCTGCGGGTGCAGGCGATCGATCAGATCCTGCCGCGGATCCCCTCCGACGTGTGTGTCGAGGCGGACAACACCATGGCACCCCAGCTGACCCGGCGGTCGTACGTGACCCGGGTGGGTCGTTCGGAGGGCCTGGCCACGTGGATGGTGCTCGACTTCAGCCGCGCCGACACCGGGTGGCAAGGTGGGCCGCCCTCGGAGGCCTACGCCGACGCGCTGCGCCGGGGGTTCACCCCGGTGGACCAGCGTGATGTGGTGGTCCTGCTGCACCGGCAGGGCGCGGCGGTCGATCCCGTCTGCCGGGTCCGCTGAGATTCGGATCACCGAGGTGTATCCAGGCGGGTGGCCGGTGACTCCACCAGCTGAGACCTGGAGGTCGAGATGACGCACCGATGCCTGTTCATCCCCCCGTACGTGCAGCGCGAGGTGGCCCGCAACGCCACCGGTGCCGCCGCCGAGCCCGACCAGACGGCCATCTCGGACGCGGCCCGCAAGCGCCGGGCCGGGGCGCTGAAGGGGGCCGCCGCGGCTCGTCAGGCCGAGGCGACCCACCGCGCACCCGCGCCCACCGGGACCGGCCGGCGCGAGGTGTACGACAGCGAGGCCTCGACCACCCAGCGCTCCCGGCTGGTGCGGGCCGAGGGCGAGCCGGAGACCGATGACGCCGACGCCCTGTCCGCCTATGACTGTGCCGGCTCGGTGCGCGACTTCTTCCGAACGGTCCTGGGCCGCAACTCGATCGACAACCGCGGGCTCGACCTGGTGCTGAACGTGCACTTCGGGGAGAAGTACAACAACGCCTTCTGGGACGGCGACGAGATGACCTTCGGCGACGGCGACGGCGTCATCTTCAGCGGGTTCGCCCGGTCCCTGGACGTGGTGGCCCACGAACTCGCCCACGGGGTCACCCAGTTCACCTCGGGCCTGGTCTACCGGGGAGAGTCGGGTGCGCTGAACGAGCACTTCAGCGATGTCTTCGGCACGGCCATCACGCAGTGGGCGCGGTCCGAGACGCCCGACCGGGCGGACTGGCTGATCGGGGACGAGATCATGGGCCCCGACCTGTACGGGGAGGCCCTGCGCTCGATGAGCCACCCGGGGGCTGCCTACGACAACCCGATCATGGGCAAGGACCCCCAGCCGGCCGCTTATGCCGACCGCTTCACCGGGACGGCCGACAATGGCGGGGTGCACATCAACTCGGGGATCCCCAACCGGGCGTTCCACCTGGCTGCCGTCGAGCTGGGGGACACGCTCGAGGCGACCAGGATCTGGTACCACGCCCTGCACCGACTGCCGCCCGATGCCACCTTCGCCCTGGCGGCCACTCAGGTGGCCGAGTCGGCCCGCATCCTGGTCAAGGCCGGGGTGGTGACCAAGGGGGCGGCGCAAGTGGTGCGCGGTGCGTGGAAGGCTGTCGGGGTGTGATCGTCTTCTCTCTC
>JAEUJN010000003.1 GCA_016794595.1 Kineosporiaceae bacterium
GGTCAGGATCGGGCGAGGACGGCGAGGCGGCCGGTGTCGCGGCCGAGGCGGGGGCTGATCCCGCCAGCGGGTGGTCGTCGGCGGGGTGGCCGTCGGAGGTGACGCGCGACGCGCACGCCGACACCATCAGGACGGCGACGAACAGCGCGGCCGAGACCGACCCCACCCGGGCGGGCGAGGGATTCCGCGTTCGGCCGGCGGAGCCGCCCATCGGAGCAGTGCCTCCCCCGCCGTCCTCGTCACCGCTGAGCATGCCCGGTCAGGACCCTCCGGCGGGCCTCATGGTCCCACCGCCGCCGGTGTCCGATCCGCCGCTCGGCAGGCGGGCGGCCACCGCAGCCCCGATCCCCTCGGCCAGCTGGGCGGAGAGCACCAGGACCGCGTCGTGGATCTGCTCACTCGCCGCGTGGGCCCGAGGGAAATCGCCCCCGGTGTAGGCGTCGATCTCCTCGAGCAACCGGGAGTCGTGCTCGCGCAGGGCCTGCGCAGCGGCCTCGGCGGTCAACCGGTCCTCGGTCGCGGTGGACAGGAGCTGCCCGATGTCGGTCTGGAACCGGGTCAGCGCCGTCCGCGCCCGCTCCTTGCCGGCGGTGTCGCCACCCACCGCCGCGGTGTTGTACGCGGCCAGTTGGTCGATCTGATCGGCCCACAGAGCCTGGAAGCGCTGGGCGGTCGGGGCGCCGAACAGTGCGTCGACCGCCCCGGTCAGTTCCGTGGTGTTGGCGTTCAGGGCCTCGCCGACGGCCGCGAAGTCCTGCGGGGTGCCCGCGGCGGAGCGGGTCATGGCCATCACGAGAGCCGAGTGCTCGCCGAGCAGCCGCCCGAGTTCGGAACGCAGCCGCACGGCGGGGCTGTCCAGAGCGGTGACGGCCGCGGCAGGCAGCAGGCTGCGGGCGACCGTCGCGCCGAGGCCGTAGCTCTGGGAGTAGGACTCGCGGTACCCGCGGGCCGCGGCTGCATAGTCGCCGGCGGCGTAGGCGTCGGCGTTGGCCAGCAGGTGCTCGGCGTGGGTGTGGATCGACTTCTCGGCGTTCGCGCGGTCGAGGCGGCCTCCCGGCGACTGGTCGGCGAAGTACTGGGCGAGCTCGCCCTCGTACTCCACGGACTCCTCGCGGGCATGGTGACGTACCCCGTGGTCCTTGGCGGCGTGCCCTCGTGCGTACTCGAACAGGGAGAGGATGTGCTCCTCCCACATGTGGTCGAACTGCTCGCGGGCCTGTGCGCTCACGAAGGGGGCCAGGGTGGCGCTCATCGCCTCGGTGTTGTGCACCAGGGCCGCGTCGGCGGCCTGCGCGAGGTCCGCGTCACCGCGGATCCGGGCGCGCATCATGTCGGAGGCGAGCGTGGAGTGCTGCCCCATCTGCGCGGCGAGCTGCAGGGCGGCGTCCGTGGGGGTGGCCGGCGCGGGCCGGCTCGCGCCGGGAGCGGATGAGGGTGCGCCCGCCGAGGGCGTCCCCACAGCCGAGGCGGCAGCCGGAGATCCTGCAGAGGAGCCCCCGGACGCCGTGCCCACCGGATCTCCGGAGGAGGTCGAGCAGGCTCCGAGCAGAACGAGGACGGCGATCAGGGCGGAGGACGCCATCGCGGGCCGGGCGATAGTGGCAGACACCGCCACATGGTGGCACGGGGGATGACAAATCGTCCTCAGCTGGCTCCGGAGCACCCGATCGGCGCATCGCCGGGGCCCGGGCGTCCCGAGCCGGCTCGGCGCCGTGCAGCCCTCAGCGCGGCCCAGCCGTCAGACGGTCCGCCACGGATCGACGAAGACCTCGTCGACCTGCCAGGCGGCCGAGGTGCCGGTGGCCGTGAACTTGATCTTCAGGCTCTGCGCACCGGTGTAGTCGACCTTGTTCGGGATCGCCAGCCGCGGGGAGACCTTCCATCCCGCACCCGTGTCGGTGAGGGTGTACGCGGCCGAGGCCGTGCCCAGGGCGCTGAGCACGGAGATGTCCACCCGCACCGTGGCGCCGGAGACCCCGGGGCTGCGGTAGGCGAACCGGATCGAGTCCTCCCCCGGGACGACACAGATCACCTCGCTGGTCACCGAGCCGCCGGCATTCAGCTTCAGCGAGCGGGAGTCGTAGCGGTTGCCGGTCAGGTAGAAGGGACTGTTGCCCGAGACGATCCCGGCGTTCGAGGCGACCCACCCGTTGAGCCGGCTGGTCTCGAATCCGCCCTCCTGCGGCAGGAAGTACTCGTTGGTGTCGCCGTAGGCCTTGAACACCTGGCTCGTGATCCGCTGACCGCAGACGTTGTAGTAGGTCGCGGCCTCGGCCGGCGCCGTCGTGGTGAGCACACCGACCGAGGCCACTGCTGCGGTGAGGGCAGACAGCACGAGGCCCTTGGCACGGCGTCCGAAGCGGCGGGTCGGGATCATGGAACCTCCGGGCTGAGCGTCCGAACGCGGGTGAACGGGTGAGGGCGGTGGTGTGCTGCCGAATCAGAATGGGCGCTCAGAGTGAGCAAGCGATATCTCAGGGTGCACGGTTCACACTCCCGGAGTCTGCCTGCGCCCGTTCGGGGAGCCCCGCCCACCCAGCGGAGGACCCCGGCCATCCCCAGGCGATGCAGTCGCCTCACCCGATCGGACGGCGCACTCCTCCGTTCGCGCCCGACAGCAGTTGCGGGTGGACGCCGGGGCACTGACGGGTGGATGTCGGGCCCGTGTCGTTCCCCGCGCCGCCGTGCTGTGACCACAATGCCCGGGTGTCCATCAAGCAGCTGCGCCAGCAGCGTGGTTGGTCCCAGGAGCAACTGGCCGAGCACAGCGGCCTGAGCGTGCGCACCATCCAGCGCATCGAACAGGGCCGGACGCCGGGCCTGGCCTCGGCGACGGCTCTGGCGAATGCCCTCCAGGTCGACGTGGAGGAACTCGCCGAGCGCGAGCTTCCCGAGCGGCAGGACCTGCGCGGTGCCGTGGCCGCCGCGGTGCGCCGCTACGACGACTTCGACGGGTACTCCTCCCGCCCGCAGTACTGGTGGTTCTTCCTGGTGGTCATGCTGCTGGCGTCCCTGGCCACACTCGTGGACGAGGCGGTGGCGACCGCCGTCCTGCTGGTGTTCCTGCTGCCCTTGGCGGCCGTGGGCACCCGACGACTGCGCGATGCCGGACACAGCGGCTGGTGGCAGCTGCTGGCGCTGGCGCCCTTCGGGGTCGTGGTCCCGCTGATCCTGCTCGCGCAACCGACGGCCGAGCCGCCCGACCCGACCAGCGCCGAGTGATCAGGTGAGCCCCAGCGGCCCGGACCGCCGTCTTCCGCGACCCGCTGAAGGCCCGTCAGCCGTAGGCATCACTGCGGTGGGAGATCTTGACGACCTCGACGACGACCTCGTCCTCGACGATCCGGTAGATCACCCGGTACTGACCTCGCCGGGCGCTGAAGAAGCCCTCCAGGCCGAACCGCAACGGCTTTCCCACCCGATGCGGATTCTCCAGCAGCGGGCCGGACACGAACTCCCACACCGCCGCTGCGATCTGCTCCGGCAGGGTCTCGGCCAACGCCCGTCTCGCCGCCCGTGACAGCCGAAGCGTGTACCTCACGCAGCACCGCGACCCAGGCGCTGCGCCATGAGAGCGGCCATCTCCTCCCCCGTGGTCAGCTCCCCGGCGCCGGCTTTGGCATCCCGAATCGCGGACATCGCCTCAGGGTCCGACAGGATCTCCAAGGTCTCGATCAGAGAGTCCAGGTCCTCGGGCGCGATCAGCACCGCCGCCGGCTTGCCGTTCTTGGTGATCGTCACCCGCTCCCAGGTTCCCTGCACAGCGTTGACCAGCTCGCTCAACCGGTTCTTCGCATCCGCCAGCGATGTCGTCTCCATGGCCAGAATTCTAGCCACCGATTCCTCCCTGGTGCCACCAGGGACCACCGAAACTCACCAGCCCCAGCCGGAGCGCAACCCCGAACGTCTCGAGGAATCCCGCCACGGCTCCCGTCCTGGTCGCAGCGTTGACGAGCGACAAGGGCGCCGGTCGGCTCAGCCGCGTCTCACCGGGGGTGGGTGGAAGCCGCCGTACGATCCGCCGGTCACCGGGCTGCGCGGGCGTGCGCCCACGCGATCAGCTCCTCGACGGCACCGGCCGCGGCAGGGCGGGAGGCGAAGGCTGCCCGCACCCCGGCGCACGCGTCGTCCAGCGCCGTCGACGGCCTGGCGCCGGCGAGCAGCCCCACGAGCGCCTGCCAGTGACCGACCTGCTTGTCGGCGATCGCGGTCAACTCCTGCAGGTAGCGTCCCGGGACCAGGAGATCGGCCAGCCGTTCCCCCGCGGCGTGCACCTGGCTCGAGTATGGGCGAGGTCCGTGGCCGTCACCCGGCCCTCGAGAGCCCTGCCGCGCGATGCTGCCCCCAGCGGAACCCGTTGGGGCAGCATCGGGGCGGAGTACCGCAGGCCCGTCAGCGCGCCTTCACCGTCACGATCGAGGAGGGCAGGGTGACCGTGGAGTACAGCGACGCGACGTAGTACCGGTACGTCGTGCCGGACCTGACGGTGGCGTCGCTCCACGCCGTCGCGGTGTTGAACAGCGTGGTCATCCGGGTGAACTTGGTGCAGGTGGATCCGGTGCAGCGGTACACGAGGAACGAGGTCGCACCCTCCGCACCCGTGTTCGTCCAGGTCAGATCGACTCGCTTGCGCACCGTCGAGGTGGCCTTGAGGTTGCCCGGCGCCACCGGGACCGCAGGGGCCGGGTTGACGGTGACGGTCGTGCGGGCGAAGTTCGTCGAGCCCACCGCATCGGTCACCGTGAGCATGACCTGGTAGGTGCCGGCGGCGGCATAGGTGTGACTCACCGTCGCGCCACTGCCGGTCCTGCCGTCACCGAACGACCATTCCCAGCTCACCGCCGGGCGGATGAAGGTCGAGCCGGACCCGTCGAACGTCATCGGGAGGGTGGCGGTGCCCGTACCCGTCGGGGCGATCACGGCCACCGGGACGTCGCCGCTCGACCTGAGCACCCAGGCAGTCCACGCCGAGGCGCCGGCAGCGTTGACCGCCCGGACGCGGTAGGTGTACGCCCCGAAGGCCGGGTCGCTGTACGACGTGGTGTCGGCGGGGACGGTCGCCCGGAGTGCGAAGTCGAGGTCGGAGGTGCAGCCGCCGATCACCAGGTTGCCCGAGGCGTCGATCGTGCTGGTGTTCCTGCAGCGCTGAATCTCGAAGCTCACCTCGTCCGAGGAGTTGTCCGCCCAGGTCAGGACCATGACGCTGTTGGGGGTGTCGTGGACCACGAGGTTCGAGGGTGCGATGGGGATGCTCGCGGCGGACGCGCTCGGAGCGAACGCGAGCGTCGCTCCTGCGGCGAGGGCAGCGGTCATGCTGGCCAGAGCACGTCTCGAACGGGGCGGAGCGGTGGGAGCGGAGGTCGTCAGCGTCATACTGGCGATCATAGATACCTGACGTGTCAATAGTAGAATCATCCACTGAGTGGGCGAAGGACGCGCCGAGCGGTAGACGGCCGCACCTGGGCGGGGTTCGACGCGCGGCCGACCAGTTGCTGGGACGGCGTGGGCTCGGCAGGTGCGTCCGCGTCACGGCCTCTGTCGCGGAGTCGCCCGGCCATTGCGAGATCCCCTGTCGGCAGTCAGTCTGCAGTGCAGGCATGAGACAGCCGTATCGACCGGTCCCGTCAGGACGGCGGGAGTCCACGCACGACCCTTTGACCACCAAGGCCTGCAGAACAAGCCCCTCACTGCGCGAACACCCACGTGGACGCCTCGATCGGCGCTCTGTCTACCTGTGGCACGGACGGGCACGGGGTCGACGTGAGCTGGAGACCAGCCAGGCACCTTCCGAAGATCAACCCGCGTTTTCGTCGGGTCGTTCCCCTACCCAGGTGCCAAGGCGACTCTGCCTGGTGTCCCGACCCGCCGGGGGGCGTCGCGGCGAGCGGATGGCCCCCGCCTGGTGACGAGATGGCGCGCCGTCAACGACGCCGCCATCCGATGATGCGCCGAGAAGTCGATGTCGGTCCGGAGGACGGCACGTTGGTCGCTCGAGTCGCAAAGGGGTGAACAAACCCCAGCCGCAGCACGTGCGCGGTGTTCGGCTCACCAATGCTTGATCGCGTCGCACTTGCCGCTGATCGGGCAGATCTGGCTCCCCGCCGGAAACACGCTCGCCGTGTAGTCAAATGTTTGGCAAACGGGCCAAACGGGCGTGCACTGCCTGACGGAGTAGCGCCAAGTGATGCGTTGGGGCCAGGTCTTTCCGTTCGGGAGCGTGAACCACTTGATGCTCGATATGTCCGGCCCCGCCACCACGTCCAAGTTCTCACCCAAGCCGGAGCCGGGGACTTTCGAGGGGAAGCTGATGGCAGGCCTCTTCGCCCAGTACAGCACCGTGCCGTCTGTACACGTGCCCATTCCCACATCCATATGGTGCAGCAGGAAGACATCCCAACGGTTGGTGTGATAAACGCTCGGCCGCGCCTTGCAGTCGCTCTGCTCGCCCCATGCGAACGCGGGTGCCGGGCTGATCAACAACAGCGCGGCAGCGAGCGACACCACGATGCTCATGAGCTTCTTCATCGTCCACCCCTGTTCGCCTGGACCCCGGGGGCGCCAAGTCGGCGCGACGCTAGTGGCGAGCCGCACACATGGTCAAGCAAGCCCTCGCTGTCAGCGGCGTCCGGCGGGTCGACCGATGGGTGGCCGCTGCGACACTCAGCCTCGCGGTGGCCGGCGCGGCGACCGAACTCGCAGGCGGGCCTTGGCGTGGGCACAGTGCTGGACTGGACGGTCGGCGTTGGCCTCGCGGCAGCGGCGGTGCGCCGCCGTCTGATGAGGCACACCGCCCGTCACTCGGCGAACCTCGCCCTCGGGCTCACCACCTCGGCACTGTGGTTCGCAGCCACCGGGGTGGAGCAGCTGCCGCCGCGGTGGCAAGGACCGGCGATGGCGCTGGCAGTGATCAGCTATCGCGGCCCGTTGCTGCATTGGTTGGTCCGCCAGGTGGACGCATCGCGCCGCAGGCCGATCCTGGTCTTCCTGGCGACGGGCTACGTGGCTGCGTTGACCGGAACGGTCCCGTCCGCGGTGGCGACGGCCACAATCGCGCTGACCCTCGCCGCGATGGTCGCGGCGACGGCACGCCCGACGGGTCGCCCGCGCGACGACCTGGTCCTCGGCGCGCTGGGCATCATCTGGGCGGGATTCGCCACCGGCATCGTTCCCGTCCCCCGCGCCAGGCCCTGGACTCGGTGGTGCTGTTCGGCGCGATCGTTCTGCTCGGAGACCGACCGCATCGCGGAGCCTGAGCGGCGCGATGGTCAGCCTCGTCGACGAGCTCGGGCCGTCGAGCCGGCACGGTTCCTGATGACCACCCGGCCGCGGTCTATGTGCCGCCTCGATCTCAACACGACCCGCGGCTCCGGGATGTGCGTGGGTCCGTGCACCTGCGGTCAGGTACCCCCAAAGCCCGGGTCGCACGTCGACGTCCGGGGGCAAGTCGGGGTCGAGACGCGTCGATGGCCGGTCCCTCGATCTCGGAACCGGCCATCTACCTGCGAAAACACCGTCGGGACGGCGGGACCCGCCGTCGCGGTCAGCTCCTGCGTCGCTGCACGCTCCGGCTCCCGGCATCACCGCCGCCCGACGCACGAAAGGCCCGCTCTCGCGGGCCTTCGTCGCGTCGGGACGGCGGGATTTGAACCCACGACCCCTTGACCCCCAGTCAAGTGCGCTACCAAACTGCGCCACGTCCCGGTCGTGCCTGCTGCGCCGAGCAGGCCCGTCGATGGTAGCGCATGCCGCGCCGCACCCTGCCCGCACCCGTGCCCGCACCGTGCCCGCACCGTGCCCGCAACACTGCCCGTCGCACCCCCGCGCCCCGGCTCGCCGACGGGGCTACAGCCTCACCTGCTGCCCGTCGACACGTATGGGGTGCCGTCCGACGCCGACTCGACGAGCACCCGCGAGGCGTTGCCGGCTGGATCCCCGCAGCGGTGGGTGATCCGCTCCGGCCACCG
>JAEUJN010000031.1 GCA_016794595.1 Kineosporiaceae bacterium
CTGCGGGTCGTCCCGGTGATCGATGAGGACCAGGGGCCGGGCACCGAGCGAGGTGGTCTCGACGTCGGTGTCGGGGACGACGGTGAGCAGGCGATCGGTGCCGCCGGTGGACACGGCGTCCAGCCGGTCGAAGGTGGAGAAGGAGACCCTGCCCGCCACCGTCGGTGAGGTCAGCCGCTGCACCAGGGCGATCCACCAGGCACCCTCGTCGGGGGTCGGGGCGGCCAGCACCACGGGCGGTCCACCGGCGAGGGCGGCGGCCACCGCGTCCAGCAACAGGCCCATGACCGAGAACCGGCCCGCCTCCAGGTCGAACAGGAACTCCGCCAGCGCCCGGAGGCTGAACCACTCCCCCGGCCGGGGCTCCTCGGCGAGCACCGCCTCCTGCACCTCGTCGGCGCCGTAGGGGGTGAGCCACCGCTCGCCGCGCCACAGCTGGATCGCCCGCTCGTCGGACGTCGCGGCCGGCGACGCCGCCGAGCCGGCCGCGCCTGCAGTGTCCGGCCCGTCGTTCGGCCTCACCGACGAACGGTCCAGCAGGACGTGGGAGAAGACGTTGTTCGGGCGGCCGGTGACATCGTTCCCGGCCGGGACGGCGTGGCACCAGACATCCCCCACCGGGGTCCGCCGGAAGGCCAGTCGCCGTGGCAGGGACTCGATCTCGTCTCGCGAGGGGAAGCGCGGTGGGGGCGTCACCAGCCGCAGGCCGGTGACCACCTCGCGGCTCATCACCTCCCGCTCGCGAGCGTCGGGCTCACCCGACTCCTGCTTGACCTGCCAGCCACCGGATCCCGCCCCGCGCACCGATCCGGTGACCGCGAACGCGGTGTAGGTCAGCTGGGCGAAGCGGGGACGGGCGAGGACAACCGGCGGAGCGGCGTCCGGGATCTGCACCACGGCCGGCACCGGGGGCGAGGTGTCCACCCGCGTCGGCGCCCGATCCGCCGTCGCCTCGGCGGGGGCACTGCGGTCGCGAGTGGTGCTCCAGGCGGGCCGCGTCGGCACGTACCCGCCGCTGCCCTGCTCACTCACGGGTGCACCGCAGCTGGGCCGGCACCGGGTCGAGCAGCGCCAGCGGACGAGCGGCGTCCCCCGGGCGCGGCAGCACGAACAGCCGGATCCAGCCGAACTCGGGGGGTTCCACCTGACCCAGGACGGCGGGCTGGCCGGCGGTCAGGGAGACGCTGGGCAGCTGGAGCAGCACCGTGCCGTCCTGCTCACTGAGCGGCAGTTGGCGGTCGTTGTGCACCAGGACGGCGCGCACGTCCACCAGGTCATCGGTGCTGCGCACCTCGAGCCGGCGGGTCCGGGTCCGGCGCACCTTGCCCAGCAGCCCCTGCTGGGTCTCGATCGCCAACTGGTAGCCCAGGACCACCAGTCCCGGGTAGTTCACGGTCACCGGCTGCCCGAACCGCTGCTTGTACTCGAAGGTGTACGCGGGCAGCACGTGCACCGCGCACCCGTTGCGGTTCAGCTTGCCCCGCTCCAGCAGGATGCCGCCCAGGCGGCGGTGCTGTTCCTGCGTCATCACCGCGACCGGGGCGCCCGGCGGCTGCGGCAGCGGGGTGCCCGGCTTGGTCACGTAGACCTCGACCCGCTCGGCCTCGGCCGGCCACCCGAAGGTGAGCAGCTGGAAATCGACCCGCTCGACGATCTCCACGTCCTGCAGGGACCCGGTGCGAGTGAACGTGACGTGGCGCCCGATCCGCGCCTTGGAGCCGCCGATCGTGACCGGGGTGAACACCAGCCAGGCGGCGTCGTCACCGATGCCCAGCGACGGGATCCGGCGACCGGTCCCGTTGGCCCGGATGGGAGCCCGGCACCAGTCCTCCTCCTTCAGGCCGGCACCGGGCAGGGCGGTGATGTCCAGGTCGGTGTCGTCCGAGCCCGCGCGGGCCGGGCGGGGCGTGCGATAGATCCGCACCTCCCCCCAGGCCGGGGCGGTCCAGGACAGGGACACGGCGTCGTCGCGTCCGGGCACCGGCTGGGCGAGGAGGTCCTCCACGGGGGCCAGGGAACCGCTGACGGTCACCGCGACCGTGGCCAGCGGCGAGCACTTCTCGTTGCCGTCGACCATCGCCCAGACCCCGACCCGGTACTCGTACTCCCCGGGTGGGCAGCTCACGTCGGTGAAACCGTCGACATTGCCCTCGTCGGGGCACACCGGTTCTCCCACAGCCCATTCCTCGTGAGCCTGGGCGATCGGCACCCGGTGGACCTCCACCCGCAGCACGCTGGAGTGCACCGGGGTCCAGGCCCCGATCACGTCCTGACCGTCGGCCTTGATCACGCAGTCCTGGACCGGCGCCACCAGCGCCGTGCGGGCGTGCAGGAAGGGCTGGGTGCTCTTGGCCTCCTCCTCGGTGGCGCCCACGTGCACCCAGGCCTCGACGTACCGGCACGCGCCGGTGACCGGGGCCGAGTCCAGGGCGTGCGACCCCGAGGTGACCGCGATGATCCGACCCCGCTCGGGGGAGCGCGGGAAGGTGTCGTCCCGGTAGACCAGCCGGGTCAGGACGACGCCGCCGACCTTCGGCGCCTCCCAGGTGTACCGCAGCGTGCCGGCGGCGTCCTGGCTGACCCCGATCGGGGCGGGGGCGCGGCTGATCCCTGCCTGGTTGAACGGGGCGAAGCCGCTCTCGCCGAACGACTCGGCGGGCGCCGATTCACCGTGGGCGCCGTTGGTGCCGTTGGTGTCACCGACCGTGCCCCGGGCAGGCGTGGGCACGCCCGTCGAGAACCCGGACCCCCCACGGGAGACGGTGGGATCGGTCGCGGACGAGCGGGCCGGGGCGCCCGACCGGTCGGGGTCGGCGGTGGCGGGCGCGCGCTCCAGCGCTTGCGCGATGGAGGCGGCATGCCGGCGCACCAGCGCGCGCGACTGGCGGAAGGGCAGGTTGCCGATCTCCCGCTCGGATCGCGCCGTGGAACTGGCGATCCGCTCCAGATCCTCCACCGGTGGCAGGTCGCTGTCCTGGTGGCCCTGGGCGAGCATCGCCTCCCGCCAGGCGTACAAGGCCGCCCGACGCTCTGCGGCCCAGGCGTTCTCGATCGTCGGCTCGGTGCCGGTGAAACCCTCCGAGGTGCTCGGGAACGCCTCGGCCAGCGCAGTGCTCATCTCCTCGGCCCACCGCGCCACTGCCGGATCAGGGCACCTCAGCCCGACGATCTGATCGGCGCTGGCGGTCGAGGCCCCGGCGATGATCCACAGGCTGTCGTCGGTGGGCAGCTCGGATCGGGAGACGCCCGCGCCCGACCGCAGACTGCGCCAGCGAAAGAGCACATTGGCGCGCTCGGTCACCGAAGGGCCACGCTGATCTGTCGTCATCGTCCCGTCTCGCCCTTCATCCCGCGAACCACCTGCACGCATCCGAGCAGCGCCCAGAGCATCCCCGCCACGCCTCCGGCGAGCAGCAATCGCGCTCCGTCACCGGAGTGCACGCTGACCTTCGCCTCGACATCGAAGTCCTCGACGAATCGCCCCGTACTCACGGTGAACGAGGAGGCCGCCATGGTCAACGCAGCGCCGAGGACCACCCAGGGCGCGCTGGCCAGGGCGCCCAGGGCAACCCAGGACCGGACGGGCCGCAGCGCCGTCAGCACCCCGGCGATCCCCACCGTCAGCCCGGCCAGGGCGACCGGGATCAGCACGAAGGCACTCGAGTCCCCCCGCAGATCGCCCAGGGCGACATCGGCGGGAGTCACCCGCAGCCACACAAGTTGAGTGGCGATGCCGAGCAGCACGGCAGCCGCCACGGCCGGCGCTGCCAGCAACCAGCCGACCAGCCGCCGCCGGGACCGCGCCCCGGCCCTCCCGGTCGAGACCACCGGAGCCCCGGCCGACGGCGAGGGCGATGGCCAGGGCGAGGGCGAGGGCGAGCCCCAGGCGCTCGCGGCGGCCGGCTCCTCGGTCCAGAAGGACCCGCCGGTCGTTCCCGCAGACCCGGCACCCGGGCCGGGCACCGGGGACACCGTGCTCGTGCTGCCCCACCAGGATTCGTCCTCGGGCTGCGGAACCGGTTGCGGCGCAACGAGTGTCCGGGCCGGCTGGTCGAGGGCAGGGCTCCGGGGAGAGGGCACCTCGATCGTCCGCGTGGCCCGCGACCGGCCGTTGGCCAGCGCCCACACCAGCAGCACGACCAGCGAGAGGGGCCCCAGCAGGACGCCGAGCAGGGCTCCCAGCGGGGCGCTGAGCCGGCCCCAGGACGCGGTCAACGCCCCGAGGATGCCCCAGAGCACGGCCCCGGTGATCAGGACCACGAAGAACGTGTCCTCGATCAACATCACCAGATCGTGCAGCACGCCTAACTCACCGCCGACCAGCGATCCTCGCCGTCGGACCCCGGCTGGGTGCCGGGACGGGGATCGATCGGGGGGGTCGGCTGCTGCCCGCCGGCCAGGGTGACGCCGTCCGGGGGGATGCCCGCCGACAACTGGACCACGACGACCATCTGATCCAGGCTCATGGCCGGGTCGGCGACGTCCCGGCGCTGCACCGAGGAGTCGACCACCGCGTTCAGCTCGTCGATCTTGGCCTGCCCGGTGAGCACGGCCGGGTCGAACCGCCGGGAGTCGGCCGCGCCGACCGCCAGCTGGGTGAGGAACTCGGTCCCCGGGACCCCCCGGAACCGCGGCCGGTGATCGTGCCCCAGCACGTCCACCTCGGTGAACAGCGTGCTCACCAGGTGATCCACGCCGTCGGCGGCCATCCGCCGCGATGCCCGCTCCCACAGCATGGCCCCCAGGTGCGGCGGCACCCCCTGGCCGGTGACCCGCTGGGCCAGGGTGCGCACGATGGAGTCCGGTGAGCGTGCCGGGTCGGCGAACAGGTCCTTGGGGGACACCCGCCCCCGGCTGTCGCGCGAGGCCTGCTCCGCCGCGAGCTCGAGCAGGCGTGCCCAGTACGGATCGAGCCAGCCCGGCCGGAACAGGGCCGGGCGCAGGTGATCGCCGGCTGCTCGCAGCTGGTCCGCCGCCGGCCGGGCGACCCCCAGCCCCATGGCCCGGGGGAACATCCCGCGCAGCGACATCCCGTCGTCGCGCTCGGCACCGGGACGGCCGAACGGCTCGGCCAGGAAGCGACCCAGGATCGCCGCCCAGGCCAGGTACTGCGCGTACAGCCCCATCAGCTGGTGGAGGTGATCGGCGGCGCGGACGATGTTGCGCCGCAGGACCTCGATGCGTTCCTCCTGCTCGCGCCGGAAGAGCAGGGCGAACTCCGCCTGACGGGCCCGCCGCCAGGTGAGCAGTCCGGCGATCAGCAGCATCAGCACGGTGGCCAGGCCCAGGCCGAGGGCCACCATCCAGCCCCACTTGACCAGCCCCAGCACGGACAGCAGCAGGGCCACCCCGGCGCCGATCCCCGTGGCCCAGCGCAACAGGCGGCCCAGGGAGCTGGCAGATCGGGTGACCTGCGCCGGCAGTGCCTCGCTCGCCTGGGCGGCGGCGCGCAGTTCCTCCAGCAGACGGCGGAGCTCGCCGCGGGCGTGGTCGAGGTGCCGGCCGATGTGAATACCGATCTGGCTGGTGTAGGCGTGACGTGGGGAGTACCGCGAGGACCCCTCGAACCAGTTGTCCAGCTTCTGCAGTTCCTGCCCGGCCAGCTGGGCGTGGTGCTGGCTGTTGGCCGCCAGCCAGGCGAGTTGCTCCCGCGCCGTGCGGGCACCGACCACGTCGTAGGAGGCGATGTCGGCCAGGTCGGCGTCGTGCAGCGCGCCCGGGATCGGGAAGATGTCGCTCGGGTCCGGGGCGACGTGCTCGGGCCACTGGACGATGCCTCGCTCGACGCCGGCCAACTGCTGGCCGTCGCCGAGCCGGTTCTCGCCGTCCGCCAGGGTCATCGCGCCGCGCGCGACGTCCACCCAGAACTGCCCCAGGTGCGGGCGGCGGCGCTCCATGCCCACGCCCTGCTGGACGACACGGTTGCCCAGGTCCTCGATCTGGCGCGCCTGCTCGTCCAGGGACAGCCGCCGACCGTCAGAGGTGACCCCGCCCAGCACCGCCTGGATCGGCGCGTCGCCCTGGCCGAAGACCACCCGCTCGACCTTGCGCGCCAGCCCCCCCTTGACCCGGTCCTTCTGCCGGTCGAGCCACTGCTGAGGCGCGCGGCGCAGAGCCGCCCACAAGAAGCCGAAGAACGAGGTGAGCAGTTGCCAGGCGCTCGCCGTGTCGCGGGTGGCAGCGGGCGGCTGCTCGAGGTTCAGGGTGAACAGGTCGGGGTGCAGACCGACCACGGCGTCCCGCATCGCCCTCGAGGCCCGCACCGGGTCGGACAAGACCGGCAGCGTCTGCCCCTGGTCGGCCACGCTGGGCCGGGGCAGTCCGGGGGAGAAGTCGGTCAGCTCGTGCAGCAGCGCGCGGGCCACCGGTCCGGCGTCCAGGATGCGCACGAACGGGCGGGCCAGGTGCACCGACCGCTGCTGGCCCTGACCGTCCAGCACCGAGGCCGGGGCGCCGCGCCACAACCCGCACAGGCTGGCCAGAGCGGCCGCACCGTGCGCGGCGAACTCGGCGGTCGGCGTGGTCGTGGTGACCTGCGCGGCCACGGTGCTGCGCCCGGGGGTCCAGGCATCCTCGGGGGCGACCACGATGGTCTGCCACCCCAGCCAGGCCACCGAGGGGTCCCAGCCGCCCGCCCCGTGCCTGGTGATCACGATGTGAGCGGCGGCCGACTCGGGGTAGGGCAGCCCGGAGCGCAGCCCGTTGCGCACGTGCGCGGCCACGCCGGGGTCCGCCGTGCGTGAGGTGGCACCCAGCGCACTGACCACGCAGATCCGGGCGCCCTCCAGGCGGGAGAGGTTGGCCAGGTGGTCCTGGACCCCGGCCCGGGTCACCTGCCCCCGGACGATCAGATCCGAGGGGACCAGCGCGAACGGAACCGTCGGGTCGACGTCCGCCTCGTCGATCCAGATCAGATCCTCGACCAGACCGGACGCCGACCAGTCGCGCAGCACGTCCCGCACGCAGCGGGGGACGACGTCCGCGGCGCCCAGCAGCACTGTGCAGGTGGTCATCCGAGCCCCGGGAACCGCTCGCGCCCGCCGTCGGCCACCTGGGTCGGGGTCTGCTCGATGAGCGATTCCAGCGCGAGCAGGACGCGGTGGGCGTCGTCGGCGATCTCGTGGAAGAACGGCACGGTCGGGAGCTGTTCGACGTGCTCGATCCTGGACCACTGGCCGCCGCCCGCGGCGCCGGCCTGACCGCGAGGCAGGAAGCTGGTACCGATTCCCTCACGCCAGGAGCGAACCTGGCCGGCCAGCAGTTCCTTGCGACGCTCGGGGCTGTCGGACGGCGAGCCGTAGAGGTCGGAGGCCGGCAGGAACGCGGCGCTGGGGACAGCCGATGCGAAGGCTCCCCGCGCCGAGGACGGGCCCGGCGCCTGACCCTTCTGGATCCACTCCGCCAGGTGCCGGGCGGCAGCCAGGCTCGTGGCGGACGCCGCGGGCGAGTCCCCGTCGTCCCAGATCGAGCGCAAGGCCGCGTAGGGACGCAACGGGGACATGTCCGGCCGGTTGTGGCAGGCCGCCATCGCCAGCACCACCGACTCGAGCAGGCAGGCCACCTTGTCCAGCGGGTGGCGGGCCGCACTCATCGGGGTCAGCAGGGGGTCGGGGAAGTCGAGCCAGGCCCCGACCGACTGGCCGGAACTGCCCAGGGCGTTCAGGTCGAACACCCGCGAGCGCCCGTCGTTCGGCACCTCGACCAGCCCGAAGACGCGCCCGAGGAAGTACCCGGCGATCAGCGCCAGCCGCTCCTCCTCCCCCATGGGCAGGCCACCCGGCAGGCGACGAGCCCGGCGCCACTGCCAGAACACCGACCGCTGGTTGGCCCCGGCGTTCAGCCAGGTGCGGGCGATCGGCTCCAGCAGGGAGGTGTAGACGATCGGGCTGAGGTAGGGGTAGCGGCCGAAGATGTCGATCCGGGTGGCCGAGGACTGGTCACCGGCGTTGACCGCGGCGGTGAACGCGTCGACCGTGGCGCTGTCGATGTCCTCGTGGGACAGCAACGCCCGCAACCGATCCGCGACGTCGAGCATCCCGAAGGAGATCTCGTTGAAGCTGTGATAGGTGGTCAGTTGCCGGCCGTGCACGTGGTGCACGCTCTGGGCGTTGAGGGCGGCCAGGGGGCGGCTCAACTCCAACGCGACCTGGAACTTGCGCTCCAGGTCGGCTGCCCGATCGTGCAGGACGCTGGGGGCCACGGTCGGGTCGGTCAGGAACGTGAGCAGGGACTGCGACACGAACCGGTGGAAGGCCTCGTTGGGCCGGCCGACGTAGCTGCGTGCCCGGTTCAGCACGGCGTCCGGGGAGAGCAGCAACCGGTAGAGGCCGGTCCGCTCGGCACGCGCGGGGGCGCCCGGGTTGTCCAGGTCCTTGCGCAGGACGGCGGGCCACCAGTCGGCCCGGGCCTCGAAGGCGGGGTGGTCGGAGCGCTCCCCGCCCGTGGTCGGCCAGGACCCGGCCACGATCATGGTGACCAGCTCGAACAGGGCGGTGTCGAACACCCGGGCCGAGGCGCTGGCCTGCACGTGCTGCTGGAAGGTGTCCTCGTACTCCTCGGCGCGGGTCAGGAACACCTCGTTGTGGGCCTCGCTGAACCGCAGCGGCACTCGCCCCTGCCCGGAGGGCCAGGCCGCGTACTCGCTGGTGCGCAGGTGGGCCTGCCCCTGGGCCTCGACGCGGCGGTGCCGGGCCCGGTCGAGGGTGACCAGGCCCTCGTCGCAGGCGGACTGCAGGGGCCGGAGGTAGCCGGTCGCAATCGAGGTGAACATGTCCGCGAGGTAGTAGGCCATCCGCCCACCCATGAGGTCGCGGGTGTTGCCGCTGTACCGGTCGAGCAGCGCGCGGACGTGCCCACTGGCGTAGGCGACCCGTCCCTTGACCGCTCCGAACTGCTGCTGCACCTCGGGCGGCATTGCGGTGATGTCCGGCGCGGTCCGGGCCGCGGTGGTGAGCTGGGCGACCCAGCCCTCCATGAGGTCGTAGAGCCGATCGAGCAGCCGGCGCCCGGTGGCCAGGCCGTGCACCGAGATCACCCGGCGCAGCTCGGTCTCCAGCGCGAGCCGGAACTGCTTCTGCCAGGTGAAGGCCCAGGCGTAGACGTCCTCCTCGATCCGGGTGGCGATGTCCGCCCGGAAGTCCGCGGCCGCACCGGCCAGCAGTTGCATCCACCGGGGCAGGTCGAGCTCGGTCTGCCCGGCCGCGCGCCGGGCAATGGTCGCCCCGACGAGGGACTCGGCCTTGCGCGCGGCGTCGTTGGCCTCGAGCAGGCCCTTGAACCACGGGCGCAGCTCGGCGGAGGAGGCGGGCAGCCGGATGGCATGCGCGAACGGCTGCCACTCCAGTTCCATGCGACGGCGGATCTGCTCTTCGGCCGGCGCGGAATCGGTCGGGTCGAGGTGTCCGTCGACGAGACGGTCCACGGCCAGCCGTGCCAGACGCTGGGCGGCGTACTCGGCGTAGCGATCGCGGCCGAGACCGACCGAGGCGAACCCGAACGACCCCCACAGCAGGGCGTCCGGGTCGACCCCCCAACCGATGCTCGCGTTGCGCATGGCAGTGCCGGCGAAGTTCTCCATGGCACCCTGCTGAAACCGGCCCATGGCCACGCCGGAGAGCATGAGGGCCGCCAGTCCGCGGCCGATGCCGCGGAACACCCCGACCGAGGACCCGTCGCCGAACACCGCGCCCGCGCCACCGATCTTGGCCCCGATGGGGATCAGCCGGCGGAAGGGGATCTCCGTGCCCGGACCGAGATCCTGGCCCAAGGCGGCGAACAGCTCACGGTCGCCCGCTGCGCCGGCCCTGGTCTGAGCCGCGATCAGCTCACCGATCATGGCGGCGGCGTTGGCCTCGACCCCCGCCCGCTTGTCCGCCTCGATCTTGTAGAAGACCTCGGCGGTGTAGGCGAACAGCAGGGCGTCGCGCGGGATCCCGCTGATGGTGCCCAGCAGGCGGCAGATGTCCAGCATCATCGAGGCGCCCGAGCCACCGGCCATCGAGCCGACCACGATCACGATCGGCGGGTCGCCGTCCTGGTTGACCGTGCTCGGCGAGAGCTTGCCGGCGACCGCACGCAGTTCCTGGCGGGCGTCGGTGTCGGTCAACACCTTCCAGGCGTCCTCGATGCGGGTCCGCACCTGCTCGAGTTTGGACAGGGTCAGCATCCGCCCGACAGCACGGAACTGGCCCGCGCCCTTGTCGATCGGCACGTTCACCTGATCGGCCTGGGGCCGCCAGGTGGCCAGCGATCGCAGGGCGCCGCTCTCGGCCAGCCGGCCCTCGACCACCCGCGCGATCTCGGGGTAGGTGGAGGCACCCGAGGACACGTGGACGTAGTTCCCGCCGTTCTGCGCCACCAGGGGCGGTCGGCCCGGGCCGATACCGTCCCCCGTGGTGGGCACGTCGACGTGCACGAACTGCCACCCGCCGGGCAGGCGGTCCCACCCGTGGGGGGCGAGATCGGCCTTCAACTGGTCGATCAGGAACTGCAGGGTCAGACCGCCCGCACCCCCGCACCCGACGACGAGAAACCTCTTCACCGACGTACCTCCGCAGCTCGTGCACGTGATCCCCGCCGGGTCGGGGTGGGTTCCCCTCGCCGGGCCGTCATCTCAGCGTCCCCACCAGTCGTCGTCCGCCTGCCCGCCGGGTGGGGGAGCCTGTCCGCCGGCGGGATCGGGGTTCTCGCCGTACCCGGTCGAGGGCGAGCCGCCTCGCGGGTCGGGGGACGACGGGCCGTCCCAGAAGCCACCACCGCCGCTCGGCCGGCCCTGAGCCGGGCCTGGCACCTGACCGCCGGCTCCGGCGTCGGAAGACCAGAACCCACCCCCGGACCCACCCGGGGACCCCCCGGCTGACACGGTCGCCGGCTGGGCCGGTCCGAGTTCGGCGACCAACCGCGGCAGGTTGGCACGCGCGTCGTCCAGCAGGGTGCGCCGGGTGTCGTCGGTGGCCGAGGCCGAGGTGAGGACGACGAGCGTCGGGGCCCGGTCGACCGGCACCACGGCGAACCACGAGTTGTGCACGGTCAGCGGGAGCCGAGCGCACGGCACACCCTTGGTGCGGGTGACCTCCTTGCCGGTCACGGTGGCCACGCCCCCGCCGTCGACGA
>JAEUJN010000047.1 GCA_016794595.1 Kineosporiaceae bacterium
AGGACATGGTCCTGCGGCCCTCGGGGGTGGGTGACCCTGCTCACCTCGCCTCCGGGGTGCTCGCTCATGAGGCACAGCGTGCGCCCTGAGATCGAGCGGTCCGCCGCGCCCGGACAGGGGTTGTGGATGGTGGGGGCGGAACGGCCGCCTGGGGACGCGTCGTCCGGATCGCCCCGAGAGCCCGCTGCGGAGGCTCTGCCCGCTGATCGCGTCCCGATCTCACGCCGCGAGGCATCTCGGCCTCGACACTGTGTCGGGCGAGGGGTCCCGCCGGGGTGAGCCGGGGTGGGCGGGGTGAGCCTGCCAGGGTGGCGACGAGGGGCGGAGCGGGCGGGGTGAACCGGGCAACGTGAAGTGGACGGGCCACGGGCCTGAGAGGATGAGGCGGTGAGTACGCGTACCGTCGTCCACCTGGTTCGTCACGGCGAGGTGGAGAACCCCCGGAAGGTCCTCTACGGCCGGCTACCGGACTACCACCTCTCCCGGCGGGGCCGGCAGATGGCCGACCGGATCAGGGACCACTTCCTGGGCGAGCTACTCGGCGACGGGATCGACCCGAGGGTGGCCCGCATCGTCGCCTCACCGCTCGAGCGGGCGCAGGAGACCGCGTCCCCGCTGGCGGAGGCGCTCGGGCTCGAGGTGGACGTCGACGGCCGACTGATCGAAGCGGCGAACGTGTTCGAGGGCAAGCCCTTCGGCGTCGGGGACGGCGCCCTGCGCTCGCCGTCCGCCTGGCGCCACCTGTACAACCCGTTCCGGCCGTCCTGGGGTGAGCCGTACGACCGGCTCGCCCAGCGCATGCACGCGGCACTGGCGGCCGCCCGGGACGCCGCACCCGGCCGGCACAGCGTGCTGGTCAGCCACCAACTGCCGGTCTGGATCGCCCGACTGGCCGCGGAGAACCGGCGGTTGTGGCACGACCCGCGGCGGCGGCAGTGCGCCCTGGCCTCGGTGACCTCCTTGCACTACGACGACGACCGCCTCGCGCTGATCTCCTACGCCGAGCCCGCGGCCGACCTGCTCGCCGGTGCCTCACCGGTGTCCGGTGCCTGAGGAGGGCGGGAGAGGATGCACGGACGCCCACGGAGCCGGGCCGCACTGCTCGCCGCTGTTCTGCTGGGGCTGACCGTCTCGGCGGGACTGTCCGGCTGCACCACCTCCGATGGCTCGGGGACCGCGGCCTCCACCGGGACCGGCATCGCCTACACCGGCGCCGGGGGGACCATCCGGGTGCTCGACCGCACCCAGCGTGAACAGCCGATCGCCCTGGCCGGCACGACGCTGGAGGGCGAGCGCTTCGACCTGGCCTCCCTGCGCGGATCGGTCGCGGTACTGAACGTGTGGGGCTCCTGGTGCCCGCCGTGTCACAAGGAGGCCCCCGACCTCCAGCGGGCGAGCCTGGACCTGGCCCCCCGCGGCGTCCGGTTCGTGGGCATCGCC
This sequence comes from Kineosporiaceae bacterium, assembly GCA_016794595.1. Lineage (GTDB taxonomy): Bacteria > Actinomycetota > Actinomycetes > Actinomycetales > Kineosporiaceae > JADJPO01. The sequence continues at coordinate 1,441 of JAEUJN010000047.1, forward strand.
AAGGAGGACACCGCCGACCCCTCGGCGGCGATCGCGTTCCAGCGCTCCTACCAGATCACCTTCCCGAGCCTGATGGACCCCGACGGCAAGGCGCTGCTGGCTCTGCGCGGCACCGTCTCGCCCAACGCCGTGCCCAGCACGTTGGTGATCGATCCCGAGGGGCGGGTGGCGGCCCGGATCAGCGGTCCGGTCAACCGGGCCATGCTGGTCGCGGTGGTGAACTCGGTGCTGGACAACGTGTCGCTGGTCCTCGACCTCGCGGCCACGCCGACCCCCTCGACCGTGGGCGCCACCGCCACGCCGTCGCCGACCGGCCCTGCGGGCACGCCGTGAATCCCGGCTCGACGGTGGCCGACGGCTCGTTGCTGCTCGCCATCCCGATCGCCGTGGCCGCCGGCCTGGTGTCGTTCCTGTCGCCGTGCGTGGTGCCCCTGGTGCCGGGCTATCTCAGCTACGTCACCGGGCTGTCCGGAGTGGACCTCGAACACCAGCGCCGGGGGCGCATGCTGGCCGGGATCGGACTGTTCGTCCTCGGGTTCACCGCCGTGTACGTGCTGATCGGCGCCACCACCGGGGCGCTGGGTGGCCTGCTGGCCGAACAGTCCGACCTGCTCAGCCGGGTGCTGGGCGGGGTCACGGTGCTGCTCGGACTGGTCTACCTCGGCGTCCTGCCCCTGCTCGGCGGCGAGCGCCGGCTCGACCTGCGCCCCGTGGCCGGTCTGGCCGGTGCCCCCGTCCTCGGCATCGTCTTCGGGCTGGGCTGGACGGCGTGCACCGGCCCCACCCTGGCCGCGATCATGGCGCTCACGCTGGACGACGCCAGCGCGACCCGGGGGGCGCTGCTGGCCACCGCCTACTGCCTGGGTCTGGGCCTGCCCTTCCTGCTGGTCGGACTGGCCTACCGGCGGGCACTGGGGGCGCTGGCCGTCGTCCGCCGTCACCGGGTGCTGGTCACCCGGATCGGGGGAGGAATGCTGATCGTGGTCGGCCTGTTGCTGGCCACCGGCGTGTGGGATGCCTGGATGCAGGACCTTCGCGGGTGGGTCGGCGGATTCGAGACGGTGCTGTGATGGCTTCTGAGACCCGGGGCGAGCCCGCGACCGGCGTCAACTTCACCGAGTACGACGCAGAACCCCCGATCACCCAGCCCGCCCTCGGGCCGCTCGGCTGGCTGCGCTGGGCCTGGCGCCAGCTGACCAGCATGCGCAGCGCCTTGCTGCTGCTCTTCCTGCTGGCGATCGCCGCCGTCCCCGGATCGATCGTGCCGCAGAACCGGGAGGACCCCGGGCGGGTCAGCGACTACCTGGACGCCCATCCCACGCTCGGGCCCTGGCTGGAACGACTCGGCTTCTTCGACGTCTACACCTCGGTCTGGTTCTCGGCGATCTACCTCCTGCTGTTCGTCTCCCTCGTCGGCTGCGTGATCCCCCGGGCCAGGGTTCACCTCCGGGCCATCCGCCAGGCTCCCCCGCGCGCGCCCCGGCGGCTCGAGCGCCTGCCCGAGCACGTCAGCCTGCTCGCCCCCGCCGGTACGCCCGCCGGGGCATCGACCGACGCCGCCCTGGACGCCGCCCTCGCCGCGCTGCGCCGGCGCCGCTACCGGGTGGTCGACAACCGCACCGCTCCCCCCGCGGCCGGTGCGAGCGCCGGGCGTCCCGGCGGGTGGGGGGAACGGAGCATCTCGGCCGAGAAGGGCTACACCGCCGAGACCGGCAACCTGGCCTTCCACCTCGCCCTGCTCGGGGTGCTGGTCTCGCTGGCGTGGGGATCCCTGGCCAGCTACTCCGGCCAGGCCGTGATCGTGCAGGGGTCGACCTTCGTGAACTCGGTGATCGACTACGACTCCTTCGGCGCGGGACGCCTGGTCGACACCGGCACCCTGCCCCCGTTCTCGGCCACCCTGAAGGACTTCGTGGTGGAGTTCGAGACGGCCGATCAGGGGAACCAGTTCGGAGCCCCGCGCGAGTTCGAGGCGACCTTCGAGGTGGTGGACCGGCCGGGCGCCGCGCCACGGACCGCCGTGGTCAGCCCCAACCACCCGCTCGACGTCCAGGGGACCCGGATGTTCCTGGTGGGCAACGGCTATGCCCCGGTGCTGACCGTCCGGGACGGCGCCGGGAACGTGGCGTTCCGCGGGCCGGTGATCACCCGGCCCCAGGACGGCAACTACAAGTCGCTGGCCGTGGCCAAGGTGCCCAACGCCGTCCCGCGCCAGATCGCCCTGGTGGGGGTGTTCCTGCCCACCTACGACCTGCAGGACGGCATCCCGGTGTCGCAGTTCCCGCAGCCCCTCGATCCGCGGCTGATGGTCAACGTGCTGCTGGCCGACCCGGGGGTGGACGGGCTGGACTTCCGCAGCGGGACCCCGCAATCGGTGATGCGGCTCGGACCGGGCATGACCATGGCGCTCGGGGACGACGGGCAGCCGCTGAAGATCCTGCTCGCCCCCGGCACCAGCGCCCCGCTGCCGGACGGCGCAGGAACCGTCTCCTTCGACGGACTGACCCGGTACGCGGCCATGGACATCCGCCGCGATCCCTCCAAGGGTTGGGCCCTGGGCACGGCGCTGCTGGCTCTGGTCGGCGTCACCGCCTCGCTGTTCGTCCGCCGGCGCCGGGTGTTCGTGCGCGCGGTCGACGGGGCCGACGGGGTGGTGGTGACGGTGGCCGGCCTGACCCGTGGGGACGACGCGGCGCTCGGCGCAGAAGTGGCAGCGATCGCGGCGGCTACTGTTCCCGAAGGTGGCCCGGTCGCCGATCCCGGGGGTGGCCCTGCCACCGATCAGAGCACTCAGCAGACGAACGGACAGACGAGAACCGAGGAGCAATCCTGATGGCGATCGAGCAGGAACTGGCCCAGGCGAGCAACTGGCTCGTCTACTCCGCCATGGCGGTCTACACGGGGGCGTTCGGGGCGTTCGTCGCCGATCTCGCCGGCCGGGGGGCGCGGGCGGGACTGGACACGGCGCGCGATCAGGCGCGTGAACTGGCGCCTGTCGGGTCGGCGTCGTCGGTCGGCGGCTCGGCGGCCGGCTCGGACGTCGTGCTGGTCGCCGCCGGCGAGTCCGATCGCCCGGAGCGCGCGCTCGGGATCGCGATGTCCCTGACCTGGCTGGCCTTCGTCCTGCACGTGGCCGCCGTCGTCCTGCGGGGGCTGTCCGTTCACCGGGCGCCCTGGGGCAACATGTTCGAGTTCGCCACCACCGGCGCCGTGGTGGTGACCGCGGTCTTCCTGGCGGTCCTGCGCCGCCACGACGTCCGCTACCTGGGTGGCTTCGTGATCGGCCCGGTGCTGCTCACCCTGGGACTGGCGGTCACCGTCTTCTACACCGAGGCCGCCCAGCTGGTGCCGGCGCTGCGCAGCGTGTGGCTGCTGATCCACGTCTCGGTGGCCTTCATCGCCTCGGCACTGTTCACCATCGGCTTCTCGACCAGTGTGCTGCAACTGCTCCAGGAACGTCGCGAGCTCGCCCGGGCGGCCGGCCGCACCCCCGGCCGGGGACGGTTCATGGACGCCCTGCCCTCCTCGGTCGACCTGGAGCGCACCAGCTACCGGCTGCACATCGCGGCGTTCCCGTTGTGGGGCTTCACCCTGATCGCCGGTGCCATCTGGGCCGAGGCCGCCTGGGGCCGGTACTGGAACTGGGACCCCAAGGAGGTGTGGAGCTTCGTGATCTGGGTGGCCTACGCCGCCTACCTGCACGCCCGTGCCACCCGGGGTTGGGACGGACGCCGCGCGGCCTACCTGGCCATGTTCGGGTACGCGTGCCTACTGGCGAACTTCCTGGTGGTCAACTTCTTCGCGGTGGGCAAGCACAGCTACGCGATGTGACCCTCGCTGCCGTCGGTGCCGTCGCGTTCGGTGCCGCCGGCAGCGTCCGGCGAACCCGCGGGCCGGGCGTCCCCGCTGCGCGGGCCCTTCGGATCCTCGACGGCGGTCCCGCCGGCCGAGTTCGGCCACGGGTCGGGGTCGTCGTTCTCGGGGGGACGCGGGCGGGAGCTGTCCAGCGAGCGCAGGAACTCCGGGTCGTCGTCCGGAGCGGTGAACCGGCGCCCGCCCGGGGGATTCCAGGGCGGGGGCGCACTGCCCGGCGAGGTGCGCCCGAGGAACAGGTACACCAGCGATCCGACCAGTGGCATCAACACGATGGCCACGACCCAGACTGCCTTGGGCAGCCAACGGATCTCACCCGGGCGACTCCGCAGACAGTCCACCAACGCATAGATGGCCACGCCGACGGTGACCACGGTGAGGACTGCGCGCATACCTCAACTGTAAGTCGTGCTCCCGCCGAGGCCGAACCGGGCCGTGACATCGCGCGGACCGGCCGGCAGCCCCAGCAGCGGGCCACTCGCGCCGTGGATCCCCAGCCTCCGCGCCGCCTCCAGCTGCTCGGGTCGGCTGACCCCCTCCACCAGCACCTTGGTGCCCAGCCGGCGGCAGGCGGCCGCGGCGGCCGCGACCGGCACCGAGTGAGTGGTCATCGCCCGGGTCACGCTGGGGTGCAACGAGATCCCGGAGGCGGGCAGGGTGTGCAACAACGCGACCCCGGCGCTGGGCACCACCACCGAGGTGATCATCACCTCGACACCGTGCCGGCGCAGGCCGGCCAGCACCGGTCGTACGCGGGCGGCGTCACTGGCCGCGGCAGCGTCCAGCTCGACCACCAGGCAACTGGCCGGCAGACCCCGCCGGGACAGCTGCCCGGTCACCGTACTCACCAGGTCCGGTTCGGCCAGGTGACCGGCCGACAGCCGGACGGCGAGCCGCCCGACCGGGAACCCGGCGGCGTACCAGGCGGAGACGGCGTCCAGGCCACACCCGAGCACCTGCACGCCGAGCTCGGCGGACATCCCGGCCGCCTCGGCCAGGGATTCGATCTGCTCGGCCGCCATGTGGCTGCCGTCCGCCCGTGCCCAGCGCGGCAGCGCCTCCATGGCGATCGTGCGCCCGCCGGGCGCGGGCGCGGGGGTGAGCCGGACGATCGGCCGGAACGCGACCTGGATCCGCCGCGCCCGCAAGGCCTCGCGCAGCTCGATCTCGGCCGCGGCCATCGCCGTCGCCCCGGAGTGGCGGCTGGGATCGTAGTGCGACCAGGTGCTGCGATCGGGGGTCTGCTCGGCGAGCTCCATCGCCTGCACCCGCGCCTCGAGGGCAGCCTGCACCAGCTCCCGGGCGCCGTGCAGGTCCCCACCGGAGGTGGCCACCCCGATGGCGAACCGGACCGCGGTCAGCCGCTGGCCACTGCTCATGGGCTCGGTCACCAGGGCCGCCAGCCGCGCGGCCACGCCCCGGGCTGCCTCGGCGTCCCCGACCCCCTCGGTCAGGACGGCGAACGTGCCGGAGCCCAGCTGGGCGACGGTGTCCTGCCCGGGGAGCCAGGCCTGCAGGCGGCGGATGGTCTGCCGGGCCACGTCGGCGGCTGCCGTGGGGCCGAGGGCACCGGCCACCGCGACCGGCTCGGCGACCTCGAGGATCAGTAGTGCCACCTCGCCGCCGATCAGGTCCCGCCGGTCGAGGGCCTGCTCGGCGGCGGCCAGCAGAACGGTCCGGTCGGCCACGGCGCCGCGTGACCCGGCCGAGCCCGACGGCGGGCGAGGAGCCTGCGCGGCCGGGCGCCGCTGGGCCGTCGTCCGGCGAGGGGTGCCCACCGGCGAGTGCGGGCGGCGCCGATCGGGCGCCGGCTCCGAGGTCACCGGTGGGCCGGACGCCGCCCGACGGCCGATACGCCCCACCATGGCCAGCACGGGGAGCCCGACCAGCACGGCCGAGCCGCCGGTGAGGGCGAGCGTGACCAGCAGCGCCGGGGACAGGCCGGGTGCCAGCAGCACCAGGGCCGCGATGGTCGCCGGGACGGCGAACGCCGCCGCTCCCAGGGCGATCAGCGTCAGCCGTCGTCGAGCAGCGGCGGGCGAGAGGGCAG
>JAEUJN010000114.1 GCA_016794595.1 Kineosporiaceae bacterium
CCCGCGCCGGAGGGCACAGGTTCTGCGAGGTGGAGACGGGATTTGAACCCGTGTAGACGGCTTTGCAGGCCGTTGCCTCGCCTCTCGGCCACTCCACCGTGTTCCGGGTGAACCCTTTCGAGCGGACGACGGGATTCGAACCCGCGACCCTCACCTTGGCAAGGTGATGCTCTACCAACTGAGCCACGTCCGCATGCTCGCTCGGGCCTCGAGGACCTGCAGTCCACTGCTCCGAGCAGCGGTTCAGACCATAGCCGACCCGCGCGCCGAGCGTCCAACCACTACCGTGCGCACGTGTCCCACGCGCCCCGCAGCCGCCCACCGCGGGCCTGGTTCGGCGGCGTCCTGGCCGAGGACCTGGCCGAGGTCAGCGACGACCCGGCCGTCCTGGATCGCGGGGGCTGGTGGGCCGTGGTGATCACCTTCGAGGGCCGGGTACGGCTGTGGCGTTTCGCGCGGCGCCGTCCGGCCACCCTGCCCGCCCCGCACACTCCCTGGCCCGGGCTGCGCGGGGCGTGGTCGACGTCCATGGATCGCGCCCGCTACCTCGACGGGGTGCACGAGATCCGGCGCCGGATCAGGGAGGGCGAGGTCTATCAGGTCAACCTCTGCCGACTGGTCTCGTGCGCGGTGCCGGTGCGGGACGCCGCGGCGAACGACCCGTGGGCCCTGGCGACCGTACTCGCCGCGGGCAACCCCGCCCCCCATGCCGGGGTGATCGACGTCCCGGCGTCCGGGCCCCTGCCGGCAACGCGCCTGGTCTCGGCCTCGCCCGAGCTGTTCCTGCGCCGCCGCGGCGAGGTGATCGCGTCCTCGCCGATCAAGGGGACCGGCCTCACGGCCGGCGACCTGCAGCCGAAGGACACCGCCGAGAACATCATGATCGTCGATCTGATCCGTAACGACCTCCAGCACGTCTGCCGGCCCGGCACGGTCGAGGTGACCGGGCTGCTGGAGGTCGAACACCATCCCGGGCTGGTGCACCTGGTCTCGACGGTGCAAGGCGCCTTGGCCGAGCACGCGGGCTGGCCGCAGTTGCTGGCCGCCACCCTGCCCCCGGGGTCGGTGTCGGGGGCCCCGAAGAGCAGTGCCCTGCGCGCCATCGCCGACCTCGAACCGGTGGCCCGCGGTCCCTATTGCGGTGCCATCGGCTGGGTGGACGCCGACGCCGGGACCGCCTCCCTGGCGGTGGGGATCCGCTCGTTCTGGTGGGATGGGGGCAGGATCTGGTTCGGCACGGGCGCCGGGATCACCTGGGGGAGTGATCCGGATGGCGAGTGGGCCGAGACCGAGTTGAAGGCAGCCCGCCTGGTGGGGTTGGCCTCCGGTCCGGCCGACGCGCCGGAGCCGGTGGCCGCGGGGACGCAGCCGGCACCAGGGGTGGGGGCAGTCACGCGGACACAGGCAGGACACAGACAGAGGGAGTAGGGCAGTGACCACGGTCTGGATCGACGGTCAGGTGGTGGACGCCGCGCAGGCGCGGGTCGGGGCGCTCGATCACGGCCTGACCGTGGGCGATGGGGTCTTCGAGACCTGCAAGGTTCTCCACGGGTCGGTCTTCGCCCTGACCCGCCACCTGCGCCGCCTGGAACGCTCCTGCGCCGTCCTCGGCCTGGTCTGCCCGACCCCGGACCTGGTACGCGCCGCCACCGAGGCGCTGCTGGCCGCCGAGGGCCCGTTGCCGCTCGGCCGGCTGCGGATCACGGTCACCGGGGGAGCCGGCCCCCTGGGCTCGGATCGAGCGGACAGCTCACCGACCCTGGTGCTCGCGCTGAGCGCCGCCTCGCCCTGGCCCGAGCGGATCGCGGTGGTGAGCGTGCCCTGGCGGCGCAACGAGCACTCGGCCGTCACCGGGGCCAAGACCACCTCCTACGCGGAGAACGTGGTCGCGCTGCACCGGGCTCACGAGCAGGGCGCGCACGAGGCGCTGATGGCCAACACCGCCGGCAACCTGTGCGAGGGCACCGGGTCGAACGTGGTGCTCGATCTGGACGGCGTGCTGGTCACCCCGCCGTTGAGCTCGGGGTGCCTGGCCGGGATCACCCGCGAGCTGTTCCTCGAGTGGGCGCTGGCCGACGGCCTGCCCGTGGTCGAGCGGGACGAGCCACTCGATGCGCTCGCCCGCGCGCGCGACGTCCTGCTCACCAGCTCGACCCGCAACGTCCAGCAGGTGCAGACCCTGGACGGGCGAGAGCTGGGCGGCAGCGAACTCGGCCGCGCCGCGGTGGAGCTGTTCGAGCGGTACGCGGCCAAGGGGATGGATCCCTGAACGGACGAGGCGTCCGTACGTGCGACGTCCCGACCCCCGGGCGAGGATCGGGACGTGAGTGGAGCGTCGTGCGGTGCCGGGTGCCTGCCCGGCGGGCGGTCTCAGGCCAGCAGTCGGGCCAGGGTGGAGTCCAGGTCGAGGTGGGCGCTCTCCTCGCCGTCCGGCACCACAGCGGCGGTGCGGTCGAGGAAGGCCCGGACGTCGTCGGCGCCGGCCTCGAGCACGGCCTGGCCGTCGGGGGAGGTCAGGGAGATCATCAGCAGCTCTCGCCCGGTTCCCCAGGAGGGCCACACGTGCACGTCGCCGTCACCGACGGGGGAGAGCAACCCGGTCCGGAGCAGGTCGCGGGCGAAGACCCACTCGACCTCCATGCCGTCGCCGGAGAAGACGGCCCGTACGGCGTAGGGGTCGGCAGCGCTGTAGCGGAGGCTGACCGGCAGCGGCACCGCGTCGGCGTCGGCGACAACCAGGCGTAGGTGGACCGACGCCTCGACGTCAACGTGCGGGTGCATGCTGCTCCTCGGTTCTCGGTTCGGCCCCCGGTCGGATCAACGTGCGGTCTTCCCCGCGCCCCGTCCGGTGAAACATGTGAGGCGACTTACAGTGAGAGCGTGCCAGTCGATCCGTTCCGCGAGGAACAGCATTCCACTCTTGGTGGCTCCGTGGGCCCTGATGTGACGGCGCGTCCCTCCTCTGGCGGGCAAAAACTGTCCGTTGCGTTCCGCCGCGTACGGTATGCCCGGGATCGCGTCAAGTCACAGCCCGTAATCGGTCATGCATACAGAGTGACGGTTGGGATTGTTGGGGCCTCAGTGGTGATTCTGGGACTACTCCTGGTCCCGTTCCCCGGCCCCGGGTGGCTCATCGTGATCATGGGGTTACTGATCCTTGCCAGCGAGTTCGTCTGGGCCCAGAGGCTGCTCGCGTTCGTCCGGGTCACCTTGCGGAGGTGGACCGAGTGGATGGGGCGCCAGGCCTGGTACGTGAGGCTCCTCCTGGCGCTGGCGACAGCTGCCTTTGTCGGCGGCGTGCTGTACGCCACGGCCCGCTTCATCGGGCTGCCGGGCTGGGTGCCGGGCTGGATCGTCCCACCCTTGCCTGGGCTCGAGGAGTACAGCTCCTGGTCCTAGCGGCCGCGGCCGGATCGGATTGGTGGCGGGCCTTGGGTGTTCGCTACCATCGCGCTCAGCACGGGCGATTAGCTCAGCGGGAGAGCGCCTCGTTCACACCGAGGAGGCCACTGGTTCGATCCCAGTATCGCCCACCAAGATCAACAAGCCCCTGATCTGCGGAAACGTAGATCAGGGGCGTTGATTTTCCTGGGTTCGTGTCCTCCATATGTCCGCCGCGCGTCGTCCCAGGCTTCACGGCCGCGGCGACTGATCGACCAATGACGCCGCACCCGAGAGGTCACAACGCGACCGCGGCGTGGCATGGCTGTCCCCGCTCGAAGAGCGCCTGGACCCCAACCGGGCACCTGGTCGGCTCTCTGGCGAACTGCCTGGACGGTGTCCCCGCGACCCGCAGCCGCAGCAGGTGACAACTTCCACGCCGAACGGACCCCGACTCGATCGTGCGCAATCGGTCGTAACCATCCGGTTCCGACGGGTTACAGACGTGTAGTTTTCTGCCTGACGTGGTGCGCCCGCCTTCGAGCGCCTAACTTCGTATGGAGGAGCACGCAGCGTGGGCTCATCTCGCGACAGACATCCTCGGAAGGAGCTCGAGCAGCTGCTCCAGGACGCCGAGACCAGAGGGTGGACCGTCGATCGCAGAAAGCGGTACTTCCGCTGCAAGTGTCCCTGCGGCGACCACATGAAGACGGTTCACCTGTCACCGTCTGATCCGAACTACGGATTGAGTCCCGCTGGGTGGTGGGCTTTGAGGATGGGGTCCTCGGTGCTCACGTGCCGCTGGTGATCGCGGCGGGTTCAGTATCCAGGCTGGCTGGGTCGGCTGCCAGTAGGGCCATGGAGGTCTCGGAGAAGTAGCGG
>JAEUJN010000002.1 GCA_016794595.1 Kineosporiaceae bacterium
CACGTCCGGGCGGAGGGAGCCGACGAGCCGCAGCGCGTCGTCCCCGTCGAGAGCGGTGCCGACGACGTCCAGGTCGGGCTCGAGACCGAGCAGGATGCCCAACGCGCCCAGGACCATCCGTTGATCCTCGGCGAGCAGCACCGAGATGCTCATGGCCCGGCCGCGGCGGTCGGTGTCGCCGGCTCGGGGGCGGTGCGGGGCAGTCGCACGAGCACGCGGGTGCCGGGTCGGGGGCCGCCGTCCGGACCGGTCTGCAGGTCGACGTCGCCGCCCAGGGCGGCCACACGTTCCCGCATCCCCGAAAGCCCCGCCCCGTCGGGCCCGCGCGCGCCGCGCCCGTCGTCGGTGACCTCGAGCCGGACGCCGTCGCCGGTGACGCACGCGCTGATGCTGATCCGGCGGGCGTCCGCGTGGCGGACCACATTGGTCACCGCCTCCCGCAACGCCAGTGCGAGGGCGGCTTCGTGCTCTGCCGGCAGGACCGGTAGGTCGACCCTCGCCTCGGCCTCGACCCCGGCCGCCGCCAGCGCCCGTCGCGAGCTGACCAGCTCGGCACCCAACCCCCTCGCCCGGTACCCGGCCACGGCGGTGCGCACCTCACCCAGCGCGGTCCGGGCCGTCTGTTCCACCTCGCGCATCTCCCGACCGGCCCGGTCGGAGTCGGTCGGCAGGAGTCGCGCGGCCAGTTCGGCCTTCAGCACGATCACCGACAGGGTGTGGCCGAGCAGGTCGTGCAGGTCGCGGGCGATGCGTTCCCGCTCCGCGATCGTGGCCAGGCGCTGGATCTCCTGGTCGGCGCGTCGTAGTTGCGCCTGGGTGCGGGCCCGTTCGCCGTCGATGATCCCGGTGGCCCCGATCACCATCACGAACACCACGATCGGCGCCACGGCGACCAGTCGCAACGGCATCGGAGTCGGCGAGTACACGAAGGTGACCCCGGCCAGGAGGGCCAGCACGGCGTCCGCCGTGACCGCCCGCCGGACCGGGTGGAGCCGTCCGGCGAGGGCAGCCGCGTAGACGATGAACACCCCCGCCGCGGCGTTGACCGTGGTCCCCACCACGGTGAGCCCCGCCATGGCGGCCAGCAGCATGAGCAGGCGTCGCTGGTGGCGTTCTGCGAGGGCGGCCCGGTAGAGCGGCAGGAAGAGGGCGACCAGCACCGCGGTCGCGATCCAGCGCACGGCCGTGGTGTCCGGATCGAACGCCGGCTGGAAGACCAGCGCGCCCAGGTACACCAGCCACAGGTAGGGGGCGTAGCGGGCGGCGAGGTGGTTCACCGAGGCCCCCCGTCTCATCCGTAGGTCCGGCCCTCGTCGCGCCGGAAGCCCCAGGCCGCCACCAGCAGGAAGCCCACCGTGAAGGCCAGTACCGCCCCTGCGTGCACGACGGGCGATCCTCCCTCGGAGGCTCCGATCGTTCCCAGGGCGAGCTGGACGAAGTGGTAGGGCGGCAGGAACGGCGCGATCGACTGGACCACTGGGGGGAGCTGGGCGATCGGGATCCAGAGTCCGGACGCAAACGCCATCGGCAGCCAGGCGAGGTTGAGCACCGCGGGCGCGGAGTTGGGCCCGACCAGGTAGCCGAAGGCCAGCCCCATGGCCGAGAACGGCAACGCCCCGGCCACCAGCGTCAGCCCCACAGCCACCCACTCGCCGAGCCCCAACCGGACGCCGCCCAGGAGCGCCCCGAGGGCGAACAGACCCAGCACGATGATCGTGGCGATGGCCAGGCTCATCAGCACCTTGGCGACGAAGTAGGCCAGCGGCGGCATCGGCGCGACCCGCTTGAGCCTCATCCAGCCCTGCCCGCGCTCGACCGCCACCGACACCCCGAATCCGAACAGCGCCGCCCCGATCACGCCGAAGGCCCCGTAGGTGACCAGGAGGTACGTGGTGGCTGCGGCCCCGCCGGCCTGCCCGCCGGCGAACGTGATCCCGAAGATCACGTAGAACATCAGCGGAAGGGCGATCGTGCTCGCCGCGAAGATCGGTATCCGGACCAGCTTGAGGAACTCCTGCCAGGCCTCGGTGCGGTACACCCGCAGGGCATGGCGGCGAGCCGACCTGCTCGGCTCGGACGGTGTGGTCGGCTCGGACGGCGTGGCCGGCGTGCTCGGCGCCGTCCACGGGGACGGCGTGGGCTGGGTGGTCGTCCGTGTGTGCCGTTGGTGTTCATGCTGCGTCCTCCGTGCGGGTCAGGGTCAGGAATGCGTCTTCCAGCGTGGGTTCGGTCACCGTCAGTCCGGTCAGCGACCGGTCTCGCGCCAGCAGTTGGCGGACCACGGACTCGGCCTCGGTGACCAGCAACTCCAGCCGCGCACCGTCGTGCTCTGCGTGGTGCACCGCGCTCCAGCCGGACGCCTCCGCGGCGGTGACCGAGGTCTCGGCGCTGATCCGCCGTCCGGGCACCAGGGACTTCACCTCGGCCGGACTGCCCTCGGCGATCACCCGGCCGTGGTTGACCACCACGATCCGATCGGCCAGGGCGTCGGCCTCCTCCAGGTAGTGCGTGGTCAGGACCACCCCGCGCCCGGAGCCGGCCAGGTCACGAAGGGTCGCCCACAGCGTGCGCCGCACCTCGGCGTCCAGGCCCGTGGTCGGCTCGTCCACGAACACCAACTCGGGGTCGCCACACAGGGCGATGGCGAACAGCACTCGGCGCTGCTGACCCCCGGACAGGGTTCCGAACAGTCGATGCTCGAGGCCTTCCAGGCCGGCTGCCTCCACGACCGCTGCGACGGGCAGGGGCGCCGGGTAGTAGCCGCGGAACGCCGCCAGCAGCTCCCGCACCCGCAGCGTGTCGGGAACCCCGGACGACTGCAGCATCACCCCCATGCGCTGACGGGCCGCCAGCTCCCGCGGGTCACCGCCGAACAGCCGTGCGGTGCCGCTGGTCGGCGTGCTGAGTCCGGTGAGCATGTTCAGCGCGGTCGTCTTTCCCGCACCGTTGGGGCCCAGCACTGCCAGCAGTTCCCCTGCTCGGACGGCCAGGTCGACGTCGGCCACGGCGCGGACCGCCGTGGCGCCCGTCCCGAAGGTCTTGGAGGCTCCGATGAGCTCGGCCAGGACGACGCCCTGGGCGGTCGCGTGGGTGAGTCGATGGGTCATGCCCTCAACATTCCCCCCGTGCGGGGGCGCTCACCATTGCCGAGGATCAGCAGTCCCGGATGACAAACGTCAGGTCACCGAAGCCACCCAGTCGCTGCCCGAGGCCGAGCGGATCGGGCCGGTCAGCGGTGCCCAGGGTCAGTCGGGCTGCTCGTCCTCGGGGTTTCGCAGCGCATCGGTGAGCAGGGCGACCAACGCCTCGAGCTGGACGTCGGCCGCGGCCGTGGCCTCCTCGTCCGAACCGTCCAGGGCCCTGGCCGCCAGGCCCGCCTTGGTGTCGATCAGTTCGGCGATCCGGGCGTCGAGGGTCTGCGCGGCGATGATGCGCCACGCGGTCACCGGCTCGGTCTGGCCGATCCGGTGGCTGCGGTCGATGGCCTGGGTCTGCTCGGCGTTGGTCCAGGACAGTTCGGCCAGAACGACATTGGAGGCGACCTGCAGGTTCAGCCCGACCCCGGCCGCGGTCAGCGAGCAGACCGCGATGGCGACCTCCGGGTCCTTGGTGAAGCTGTCGATGTTGCGCTGGCGCACCGACGGGGTCTGGTCGCCACGGATCGAGGAGAAACGCACCCCCTGCCGGGTGAACAGCTCCTCGGCGGCGTCCATCACGTCGATGTGCTTGGCGAAGAACACCGCCTTGCCGGCGCTGCGCGCCAGTTGCGCGGCGTAGTCCGCGGCCAGGTCGGCCTTGGCCTGCCCGATCCGCCGCAGCATGGTGAACACGTTGTCGCCGGTCTTGGCCGCCCTCGCCTGCTTCAGCTCCGCGCGGGCCACCCGGCGCACGAGGGCGAGGTCGATGCCGCCGCCGGCGGTCCTCGACGAGCGCGCCGCGAGCGCCGTCCGGTACTGGGCCACCATCCGGCGGCTCAGCTCGCGCTCGGCCGCCCGGATCGAGCGGCCGGCCGCGCCGTCCAGCTCGACGTGCAGGTCGGCGATGCGCCGGGCCGGAATGTCCGCGGCGACATCGACTTTGCGACGCCGCACGATCCCCGCGTCGATGACGCACTGGCGAGCCACGGGATAGAACCCGGGATCGGCAGGGTTCAGCCCCGAGTCCTCGAGAGCCCGCATCAGGTCGCCCAGCGGCTTGGTCTCGTCGATCCAGCCGAGGAAGCGCCAGATCGCCCGGAAGTCGTCGATGTCGTTGATCAGCGGCGTCCCGGTGAGCGCCATGAGCAGCGGGCGCGCCGTGCGGAACCGCACCCGCTCGGACAGCTCCAGCACGTGTTTCGAGCGCTGGGAGGAGGTGTTCTTGATGAAGTGCGCCTCGTCGACCACCATGCCGCGAAAGCCCAGGGTGCTCATCCAGCCCAGGTGACGATCGAGGACGTCGTAGTTCACCACGACGATGTCCGCGAACGCATCGACCGTCTCGCCGTCCCCCTGGACCACCGTCGCCGTCCGGCGCGGCAGCCAGCGCGCGGCCTCGCGAGCCCAGTTGGTCTTGACCACGTTCGGCACGACCACCAGCAGCGGGAAGGCATCGGCCGCCTCGGCGGCCAGCAGCGACTGGGCCGTCTTGCCCAGACCCGGCTCGTCGGCCAGCAGGAAGGTCCGGTGGCCCGCGGCGGCCGCCGCGATCAGCTGCCCCTGGTGGGGCATCAGCTCCTCACCCGGCGGGGTGAACTGGGCCGTCGGGGCCGGCAGCGTCATGCACGCCGGGGCCGAGGCCCCCGCGCGCTCGAACGAGCTGAGCAACGGGCCGAGCAGCTCCCAGCCGAGCAGGCGCCGGGGGCGGGCCACAGCCGGGCGGGGACCGGCCAGTTCCGGCTCGAGGAAGGGGTTGGACAGCTGCCGGGAGGTCACCGACTGCGGCACCACCCGGCGTTCGGGAGCGGGGGTGTCCGGGCGTGGGGGTGGCGGCTCGGCGGCGTCCGGCGCGTCGATCCCGGCCGCCCGCAACAGGTCCTGCCGGCGCGTGCGGGCACCGTCCGAGATCACGGCGTCCTCGGCGAGCATCGCCAGCAGGCCGGCGTCCCGGACGGCGATCCTGGCCAGGATCGCCGCGATGCCGTCCAGTCGCTCCAGCCGCTCCGTACGCCGGCCGGTGCGGCCGGTCGCGTCCGCGCGGACGCCGGCGCGCTCCTCGCGCAGCAGCAGGGTCACGGCCTGGAACGTCGCCCGCACGGTCGGCGTCACCCGTCCACCGCGGACGGCCGACTCGAGGTCGCGCACGGTCTGAGCCAGCACCGAGACCAGGTCGCGGGCCGGGGGGACACGCCGCTGGGATCGCGGGACCGGACGACGACCGCCCGTGGGGCGTCGAGCTGGTCCAGCCACGCACTCCTCCT
>JAEUJN010000030.1 GCA_016794595.1 Kineosporiaceae bacterium
CTGCGCTGCAACGAGCGGATCAAGTTCTCGGCCCTGCTGGACAAGGCCCTCGCCCTGGACTTCGACGCGGTCGCCACCGGCCACTACGCCCGCCGCGTCGACGGCGCGCACGGCGCCGAGCTGCACCGGGCGGTCGATCAGGCCAAGGACCAGTCCTACGTCCTGGCCGGGCTCACCCCGGACCGGTTGCGGCACGCCCTCTTCCCCCTGGGTGAGACCACCAAGCCCCAGGTGCGGGCCGAGGCGGCCGCGCGCGGGCTTCGGGTGGCCGACAAGCCCGACTCCCACGACATCTGCTTCATCCCGGACGGCGACACCGCCGGATTCCTCGCCCGGCGGCTCGGGCGGCGTCCGGGCGTGATCGTCGACCTGGAGGGCGCGCCGGTGGGCCGGCACGAGGGGTCCTATGCCTTCACCGTCGGGCAGCGCCGGGGCCTGGCCCTGGGGGATCCGGCACCCGGTGGGCAGCGCAGGTACGTGCTGGGCATCGAACCGGCGGCGAACACGGTCACGGTCGGCCCGGCGTCCGCGCTCGACGTCGACCGGATCACCGGCGGGCGGGCGACCTGGTGCGGCCCGGTGCCGGCGGCCGGGTCACGGATCGGCGTCCAGGTGCGCGCGCACGGCGAGGAGGTGCCGGCGCGGATCGCGCGCCTGGGGGCCGGCGGGGTCGAGCTCGAGCTGGACGGCGCGATCCGGGGGGTCGCCCCGGGGCAGGCGGTGGTGATGTACGACGGCACCCGGGTGCTCGGGTCGGCCACCATCGCCGGGGGCCGCCCCCCGGCACCGTGAGGCCGCCGATGGGCATGAGACCGTGAGGCAGCGGTGATCACTCGGTCCGGGCCGGCGCCGGCGGCGCGGTGCTGCTGCGCACCACCACCTCGGCCGGGAGCACCAGGTTCTGCGCGCGTCGGCGCCGGCCCTCGATCCGGGCGAACAGTCCCTCGGCGGCCAGGCGGCCCATCTCGGTGAGCGGCTGCGCGATCGAGGTCAAGCCGATCGAGCGCAGCGCGCCCAGCTGGGTGCCGTCGTAGCCGACCACCGAGACGTCCCGCGGCACCCGCAGCCCCGCGTCGACCGCGGCCGCCATCGCGCCCATCGCCGCGAAGTCGTTGGCCACGAACAGGGCCGTGGGCCGGGGCCTCGAGGCCAGCGCGAGCGTCGCCGCGCCATGGCCGCCGGCATCGTCCAGGCTGCCCGGCAGCACCCGCACCTGCTGGGCCAGCCCGGCCGCGACCATCGCCTGCCGGTAGCCCAGTTCGCGATCGGCTGCCACCGGATCGTCCCCGCCCCCTATGTGCGCGATGCGCCGATGGCCCAGACCGACCAGATACTCCACCGCCAGGTGCGCCCCGAGGCGGTCGTCGTTGCGCACCGTGTCGATGCCGGGCCCGGTGATGTCGCCGCGGGTGACCACGGCCACCGGGGTCTCGGTGGCGATGGCGCGCACCGCGGCCGCCGCCAGCCGGTGGCTGACCAGCACCAGGCCCTCGACCTGGAACTCCAACAGCTTGTCGATCTCGGAGGTCTGGATGGCGGGGTCGAGGCCGGTCACCACCATCGTGCTGTAGCCGTGGGCGCGCACCTCGGCCAGCACGCCGTCCAGCACCTCGGCGAAGACCGGGTTGTGCAGGTCGAGCACCAGCACCCCGACCGTGCGGCTGGACCGGGCGGCCAGGCTGCGGGCGGCCGCGTTGGGCCGGTAGCCGAGTTCGGCGGCCGCGGCGAGGATCGCCGTCCGGCTGGCGTCGGCGACCGCAGGCGAGCCGCGAAGAGCCAGGGAGACAAGGGATTTGGACACCCCGGCCCGTGCGGCCACATCGTGGATCGTCGGTCTGGCCACGCTCACGGTCAATCCCCCTGCGTCGCGACGGCCTCGACGGTCACCGGGAGGCCGCGCAGCACCGACAGCTCGCAGGCCACGGCCGCGCGCAGGCTGTCCAGGGCGGCCTGCGGCGGGCAGGGGTTGGGCCCGCCCTCGATCAGGTCGACGAACGCCGAGGTCTCGGCCCGGAACGCCTCGCGGAACCGGTCGACGAAGCCGGTGTAGGGCCGGCCGCCCGGGGCGGCGCCGTCCAGGCTCATCAGGGGCGTGCGCTCGGTCAGCCCTGCGGAGAGGGAATCCTGCGAGCCGAACGCCTCCAGCCGCACGTCGTGACCACGCGCGTCGTGCCGGGCGCCGTGAATGCTCACCTGCACCCCGGACCGGGTGACGGCGTGGACGAGCGCGACGTCGCCGTCCGGTACCTCGCCGGCGGCCGTGGCGTGGCGCACGGCGTACTGCTCGTGGCCGCGGACGGCGATCGTGGCGAACACCGAGGCCACCGGTGACCCGGTGAGCCAGGCGACCAGGTCGAGGTCGTGCACGTGCAGGTCGCGGAAGATGCCACCGCTGGAGGCGATGAACGCAGGCTCGTTGGGCTGGTGATCGTGCGAGAGCAGGCGCAGCGCGTACAGCGTGCCGAGGCCACCGGTGGCGATCCGTTCGTGGACGGCGCGCAGCCCGGCGTCGAAGCGGCGCTGAAACCCCACCTGGACGGCGCTGCCGTGCCGGGCGGCGAGGTCGATCATCCGCTGGGTGTCGGACAGCGTCAGGGCGATCGGCTTCTCGCACAGCACGGGCCGTCCCATCGGCAGCACCGCGGTGAGCACCTCCTCGTGCACGCTGGTCGCCGGGGTCACCACGACGGCGTCGACCTCGGCGTCCGCGATCCGGTCCCAGTCCAGCACCTGTGCCCCCAGCCGATCGGCCAGGGCGCTGGCGCGGGCCGGGGAGCGGTTCGTGATCACGACCTGACCCACCCGGGGGTCGCGGCTCAGGTCCTGCGCGCGCAGGGCGCCCATCCGCCCGGCGCCCACCACCAGCACGCGGTGCGGGTCTTTTCGCACGGGTCCCTCCATCGCGGCTGAGCGGCTTGCCCCGGCTGAGTCAGGATGCCATTCTGGTTCCTGACTTGGAGCGTTCCAATTCAGGGTATCGCCTCGCCGGAGGCGCAGCCAGGAGGGCGGGCAGCATGACCAGCTTCATCGACCGGGTGGCCTCGGCGCCCATCTCGTGGGGCGTCTGCGAGGTGCCCGGCTGGGGTGAGCGCCTGCCGACCGACCGGGTGCTGGCCGAGATGTCGCAGCTCGGGCTGCG
>JAEUJN010000060.1 GCA_016794595.1 Kineosporiaceae bacterium
CCCTGCCGAGACCCCTGCCGATGGCCCGCCGGCCAACGCCGCGGCGGCCCCGGTGGCCAGAGCTGCTGTGGCCCGGCCGTCCCGGGTCGAGGTGTTCGACACGCGGTTCGCCGACGAGGAGGCCGTCGCGATGATGGCCCGCCTGACCCGGCCGCTCGCCGTGGCGGCGCTCGCCCTCACCCTGATCTTCGCCGGGGGCGCGATCTGGTGGGTCCAGGAGAGGGGCTCCCGTGAGCGACAGATCGCATCGCTCACCGCCGCCAACCGCTCCCGCGCGAGCGAGATCGAGCAGGCCCGGACGGCGCACGACGCCGAGCTGACCCGCCTGCGAGCGCAGTTCGCGGCGTTGAGCGTGCCCGCCCGGTGGACGGCGGTGACCCGGGCCAACGCCGATCGGCAACGGCTCTCCCAGGCTGCGGATCGGCGCTACGCCGACAGCCGGTTCGTCCGCACCGGGGACGCCTTCCAGCTGGTGGCCGTGCAGCAACGCTGCCTGGCCGCGGTGATCGAGTACAACCGGGTGGCAGTGCTGTTCCCGGACGTGGTGCGTGGCACCTTGCCGGCCACGGTGGACATGCGCGACGACGCGCTGAACTGCGGGGTCAGCGCCTGGCAGTGAGCCGGTGCGGGGGCGGACCCGGCAGGGACTCGACTCGGGAGTCCCCGGCGGGCTCGACGCGTGATCCGATGCGGGACTCGGTGCGGGACTCGACGCGCCGGCCGGTGGACGGGACCCCGGGCAGCGGCGCGACGTCCGCCAGCCACGACAGCAGGCGTGAGGTGACCTGTTCCGGTGCCTCCTCGGGCAGGAAGTGGCCTGCGCCGGGCAGGATCTGGGCGTAGAGCGGTCCCTCCACCCGGCGCCGGGACCGGGCGGCCGCGCTCGGCAGCACCCAGGTGTCCCGGGCACCGTGCAACTGGAGGACCGGGCAGGTCACCGGGCGGTCCAGCGCCTCGGCAAGGCTGCGGGCCTCACGCCGTCCGGTGCTGCGGGCCGCGCGCCGGAAGTACTCCAGCGACGTGGTGGCCACGAACGGCAACTGCATCGCCCGCCGGTAGCGTTCGACCGCCTCCGGGTCGGGTGTGCCGTCGCCCCACCAGCGGCGGATCAGCTCCCCGACCCCGTCGCCGGTCAGCCGCCGCTCCGCGAGCCACGGAGCCTGGAAGGCGAGCACCTGGGCCAGGGTGCGCCAGTGGGCGGCGCGGGTCATCGCGGCGCGCATGGTCAGTGGGTGGCCCATCGACAGCACCGCGATGGCGCGGGTGGTCCGCGGTTGCAGGCCAGCGCAGGCCCAGGCGACCCAGGCGCCCCAGTCGTGGCCGACCACCACGGCGTCCTGCTCGCCGAGGGCCCGGATCACGCCCGCGACATCGGCGGTCAGGGTCTCGGTGTCGTACCCCCGCGGGGGCTTGTCGCTGCTGCCGTACCCCCGCAGATCCATCGCCACCACGCGATACCCCGCCTCGGTCAGTGCCGGGAGCTGGTGGCGCCAGGCCCACCAGAACTGGGGGAAGCCGTGCAGCAGGACGACGAGCGGCCCGGCAGGTGCCTCCGGGTGCACGCCCTCGACGCAGTGGAAGCGCGCCCCGTTCGCACTGACCAGGCGGTGCCGCCAGGGACCCTCGACGAGGATCTCGGCAGGATCGACGTTCACCGCGCCCGGGACGGTCTGACCGCGGCGATGGTCTGGCGGGCCGATCGCAGCGCCCGCTCGGGCGGGCCCACCCGCGAGATCCGGGACTTGCCCACCAGGGCCAGCACCCCGGCCAGCAGTACCAGGACCAGGGCGACGACGAGGAAGGCCAACCAGGCGGCCAGCCCGGCGGCCACCAGGCCGTAGCCGGCGGAGATGGTCAGCAGGATGCTGGCCAGCAGGCCGAGGTACCCGGCTGCGCCGAACAGGCCGCCCGCCATGGCCCCGTTGCGCACGTCCTCGGTGATCTCGGCCTTGGCCAGGGCCACCTCGGCCCTCAGGATCGCGGACATGTCCTCGGTCGCCTGGGCCACGAGCTGGCCGAGGGTGCGCTCGGTGGACTCACCCACGAGGGACGTCGGCTCGGACATCGCTCCTCCACGGAAAGGCTCGGCGGGGCCCGATCGGTGAGTCACGGCGTCCCACCCAGTTCAGGCTGCGCCTGTGAGCCTACGGCCTCGCCCGGGGCTCGACCTGTCGGGATCACCGCAGATCGCGACGGATGTCCCAGGATGGAGCCGAGTCCGGTCCTGCCGCCGCCCGGTCGTGCCGGGTGCGTCCGGGTGCGTCCGGGTCAGCGGTGGTCAGGGCCGGGAGCCGCGGGACTTGTCGTCGACGATGAGCGTGATGAACCGGCCCACCTCGCCCCTCAGGTGCTCGGCCAACCCCACCAGCCCGTCCTCGCCCCGCGTCCCGCCCGAGCCCTGGATCGACTCGGCGATCCCGGCGACCCGGGCGTCCATGTCGTGGATCCGCTGGGTCACTCCCTCCAGGGCCAGGATGGCCTGGGACGCCGCCTCCTGCACGGCGTCCACGCGGGCGATCACGGCCTCGCTGGACGAGGCCGCCTCGTCGGCGAGCGCCTTGACCTCGGAGGCCACCACGGCGAAACCGCGTCCCGAGCGGCCCGCCCGGGCGGCCTCGATCGTGGCGTTCAGGGCCAGCATCCGGGTCTGCACGGCCACCTGGGTGATCAGGTCGACCGCCCGCCGGATCTCCTGCGAGCTGGTGCGCAGTCCCTCCACCGTGTCGGTGGCGCGTGCGGCGTCGTCCACGGCCTCGCGGGCGAAGTCGACCACCCCGGCGGCCACCCCACCCATGGCACCGGCCGACTCCGCCAGCTGGTCACAGACCCGCAGCACGGCACTGTCCAGTTCGGCGCCGAGTTCGCGGCGTTCGGTGGCCGCCCGCACGACGAACGCCTGGGAATCCCCGACAGCCTTGCGCCCGTCGTCGATGATCCGGGCGCTGTCGCCGAACGCGCCCTGCAACCCGGTCTGGAGCATGCGGCGGTAGGTGAACCCTCGGGTCACCGCGGACACCGCGGCCCCCGACTCGCGCACGAAGGCGTCCACGATGTCGAGCAGCCGGTTCACGCCGTCCGCCGCGGCCCGGATGTCGGGGTCGTCGGTCTCGACGATGTAGCGCGGCTCGAGGTCACCGTAGGACGCCGCGTGGCAGATCTTGGCCAGCGATCGCACGGCGTCGCGGGTGGTCTTGTCGGTGAGCGGGGTGATCTTGGCGGGCTTGGGGCGCTTGCCCTGGGAGCGGCCCAACCGGGTCCGGGACCCGGTGGGGGCGTGGGCAGTGCCTTGCCTGGCCAGGGGGGGAGTCTTCTCAGGGTTCACGGGGTGACCGTCCAGATGAGTTCGTCGTAGGTCATGCCCTGCTCGTCCAGGAACTCCTGCAGGATCGCGCCGGAGGCGGCCATGCCCTCCCGAGGGGTGGCGCAGGCCAACTCCGCCCGGCGCATCTGCTGGTAGAGCGGGACGACGGCCGCGGTCGCCGCGGGGTGCGGTGCCCGCCGATTGGAGTGGTAGCCGATCACGTGCCCCGACCGGTTGAACGTCGGCGTCACGTGGGCGAAGACCCAGTAGTGGTCGCCGTTCTTGGCCAGGTTCACGACGTAGGCGAAGATCTCGCGCTTGGCGTCGATGGTGTCCCACAGGAGCTTGAACACCGCCATCGGCATGTCGGGGTGACGCACGAGGTTGTGCGGCTTGCCGAGCAACTCGGCCTGGCTGTACCCGCTGATCGTGATGAACACCTCGTTGACGTAGGTGATCACCCCGCGGGTGTCGGTCTTGGTCACGATGAAGTCGTCCGCCGGGAGATGGCGTTCGACACCCGTCAGTTCGATGGTGGCCTGACGCACCGGTGTTCCCTTCGACGCGGTGGAGCACTGGTCGTGCCACTGCCCCGGGTCGACGACCCGATGGGGGGAGCGTCGGCTCACCGCTCGCCCGGCTTGAGCCGTCCGGCCCCCGGGGACGCAAACCAGCTCGGCCCCCGGGGTGAGCCGGGGGCCGAGCTGGTGGTGGGCGTTGACGTGATCAGTCCTCGGACGGCTTGCTCATGCCCTTGGCGATCAGGGACATCACGCCGGCATCCGCCAGCGTCGTGGCATCGCCGACCTCACGGCCCTCGGCGATGTCGCGCAGCAGCCGGCGCATGATCTTGCCGGAGCGGGTCTTGGGCAGCTCCGAGACGATCATGATCTGGCGCGGCTTGGCGATCGGGCCGATCTCCTTGGCGACGTGGTTGCGCAGGTCGGCGATCACGGTCTTCTCGTCGGTGCCGTCCATGGCGCCCGCGCGCACGATGACGAAGGCCACCACGGCCTGACCGGTGGTCTCGTCGGTGGCACCCACGACGGCCGACTCGGCCACCTTGGGGTGGGAGACCAGGGCCGACTCGATCTCCGTGGTCGACAGGCGGTGCCCGGAGACGTTCATGACGTCGTCCACCCGGCCGAGCAGCCAGATGTCGCCGTCCTCGTCCTTCTTGGCCCCGTCACCGGCGAAGTACAGCTTGGGCCAGCGCGACCAGTAGGTCTCCTTGTAGCGCTCCGGGTCACCCCAGATGCCGCGCAGCATGGCCGGCCACGGCTCGGTGAGCACCAGGTAGCCGCCGCCGCCGTTGGGCACCGAGTGCGCCTCGTCGTCCACCACGTCCGCGGCGATCCCGGGCAGCGGCTTCTGCGCCGAGCCGGGCTTGGCGGTGGTGACACCCGGCAGCGGGCTGATCATGATGCCGCCGGTCTCGGTCTGCCACCAGGTGTCGACGATCGGGGCCTTGTCGCCACCGATCACCCGGCGGTACCAGATCCAGGCCTCGGGATTGATCGACTCACCGACGCTGCCCATCACCCGGATGGTCGACAGGTCGTACTGGGCCGGGATCTGCTCGCCCCACTTCATGAACGTGCGGATCGCGGTGGGGGCGGTGTAGAGGATCGTGACGCCGTACTTCTGCACGATCTCCCACCAGCGGCCCTGGTGCGGGGAGTCCGGGGTGCCCTCGTACATCACCTGGGTCGCACCGTTGGCCAGCGGGCCGTAGGTGATGTAGCTGTGTCCGGTGACCCAGCCGACGTCGGCGGTGCACCAGTAGACATCGGTCTCGGGGTGCAGGTCGAAGACGTTCTTGTGGGTGTAGGACGCCTGGGTGAGGTAGCCGCCGGTGGTGTGCAGGATGCCCTTCGGCTTCCCCGTGGTGCCCGAGGTGTAGAGGATGAACAGCGGGTGCTCGGCGTCCATCGGCTCGGGGGTGTGGTCGGCCGAGGCCGCGGCCAGCGCGTCGTGCCACCAGACGTCCCGGCCCTCGGTCCAGGCGACGTCCTGCTTGGTGCGCTGGACGACGAGCACGTTGGTGATCGTCGGGCACTCGGTGATGGCCTCGTCGACCGCGGGCTTGAGCGCGGACGGCGCGCCGCGGCGGTAGCCACCGTCGGAGGTGATGACGACCTTGGCCTCGGCGTCCTGGATGCGGCTGCGCAGCGCCTCGGCCGAGAAGCCACCGAAGACCACCGAGTGGGGGGCGCCCAGGCGGGCGCAGGCCAGCATCGCGATCGCGGCCTCGGGGATCATCGGCAGGTAGATGGCGACCCGGTCGCCCTTGCCCACGCCCAGCGCCGCCAGGGCGTTGGCGGCCTGGCTCACCTCGTCCTTGAGCTGGGCGTAGGTGATCGTGCGGGTGTCGCCGGGCTCGCCCTCGAAGTGGATCGCGACCCGGTCACCGTTGCCGGCCTCGACATGCCGGTCCACGCAGTTGTAGGCCACGTTGAGGGTGCCGCCGACGAACCACTTGGCGAACGGGGCGTCGCTCCAGTCGAGCACCTGGGACCACTCGGTGTTCCAGCTCAGGGTGCGGGCCTGCTCGTCCCAGAACGCCAGACGGTCGGCGGCGGCCTTGTCGTAGAGATCGGCCTTGCCGATGGCGGTGGCGGTGAAGGCGGGGTCGGGCGGGAAACGACGATCCTCGTGACTGAGGTTCTCGATGGCGTCGCTGGACATGCGATGGCCTCCAGTAGGGGGGTTTGGCACGCGGGCGGCAGCGTTCGGCGAACGTAACGCGACTGTGAACTAGCACGTGAGGCTAGTCACGTCGGCTGCCGGCGGCCAGGGATCCCGGCCGGTGGATGCCGGTCAGCGCGGCTGTCCCTGCGACGGACGGTGGTCAGTTCCCGGTCGGCTCGACGGATGGTCCTCGATCACCCAGGAGCCACTGGACCGCCTCGGCGGCCGACCATCCCCCGGGCCGGTGACCGTCGTGGCGGGCGAGGTACTCCCGGTCCAGGCGCCGGGCGCCGGTGAGGTCCGATCCCAGGGTGACCAGGGGGGCCTCGGTGTAGCCGTCCTTGCGGTCCTGGGCCAGTCCCACATCGGCCATCAGTGCGTTGCACAGGCAGTTCGAGCCCTGGGCCCCGGCGGCGTCCCCGCCCTTGCGGGCGAACACGTCCAGTGGTTCGGCCGGGCAGCGGTAGCCGATCGCCGACTCGCCGCGCACGTACGGGGTGCGCAGGTACCCCAGGTCGCACAGCCGGGGCCGCGCGGCATAGACCTCCGGGTCGGCCAGGGTGCCCGGCAACTGGGCCACCTTGAACGGGAACCCGGTGGGCGAGGCGCCCGCGCTGTTGAGCACCACCAGGGACTCGTCCCGCAGCCGGGTGAGCAGCGTTCCCCGCAGGTCGTCGTCCAGCCCAGATTCCCTGGCCAGGGCGAACAGCGTGCCGACCTGGACCCCCGCGGCCCCGGCGGCCAGGGCCTCGGCCACCTTCTCGGGCTCGCCGTAGCCGCCCGCCAGCCAGAACGGCAGGCCGATCTTGGCCAGCATGGCCAGGTTGGCCTCGTCGCGCGGGCCGTAGACCGGCTGGCCATGGTCGTCGAGTTCCATCTGCCCGCGCGGCGGCGCACTGTGGCCGCCGGCGGTCGGGCCCTCGACGACGAACCCGTCGGGGATCGTGGCCGGGTCCCGGGCGAGGAACTGGGCCAGCACGTGCGAGGACACGATGGCCAGGAACCGGGGGCGCCGGGTGGCGGGCAGCAGCTCGCCCTCGGCCGGCAGGGACGTCGGGTCGAGCGTCTGGGGCATCGCCGATCCGCCCGCGACGTCCACGTGGATGGTTCCCGGGCGGCCGGCGGCCAGCTCGGTCAGCAACCGGGGCAGTTCGCGCGGGATGCCGGCGCCCATCAGCACGTAGTCGACCCCGCCGAGCACCGCGCCGTAGGCGGCCGCGGGGGTGGCCATCTGGAGCTTCTCCAGGTAGTTGACCCCGACCAGGCCGGACGCCGCGGCGTCCGGCCCCAGCAGGTCGCGCCGCGGGTCCTCGGGGATCGGGTGGTGGCCGTATTTGGCCAGCCACACCTCGACGAAGTTCGCCACCACCCCCAGCTCGTCACTGTGCCGCTCGCTGTGGGTGCGGGCCGTGCCGTTCGGGCCCGAGTGGATGGCCAGCCGGGGCACGGGTAGATAGGGAGCCCCGTGCCGTCCCTGCGGGCGGTGGTACTTGGCCACCACGCGCTCGGCCAGCGCAGGCAGCGGGAAGTGCGCCAGTGCCCGGCGCAGGTACCCGCCGGGATCGCCGTCCTGCAGGCGGCGGGCGACCGAGGCGTCCAGGGCGGTCCCGGAGACCACGCCGAGCTGGCCCGCTCGGGCGACGGCGTTGGCCAGCTGCCAGGAGGAGACCCCGACCCCCATGCCCCCCTGGATCAGCACGGGTCGGGTGGTGACGTCGTCCGTGGTCATCGCGGGGCACCTCGGGAGCTGGCAGGGGCGTGGACGGGTGGTGCGCCCGGCCCCGATGCGCCAACCAGCTCGTGGCCGTTCTCCGGGGCAAGGCTACGCAACCGTAACCTGATTCGGGCCGCATCCCGACGACAGAAGTTCCGCCCGCGCCGACCTCGACGGTGCCACGACCCGGGGAGCAAACTGGTCCGGTGGCCGGCACGCGTCGGGAGGGACGTCGTGCCGGCCACCGGGGCTATCGGGTGGGGCTGTCGAACCGGTGACTGACGGGGCGCTCCTGCGGTGCCCGGGGGGCACCGCAGGAGCCGATGATGCTCAGTGCGAGACGGCCTTCTCGGCGCCGGCCCCGGTGAGGGAGCGGACCTCCATCTCGGCCCACTTGGCCTGGTCCGGCTGCTCCTTGCTGGTCACCGATCCGAGCCAGCCCAGGAAGAAGGCCAGCGGCACCGAGATCAGACCCGGGTTCTCCAGCGGGAACCAGGAGAAGTCGATGCTCGGGTCGGTGATCATCGACGCGCTCTTGGTGGCGGGGGCCACGGGGGCCTTGCCGGACACCACGGGCGAGAAGATGATCAGCGTCAGGGAGGAGATCAGACCGCCGTAGATGCTCCA
>JAEUJN010000072.1 GCA_016794595.1 Kineosporiaceae bacterium
CGAGCGGCTCGACCAGAGCCAATGCCCGCTTCACCGGAACCACGGTACTTGTCCCCGTCAGGCGTGCGGGGAGCAATCGGTACCAGGCGGGCGCACGCCGCGATCCCTGGCCCGCAGTGTGCCGGGCGGGAGCCCGATCCGTGCGGATCGACAGCATCGGGTCGCTCACCACGGGGGGTGCCGGGTCCTCACCGCTCATGCCGCACCGCGCCTCGACCCGTTGGCCGGGCATGAAGCCGGTCCGGCTGCCCGACGCCACAGAAGCCCCACGGCTCACACGGTAATCGACACCGTGCCGGTCAGGGCAGCGCCGCGACCAGCTCGGCCAGCACCACCCGGGGACCGGTGGACAACCGCACCTGCTCGCGGACGTGACGGCTGGCCTCGGCGGCGCGCTGATGCCGGCCGCAGCCGGCTCACGCAGCCAGCGCCCCGGCGAACACCTGCCAGGCCAACGCCGACTTGGCGACCAGGCTGAGCCAGATGTACACGCGCTCGCCGAACAGGTAGTCCCGCCACGGGCCGACCCGGCGGTACTGCAACCACTGGTTCAGCGCGAACACGTTGAAGAACACGAAGAGCGAGATGATGATCGCGTAGACGAAACCGGGCGGGCTGACCGCGGGGGTCGACCCGGGGGCGAGCACAGCGAGAACGACGACCAGCCAGGGCACCAACCCGGCCAAGCACCCGAAGATGAACGGAAGCCAGCCGCCCCCACCGGGCTGCTCGTACTGTTCCTGCAGCCACCCGAAGAGGATCATCGAGATATTGCAGCCCGAGATCGCCAGCAGCGCGGCCGCATCAGTGACCCCGCACAGGTGGGCGATCGCCACCATCATGATCGTGGAACTGATGGAGTACTCCACCCATCGGGCGATGTTGCGCTCGTGGCCCAGGTCGATCGCATAACGGCGCGACCCCGGCCCGGCGATCCACCAATGCGCCAGTGCCGACACCACCAGGAAGGCAACCACCGCGGCGGCGAGCGGCACCTCGGCGAGCACCGTGACCGGGCCCGGTGTCGTGCCCGGCGGGCCGGACACATAGGTCGCGGTGATCGGGAGTGCGAACGTGTTCGCGAGCAGGATCACCGCCACGGCCTGAACCGCGTGCAGGGCCCCCATCACGGCGTTGAACCGACGTAGCCGGCTCAGGACTGCGACCGGCGGCGGGGAGATCGCCCCGGCGCGGGGCGGGACATCGATGCGTGTCATGGCAACACTCCTCCTGTCGAATCGAGTTGAACGACAGGCGGTCTCACCCGGTTCCGGCCTTCCGGGACCAAGCGGGTCGCGACCTGCGCGCACCGGCGGTTCCGCCATGACGTTCGGGCTGCCCGGATCCCCACCCCTGCGCGACCCGGTGGACGGCCGTTCGTGATCGTTGTCGTCAACATGTTGCAAGACAAACTCTAATTCGCGTATTCTGTTTCGCAGAAGGGGAGTACCCCACAAGCACCACGGTCGACACCACGGCTCGTCGAGCCCGGCCGGGGTGGTTCCCACCGACGTCTGCACCGGTGGAGCGGGGAAGACCTTCGGCGCGATCCAGACTCGTGACCGGAGGTCGTCGGATGTCGTCATTCCCTGCCCAGGCCACCGGCCGCCAGCACCGGCCATGACGGCACCGGTGGCCGCCACCAGGACTGGACTGCTCGACCTGCGGCGCAACGCATCGTTTGCCGAACAGGGCCGAGACCTGCTGCGGGACAAGCGATCTGCTCTCATTCGTGAGTTCGGGAGGGTCCAGACCGAACTCCTCGGCCGCATCGAGGACCTGCGCCGCCAGGCCGCCCGAGCCCGCGCCGCCCACGATGCGGCCGTGATCACCCATGGTCCGGAGCACGTCCTGTCCGCGAGCCTGCACACTGCCACCGGCATCCCGGTCACCCTGGTCCAGCGGGCGGTCGCCGGGGTCGTCGTCGTGGACCTCGACCACGAGCCCATCGAGCGCCGGGCGACCGAGCGGGGCTATGCCCTGCTCACCACCTCTGCCGCGGTCGACGAGGTCGCCACCACCCACGAACGCGAGCTGGAGCTGCTGCTGCAGGTCTGCGCAGTGGAGCTGACCGTGCGCCGCCTGGCCGCCGAGATCGACCGTACGACGCGCCAGGTGAACGCGCTGGACGCCGTGGTGATCCCCGGCCTGCGGGCACAGGCCCGCCAGGTCGCTGTCGTCCTGGAGGAACGCGAGCGCGAAGAGCTTGCCCGTCTCAAGCGGGCACGCGACCGGCGCCGCTCACCGGCGCCCGCACCCACCCGGAGAGCAGACTCATGAATCGGACGTCGAACCCCACCCCTGCACGCACCGACGGGCCTGACCCGCGCGCCAGCATCGTTGCCCTCGAGGCGTCCAT
Organism: Kineosporiaceae bacterium; assembly: GCA_016794595.1. Lineage (GTDB taxonomy): Bacteria > Actinomycetota > Actinomycetes > Actinomycetales > Kineosporiaceae > JADJPO01. The sequence continues at coordinate 2,360 of JAEUJN010000072.1, forward strand.
CCGACGCCGCACCGAAGGGGCCGCCCGAGCCGAGGAGACGTTGGCCGAGGCTCGCTCCAGGGCCGACCACCTCACCGCTCGAGAACTGGCCCGCGCCGACCGTGAGGCGACGCGTATCGAGACCGGGATGGCGGCCGAGGCAGCCGCCGAGGCCGACCGGATCCGGGCGCAGGCGCAGCGGGACGAGGCCGCACTGCGCCGGGCAGCCCGCGAGCGCCGTGACGAGGACATCCGGACCCTGCTGGACGCCACCGTGCCGCCGCTGAACCCGCGGACCGGGTCGGGGCGGAGGTGAGCTGCGATGCAGGTTGGGATGACCCAGATCGAGATCCTCGGCCGGCGAGCGGACCTGGACGCCGTGCTCTGCACCCTGCAACGGTTGCGGGCGGTCCAGCTGGCGCCGGCCCCGAGCACGGCGGCCGGCCCGCCGGTGCTGAACCCGACCGCCGACCAGGCAGCTGACCAGGCGGCCGACAAACATCTGGCGACCACACAACTGCGTGAACGCGTCGAGGCGGTCCTCGGACTCGTGCCGGCCGAGACCGGTCTTGCCTCGCCCCGGCCGACCCACGACCACGAGTTGCACCGACTGCTGCTGCGGTTGGAACCCGAGGTGGCCGAACTCATCGCCACCAGGGACGCGCTGCGCAGCGAGGCCGAACTGCTGCCCCGCTACCTCGCGGCGCTCGGCGATCTGACACCGCTGGTGCCGGAGCTGAACCGGCTCACCGACTCCGAGCTGGCCGCGGCGCACCTGGCCACCGTCGCGCTGGTGCTCGACGACCCGGACGGCCGGGTGATCGCTCAGCTGGCCGAGCAGCTGCGCGAGCTTCTCGGCGACCGGCACCTGCTGGTCACCGCGCGCGGTGACGGCTCGGGCACCGTCGGCGCACTGCTGGTCACCTCCTCGGACCGGGTTGCCGCGGTTGAACAACTGCTCGGCTCGGACCAGATCAGCCAGGTCACCATCCCGGGCAAGTTCTCGGGCCGGTCACTGGCCGGCACCGTGGCCGAGATGCGCACCGAGCTGGCCGAAGTGCCCGAGCTGCTCTCGCGCAACGCCGAACAGCTCGCCGAGCTGGTTCGACCGGCCCTCCCGGCGCTGCTCGCCGCGCGCAGGGACCTGGCCGCACGCGCGGAACGGCTGGCAGCCGTCGAGCTCGCCGCGCTGGGCGAGCGCACCTTCGCCTTGCGCGCATGGCTTCCCCGCGGCGACCTCGACCCGGTTCGGCAGTCGCTGCGTGAGCGGGTGCCCGGCCCGACCGTGGTGGCCGAGGTGGCCGATCCTGAACAGGCCCCACCGATTCTGCTGCGCAACCCGAGCCTCGCCCGTCCGTTCGAGCGGCTGGTCGCCTTCCTGGCCTGGCCACGACCGGGCGAGCCGGACCCGACCCTGCTCATGGCGGTGGTGTTCCCGTTCCTGTTCGGCGTCATGGTCGGAGACGTCGCCTACGGACTGATCCTGGTCCTCCTCGGCTGGCTCCTGCGCCGGAAACTCGCCGAGCGCAACCCCTTCCTGGCCGATGTGGCCCGGGTGCTGGTCATCGGCGGCTGGTGGTCGGTCGTGTTCGGGTTCCTCTTCGGGGAGCTGCTGGGCAACTTCGGCCGCTACGCCTTCGGTTTCCCCGCGCTGTGGTTCTACCGCGGCAGCCCGGACGCGCTCACCCCGCTGCTGCTGTTCGTGATCGCGATCGGCGCGGTGCACGTGCTGCTCGGGCTGGCCCTCGGGGTCTGGTCGTCGGTGCGCGACAGGCATCTGCGACACGCCGCGGAGCGGGTCGGCACCCTCGTCGTCCTGATCGGGCTGTTCGGGATCGCCGCGGTCGCGGCGGCCGCCTTGCCCCGGACACTGATGACGCCGGCGCTGGCTCTATTGGTGATCGGCCTGGTGCTGGCGGTCCTCGCCCCCGGCGGCGCGGCTGGTCTGCTCGCCCCGCTGGAGCTGATCAGCGCGATCGGCAAGGTGCTGTCCTACCTGCGGCTGGCGGCGGTCGGTCTGGCCTCGGTGTACCTGGCGGTGGTCGCCAACGAACTCGGGGCGCAGGCGCCCCTGCTGCTCGGCGTCGTGGTCGCCACGTTCTTCCACGCCCTGAACGTCGCGCTGGCCGCGTTCAGCCCGATGATCCAGTCACTGCGGCTGCACTACGTGGAGTTCTTCCCGAACTTCTACACCGGCGGCGGGGCACCGTTCACCCCCTTCGGTGCCGAAGTGAGCGTGATCGAGGACGGCGACCAGCCCACCGGCGCGGCCGGCCCCGCCCTGGCGGCCGCGGAGGCGGCACAGCCCGACGATCGCCGGGAGGTCGTCGTGACCGGCTGAGCGCGATGCCACCAGAGCCCGACACCCTGAGCTCCCCCCGAGCTCGCCATCACGACAAACCCACTGTTGGACAAGGAGTTACGCCATGGAGATCGGACTCATCGCCCTGGCCGCCGGGTTGGCCATCGGCCTGTCTGCCCTCGCCACCGCGCTCGCGCAGGCCCGCATCGGCGCCGCCGCGATGGGCGCAATGGCCGAGAAGCCTGAACTGGCCGGGCGCGCCATCCTGCTGGTCGCGATCCCGGAGACCCTGGTCATCCTGGGCTTCGCGGTCGCCGCCATGCTCATCCTGCTGCTGCCCGGCGGTTGACGATGGCCCTGGAGGAGTTGCTGACGTCGCTGCGCGAGGAGGCCGACGCGCAGATCAGCCGGCTGGAGGCACAGGCCCGGCGGGACGCCGAGGACCTCGTGGCCAGAGCCTGCGAGGACGCCGAACGTCAGGGACGGCAGCAGGTGGCGGCGGCCCGGGAACGGGCCGCCGCCCTGGCCGCCGCCACCGTCGCCGCCGCGCAGTTGGCCGCCCAGGCCGATCGGCGCCGAGCCCGAACCGAGGAGCTGGCCGCCGTCGAGCAGGGCGCCCTCGACGCCCTGGGCCGGCTGCGCCACACCGAGCAGTGGCCGGCCGTGCTGGCCGCCCTGCTCGATCAGGCCTGGGCGGTCCTGCCCGGGGCACACCAGGTGCACGTCACCGCGGCGGACGTCGAGTCGGCCACGGCGCTGCTCGAGGCCCGGGGACGTCGGGCAAGGGTGGTCGACGATCTGCCCGAACCCGGCGGTGTCGTGGTCCGCGACGGCGCCGGTCGGCTGGTCGACAACACCCTGCACACCCGCCTGGAGGCCGCCTGGGCGGCGCTGCGCACCCCGGTGGCCGAGGGGTGGAGCGCCGCGGCGAACTCGATCGGCGCGCCGTCCACCCCAGCGGGCCCCGCCCGCAGCGACGGCGGGCCTGCAGGCCCCCTCGCCCCCGGGAGCCGGACGTGACCGGCCCTCGCCGGCTGGCTGCGCCGGATTTCGTCTACGGCAACACCCGGCTGCGGGCCCGTCGGGGCGAGCGGCCCGAGCCGGCCGCCGGCACCGACCCGCAGGCAGCCTCGACCCTGCTGCGCTCGCGCCTGCGGGGCATGCACGGGCTCTACTCCGGTGCCGCCGCCGACATCGTCGGTGCCGTGCTCGCCGGGTTCGACGTGGCCGATGTGGTGACCCTGCTGCGCGGGGCGATCGGTCGGCAACCGGCGCAGGTGGTGCTGCCTGCCGTGCTGGCCGTACATCGGGTCACCGAGGCGGCGGCCCGCGACGTGGCCGCGGCGGGCGAGGCCGCGGCGGCCGTGCAGCGGCTGAGGGAGTACAAGCTCCCCGACCCGGACACCGCCCGGGAACTGCCCGGCATCTGGGAACGGTACGAGTTGCACCGCGACAGCGCGGAACTGGAAAGGGAACTGGCGCAGACCGCGCTGGGACACCGGCTGGCCACGCTCGACGCGTACGGCGCCGCAGCCGAACCAGTCCGGGCCGCGCTGCTGCGCGAACGCCACGACCTGGCCCGGCTCGGCGAGTTGCGGGGCACCTCGGAGGGGTTCGAGGCCACCCGGCTGGAGGCCGAGTGGCTCGAGGCCCGCCAGTCCGCAGCGATGCTGGGCTGGGTCACCGGGGACCCGCTCGGCTCCGGCGTCCCGCTGGCCGCGGTCCACCAAGCGCAGGCGACGGCCCGCCGGCTGCGACGGGACGCCATCGATCCCGCCCAGGCAGGTGCCGGCGATGCCTGAGCTGCAGGTGATCGTGCCGGCGCACCGGGCGGCCGGCTACCGATTGGCGGGGGCGCGCACGCTGCTCGCGACCACCGGCGCCGACGTCCAGGCCCTGGTCCGCGACGCCTTCGCAGAGCACGACGCCGGCACCCCGGGCGGGGTGCTCGCCGTGCACTGGCTGCTGTGGCAGCAGGTGCCCGAGCGGGAACGCAGCGCCTGGCAGGACCGCAGCATCCCGCTGGTGGTTCCCCTGCCCGAGGAGGGGCAGGACGCCGCCCAGACGCGCCGGGACGCATTGCGCGACCTGCTCGCCCGCGCGGTCGGTTACGAGATCACCTTCGCGACCCAGGAGGACGAATGAACAGCATTTCACGGGTGGCCGGCCCCGTCGTGGAGGCCACCGGCCTGCCCGGCGTCCGGCTCTTCGACGTGGTCCGGATCGGCGGGCAGCGGCTCACCGGGGAGGTGATCCGGCTGGACGGCGACAGTTGCGTGGCCCAGGTCTTCGAGGACACCACCGGATTGCGGGTCGGCGACCCGGCCGAACCGACCGGCGGCCCGCTCACCGTCGAGTTGGGCCCCGGTCTGCTCGGCAGCATCGTCGACGGCATGGGCCGGCCGCTGGACGTGCTCGCCGGTGTGCCCGGCGCGGCGTCCGGTCACAGTGCGGCGGTGCCCTGGCAGACCGCCGACCCCTACGTGCCGCGCGGGGCGGACCCGCCCCGGCTGGACCGGGACCGGCGTTGGAGGTTCACCCCCGCGGTCGAGATCGGCGACGTGGTCGAGCCCGGCGACGTCCTCGGTACCACCCCCGAGGGCCCGATCGAGCACCGGGTGCTCGTCCCGGACGGCGTGTCCGGCCCGGTCAGCGCGATCGGTGCCGGCGAGTTCACGGTCACCGACGAGGTCGTCCGAGTGGGCGACCGGCCGGTCACCATGGCACAGCGGTGGCCGGTGCGCCAGGCCCGGCCGGTGCGTGGCCGTCGACCGCTGACCCGGCCGCTGGTCACCGGACAGCGCGTGCTGGACGTGCTGTTCCCGGTTGCCCGAGGCGGCGCGGCGATCATCCCCGGCGGCTTCGGCACCGGCAAGACCGTCACGGAGACCTCACTGGCCAAGTACGCCGAGGCCGACGTGGTGGTCTACGTCGGCTGCGGCGAGCGCGGCAACGAGCTGACCGAGGTGCTGCAGGAGTTCCCGGAGCTGGTCGACCCGCGCACCGGCGCTCCCCTGATGCAGCGCACGGTGCTGGTGGCCAACACCAGCAACATGCCGGTGGCCGCCCGGGAGGCCAGCGTCTACACCGGGATCACCATCGCGGAGTACTACCGCGACCAGGGCTACCACGTGGCCCTGATGGCCGACTCCACCAGCCGCTGGGGCGAGGCGCTGCGCGAGGTGTCCAGCAGGCTCGAGGAGATCCCGGCCGAGGACGGCTACCCCGCCTACCTGGCCACCCGTTTGGCCGGGTTCTACGAGCGGGCCGGCGAGGTGGAGTGCCGCTGCGGGGCGGCGGGCGAGGCCGGCACGGCACGGATCGGTTCGGTGACCATCGTCGGTGCCGTGTCACCGGCCGGGGGCGACTTCTCCGAGCCGATCACCCAGAACAGCCTGCGCCTGGCCGGGTGCTTCTGGGCGCTGGACACCAGCCTGGCCCGCCGGCGGCACTTTCCCTCGGTCAACTGGACCCGCAGCTACTCCCAGTACCCGGTGGTCGGCTGGTTCGACCAGCACGTGGCCGCCGACTGGGGTGACCTGCGCCGCTGGGCACTGGCCCTGCTCGCGCAGGAGGCATCGCTGCAGGAGGTCGTGCAGCTGCTCGGGGTGGAGGCGCTGGCCCCGGAGCAGCGGGTGGTGCTGCGCACCGGGCGGCTGCTGCGCGAGGACTTCCTGCAGCAGTCCGCCTTCGACGAGGTCGACGCCTCGTGCCCGCCGGCCAAGCAGATCGCCATGCTCCGCGCGATCCACCACGTGCACCGGGCGTTGACCGACGCCCTCGAGCGCGGCGTACCTGCGCGCCAGCTGAGCGAGCTGCCCGCCCTGGCCGAGCTGGGCCGGATGAAGGCCTGGCCGGCGGACGACATGGCGCACCGCTGCGCCGAACTCACCGAACGCATCACCCAGGAGGTGCAGGCACTGTGACCACTGCTTCGCTCTACCGAATCGGCAACACCGACGTCTCCCGGATCGCCGGGCCGCTGGTCGTGGTCGAGGCCGCCGAGGCACTGGCCTACGGCGACCTGGTGGACGTGCTGTCCGGCCAGGGCCCGCCGCGACGCGGGCAGGTCCTGGAGGCGGCCGCCGGGCGCGCCGTCGTCCAGGTCTTCGGCGGTACCAGCGGCCTGGGCCGCACGGACACCACCGTGCTCAGTCGCGGCCGGTCCGCGCACACCGGGGTCGGCCGGGACTACCTGGGCCGGATCCTCGACGGCGCCGGGCGCCCCCGCGACGGCGGCCCGGAGCCGCTGGCCGACGAGGAACGCGACGTCAACGGGCTGCCGCTGAACCCGATGGTGCGCGACCACCCGGACGAGTTCATCGAGACCGGGATCAGTGCCATCGACGGCCTGAACACCCTGGTCCGCGGGCAGAAGCTGCCGATCTTCTCCGGCTACGGGCTACCCGCCAACGAGCTCGCCGCGCGGATCGCCACCCAGGCGAGGGTGCGGGTGCCCGGCGGCAACGACCAGGACCGCACCGAGGACAACTTCGTCGTGGTCTTCGCCGCGATGGGGGTGACCCGGCGGGAGGCCGAGTTCTTCCAGTCGCGCTTCCTGGCCGGCGATGCAGCGCGACGCACTGTCGTCCTGCTCAACCTCGCCGACGACCCCACCATCGAGCGGATCCTCACCCCGCGCGTGGCGCTGACCCTGGCCGAGTACTTCGCGTTCGACCTCGGTCTGCACGTGCTGACCGTGCTCACCGACGTGACGGCGTACGCCGAGGCGCTGCGTGAGATCGCTGCCGCGCGGGAGGAGATGCCCGGCCGGCGGGGCTACCCGGGCTACATGTACACCGACCTGGCCAGCCTGTTCGAGCGGGCCGGGCGGGTGCGGGGCCGGCCGGGGTCGCTGACCCAGCTGATGATCCTGTCCATGCCGGACGACGACATCACCCACCCGGTGCCCGATCTGACCGGCTACATCACCGAGGGCCAGATCGTGCTGTCGCGAGAGCTGGACCGGGCCGGGATCGACCCGCCCATCGACGTCCTGCCCTCACTGTCCCGGCTGATGAACTCCGGGATCGGTGCCGGCCGCACCCGGGAGGACCACCGCGGCCTGGCCGATCAGCTGTACGCCTGCTACGCCCGCGGCAAGGAGGTGCGGCGGCTGCTGTCGATCGTCGGGGAGTCCGCGCTGCCGGCCGAGGACCGGCGGTACCTGGCCTTGGCCGACGCCTTCGAGCGCGAGTTCGTCGGCCAGGCGGGAGAGCGACGAAGCCTGGAACAGACCCTGGACGCCGGCTGGCGCCTGCTCACCGACTTCCCCGATGGGGAGCTCAAACGCCTGAAGCCGGAGTTCATCGCCCGCTACCGCAAGGGAGGCAGCACGCCCTGACCGCTTGACAGCCCGAATCCTGAGGGGAGTATCCGCCCGCCTCCTTCGTCACCACGGCACCGCACACCGGTGCCCGGAGCGGCGGCGTCCGTGGCCCGGACGGGAGAGACCTCACCAGACCCCGAGGAGGTTCTTCCCATGGACACCGCCGTCGCCGGCGTCGTGCTGGCCGCCTGGGTCGCCCTGGCGGTGGCCCGACTGGCGGGGTGGCCGCGCTGGCTGCCACCCCGCGGTGCGTTCGCCCACCACATCGAGGAGTCCCGCGCACGGACGCGGAAGCTGAAGGAGCACCGATGACCACCGGCGTCACCCCACCCGTCGCCGACGGGACGACCGCTCTGGCGCAGGCCCACCGGCTGCCCGTCGACCAGGTGCTCGCGCTCACCGGCACGGACCCGGCCACCGGGCTGACCGCGCCCGAGGCCGCATCCCGGCTGGCGCAGTCGGGGCCGAACCGGCTGGCCGAGCCGGCCCGGCGGCCGGAGTGGCTGCGCTTCGCCGACCAGTTCCGGTCCACGCTGATCCTGGTGCTGATCGGTGCCGCCGTGCTGGCCGGCATCGTCGGCGACCTCAAGGACACGATCGTCATCACGGTGGTGCTCCTGATCAATGCGACGATCGGTTACGTCCAGGAACGGCGCGCCGAGCGCAGCCTGGAGGCGTTGCGTTCGATGCTGGTGCCCACGGCGCGGGTCCGCCGAGACGGGCGCCAGGAGGTGATCCCCGCCGCGGACCTGGTGCCCGGCGACATCGTGCTCCTGGAGGCCGGCGACCGGATCCCTGCGGATGGCAGGCTGCTGCTCGCCGAGTCGCTGGAGGTCGACGAGTCCACTTTCACCGGGGAGTCGGTCCCCGTGGCCAAGCACAGCCGCGCGGTGACCGGCGGCGGCAGGGACGGCGGATCGGACAGCGGTGATGACGACGGCAGCGAGGTGCCGCTGGCCGAGCGCACCGGGTCCGGCTTCATGAACACCACGGTGACCCGAGGTCGCGCCGAGATGCTCGTCACCGCGACCGGGATGGCCACCCAGGTGGGGCTCATCGCCGAGCAACTGCGCCAGGGCGACGCCGGGATCACCCCGCTGCAGCGCCGGCTGGACGGCCTGGGCAAGCGGCTGGCGCTGATCGGCGTGGTCGCGGTCACCGTCTACGCGAGCCTGGCCTGGCTGCGCGGTGAGGCGTTCACCGACCTGGCCCTGCGGGCCGTCGCCCTCGCCGTCGCCACCGTCCCGGAGGGCCTGCCGGCAGTGCTCGCGCTCACGCTGGCGCTGGGGGTGTACCGGATGGCCCGCCGCGGGGCGATCGTCAAGCGACTGTCCAGCGTCGAGACCCTCGGCTCGGCGACCGTGGTGTGCAGCGACAAGACCGGAACCCTCACCCTGAACCAGATGACCGTCCGCGAGGTGCTCGCCGCCGGCGCTCGCTACCAGGTCAGCGGGAGCGGGTACGACCCGGTCGGCGAGGTCACCCCGGCGTCCGCTACCACGGGCGACGGTGGCGCCCTGCAAGCCACGGTGAACACCCTCGCCCTGTGCAACGACGCCTCGCTCACCCCTGCCGACGGGGACGGCCCCGCCGGGATCGTCGGCGACCCGACCGAGGCCGCCCTGGTGGTGCTCGCCGCCAAGGCCGGCCTGGACGTCGAGCCGCTGCGCGCGGGGAACCCTCGGCTGGCGGAGTTGCCGTTCGACGCCACGCACAAGTACATGGCCACGTTCCACGGCCAGGACGGCGTGGTGCAGGTGCACGTCAAGGGCGCGGTGGACATCCTGCTGGAGCGCTGCAGCACGGTGCTCACCCCTGACGGGCCGGTGCCGCTGGACCCTGCCGGCCGCGCACGGGTCACCGATCACGTGTCGAGCCTGGGCCGTCAGGGGCTGCGCGTGCTCGGCGCGGCCACCCGGACCCTGGATGCGCTGCCGGCAGTGTCCGGCGAGCCGGATGGCGGGGAGGCCACGCTGCGCGACCAGGTCCGTGACCTGACCCTGCTCGGGGTGGTCGGCATCGCCGACCCGCCACGGCCGCAGGCCCGGGACGCGGTGGCGCTGTGCCGGCGGGCCGGCGTCCAGGTCACGATGATCACAGGCGACCACCGGGACACGGCCGCGGCGATCGCGGCCGAGCTCGGGATCACCGGACGGGTGCTGACCGGCGCCGAGCTGGACCGGATGACGCCCGAGGATCTCGCCGCGCAGATCGAGGGGATCGGCGTCCTGGCCCGGGTGTCCCCGCACCACAAGGTGGCCGTCGTGGATGCGCTGCGCGCCCGCGGTCACGTGGTCGCGATGACCGGTGACGGGGTCAATGACGCGGCCGCACTGCGGCGCGCCGACATCGGGGTCGCGATGGGCATCACGGGGACCGAGGTCACCAAAGAGGCCGGTGACATGGTGCTCGCGGACGATGATTTCGGCACGATCACCAAGGCGATCCACGAGGGTCGGGCGATCTACGACAACGTGCTGAAGTTCGTGCGGTTCCAGCTGTCCACAAACGTCGGCGCGATCCTGACGTTCCTGGGCTCGGCCCTGGCCGGGTTTCCCTCGCCGCTGAGCGCCATCCAGATCCTCTGGGTCAATATCATCATGGACGGTCCGCCGGCCATGGCGCTGGGCGTGGATCCTGCCCGCCGGGGGCTGATGGACGAACCCCCGCGCCGACCGGACGACGCGGTCTTGTCAGGGCGCCTGCTCGCCCGGCTTCTCCGCGCCGGGGCAACCATGGCACTGGGAACCCTGGTGGTGTTGGTCACCGCGCGGGAGAGCTTCGGGGGGGCGGTCGCGACCACCATGGCGTTCACCACGTTCGTGCTGTTCCAGTTCTTCAACGTGCTCAACGCCCGGGCCGGTACGCAGACCGTGTTCACCCGGCACCTGTTCACCAACCCAACCCTGTGGATCTCGCTCGGGGCGGTGGTCGTGTTGCAGGTCATCGTGGTGCAGGTTCCGTTCCTGCACGCGATCTTCGACACCACCGCGCTCACGGCAGCGCAGTGGGCCATCTGCCTGGGCGTGGCCGCGAGCATCCTGGCCATCGAGGAACTGATCAAGCTCGTATCCAGCGTCGCACGCCGGCCGCGGGGCATCACGGCATGAGCCGTGCCGCCGGGCTGCCCCTGGCCGGCCCCGGGTGGAGCATGGTCGGGGGGCCGGCGCAGGGAGCCACGCTGCTCAGGGCAGCGCCGCGACCAGCTCGGCCAGAGCCACCCGGGGACCGGTGAAGAACGGCACCTCCTCGCGGACATGCCTGCGGGCCTCGACGGCGCGCAGGTCACGCATGAGGTCCACCAGGCGGTGCAGCTCGTCCGACTCGAAGGCGAGCAGCCACTCGTAGTCACCCAGGGCGAACGAGGCCACCGTGTTCGCCCGCACGTCCGGGTAGCCCCGAGCTGCCATCCCGTGCTCGACGAGCATCGCCCGCCGCTCCTCCTCGGGCAGCAGGTACCACTCGTAGGAGCGCACGAACGGGTAGAGGCACAGGTAGCCGCGCGGGTCCTCCTCGGCCATGAAGGCCGGCACGTGACCCTTGTTGAACTCGGCCGGCCGGTGCAACCCGACCACCGAGAACACCGGTTTCAGCCGCGCCCCCAGGGCCGTGCGGCGCAGCGCCCGGTAGGCCTGCTGGGTGATCTCCACCTCCGGGGCGTGCCACCAGACCATGACATCGGCGTCGGGGCGCAACCCGGCCACGTCGTACCACCCCCGCACGACCAGGCCCTTGCCCTCCAGGGTTCCCAGGACCTGGTTGATCTCCTCCACCATCCCGGGGCGGTCGGCGCGTTGGCCGGTCACCGGATCGGTCAGCGGGGCGGCCGCG
>JAEUJN010000089.1 GCA_016794595.1 Kineosporiaceae bacterium
AGCGGCCCGACGCGCCGGGACGAGCAGTTCACCGCCCAGGACGGCACGTCGACCGTGGTCAAGTACAGCATCAGCCTGCCGGAGGGCTATTACGCCTCCTGCGATTCCTATCCCGTGCTGTTCGCCCTGCACGGCAAGGACCAGGACAACGTGGGGTTCCTGAACGACGCCGTCACGATGCGCCGGGCGATGGAGGCCGGCGTGCTCGACCAGGCGATCATCGTCACCCCGGACAGCTTCTCCACCGGCCGCTGGGAGAACCGTGACACCGGCCCCGCCGAGGACAACTTCATCCGGCGGCTCATCCCGTACATCGAGCAGAACTACCGGGTTCGCCCGGGGGCGGCCAACCGGCTGCTGGTCGGGTTCTCCATGGGGGGTCACGGGGCGATCCGGTTCGGGCTGAAGTACCCGGACCTGTTCGCCGCGGTGTGGTCGGTGGACGGCGCGATGGCCTCCTCGCAGGACTACTTCCCCTTCGTCGAGGGCCACACGAGCGCGGACTTCCACATCCGGGCGGTCGGCGGGCAGCTCAACGGTTCCCGGGTCCAGACCCTGATCGACGACCTCGCAGGTCGCGGGATCGAGATCCCGTTCACCTATCAGGATCGCGAGCACACCTTCCCCGCCTTCGTCGAGGAGGACGAGAAGGCCGGCTGGGTGGTGGCGAAGTTCCTCCAGGAGAGCCTCGGCCGCGCCGGTTGAACCGCGACCCGTCCCCATCGGGTCGGTGGCGGATGGGTCGCGACAGAGCCTCAGGTCGGTTCCCGAGGCCGCCGATGACCCGGGAGACCATCCCTGGCGGCGCCTGGCGCCGTCCGCGCTCCCGGGAGCCCTCGTGACGACCGCCGCCACCTTCGCCCTGCGCTACCTGTTGCCGTCCTCGATCACCCTGAGTGCCACGTTGCGCCTGGCCGTGGTGGTGGATCCCGCCGGGGGTCACCTCGAGCCGGAGGTCGAGGTCGCCCTGTCAGCCTCCTGGCGCGCCACCCGCCTGGTGGGCACCCGGCGGATCCCCTCACCCGTGGCGCCGGGCGCCGATCCCCTCGAGTCGCACGGCGCCCCGGGCAGCCTGCAGGTGGCCTTCGCCCGCCGGCATCCCCACACAGCCGCGTTGATCGCCGACCTGTCCTCCCGGGCCGAGCAGTACCTGGCAGGGCTGCGCATGGACGAGGAGTCGGACACCATCGTGCTCGACGGCCGGGCCCTGGAGATCGTCCACCGGGAGCTCGCGGCGGCCGACCGCACCCGTCGGGAGTGGATCGCCCGCCAGGAACGCGAGCTGCGCACCACCGAGTGGGAAGTGTCCCCCGTCGACCTGGTGACCCTGCCGGAGGTCCGGCAGAGCCTGCCGGGCGATCTGGAGCTCCCCTCGGCCCTCGCCCGCTCGATGGCCGACGACTTCGGCCTGCTGATCGCGATCAGCGGCGAGAACCAGGACGGTGTCCCGGGCGCGGGCGCCGGGCCGGCCGCCCTGCACGTCTACCGGCGGCCTCCGCGGGATCTGCCCGACCACCCCGCCGGCGCGGACGCGGAGCCCTGGCACCGGGACGAGGCACTGTCCCGGCTGCGGGTGTCCGACAGCGCGGAGGCGATGGCCGACCTGCCGCACCAGCGAGGGTCGCGGTCCGAGGCGGGTGCGGCGCACCGCTCCCCACTGCCGCCGGCGCCGGATCGGGAGTTCGAGGCCGCCGTGCGCGCCGCCCGGGTGCAGCTGGCCCTGCTGGACACCTCGGATGAGTACACCCGGCTCTCCTGCGCCCAGCACCGGGACGCAGAGATCGCGGCCCTGCGACACGCCATGGAACTGGGCCGCCCCCTGCACCCCCACCGCGCCGGCTGACCACCCCCGACCGACCGGCCACCGGGGCCGACCACCGGGGCCGACCACCGGGGCCACTGACCGGCGAGCCGGTCCGCAGGATCACCCGGCCGGTGGCTGGACGTCGGTGCCGAGCTCACCGGACGCCGCCGGCACGGCTGCGGACCGGATCAGCGTCGCCCGGACGGCGACTGGTGCCCGGGATCGGTTCGTGCCTGCAGCCGTTGGGCGCTACCGCGCGTGAGCGCCTCCGGCGTCGGTCGCGCACCGGAGTGAATCCGGGGCCGCACGCCCCTCGTTCGGCTCACGTTCGGCGCTGACCCTCTCGCGCCGCCCCGAGCCCATCCGCACCATCACTCATCATGCGGATCAAGCGACTCAGTGCGACGACATCACTACTGGCGGTCATCATCTCCGGCGGTATCGGCGTCGCGGCACCGGCCGGCGCCTCCACGACCAGCCCATCGTCCCCGCTCGGCGGCACCGGCCGCACCGTCGCTCCCGCCGCGACACCGACGTTCCGGGCGATGGGCGTCGTGCCGTCCCCGGTCAGGGTGCTGCCGCGCACCCGCAAGCTCCGGTTCGCCGTCGCCGGCGCCGTCGTCCCCGGCTCGGTGGATCTGACCACGACCGCGGTGACCCCGGGCAACCAGGGTCAGTACGGCTCGTGTGCCGCGTACGCCGTGGGGTACGCCCTGGCCGGCTGGTACGCCCGGACCGGCGGCCAGTACGGGGTCCCGTTCGAGCCGATGTACCTCTACAGCCAGACCCACGTGAACAACACAGCCTCCGGCGGAGGCTCGTACATCCACTCCAACCTGCGGATCCTGGCCAGCCAGGGCATCGCCGAGAAGGCGACCTACTCCAGCGCCAACCCGTCGTTCAGGACCAAGCCCACCGCCACCCAGATGGCCAACGCCGCCCACCACGTGGGCAGCGGCTACTCGGTGCTGTTCTCCAATGCGCAGGCGGGTTCAGCCGGGATCGAGGCGTTGAAGGCGGCCCTCGCAGCCGGGTCCCCGGTGGTCATCTCGATCCCGGTGTACACCCCCTTCAACCAGTTGTCCGCGAGCAACGACCTGATGACCGACGCCATGCGCACGGGACCCCTGCTCGGCTATCACGCGATCACTGCCATGGGCTATTCCGAGCGTGGCCTGGTGATCCAGAACTCCTGGGGAACCTACTGGGGCAAGAGCGGATTCGCTACTCTCGCCTGGGATTTCGTGGCCTCCTCGGTGCGTGAGGCCTACACGATGCCGGCCGGTCTGACCGGCCGCACGGCACCCCCCGTGGTGACCAAGGTGACCACCCCCCTGCTCCTGCCCGGCACGCCCCTGACCGTCTCGGGGACCAACTTCGCCTGGGTCGACTCCGGCGAGGGCGACGCGGTGCGCCTGATCAACACCGCCACCGGTGAGGCAACCGAGGCCCCGGTCACCTCCCGGACCACGGCATCGCTGACCGTGACCGTGCCGGAACTGGAGCACGGCTCCTACCGGGTCGCGGTCACCGGCCCGGGCGGCACCAGCGCCGACACGGCTGCGGACGACGTCCGTCACCTGCCGCCGACCGTCAGCGCCGCGGTGGCGACGGCGAGCGTGCCGGCCGCGGGCAAGGCCCCGGTCAGCGTGACCGGCGGCCCCTTCGGCACCAGCGCGAAGGCCTTCGCGGCACGCAAGATGAGCTTCACGGTCAACGGGGTCAAGGTGGCGGCGGTCTGGGTGAACAACAGCACCCTGCGCTTCGTCGCACCCGCGGGCAAACCGGGCAGCTCCCCCACCATCCAGATGACCGCGGACGGCCGACCGGCGGCGGTCAGCGGAACCCTCACCTACGGCGCCTCGATGACCGCAGCCTGGAGCGCAGCCAAGACCGGAGTGCGCACCGGCACGGTGAGCGGCAAGGGGCTGCTCCAGTCCGGTTCGTGGCAGGTGGCGGGTCCCAGCAGCACCGTCTCGCTACCGGTCCTCCCGAGCGCAGCGGCGCTCGCCCAGGTCCCGGCCGGGGTGTTCGTCGCCTCTGACACCAGGGCCACGGTCAAGCTGCCCGCCTCCCTGGGCGCTGCCGGCACCTGGAAGCTGTCCTTCACCCCGAACGCCATGCTCTACCCGGGAGCCACGCTGTTCTCTCCGGTGAGCCTGACCTACGCCAGCTGACGACGGGCCGCCCGGGCAGCCTGCGACGCATGGCGCGCAGGCTGTCCGAACGCGGACCGGGTCACTCGTAGGGCTGGTCCGGTTCGGGAACGATGCGGATCGAGGCCAGTTCGAGCACCGGATCGGGCGGGTCGGCCTCGGTGGCGGCAGGCGCCGTCGCAGGCACCCAGGTTCCCTCCACCTCGACCCAGGTGTCGACCTCCGGGGGCACTGCCCGGTCCGGGTCACTGACCACCACCTTGTAGACGCTCGCATCCGCCGCGCAGCACATGATCCCCATCCGGGCCAGGGTCCAGTCCCCGCGCTGCTCGACATCGGTGCGCCGCGGCACGACGAATCCGGTCAGCCGTACCCGGCGGCCGGTGAGGCTCCGGGTCTGGTCCCAGTGGGCGCGCACGATGAACTCGCCCAGGGAGAGCGGGATCACCTCCCCCTGCGGCAGAGGAGCCCACATCGGCTCGTCCTGGGTCGTGATCAGCGGCGGTGGGGTGCTGACCGCGTTCGCGGCCCGCTCGGCGGAGAAGGCGCCGAGGGACGGTGGGGACACCAGGACCAGGCAGAGCACGGGGGCCAGCAGCAGGACCCAGGTCCGACCGGACCCGTGGCCGGACTCGTGGCCGGACCCGTGGCCGGACTCCCGGTGGACATCGCCGTGGTGCCGATCCTGGCCTTCGCCGTCCCAGGTGTCGGGTTCTGCCCCCACGGGGGTCAGCCGGCCGGCGAAGAACAGCCGCACCCGCCGCTCGTCGTGACGCCGCCAGTCACGCAAGCCCCCCTGCAGGGAGAGGACGATCAGCACGAGCCCGGTGAGGACGAGGACCGGTGCCATGGACGGCTTGACATAGCTCAGATAGCGACCGGTCGGCACCGTGGCGATCGTGGCCATCCCCAGCAGGGCGAGGGTGACCCGCGCCTCGACCCCGTTCACTCCAGCCACCCGCCGACCAGGACACTGGCCAGGATCGCGATGACCAGGGTGACCGGGGCGAACCAGAGCACGAACCGCCGGCCGAAGGTCCCCGCCTGGAGGGAGATCAGCTTCACGTCCACCATCGGACCCACCACCATGAAGGTCAGCTGCGCCGTCGGGGAGAACTGGGTGAAGGAGGCGGCGACGAACGCGTCGGCCTCCGAGCAGATCGCGACCAGCACGGCCACCGCGGCCAGCACCAGCACTCCAGCCCAGGGATGCTCACCCACGGCCTCCAGCCAGGACCTCGGCAAGACCACGTTGACGGTCGCGGCCAGCATCGCGCCCAGGATCACGAACCCCCCGGCATGCAGCAGGTCGTGCCGCATGACGTCCAGGAACCCGTCGTCGCCCCCGTGACCGCCCGCTCGGCGCACGGGCAGGGGGACCCTGCCCTGCCCGAAGGCCACCCACAGCCACCCGATCACCACCGCCGCCGCCAGCGAGGCGACGAAGCGGGCGATCACGACGTCCGGCCGGCCGGGGAAGGCGACCGAGGTGGAGACGAGCACGACCGGGTTGACCGCGGGCGCGGCGAGCAGGAACGTCAGCGCGGCGGCCGACGGCACGCCCCGGCGGATCAGTCCCGCCGCCACGGGCACGGACGCACACTCGCACCCGGGCAGGACGACGCCCGCGGCCCCCGCGACCGGCACGGCCGCCAGCGGATGGGAGGGCAGCAGCCTCAGCAGCCGTTCGACGGGCAACGCCACGGTGACCACCGCGCTGAGAGCGACCCCCAGGAGCAGGAACGGCAGCGACTGCAGGCAGACGGACACGAACACCGTGGTCCACGCACCCGCCGCCGAGGGCAGCTGGAGCCGATCGCGGAGCCAGGGTCCCGCGACGCCCGCGGCGGCCAGCAGGGTCAGCGCGGCCCAGAACCCCACCCGTCCCGGGCCCCAGGTCCGTTCCTCCCCGGGCTCGGCCGCCCGCGCGACCACCGGGGGCCGGCCTCCCGCTGCCGGTATCGGCCCGGGCAGCGTCGGATGACTCGAGTCCCGCACCATGCCGGGGATGATCTCGGCCGGGCTCCCCGGACGGCCAGCGGACACGCGCGAACCCGACCAGAAGATGACGTCCCGCATCATCTTCGGTCCGGCCCTGCCGCGCGGGGTGCCAGCAGCAGCACGCTGTTGATCACCTCCGGTGGAGGCGTCCACTCGGCGACGAGCCTCACGGACGAGGGCAGATCCTCCGGCCGGACCCGGGGGTACAGCAGGCGGCGCCCGTCGGGCGGCACGCTGCGCACGGCGAGCACGCCGTCGTCCCGCATCCGGGATGCCAGGGCGTCGACGGCGGCCGTCTTGCCGGCTGCGTCCCCCACCAGGGCCGCCAGGACGACGGCGTCGAACGCGGAGGAGTCCACCTCGCCCGCCTCGGCGTGCACGAAGGCCGGAGCTCCGGCCCGCCCGGCGACGGACCAGGCGACCCGACGTCCGAGCCCGACCGCACCCGGGTCCCGGTCGATGCAGGTCACCTGGACGTCGGGGGCCAATCGCCGCCACCACACGGCGGTCAGCGGCAACGGGCCGCTCCCCACGAGCGCCACGTGGCGTGGCCGACGACCCAGTGCCCCGGTCAGCGCGGTCCACTCCCCGCGGACGAGCTGCTCGTACTGGGTCAGGTACGGGAAGGACGGCAGCGTCTCGGGATCGGCGATCACCCGGTGTGCCCACCAGGTCTCGAGATACCCCTCGCCGCGGGCGCACAGGTGGCGCACTCGAGGCCCGTGACGCGCGATCTGGGGGTGACAGGCCGGAAGGGCCAGGGCGGCGTCCACGAGTTGGCCGAACAGGACGTTCACCGTGGGTGAGGGCCGCAGGTCCGTCAGTTCCAGCGCCTGGACCGCCTCGGCGACGCGCGCCCACGGATCGAGTGGATGCGAGCGGGCCACCTCGCCGACAGCATGATCGAGGTCCATTCCGCGGAGTCTAGATGACAATGACTTTCGATTCAGGGACCTGCTTGTGATCCGGACGCATCGCTGGGGGTGTACCGACCGGCCCTGCCGGGTATCGGGAGCCGATACGGTGATCGGCTTCCACGCCTCCCACGAACAGATCCACCCCGGCCGGCTGCTGCGCGACGTCCGCGCAGCGCAGGAGGCGGGGTTCACGGCCGCGATGTCCTCGGACCACTTCGCGCCCTGGAGCAGGCGGCAGGGGCACTCGGGCTTCGCCTGGTCCTGGCTCGGAGCGGCGCTGGCCGGCACCGACCTGCCCTTCGGGGCGGTGAACGCCCCGGGATACCGGTACCACCCGGCGGTGATCGCCCAGGCGGTGGCCACCCTGGCGGCCATGTTCCCGGAGCGGTTCTGGGTCGCGCTGGGCTCGGGTGAGGCGGTGAACGAGCACATCACCGGAGAACGCTGGCCGCGCAAGGAGTTGCGGGATGCCCGGCTCCGCGAGTGCGTCGCCGTGATTCGCGCCTTGCTGGACGGCGAGGAGGTCAGTCACGACGGCCTGGTCACGGTGGACCGGGCGCGCCTGTGGACCCTGCCCTCGGTTCGCCCTCACCTGGTGGGCCCCGCCGTCAGCGTGCGGACCGCCCGGTCGGTGGCCGACTGGGCCGACGGGCTGATCACCGTCAACCAGCCTCACGAGGCGCTGCGGGCGATGATCGATGCCTATCGCGGGGCCGGCGGTCGTGGGCCGCTGCGGCTGCAGGTGCACCTGAGCTGGGATCCGGACCCCGCGCAGGCGATGTCGATCGCTGTGGATCAGTGGCGCAGCAACGTGTTCGGGCCCCCCGCCTGCTGGGAGATCGACAGCGTGGAGACCTTCGACGAGGTGTCCGCGCAGGTGCCCGAGCAGCGGGTCCGGTCGACGGTCCTGGTCTCCCACGAGCCCGGCCGGCATGCGCAGTGGCTGCACGAGTTCGTCGAACTCGGCTTCACCGAGCTCTACCTGCACCACGTCGGGCAGGAGCAGGGCCGCTTCATCGACGTCTTCGGCGAACAGGTCCTCCCCCAGCTCGCGCCCGCCCCGGCGACGACCTCCGGCCCGACCTCCAGCCCGACGACCTCCAGCCCGGCGACGGCGGACGCGCGATGAGGGTGACCGCGACCAGCGACCTGTGGTGGAAGACCGCGGTGATCTACTGCCTGGACGTCGAGAAGTTCCTGGACTGGGACGGCGACGGGGTGGGCGACCTGGCCGGACTGGCCCGCCGGATCGACTATCTGGCCGAGTTGGGTGTGACCTGCGTGTGGCTGATGCCGTTCTACCCGACCGCCGGACGCGACGACGGCTACGACATCACCGACTTCTACGGCGTCGACCCGCGCCTGGGCACGCACGGCGATCTGGTCGAGATGATCCGGACGGCGCGTGACCGCGGCATCCGGGTGATCGTCGACCTGGTGGTCAACCACACCTCGGACCGTCACCCCTGGTTCCGTTCGGCCCGCGCCTCGACGTCCGCGCCGTACCGGGACTTCTACGTCTGGCGGGCCGACCCCCCACCGGACACCTCGGCCGAGGTGGTCTTCCCGGACGCCGAGGACAGCATCTGGCAGCTCGACGAGCGCACCGGCGAGTGGTACCTGCACCGGTTCTACCGAACCCAGCCCGATCTCGACGTCACCAATCCCCTGGTGCGCGACGAGATCGCGAAGGTGATGGCGTTCTGGTTGCAGCTGGGCATCAGCGGGTTCCGGGTCGACGCGGTGCCGTTCCTGCTCGAGACCGCCGGCGTCGATGCCGAGGAGCAGGAGCGCTTCCCGGATCCGCACCAGCTGCTGCGCGCACTGCGCTCCTTCGTCGGCCGGCGCAGCGGCGAGGCGATCCTGCTCGGCGAGGTGAACCTGCCGCACGTCGAGCAGCAGCGGTTCTTCGGTGGCGAGGACGGCGACGAGCTGACGATGCTCTTCGACTTCATCGGCATGCAGAACCTGTATCTCTCCCTGGCCCGATCCGACGCCGCGCCGGTGCGTGAGGCGCTGCTCGCCCGCCCACCCATCTCACCGGACAGTCAGTGGGCGACCTTCGTGCGCAACCACGACGAGCTCACCCTGGACAAGCTGAGTGAGGCGGAACGGCAGGAGGTGTTCGCTGCCTTCGGCCCCGAGCCGGACATGCAGCTGTTCGGTCGTGGCCTGCGCCGGCGGCTGCCGCCCATGCTGGGCGGGGACCCCCGGCGGATCCGCATGGTGTACAGCCTGCTGTTCTCCCTGCCCGGCTCCCCCGTGCTGTTCTACGGCGAGGAGATCGGGATGGGCGAGCACCTCGGCGTCCCCGGCCGCAACGCCGTCCGCACCCCCATGCAGTGGACCGACGAGCGCAACGGAGGGTTCTCCACGGCCTCGCCCTCCCGGCTGACCAGTCCGCTGGTGGAGGGGGGCTACGGTCCGAGGCACGTCAACGTCCGCGACCAGTTGCGCGACCCCGAATCGCTGCTGACCTTCGTGGCACTGCTGATCCGGCGCTACCGGGAGTGTCCCGAGTTCGGCTGGGGACGGTTCGAGGTGTTGGAGCAGCCCCACCCGGCCGTGCTCGCCCACCGGTGCACCTGGGACGAGGCCTCGACCATCGCCCTGCACAATCTGGGCACCGAGCCGGTCGAGGTGCCGCTGCGGCTGCGTCCGGACGACGCCCGGTGTTCGTTGATCGACCTGCTCGGGGACGGCCGGTGCGAGGTGGACGACGCGGGCCGGGCCGAGCTGCAACTCGACGGGTACGGCCACCGCTGGCTGCGCGTGGTCGGGGAAGGCGACCGAAGGCTGACCTGAGGTCTGGGATCAGGTTAGGCTGCCCTAACCATCGCCCCCGTCCAGGAAGTCCCCCGTGCGAACCTCGAGACCCGTCCTGCTGACCGCACTCGCCGTCGTCACCGCGCTGGGCCTTGGCGCCTGCGGCTCGGGTACCCCCCCGGCCTCGCCGACGACGGGCTCCACTCCCGGAGCCGGGTCCGCCACCGGGGCCGGCCAGGCGGTGGTGCTCTACTCGGGGCGCAGCAAGGACCTCATCCAGCCCGTGCTCGACGCGTTCACCACGCGGACGGGGATCACCGTCCAGGTCCGCTACGCCGGCACCGCCGAACTCGCCGCCCAACTGCTCGACGAGGGTGAGAACTCCCCCGCCGATGCCTTCCTCTCCCAGGACGCCGGCGCCCTCGGCGCGCTGGCCGCGGCGAACCGGCTGGAGCCCTTGCCCCGCGAGCTGCTCGACCGGGTGGACGCTCGCTTCCGGGCTGCGGACGGCAGCTGGGTCGGGGTGTCCGGCCGGGCGCGGGTGATCGCCTACGACCCGCGGGCCGTCCCGGCCGGCCGGGTGCCGACGAGCGTCTTCCAGCTCACGGACCCCGCGTGGAAGGGCAAGGTGGCCATCGCCCCGACGAACGCCTCGTTCCAGTCCTTCGTCACCGCGATGCGGGTGATCTCGGGTGAGGAGCGAACCCGCGAGTGGCTGCGCGCCCTGGCAGCCAACGAGCCGGTGATCTACGAGGGCAACGGCGAGATCCTCAAAGCGGTGGACGCCGGGCGGGTGCCGCTCGGCCTGATCAACCACTACTACTGGTTCGAACTGGCCGCCGAGGAGGGTGTCGAGGTGGTCAATGCCGAGATCGGCTGGCTGGCCGCCGGCGATCCGGGCGCTCTGGTCAACGTGGCCGGGATCGGCGTGCTGCGCGGGGCCGACGGAGCCGAGCCGGCGCGCCGGCTCGTCGACCATCTGCTCGGCGCCGAGGCCCAGCGACACTTCGCGGAGAAGACCGCGGAGTACCCGTTGATCGCCCAGGTGCCCCCGAGCGCGGACCTGCCCCCGCTGGCGCAGGTCTCCGGCCCCCGGGTCGACCTGTCGAGGCTGGACGACCTGGCCACCACGCAGGCGATGCTCGCCGATGCGGGCCTGACCTGATCGTGCCCCGGACCGTCGAGGCGCCCCCGCCGAGCGAGCGGGCACGGTCGAGCGATCGATCATGGCCGGGCGAACGACCCCGATCGTTCCGTTCCGGCGCCGCGCGCCGGGCGCGTGCCGGGTCCGGGCGCCGTCCACCTGCCTGGCTGCTGATGCCCGCCGCGCTGGCAGCGCTCATCGCCTCGATCCCACTGGCCTACCTGGTCCTGCGCGCCACGGCGAACGGACTGGATCCGGTGCTGCAGGTGCTCTGGCGCGAACGCACCGCAAGGCTGGTCGGGCGCAGCATCCTGTTCGCCGCGCTGGTCACGCTGGCCTGCCTGGTGGTCGGCATCGGCACGGCGTGGATCCTCGCGCGCTGCCGGCTGCGGGGAGCAGGTGCCTGGCGGGTGCTGCTCGCGCTGCCGCTGGCCGTCCCCTCCTACGTCGCCGCGTTCTCCTGGCTCGCGATCTGGCCCCAGCTCGAGGGGCTCTGGGCTGCCGTCCTGGTGCTCACGCTGACCAGTTATCCGTACGCCTACCTGCCGGTACTGGCCGCCCTGCGCAGCACCGACCCGGCGCTGGAGGAGGTGTCCCGTTCGCTCGGCCGCGGGCGGTGGCGGACGTTCGCGACGGTGACCCTGCGCCAGGTCAGCCCGGCCGCGGCCGGCGGCGGACTGCTGGTGGCGCTGTACGCGCTGTCGGACTTCGGCGCCGTCTCGATCCTGCGCTACGACAGCTTCACCCGAGTGATCCACAGCTCCTACCGGGCAGGCTTCGACCGCACCCAGGCGGCCATCCTGGGGTGCCTGCTCGTGCTGGTCACGATCGTGATCGTCATCGGCGAGTCCCGCGCCCGGGGCCACGCCGACCGCGCACGCACCGGGTCGGGGGTCCGGCGCACGGCGGCACCGGTCGAACTGGGGTGGTGGATGCCGGCCGCGACCGTCGGGCTGGGCGGAGTGCTCGGGCTCGCGCTCGGGGTGCCCGCGGTCAGCCTGACGTGGTGGCTGATGCGGGGTGGCTCGGCGGGCACCGACCTGCCCTCCCTCGCGACGGCTGCCCTCACCACGCTGTGGGTCTCACTGCTCGGGGCCGCCCTGACCGTCGCCCTCGCGCTACCCGTGGGGGTGCTGGCCGCCCGCTCCCGTCACCGCGCCGTCCGGGTGATCGAACAGCTCACCTACGCCGGGCACGCCCTGCCCGGGATCGTGGTGGCGCTGTCGCTGGTCCTGGTCGGGGTCACGATCCTGCGCCCCCTCTACCAGCGCACACCGCTGCTGGTGCTGGCCTACGCCGTGCTGTTCCTGCCCTCGGCCGTGGCCGCCGTCCGCGGGTCGGTGGTCCTGAGTTCCCCACGGCTGGAAGAGGTTGCGCGCGCCCTCGGGAACTCCCCGCGGCAGGTGTTCCGGCGGGTCACCCTCCCCCTGGCCACCCCGGGGATCGCGGCCGGGGCCGTGTTGGTCATGCTGACCTGCATGAAGGAACTGCCCGCGACGTTGCTGTTGCGGCCCACCGGAACCGAGACCCTGGCGACCGAGTTGTGGGCGGCGACCACCGTCGGCCGGTACGCGGAGGCGGCACCGTACGCCGGGGTACTGGTCCTGCTGTCGAGTTTGCCGGCTGCCCTGATGCTGACCACCCGAGGTGATCGTCGTGGCTGACCTGCTGGTCGAGGACGTGGCGGTCGACCTGGACGGCACGCCGGTGCTGCGCGGGGTCGACCTGCACGTGCCGTCCGGGTCGCTGCTCGCCCTGCTGGGCCCCTCCGGCTGCGGCAAGACCACGCTGCTGCGGGTGATCGCCGGATTCCTCGATCCACACCGCGGCCGGGTGGCCCTCGCGGGGAACGACCTGGTCGGCGCCGCCGGTGCGGTGCCGATCGAGAAGCGGCGGATCGGGATCGTGCCGCAGGAGGGCGCGCTGTTCCCGCACCTGGACGTGGCGGCCAACATCGGGTTCGGGCTCGGCCGGCGCAGTCGCGGGCGGCACGAGCGAGTCGCCGAGTTGCTCGACCTGGTCGGCATGGCTCCGTTCGCCGACCGGATGCCGGCCGAGCTGTCCGGCGGGCAGCAGCAGCGGGTGGCACTCGCGCGGGCCCTGGCGCCCGGCCCTGACCTGGTCCTGCTGGACGAGCCGTTCTCGGCGCTGGACGCCGGGTTACGGGCCGAACTGCGCGAGGACGTCCGGCGGGTGCTGCACGCGGCCGGGGCGACCGCCGTCCTGGTCACCCACGACCAGGCTGAGGCGCTCTCGATCGCCGAGCTGGTCGCGGTGATGGACGGCGGCCGGATCCGCCAGTGCGCCGCACCGGTCGAGCTGTACCGCACCCCGGTGGACGTCGCCGTGGCCGGCTTCGTCGGGGAGGCGGTCGTGCTCGCCGCCCGGCAGGACAGGGGCACCGTCACCACAGCGCTCGGCCGGCACCCCGTGCACGGTCGGGGCCCGGTGGACGAGAGGGTGGGCAGAGGGCCGGTTGGAGGGCCGGAGGGAGGGGTCCGGGGGCACGTGGTGCTGCGGCCGGAACAGGTGCACCTGCTGCCCAACGGTCAGGGGGTGCCGGCCGAGGTGCTGACCTCCTGGTTCTACGGTCACGACGCCCTGGTGGAGCTGCGACTGGTCGGCGACCCCGAGACCCGGCTGCTGGCACGGTGTTCCGGCGATCTGCCCGCACCCGGGCCGATCGGCGTCCGGGTCGCCGGGCCCGTCCTGTTCCAGCCCCAGGAGGGCTGATCTGACCTGCTGGCGCAGCCTGGTTCGCACGACGGTGGGCCTATTCGTCAGGGTCCAGCCTGCCCTCGAGCCGTGCCACCTGATCCCGGAGGGCCGAGGGTGAGGACACGGCCGCGAAGTCGAACCGTCGGGCCAGGTCGACGCGGTTGCCCAGGGAGTGACGGGGTTTGAGCCACTGCGCGGTGCTGGGCGCCCAGTCATCCGACAGGTCGGGGAACTCCTGCGAGCCGAGGCACTCGAGCGCGTGATCCAGCCCCGCCCGCTGCCCGGCCGAGGGCGCGGGCACGGCCAGGTGGCCCGGCAGCGGGGGCAACGGGACCCCGTCGTGCGCGGCACAGGCCCGGGTGAGGCCCAGATGGACGGCATCGACGACGCGGTTCACCTCATCCTCCTCGACCCGCTGCCATCCGGACGCCTCGGCAGTCGTCAGCAGCACGGTCACCCGCATCGCCCCTGGCCCGCACAGGTACCGGTTGTGCCGGCCGGGCAGCAGGCTGGTCAGGGCCTCACCCAATGCGTAGTGCGCCGCATTGGTCCAGCCCCCGTAGACCATGAAGATCAGCACGACGGCGTCACTGGGCGTGTGGTGCGCCTCCCCCCAGACCCCGATCCGGGGGCTGCCCAGGGCTGGGTTGCGGTCCCAGTCGAACGGCAGGGACTGCGGCTCCTCGTCCAACCAGTCGCACAGGGCCTCGGGATTGCCTGCCCGGGGAACCACGGGGAACGCGAACTCCGCTCCACGGCCGCGGAGCACGAGCAGGCACCCCTCGCGCTCGGTGTCCAGCCCCGAGCGGTCGGCCAGCTTGCCGCGGACCGCGTCGTGGTACTCCTCGAAGCCGAACCGCTGCCACACCGGATCGGCGCTCTGCCAGGTGGCCGCCAGGAACAGCCCCTCCCCGGCGAGAACGAACTCCAGGGTCCGGTGCGGGCGATCGAGGACGATGGCCGGCAGGATCGAGACGAACACGTGATCGCCTGTGCGCCAACAGGTCAGCGCCGTCCCGGTGCGGATTCTGGTGTTCCACCCCAGGTACCGCACCAGGTCAGCGGCCAGGCGCCACCCCGTCCAGGCGTCCCGGTCCTCCGGCAGGGCGCGGCACCGCCGGACCAGCTCGGGATCACCGATCTCCACCAGCTCGTGACCGAGCTGACGTTCGAACGACTCCAGCGGCTCGGCTGCCGGGGTCGGTGACACCGCCGAAACCGGCGCCGACCCGGCCGGTGTCACCTCCACCCTCGCGGTTCGGCCCGCCTTGTCCCGCTGTGACCTGCGCAGGGCGAGTTCGGCCACTGCGTCCAGATCGGCCATCGAGGCGTACCCCATGCTGCGCGGCAGGCTCGGCACGTCGGCGTCGTCCAACCTGATCGGCAGCAGGTAGCCGTCGTCGATGAGCGCTCGCTCCTGGGCGGCCTGCAGTTCGAAGGTGGGCCAGCCGCCGGCCACGTAGTTCCTGGAGATGATCGCGACACAGCACCGTGCCTGACGGGTGTAGATCTCCCTCAGCCGCACGAACAGGTCCCGGCCAACGGTCTCCTCGCGGGCGGACTCGTCGTAGAAGACGGTCAGACCCCGCTGCTGGAGGTGGCGCACCACCTGCAGGGCGACGTCGCGGTCCTTGCCCGAGAACGAGATGGCGACGTCCCAGCGTGGCTCACTCTCGTGCACGTCCACGGCCACACCTCGATCCTGTGTGACCGGTCAGCGTACTCACCTCACCTCGCTGCGGACGGCGTCGACCGATCGCTCGTGGCCTCCTGATCAGTGGTACGCCGCTGTCGCACCACGGCCAGGGGCGGGCAGGGTGGTCACCGCCTGCCCGCTCCTGACTCCCCACACGCCTGCCGCACGCCGACTGCAGCCGGCTGCACAATGCGGCCATGCCCCCGCTGCCCGACATCGCCACCGACACCCCGCTCTGGCTGGCACTGATCACCGTGGCGGTCAACGCCGTGGTCGGTGCGCTGCTCGGATATCTGGACGACGCCGCGCACTGGGACGTGGTCGGCGTGACCGTCTTCGCCCTGCTGATGGGTCTGGGCGGCGGGTTCATCCGGGACACCCTGCTCGGGCGCCTGCCACCGCAGTCGCTGCGCAGCCCGTGGTCCCTGGTGACCGTGCTGGCCGCCGCCGCGCTGGTCCTGGTCATCGGTCCGCTCATCCCGCGGATCCAGCGCACGATGAGCCTGCTGAACGCGGTGGCGCTCGGCCTGTTCGCGGTCAGCGGTGCGGCGGCGGCCCGCGCCACCGGCCTGCCGGCGATCTCCGGGGTGTTGATCGGGACGGCGTCCGCGGTCGGCGGTGGCGTGATGGTCGCGGTCCTGCAGAACCGGGTGGCGACGATCCTGCTGGCCAGCACGCCCCACGCCCTGTTGGCGATCCTGGCCGCGACGGTCTACCTGCTGATCCCGGGCAATCCCACCGTTGCCGCGCTCGGCGGCGTCCTGGCCGTGGTCGTGGCCCAACTCGTCGTGGACCGCTGGCAGATCACCACCCCGCCCGCACGGCGCCGTCCGACCAGCTGAACCACCGCCGCCAGCTCATGACGGATGGGCGCGCCGCAGACTGTGCAGTCGTGTGCGGGCGGCGTCCAGGTCGCGCCGGTACCTGCCGTTGCCGGGCTCTTCCTCGACCAGCCTCTGGGCGATCTCGATCGCCTGGCGGTAGCCGGCCATCGCCTGCGCAATCCAACCCTGCTCTTCGTCCAGGGTGGCCAGTTCGGCCATGGCAACGGCCAGGTCGTGTCGGTAGGCGGCAACGTCGGGTGCGAGCCGCACCCGGCCGGCCAGGATGTCCACCGCTTGGCGATAGCCCGAGGCGGCCAGGGCGACCCGGCCGTCTGCCCGGTCCGCATCGGCCTGCCGCCGGTGGGCCATCGCCAGGGCCTGGCGGTGTTCGGGCACGTGGGGCTCGGCGCGGACGGCGTCCTCCAGGTCCGGGATGGGCGTCTGCGCAGGCGACCGCGGTTCGGCCGCCGGCTCAGCGGGGGGCGCAGCGGTGGGCACGGGCAGCGGGCGCGCCGTCCGGGTGGGCGAGGGTCCGGGCTCGGACCCGAGGGGCACTCTCGGTCGCCGCCGCCACCTCAGCCAGCCGACCAGCAGCGCTGCGGCGGCCACCAGGGCGAGCACCGGGGCGACCCAGGCGCGGCCATCCTGGACGCCGGCCTGCGGATCGGCCTCGCCGGCCGCCAGGGTGGGCGGCAGGTCCACCGACACGGCTCCACCGTCACCGGTTCGCAAGGTCACCCGGGACGCGCCGTCCGCCGGTCGCTCGAGGACCACCAGAGCGCGTCGGCGCAGCTCGTCGGCGACGGCGTCGAAGGCCGCCAGCTCGCCCGCACCGCCGACGGTGAGCGCCACCCCACCTGTCCGCGCGGCAACCGCCTGCCACTGCCGGCCGTCATCGGACTCCTCGGGCCCCGCGTGCACGACCCCCAGCACCACGCCGGCCTCGGCGAGCTGCTCACCCAGCACCGAGGCCACCTGCTCCCCCGCCGCCGGGGCGGCGGTGAACAGCACCAGCACCTTGCCGGGACCAGGCGAGCCGGACAACTGGTCGAGAGCCAGGGCCACCGCGGCGGCGGTGTCCCGCTGGCCGGTGCCGGCCAGGGTCGTGGTCACGCGCACGTCGTCGGCGACGCCGACCGTCGCCGCCGAGAGCACCGTCGCCGGATCGCGGTCGGCGATCAGGGCGCTGCCGGTCCCCGAGGGCAGGCCGAGCAGGAAGGCCGCCAAGCCTGCCCGCCCGCCACCGCGCAGTGCCGCGTCGGCCTCCTGCGAGGCATCGACCACCAGGGCCACGGCCGATCGGTCCGACACCAGGGGTTCCACCCGGCTCGGCAGGTGGACCTCGCCGTCGAACGCCGTCACCGTGGAGGGGGCCGGCGATCCCGGCGGGGCGGTGACCACCACGGCCACCTCGGAACCGCCGGCGGGCAGCACTCCCAGCACCGACAGCGGCTGCGACCCGGCACCGGCCGCCCCGGGCCCGACGGCCCACGACCCGGCGGCCAGCAGCCCGGCGGCGGCCACCCGCACCGGACCCGACCAGCTCGTCGTCCTCACCGGCGTCGCCTCATGTCGAGTCCTGCGGCACCGCGGTCAGCAGCACGTTGTCCCGGTAGTGCCCGCGTGCCGGGTCGAACACGCCGCCGCAGGTCATCAGCAGCAGCGCCGGCTGCAACGTGGGGGCGTAGACCTCCTCGGCGGGGAAGCTGTCCTTGGGCACCCGCCGGCGCGAGGTGACCCGGAAGCTGACAGTGGAGCCGTCCCGGCGGTCCACGTGGACGGCGGACCCGATCCGGAGCTCCGGCAGGGCATGGAACACGGCCGGCCCCTTGCGGGAGTCGACATGTCCGACGATCACCGCGGTGCCCTTCTGGCCGGGACGGGGACCGCCCTCGTACCAGCCGGCCACCTGCCACTGACGGGGGGCGGCGATCCAGTCGGCGGCGGTGAGCCCGACCCGTTCCAATCCGCTGTCCACGCCGGCGGCCGGGATGCGCAGCCGGACCGGTTCAGCCACCCCCGCGTACTCGCGCACGGACCTGAAGGTCGCCGCCGCACCCGCCGACGGGGACCGGTCAGGATCGGGCGAGGACGGCGAGGCGGCCGGTGTCGCGGCCGAGGCGGGGGCTGATCCCGCCAGCGGGTGGTCGTCGGCGGGGTGGCCGTCGGAGGTGACGCGCGACGCGCACGCCGACACCATCAGGACGGCGACGA
>JAEUJN010000095.1 GCA_016794595.1 Kineosporiaceae bacterium
GAGGCGGGCGCCGGGCGCAGCGCCGTCCAGCAAGCGGTGAACGACACCGAACTGTGCCGCGACCCGGCGTCCGCAGCCACCGTTCTGGACCAGATGGCCGACCAGCGCGCCGGGCTGGCGGACCGCGCCCGCCGGCTCGACCCCACCGCCGTGGCCGAGGGGGCAGCGGTGTCGAACCTGCTCGCCGAGGCCTGGCAGGCATCGGCGGACGCCGACCGCGCGTTCGCCGAGTGGGCCCGGGCCGCGGTCGGCTGCACGGGACCCCCCGGGCACGACGCCGCCTACCAGCGCGGGCTCGACCACAGCGTCACCGCCACCTCACGGAAGACCTCGTTCACCGAGCTGTGGAATCCGCTGGCGGCGCGGTTCGGCCTGGCCTCGCGCACCCACACACAGCTCTAGGGCGAACCACCTACCAGCGGGCGCCGTCCATGGCCCACTTCAACGGGTCGAGCACGCGGAACGGGGCAATCCCACTGGTGTGCAACCGATCCCCGTAGGTGTGATGCCCCAGGGCCGACACCGCGAAGACCCGGACATGCGAGAAGGTGTTGTCCAGCAGGTTCAGCAGCCCCCGGGCGTTCAGCTTCGCCAGCATGGCGTTGATCTCCTCGCTGAGCAGCGTGGCGTCGTTGGGGTCGAAGGCCAGCGTCTTCATGCTCGGGTCCCGCTGGAAGGCGGCGCCCCGGTTGCGCATCACCGGTGCCCACACCGGGTGCTCGGCCTTGCGCATCTCTTGCAGGACATCGAATTTCGACAGCACGAGCCCGATCGGGATCGGGTGGCGTCCCCCACCGGTCTGGGCACCCAGCAACCGGCTGATGTTGTTGAGCACGCTCATGGGGTCCTCACCCAGGGCCTCCGGCTCGGGCAGCGACCCTCGCGTGATGTGCTTGATCTCCTGGATCCTCAACGGGTCCACCAGGAAGAGCAACGCGTCGGCCCGCGAGGCGAAGGACAGCAGGGCGGGGTTGAAGGCGCTGTCCTCGAGGTTCTCCCCCGGCACGTCGCGCACGACCAGCAACTGCCGGACGCCGCCGACCACGATCTCGAACACCAGCGGCGCCGGCAGCAACCGCCCCTCGGTCGGGTTGGCCGCCCGAGTCGTCTCCAGCACCTGCCCGTTGCGCAACGGCCCCAGGTAGTTCTCCTCGTAGAGCCGCTTGGTGGAGGAGTTGAACGGCAGGCACACCCCGCCCAGGTGCTCGACCAGCAAGGTCAGTTGCTGCACCGCGACCGCGACGTAGACGCTCTTGCCGCTCGCCTTGGCCCCGGTCATCACCACGCTCACCGTCTGGTGATCCAGCCACCCCGAGGGCAGTTGCAGGTGGCAGGCGGGGCACACCATGGCCTGGGTGGGCTTGCGGCAGCCGTCGCAGGCGACCGTGGCCGGGCGGCCTGCGGCACCGACGTAGGCAGTGGTGACCCGGCGACCGTTCACCGAGAAGCCGAGCTGGCGAGTGGTCTCGGTGTCGACCTCGGTGGGGCAGTCACCCTGGCACATGAAGGCCACCCGGTCGGGGGCCGACGGGGTGAAGCAGTACGGGCAACGGTTCATCGGTGAGATCCCAGGGGTCAGGAGCCGGAGAAGGACGGACCGGCGGGATGGTCCGTCGGTGACAGATCCGGCGCGAGCCGGCGGATCAGGGCTTCCATCCCCGCCGGCTGGCTCAGGACCGATTCGACATCGGCCCGCGCGCCGCCCGCCGAGACCAGGTGCAGCCCCGCGGGCTGCGCACCGCTCAGGCGGCGCACGGCGTCCTGGGTCTGCCCGGGCGAGACCCCCCACGGGGTGAACCGCGAGTGGTTGAGCATCAGCACGCTCACCAGCGGGGTGCGCGAGGCCGGGACTCCGTGCAGGGCCACCTCGAGATCGGGCGGGACATCGTCGGTGATCACCACAGCCCGGGCGGGGCGCGGGTTGGCCAGCAGGGCGGCGATCGCCGGCGCGAGCAGGAACCCGCTGCCCAGCTGGGCGAACACTCCGGCGAGGGCATCGGCGGACGGGCCGACGAGGGCGCTGTCGACGTCCCAGGAGGCACTGCGGACCTCGAGCGGGTCATCGGTCCCGCACACCTGGTGCACCCCGGCGACCAGCGAGGCCAGGATGGCCACCGAGCCGTCGTCCGCTCGCACCCGCACCGAGGCGGACCGGTCCAGGATCAGCACGGTGCGCCGGCGCAGGGGCGGGTCCAGGGCCGGGGCGCCCAGGATCCTCCGGGCGGCGGTCTTGGCCCGCTCTGCCCACTCCCCCTGCACCCAGGCCGGCATCACCCCGGGGGATCGCTCGTCGAGGTCGGTGCCGCGGTCGGGCACGCTGACCCGGACGGCGCCACTGCTGCCGACCTGTCCCGAGGGCTCCACCTCCAGCAGGTCGACGAACGGCAGCCCGGCCCCGTCCACCCGCGGCGAGAAGACCACATCGGCCTGGCCGGTGAGCTCCGAGCGGATCATCAACCGCAGCACGAACTCCGACCCGGTCGGGAAGGTGCCGCCCCCGACCGGCAGCACGCGCAGCACCAGCCGGGCCGTGGGCTGATCGATCTCGATCTTCAGGTCGTGCGAGCGCAGCAGGTGCTCCTCCGCCTGGCCGCGCCCGACCGTGATCAGGCGCGCGGCGGGCGGGGCGGCGTCCAGCTCGGCCACCATTCGTCCTGTCGCGCAGCGGGTTTCGCCCCGTTCGCGCAGCCGGACCACTGTCGGGCTCATCAGGCCTCATCTCTCGCCGTCATCGCCGGAACATCCTCAACGAACGCTTGCCCTCCTCGGAGGGAAGGGCCGGTTCGCACCACCGCACGAGCCAGTCCGTCTGCCCGTCCCCCCGCAGGTGAGGCTCGACCACCCTGATCTGCTCGGCGAGGTAGTCCTGCGCCTCTCGCCGGCTCAGGTGGGCCAGCCAGTCCCCGAGGACGACCCGGGCCAGGTCCTCCTGCCCGGTCTCGGTCTGCACCGAGACCGGCAACGGCAGCATCAGGTAATTGTGGTGAAAGCCCTGACCGTTGCCGGCTTCCAGCAACACCGAGCGGGTGAAGCAGTCGGCGACCCGCTCACCCAGCCGGTCACGGTTGATCGCCGACACCGGCCGCCCGAGCAGCTGGATGATCATCCCCCGGGCGGGCTGGATCCCGGGCCCGACGGCCTCGCGCAGCAGGTGACGTACCGGCTCGCGGGTCGCGGCCCGGACCAGGTCGACGGCCTCGTGGGAGGGCAACAGCCCGATCTGCCCCATCCCCGCCTGAACCCCGGCCACGACCGCATGCGGTGCCAGGACCCCTTGCGCCGCCTCGTCCAGCGTCGGCCACACCTCGGCCAGCGCGCGGAGCAACTCGCCGGCCCCGAGGGACACCCCGTCGATGCCGTCCAGGTACCACTCGGGGGCCAACCGGTGGTGGACCGCCAGCATGGCCGTCTCGTGCGGGCTGAGCGGGGGCTCCCCGCTCCCCCGAGCGGCGGCGCCGGCCTGCCGCAGCAGCCCGGCCAGCCGCGAGGTCTCGCGGGTGAACCCTGCCCCCTGGACGGCGCGCGAGAGCTCGCGGGCCATGCCCACGTCGACGGAGTCCGACTTCGACTGTTCGACCAGGCGGGTCAGGGCGGGGATCGACCACGGCCGGCCGCG
>JAEUJN010000023.1 GCA_016794595.1 Kineosporiaceae bacterium
CGAACCCGAACCGGTACCGGTTCCGGAGCCAGGGCAGGACAGGGGCAGCTCCAGGCTGAGCCAGCCGGTCCGCCCCGGCGGCATGATCAGCTGCTCCGCCCGGCGCACCCGGTCACCATCGGGGGTGGACAGCCGCACTCCGGTGATCACGATCTCGTCCGTGCCCCGGTTGTCCACGGCGATCTCGAGCCGGGCCCGCGGTCCCGAGCGGACCTCGAACCCCGAGACGGTGACGGTGGCGACCACCGGCACGGCCACGGCCGGCGGTGCGTCCGTGGCGGAGCGGGCGAGGACCCCGATCAACAGTCCGCCGAGCGCGGTGGCCACCAATGCGGTCACCGGCAGGGAGGTCATCGCGGGCCGCATGCCACCTCCCGCAGCCATCGGGCCAGCACCTGGTCCGGGGGCAGCACCTGCCAGGCGCGCGCCGTCCCCACTCGTTCGGTCGCGTCCAGGGTCAGCTCGAGCCTGCTGATCGCCCCCGTGGCCCGCCACCGGGGATCACAGGCCGGTGGGTTCAGCCAGATGCTGCGCACCTGCCCGTCGAGCACGGCCGGCAGGGGGCGGCCGGTCAGGACCTGCCCGTCGACCTCGATGGTGGCGACCCGGGTTGTGCGCCCGCTCGGCACGCTCAGGTCGATCCGCAACCGCGCGTCGTCCTCGCTCGCTCGCCGCACCTGGATGGACTGGGCAGGGTCGTCTGCCTGGCACCATCGGGTCAGCTCGGCGAAGGCGCCGTACACCGGCACCCGGCCGGGTAGCCCGTCGGCAGTGCGGTAGGTCAGCTCGGGCAGGTCCAGGGCCTGTGGCGAACCGCAGCCGAGGTCGATCCTGGCAGTCAGTTCCGTTCTGGCCCCGCCGGCCACCCGCTGGGGCAGCGGGGTGAGGCTGCGTGGCCGGGCTGCGGTCAGCGGGGGCGCCGTGCCGTCCAGGACGACGGGCCGCCGGCCCGGGTTGTCCACCCGGATCCGCGCGGTCACCAGCCGCAGCCCTCCCGCCCGCGGGGCCTGCGACTCCGGGAGGTCCCCGCTGCGCAGTTCGAGCAGGACGGCGACCGGTGCGGTGCCGACCGGGTCGGCCGCTGCGGGGCTCAGGGCCGACTCGCCGGTCGCCAGCCAGCCGACGCCGGCGCCGAGCAGGAACACCCCGACGCCGAGCGCACCCCGCACGACCCGCCGCGGTGGGGCCAGGCCGGGTGAGCGGGTCTCGCCCGGCTGCTGACCCACGGGCGAGGTCGGCGCCGGTGGTGGGAGCAGGGGCACGGTGAGGCGGGACGGCGGGTCGAGGTGGAGGTCGGGGTGATCGGCCACGCCCGTGCCGAGGTCGTCATCGTCCCCGAGCACCTCCCGGCTCATCGACTCCTCCCCGGCAGCGCCGGCTCAGCCGGCGGGAGGGGTACGGCGACGGTTGACCAGGTACGCCAGGGTGGCGGCGGCGGCGCCTCCGGCCACGGCGCCGGTGGCGAGCACCACCGGCCGCGGCGGGGCGTTCACCTGGCCGAGCCGATCGCGCAGGCTGACCGGCTGGGTGAAATCGAGCACAGGCCAGCCTCGGGTGGCGGCTTCCTTGCGCAACGCCCGGTCGGGGTTGACCGCTGACGGGTGCCCGACCGTCTCGAGCAGTGGGAGGTCGGTGAACGAGTCGCTGTAGGCGAAGCTGGCCGCCAGGTCATACCCCTCGCGCTCGGCCAGTTCGCGGACGGCGACGGCCTTGTTGGGGCCGTAGGCGTAGAACGCGATCTCGCCGGTGTAGCGCCCCTCGGCCACGACCATGCGGGTCGCCAGGACCCGGTCGGCGCCGAGCAGGGCGCCGATCGGCTCGACCACCTCGGCCCCGGAGGAGGAGACGATGACCACGTCACGCCCCGCGGCGTGGTGCTCGTCGATCAGCGCCGTGGCCTCGCGATAGACCACCGGCACGATCTGCTGCTCGAGCGTCTCGGCGACGATGTCCCGCACCTGCTGGACGTCCCAGCCGGTCACCAGGGCGGTCAGGTACTCCCGGGTGCGCTCGATCTGATCGTGATCGGCGCCGCCGACCTGGTAGAAGAAGTGCGCATAGGCGTTGCGGACGACGGTGCGCCGGGTGATCAGCCCGCCGGCTCGGAAGGGTCGGGAGAAGGCGAACAGGCTCGACCGCGCGATGATCGTCTTGTCGAGATCGAAGAACGCCGCCGGCCGTGACATACGACCCAGGATAGGTCGACCCCCCGACACTGCCCCGTGGACTGATCGGCTCGGCCGTCCGGGGACTCCTGGACCACGAAATCGCTCGCGTCCGGACGAAATGAGCAGGGCCGCTTGCAGCCGATTCGTCGGCAGTACACACTGCTGCCTACGGCCTTCGGGCCGTAGCGGTTCCGACTCCTCCCCCCCGAGCCGGACTGCTTTGACGGCCCCCGCTCCCCCCAGCGGGGGCCGTCTCCGTGTGCGGGTCATCCCGGCCGGGGACGCCCCGGTCCTTCCCCAGGTGGATGCGCGAGTCCTGCCGGGAGTCGCAACGAGCGGGACCTGACGTCCCCAGAGCGGCCGGATCGCCACCTCGTCCACAGCCCGTCCCGGCGCACTGGTGGCGGGACCCTCCGCGGGAGCAGCCTCACGGCGTCCCCGAGGGAGGTCCGCCGTGCCGAACAGATCCCCGAGTGAACGTGACGCCGTCCGCCGCTCCGAGCCCGGGCAGTTCGCTGCCCATCCCCTCGGTGCCGACGGCGCCCGAACCGCCCCCGCGGGTCGCCGCCCGACGATCGCCGTGGTGAGCGACGACGCCGAGCTCCTGCGGCGGCTCGACGTGCTCGCCGCGGCCGCCGGGGCGGTCCTGGTGCGCTCCAGCGCCTCGGACCGAGCCCCGGCGGGGGACCTGGTGCTGCTGGGGACCGATCGGCTGCCGACAGCCGATGGGCCGACCGGCCGGTCCCCGATCATCGCCCGACGGGCCCGGGTGGTGGTGGTGGCCACCGGCGACCCGCCGCCGTCGACCTGGCAGCAGGCCCTGGCTGTCGGCGCCGAACACGTGGCCGTCCTTCCGGAGGCCGAGGCCTGGTTGCTGGACCGGTTGCTCGATGCGGCCTCGGGACGGCGTCGCGCCCGCGTGATCGGGGTGATCGGTGGCCGGGGCGGCGCCGGGGCCAGCACCCTGGCGGTCGCCCTGGCGGTCACGGCGGCCAGGGACCGGATGCGGCCGATGTTGATCGATCTCGATTCTCTCGGCGGCGGGGTCGACCTGGTACTCGGGGGTGAGCTGGAGTCGGGGCTGCGCTGGGAGGACCTGGCGGCGGTACGCGGCCGGCTCCAGCCGGGACTGCTCGATGCCGGACTGCCGCGCGCGTGCGGGGTGGGCTTCCTGACCTTCGACCGGGTCGGGGAGTTCCGAGCCGGGGTCGAGGCGGTCGAGGCGGTGCTGGATGCGGCCGGTCGGGAGAGCTCCCTGGTGGTCATCGACCTGCCCCGGCAGGTGGATGACCTGACCAGGGCCGCTCTGCGGCACACCGGCGAGGTGCTGCTCGTGGTGCCGGCCGAGGTGCGCGCCGGTGCGGCCGCTGGGCGTCTGGTCGCCGCGATCGAACCCCTGTGCCCGCAGGTGCGGTTGGTGGTGCGTGGTCCCGCGCCCACCGGGCTGACCCCCCAGGCCGTGGCGGACGCGCTGGCCCTTCCGTTGGCAGCGGACCTGCGGGCCGAGCCCGGCCTGGCCGGCGCTCTCGACCAGGGTCTGGCGCCCCCGGTGCGTCCCCGGGGTCCCCTCGGATTGCTCTGTCGGCGGCTGCTGTCCGAGACGGTCGAGGACTCCGGGCGGGACGGTGCGTTCGAGGACGCAGGGATCCGGCCACACCGCCGATCCGACGAGCGACGGGTCGCGCGGTGATGGGTCACGGCGGTGGCGGCGGGGCCGTGGAGAGCTCGACGGGTGCGGCGAACCGGCTGCTCGGACCATTGCGTGCCCACCTCGGTGGTGGCCCGGAGCCGGTGGGAGCCCGGTTGGTGGACGGCGTCGGCGCGGTGAGCGCCGAACAGGGTCGGCTGCTCGGAGCCCACGACCTGCGCCGGGCGGTGGCGGCCGTCCACGAGCACACGCAGGGACTGGGCTCGTTGCAGCACTGGGTCCAGGACGGCGGCGTCACCGACGTCCTGGTCAACGGCGGCGGCCGGATCTGGGTGGATCGCGGTCAGGGGCTGGTCGAGGAGGGCGAACTCCCGGGCGGTGAACCCGCGGTGCGCGCGCTGGCCGTTCGACTGGCGGCACTGGCGGGACGTCGCCTGGACGAGAGCCTGCCGTGGGTGGACGCCCGGCTGCCCGGCGGCATCCGGCTGCACGCCGTGGTGCCCCCCGTGGCTCCCGAGGGAACCCACATCAGCCTGCGCACCTTGCGAGGTGGTCCGTCCGGGATCGACGACCTGGTCGCCGGCGGCAGCCTGCCTGCCGACTGGCGGGAGGTGATGCTGGCCCTGGTGCGAGCCCGCGCCGCCTTCCTGGTGACCGGGGGAACGGGAGCCGGCAAGACCACCCTGTTGGCCGCCCTGCTCTCCCTGGTCCCGTCGAGTGAGCGCCTGGTCCTGGTCGAGGACGTCGGGGAACTGCGCCCCCGGCACCCGCACGTCGTCCGGTTGGAGGCCCGACATGCCAACGTCGAGGGCCGAGGCGAGGTGGGTCTCGATGTGCTCGTCCGTCAGGCGCTGCGGATGCGGCCGGATCGTCTGGTGGTCGGTGAGTGCCGGGGTGTCGAGGTCCGCGACCTGCTGGCGGCGCTGAACACCGGCCACTCGGGGGGTTGCGGCACCCTGCACGCCAATGCGGCAGTGGAGGTCCCGGCCCGGCTGGAGGCGCTCGGGCTGGTGGCCGGGCTGAGTCGGGAGGGCGTCCACGCCCAGGCCTCGGCGGCCCTGGATGTGCTGGTCCATGTGCGGCGCGCCGGGGCGCGGCGCGAGGTGGTGGAGGTGGCCACCGTGGGCGCCGACCCGGCGGGCAGGCTCGTGGTCGAGCCCGCACTGCAGCGGACGCCGGCCGGTGGGACCTGCACCGGCCCCGGGTGGCCGACGCTGGCGCGGCGCCTGGGACTGCTCGGGCAGGGCCAGGCGACCCGGCAGGGCCCAGGGTGATCGTGGACGGTGGTCCGAGCGCTGTCGCGGCTGGGGTGTCGATCGCGCTCGCGGTGCTCGTGGCCCGGCCCGGACCGGCCCACCTGTCCCACCTGTCCCACCTCGGTCGGGGGGCCGCCGCCGGTCCCGGCCGGGGAGCAGGGACACCCGGGTCGACGACGTCGGCCGCCCCGCACGGGACGCTGACCGGATCCGAGGTGGCCGTCCTGGCCGATCGGGTCGCGGCCCTGTCGCGGGCGGGACTGCCTCCCGATCAGCTGTGGCGGGTGCTCGGGGAGCGCCCGGGCGTCCCCGGGTACGTGGCCCGGTGCCTGATCGCCGAGACCTCCCTGGGTGGAACGGGGGCCGACGGGCTGCGCCGGGCCGCTCGGCTGCTGGGCGCTCAGGGCAGGGCCGACGCGCACGGCCGCCGTGCCCTGGACTGGTTGGCCACCGCCTGGGGGGTCTCGGAGCGCACCGGGGCGCCCTTGGCCCGGGTGCTGGACGGACTCGCCGAGGCCATCCGGGCCGACCTGCAGGCCGAGCGGGAGCGCGATGCGGCGCTGGCCGGACCACGGGCCACCGCCACGGTGCTGAGCTGGCTGCCCCTGGCAGGGCTGGGGCTGGGGACGCTGACAGACGCGGGCACGCTCGGGGTCCTGTTCGGCACGGGTGCCGGCCGGGTCTGTCTGGTCACGGGGGCTGTGCTGTGGTGGATCGGCAGGTCATGGTCGCATCGATTGGTCCGTCGGGCCGATACCGCTGAGCCGGCGCAGTGATCGCCATCCTGTCCTCGCAGTGGTGGGCGTGGGTGTGTGGTGGCCTGGTGCTCCTGGTAGGGCTGGTCAGCGGCCCCGTGCGCGGACGGTCGCTGCGGTCGCTCCTCGGGCGGCGTCCACCCACCCGCGGTGGTGTCGGTGCCGACCCGGTACGCAGGTCGCAGCGGCGAGGACCCGGCTTCATGCCGGCGGCGGAGTCGTGGGGCATCGCGGGCGACCGGTTGCCGGTGGTGATCGCGGCTGACCTCCTGGTGTCCCTGCTCGAGGCGGGGCTGCCGATCGACTCGGCGCTGGCAGCTCTGGAGGAAGAGGCTCCCGGAGGCTCGTGGGCGGACGACGCCGCGGCCGTCGAGCTGCTCGAGGCCCTTCAGCTGGCCGATCGCACGGGGATCGCCCCGGCGGCCATCGTCAGGGCGGCTGCGGCCGAACAGCGGCGCCGGCAGGCGGGTGCGCGGGCGAGCGCCGCGCAACGACTCGGTGTGCTCGGGGTGCTCCCGGTGGGGCTGTGTCTTCTGCCCGCGTTCATCGTGCTCACCGTGGTTCCCCTGGTCCTCGGATTGTTCGGTGATCTTCGGTGACGCCGGGATGTGGGGTCACCTCGGTCGCCACGGCGGCGTCGTTGCGTCCCCACACCCGGATCGTCGCCCCACTGTCCACAGCCGGCCCGCCGCCTCCGACGGGGCGCGGGTCGCCGGCGGACAGTCGACGAGCCGCCCCCGATGGGCGGCCGGAACGGCCACGAACGGCCGGAGGAGAGGACCACTGTGAACCACTCGATCACTCGCCGACGAGGAGTCCTGCGCGAAGTCCGGGGCGTGAGTCTCTCGCGACGACGGGCGGACCGCGATGCCGGAATGGCCACTGCGGAGTACGCCATCGCCACCCTCGCCGCGTGCGGCTTCGCCGCTCTGCTGCTCACCCTGCTGCGTGGCAGCGAGGTCCGCGAACTGGTAATGGGCATCATCACCCGCGCGTTGTCGGTGACCTGAGGTGACCCGCCCGGGTGTCGCCTCGGCCTCGGCCCGGCGGGACGAGGCCGGAACTGTGACCGCCGAACTGGCGCTGGCCCTGCCGGCGGTCATGCTGATGCTCGCCGTCGGGGTCGGGGCGGCCCGGGTGGTGTCCGCCCAGATCCAGTGCGTGGATGCGGCCAGGGCAGCCGCTCGAATCGCCGCTCGGGGGGAGCCCGACCCGGTCGCGGTGGCGGCGGCGGTCTCGGCCGGTCCGCCAGCCGCCCGGGTGACCCTCGGCGCGACGGCCGGCACCGTGACGGTCACCGTGAGCGCCGTGGTGCGGCTGCCGCTCCCCGGTGGCCCGACCGTTCCGGTCTCCAGCACGGCCACAGGCCCTCGCGAACTCACGGCAGAGTCGTGATCGCGCCGACCCGGCGACCGCCCGAGGAAGCCGGAGGCCAGGGCCCGGGGAGAGCCGAGGAGGGCAGTGGCACCGTCCTGTTGCTCGGCGTGGTGCTCGCCGGGTGTCTGCTGGTGATGCTGATCGCCGAGGCCGGGCAGGTGCTCGCGGCTCGGCATCGGGCGACCTCGGCGGCCGATCTCGCCGCCTTGGGTGCGGCGGCGCTCGATCCGCCCTCGTGCGCCCGGGCAGTCCAGCTGGCCGAGCTGAACGGCGGACGGCTCCTGAGGTGTGCTGTGGGCCGCGACGGCAGTGTCAGCGTGACCGTCGTGATGCCGGTGGCAGCCGGGCGAGGTTCGCTGGGGGGACTTGTTGGCGAGGCAACCGGCCGTGCCCGTGCCGGTCAGCCACCGGCCGTGGCGGCCGGCCTGCTCGACCCGGCGGCCTCACCGGTCCTGATCGGCGTCGGCCAGGACGGCGTCCAGCAGCCGAGCGGCGCCCCCCTTGTCCAGCGGGTCGTTGCCGTTACCGCACTTGGGCGACTGAACGCAGGACGGGCAACCGCTCTCGCACTCGCAGTCCCGCACCACCGTGGCGGTCGCCCCCAACCACGTCCGGGCGGCGGCGAACCCGCGCTCGGCGAACCCGGCACCACCGGGGTGCCCGTCGTGGACCACGATCGTGGGCAGACCGGTGTGCGGGTGCAGGGCGGTGGAGACCCCGCCGATGTCCCACCGGTCGCACGTGGCCACCAGGGGCAGCATGCCGATGGCGGCGTGCTCGGCCGCGTGGGCCGCTCCCGGGATCCTCTCGGCCTCGACGCCCGCCGTGGCCAGTACCTCCGCCGGCACGGTCCACCAGACCGCGGTGGTGCGCAGCTGCCGGGGAGGCAGGTCCAGGGGCTCCTCCCCGAGGACCCGGTGGTCGAGAGCCGATCTCCGCAGGAACGAGACCACCTGGGAGGTCACCTCCACCGTCCCGGTGGACAGGCGCACCGCGCCCCAACGGCGATGTCGCTGCTCGGCCAGCAGCCGCACGTCCGTCCGTTCCCGGGCATGGGTCACGATCCGACCGTCGGTGGGCTCAACCAGCGCCAGCCGGGTGTCCAGGTCGAGCTCGATCACCCGCCACGGCTCACCCTGGTGGAGGTACACCG
The DNA here is from genome assembly GCA_016794595.1 of Kineosporiaceae bacterium. Classification (GTDB taxonomy): domain Bacteria; phylum Actinomycetota; class Actinomycetes; order Actinomycetales; family Kineosporiaceae; genus JADJPO01. The sequence goes on from JAEUJN010000023.1 coordinate 8,358, forward strand.
CACCGGTGTGAACCGTGTGGTGGGACGCCGCGGCGTCCACGGTGCCCAGCACGCGACCGGTCGTGGGGTCCACGATCCGGACGGCTTCGCCCCCGGCGCCGCGCAGGTCGGCCAGCGGGGTGGCCGGGTCGGTGCGGGGCCAGTACCACCCACGGGCGCGCCGCCGCAGCAGTCCCCGATCGACCAGGGTCTGCAGCACCGGGACGGTGTGCGGCCCGAACCCGTCCACCTCCGCTGGGACCAACGGCAGCTCGGCCGCCGCCGCGCACAGGTGAGGAGCCAAGACGTACGGGTTGCCAGGGTCGAGCACCGTTGCCTCCACCGAGCGCCCGAAGATCGCCTCGGGGTGGTGGACCAGGTAGGTGTCCAGGGGATCGTCCCGGGCCACCAGGACGGCCAGCGCCTCCTGACCGTCCCGCCCGGCGCGACCCGCCTGTTGCCAGAGCGACGCTCGTCGCCCGGGCCATCCGCAGATCAGTACCGCGTCCAGACCCGAGACGTCGATGCCCAGCTCGAGCGCGTTCGTCGCGGCCAGCCCGAGCAGGCGGCCCGCTCGCAGGTCGGCCTCGAGCGCGCGGCGCTCTTCGGGCAGGTATCCACCGCGATAGGCCGCCACCTGGTGGGGCAACCTCGGGTCGACCTCGGCGAGCAGCCGACGGGTGGTGGATGCGACTGTCTCGACACCCCGTCGCGAGGCCACGAATGCCAGTGTCGGGATGCCGGACGCCACCAGATCGGTGAGCAGTTCGGCTGCTTCGGAGGTGACACTGCGCCGGGTGGGCGCTCCGTTCTCGCCGCCGCCCGATACCAGCGGCGGTTCCCAGAGCAGGAAGGTGGTCCGGCCCCGGGGGGAGTGGTCGTCGGAGACCACGTGGAACAGCTCCTGGTCGATGCCGGTCAGGTCAGCAGCCGTTCCCTCGGGGTCGGCCGCCGTGGCCGAGAACGTGAGGAAGACCGGGTCGGCGCCGTAGTGCCGGGCCACGCGGCGCAGGCGCCGAACGATCACCGCCACGTGCGAGCCGAACAGCCCGCGATAGTGATGGGCCTCGTCCAGGACGACGAACTGCAGACGACGCAGGAACGAGGCCCACCGAGGGTGGCCGGGGAGCAGGGAGTGGTGCACCAGGTCAGGGTTGGTGAGCACGATCTGAGCGTGGTCTCGAATCCAGCGCCGTTGATCGGCCGGGGTGTCACCGTCGTAGGTGGCCGCCCTGACGCCGGGGACGGCCAGCCGGTCCAGGGCGGCCACCTGATCGGCGGCGAGCGCCTTGGTGGGCGCCACGTACAGCGTGCTGCCTCCGCGGACGCCGCGGGGGATGCGGGCCGAGCTCAGGGCCACGCTCTGGTAGATCAGCGACTTGCCCGACGCCGTTCCGGTGGCCACGGCGACGTGCCGGCCCTGCCAGGCAGCGTCCGCCGCGAGTGCCTGATGGCGCCACGGCAGGCTGACCCCACAGCGCTCGAAGGCCTCGGCGACGGTGGGGTCGACCCACGCGGGCCAGGGGTTTCGCTCCCCGGTTCGAGCGGGAACGGTGTGCACGTGCAGCACCCGCTCGGCCCTGCCGGAGGCGACGACCCGGTACGGGGGGATCACCGGGGCGCTCACCGTCCCAGTCTGACTGACGTGACCGACCGGACCTGCAGGACGATCCGGGCGCTCCATGGTGTTGAATGCGACGTGAGGTAACAGTTGGCTGTAGTCCGAACGCGCTGCGCGATCCCGCGCCAACCATGACCAGGGGAGTACCAGTGGATCTGAGCGTCACCAGCCGGGAGGAGGGTGGGCGGTCCATCGTCTCGGTGGTCGGCGAGATCGACGTCTACACCGCCCCGGCCCTGCGCGAGCGCATCAACGACCTGGTCGCCGCCGGCCACTACCGGCTGGTGGTCGATCTGTCCAAGGTCGACTTCATGGATTCCACCGGGCTCGGGGTACTGGTCGGTGGTCTCAACCGAGTGCGTACCCAGGACGGCTCGTTGCACCTGGTCTGCACCCAGGAGAAGATCCTCAAGGTCTTCCGGATCACCGGCCTGACGAAGGTGTTCCCGATCCACGCGACTGTTGACGAGGCGTTGGCCGCGCCGGATTCACCCACCGCCGCCGACCGCTGATCCCCCGCCATGCCGCCCGTGGTCCTGACCTTCTCCCCGGCGGCCGAGCACGTGCGGACCGCACGTCTGGTGGTGGTCGCCGTGGCGCGGCGCGCCGGAGTGGGCGAGGCACGCCTCGAGGACGTCCGGTTGGCCGTGGGCGAGATCTGCGCCCGAGCCGTCAGCCGGTGTGCGAGCAGCACCCAGGCGACGTCACCGGTCGCGGTCGTACCCGTGACGACCGCACTCGGGGTGGCCGGCAGTGCGATGTCCCCGGCGGGGTCGTCCGGGCCGTTGGCGCCGCCCGAGACGGTCGCCGCGGCGCACGGCTCGACGCCGTGGCGAATACGGGTCGAGATCCAGGATGCCGGGCCGCTGGTCCGGGTCATGGTCACCGACCCCGCCGGGGCCGTCGAGTTGCCGGACGACCCGGTCACGATGGCAGTGGCCGAGGCATTGGCCGACACTCTGAGCATCACGAGAGCGCAGTCCGATGGCTGTGAGACGGTCGAGCTCGGGTGGCAACTCGCCTGAGCTGCCGGCCGTTCGCCAGACCCAGCGCCGAGGCCGTTCGCCGGGAGATGCGCAGCGCGAACCGGTTACGCCACGCCATCGCCACGCCAGGGGACCAGTCGGAAGACTCCGGCGGAACCGGTGAGTGTGACGCGTTACGCCGCAGATTGGTATGACTGTTGCCATCTCGAAACCTCGGCGTTGCCATGGATTAGGTCACAGGCGCCGGTCTTTTGCCCGTGCGGTCACTTTCCGTAGACTGCGCGGCGTTCACCGCACAGGTTGTCACCTGATGCGCCGCTATGCCCCGTCCAGCATCTGATCGGTACGTGACCGGCAGCCCCCATCCTGGGCGGGAGTGCACGCACACGTCGAGGAGGACGGATGCTGGGTAGCGCCCAGGCCGCAGACGGCCAGGCGGTAGCCCTTGCCGGCGGAAACATGACCCTGGTTGCTGTCGTGGCCGTGATTGCCGGGCTCTCGCTCGGCATGGCCGCGATGTTCCGGGGTCAGGTTCTCGCCGCAGGTGAGGGCACCGAGAACATGAAGACCATCGCGCGTGCCGTTCAGGAAGGTGCTGCGGCATACCTCAACCGGCAGTTCAAGACCCTGGCGGCGTTCGTCGTCCTCGTCTTTGCCCTGCTCTTCCTGCTCCCGGCGGATGACAACTCGATCCTGATCGGGCGCAGCATCTTCTTCGTCGTGGGGGCTGTCTTCTCCGCCACCATCGGCTACCTGGGCATGACCCTGGCAGTGCGCGCGAACCTGCGGGTGGCCGCGGCGGCCCGTGAGCCCAATGGCCGCGACAACGGTATGCGGGTTGCCTTCCGCACCGGTGGTGTGGTCGGCATGGCGACCGTCGGGCTCGGTCTGCTCGGCGCCAGCGTCGTCGTCCTGATCTACCGGGGCGACGCCCCGGCGGTGCTCGAGGGCTTCGGCTTCGGCGCCGCTCTGCTCGCCATGTTCATGAGGGTCGGTGGCGGCATCTTCACCAAGGCCGCGGACGTCGGCGCCGACCTGGTCGGCAAGGTCGAGCAGGGCATCCCCGAGGACGACCCGCGCAACGCCGCCACCATCGCCGACAACGTCGGTGACAACGTGGGTGACTGCGCCGGGATGGCCGCGGACCTGTTCGAGTCCTACGCCGTGACCCTGGTCGCCGCGCTGATCCTGGGCAAGGCAGCCTTCGGCACCGAGGGTCTGGTGTTCCCGCTGATCGTGCCGGCCATCGGTGCGATCACGGCCGCCATGGGGGTCTACCTGACCAAGCCCCGCCAGGGAGAGGGCGGGCTTCAGGCGATCAACCGCGGCTTCTACTTGTCCGCCGTGATCTCGGCCCTTCTGTGCGCCGTGGCTGCCTACGCCTACCTGCCGTCGACCTTCGCCGGCCTGTCCGACGTGAACCCGACGATCGCCGAACTGGACGGCGACCCGCGCCTGTTGGCGATCGGCGCCGTGCTGCTCGGCATCGTGCTGGCCGCGGTGATCCTGTGGTTGACCGGGTACTTCACCGGAACCGACCACCCGCCGACACACAACGTGGCGGACACGGCGCTGACCGGTGCGGCCACGGTCGTGCTCTCCGGTATCGGCGTCGGCCTGGAGTCGGCGGTCTACACCTCGGTGACGATCGGTGCCGCGGTCTACGCCGCCTACCTGCTCGGTGGCGGTTCGGTCATCCTGTCGCTCTTCCTGATCGCCCTCGCCGGGTGTGGCCTGCTGACCACGGTCGGCGTGATCGTGGCCATGGACACCTTCGGCCCGGTCAGCGACAACGCCCAGGGCATCGCCGAGATGTCGGGCGACGTCAGCGGTGAGGGCGCTCAGATCCTCACCGAGCTCGACGCCGTGGGTAACACCACCAAGGCGATCACCAAGGGCATCGCCATCGCGACCGCCGTTCTGGCCGCGACGGCTCTGTTCGGCTCCTACAACGACGCGGTGACCACCGCTCTGGCCAACGCCTCGCAGGAGGTGAAGGACGTCGTCGGGAACGCGGACCTGATCTACCAGGTGGTCTCGCCGAACGTCCTGGTGGGCCTGATGATCGGTGCAGCCGTGGTGTTCCTGTTCTCGGGCCTGGCCATCGACGCCGTGACCCGGGCTGCGGGCGCCATCGTGTTCGAGGTTCGCCGGCAGTTCAAGGACAACCCCGGGATCATGGACTTCTCGGTCAAGCCGGACTACGGCAAGGTCGTGGACATCTGTACCCGGGACTCGCTGCGCGAGCTGGCGACCCCGGGCCTGCTCGCCGCCATGGCCCCGATCGCCGTCGGTTTCGGCCTCGGTGTGGGTGCCCTGGCCGGCTACCTGGCCGGCGCCATCGGCACCGGCGTCCTGATGGCGGTGTTCCTGGCCAACTCCGGTGGTGCCTGGGACAACGCCAAGAAGCTGGTGGAGGACGGCAAGCACGGTGGCAAGGGCTCCGACGCCCACGCCGCCACCGTCATCGGTGACACCGTCGGTGACCCGTTCAAGGACACCGCCGGCCCGTCCATCAACCCGCTGATCAAGGTGATGAACCTGGTGTCCGTGCTGATCGCCCCGGCGATCATCCAGTACTCCGCCAACACCGCGGTTCGGGCCGTCGTCGCCCTGATCGCGATCACGGTGATCGTGGGCGCGGTGACCGTCTCCAAGCGTCGGGCGTCCGCGATGCACGACGAGGTGCCGGCCGCTGCAGGCGCCTGACAGTCCAGTACGGCGAAGGGCCCCTCCCGTCCGAGACGGGAGGGGCCCTTCGCCGTACTCCAGGGATCCTGGCTCCGGATCTCCCCCGGAACCGATCGCCGTCCGGGATCGACCTCAGCGCACGGCAGTGGCGGCGGCGGACTGCGGGGCCATCTTGGACCACGTGCGCAGGGCGTGCTCCACCACAGAGATCAACGCCTGCTTGGCCGACTCCTTGTCCCGGGCATCACAGACGATCACCGGGGTGTCCTCGGACAGCTGAAGGGCGTCGCGGACCGCCTCGGGGGCGTGCGGCAACTGCCCGTCGAAGGCGTTGATCGCCACGATGAACGGCAACCCACGCGCCTCGAAGAAGTCGATGGGGCCGAAGCAGTCCTCCAACCGGCGCGTGTCCACCAGCACGATGGCGCCGATCGCGCCGCGCACCAGGTCGTCCCACATGAACCAGAACCGGTTCTGCCCCGGGGAGCCGAACAGGTAGAGCACGAGCTGGTCGTCGATGGAGATCCGGCCGAAGTCCATGGCGACGGTGGTCGTGGTCTTGTGGGGCGTGGCGGACAGGTCGTCCACGCCCGAGCTCGCCGCGGTCATCACGGCCTCGGTGCGCAGCGGCACGATCTCGGAGACTGCGCCCACGAACGTGGTCTTGCCAGCCCCGAACCCGCCGGAGATGACGATCTTGGTCGACCGGGTCGGCCGCGCGTCAGAGCCGCTGAAGGCCACTGAGTACTCTCCTCAGGAAGTCGGGATCACGTTCGTCACCATCGGTTGCCGAGGTCTTCATGACCTCGACCAGACCCAGGTCCATCATGTCGGCGATGATCACGCGGGCCACACCGAGTGGCACGGCGAGCCGGGCGGCGATCTCGGCCACCGACACCGTGCCGCTGCACATCTCGATGATGCTGGTGTGCTCGGGTGTCAGCCACGGGCTGGTGGAGGCCTCCTTGCCTGCCAGGGTGGTCCTGACCAGCGCCTCCAGGTCCAGGTCACGCACCGGTCGGGTGCGCCCGCCGGTGCGTGCGTAGGGACGGACCAGGGATGCCGAACCGGTCAGGTCGATCTCCAGGTCCTCCTCCAGTCCGGCCCCGGGCACCCAGGTGGAAGAGACACTGTCGCGGTGGCTGGCGAGCTCGGCCTGCTGACGTGCGGCGGCCATCCAGTCCGACTCCGCCACGTGGTGGTGTGCCCGGGCACCGGTCTCGCCGGGGGGTGGGGCGTCGATGCCCTGAGCGTCGGTCAGAGGCGTGTCGTAGCCGGCCGGGACGGCGGGCTGCGACACGGTGTGGGGGCCGCCGTCCGCCGCGAGGACTCCCGGGGTCACCCCGGGAGTGATCACGGTGGGCGTGCTGACCGCCGATTCCGGCGTCCCCGCCACCGCGGGCGTCGAGTCCTGCTCGGTCGTGGGTGCCGCCTGGCCGTCCGGCACCTCGATCGGGATCAGGGTCGAGGTGATGTTGAGCGTCGACCGGCGGCGCACGGCGTCCCCCACACGGTGGACGCGCCGGTTGCGCGCAGCCGGCGGGGGCGGATCAGTCCCGTCCGGGCGGGGAGGTCTGGTCATCGTCTCGACTCTCCGGCTCTCAGGCCCGACCGGCCCAGTCGGACTCGGCGCGGCGCAGCTCGGGTGACAGGTGGTCGCCGACTCGGTCGACCAGCATGGTCATCTCGTATCCCACCAGGCCGATGTCCGAGGTCGGGGACGCCAGCACCGCGAGCCACGAGCCGTCCGAGATGGCCATCAGCAGCAGGAATCCACCCTGCATCTCCACCACGGTCTGTACGACCGACCCGGCTGAGAAACAGCGTGCGGCGCCGTTGGTGAGGCTGCCCAGGCCGGAGGCGACCGCGGACAGCTGGTCGGCGCGGTCACGAGGGAGACCGGCCGAACTCGCCATCAGCAAACCGTCGGCGGAGACCACGGCGGCATGGGCGACTCCGGGCACCCTCTGGGTGAACCCGTCGACGAGCCATGCGACGTCGGCTCCCGTCCCTACGCTCACGAATCTCCTCCTTGACGGCCGGTACCGGCTTCCGTTCCCCCGTGGAACAAACCGCCCGATTCCGGCGGCAGATGGCGGGCTCGCCGGGCCGAACTGAGCCCACGCTGATAGCTGCCCAGCCGTCCCCGCACCGACTCGGCGTCCGTGCGACGTGCCAGGCCACCGGTGGCGGCGGTCGGCGCTCCGGCGGCAGCCGAGGCAGAGGGCAGCAGATTGGCCCCCGGACGGCGCCGCGGGAGGCCGGTGGTGGTGTTCCCGGCGATCTCCGGCGGGGCCGCGGCGCGCAGGTTCGCGGCGATCCAGCGCTGGTCACCCAGGCTCGCCCACCGGTTGGGTGAGGCCGGTCGCTCGTCCGGCAGTGCCGGGGCGGGGCTCGTCGCGGGGGGCGCCGAGCTGCGGGCGGCACCGTCCCGCAGGTCGATCACCTGGGCAGGCTCCCCGGCCCGGCTCAGGTGAGCGGTCTGGTCGTCGGAGAACCACACCGAGATCGAGTCGAAGATCGGCGTCTGGGCGCGGGTCGCTCCGGTGGAGCCGATCAACGGGTTGGACGAGCCCGGCGGGACGAACCGGGCACTGGACTCGGCTGCGGCCGCCCGGGCCTCCACCTCGAACGGTGAGGGTACCGAGGGAGCAGGGCGAGCCGGTGAGGCTGCCGGGGCGATGCTCGGACCCGCAGCCGGGGCAAGCGGGGTGCCCGGCTGCTGCCCGGGCCGCGAGGGGGAGTCCGGCGGCGCGGGCATCGCGGCGGGACCTGACGGCCGCAACGGCGTGGGGGGCAGATCCGCAGCGGGTCGTGCGGGTGCCGGGGGGCTGCCGGCCGCGCCGGGGGTCCGCTTCGGCAGCGCTGATCCCAGCCCTGATCCCGGTGCCGATGAGGGTGCCGATGAGGGGGGCGCCGTCGGCGCGGGAGCGACCGGCGGAGCGGCCGGCGGGGCCACCGGGTGAGCCGCGGCCCGAGCCAGGACCTCCGGCCCGGCGTCCGGCGTCGCGGTGTCGGCCGACGCCCTGGCCTCTGCCGCTGGGGCCTGCTCGGTCACGGCCGCAGCGGCCTCGGCCGGCGCCCGAGTGGCGGCGGCGAACAGGCCGCTGTCCGGCAGAGGAGCGGTCGGCCGGGGTCTGGCCGAGGCGGCGGCGGCGACCGCGGTCGCCGCTGACGGCCCCAGGGCCGGCCCGCCGCCGGGCTGCCCCGGCGCGCGAACCGGCAGCGGCCGGGCGCCGGGACGTCGTCCCGGTGCCGACAGGGGCACGTCGCGGCCGTCAGAGCTCCGGCGCGCGGCCGGCGGCTCGAAGGCCCCGGGCGAATCCGAGCCATTGGCGGGGGCCGAGGTGCCGGGTGGCATGAACGGGGTGCCGAGCCCGGCATTGGAGCCCGGTGTCCGCCGGGGGAGGTCGCCGGGTGCATGGTCGGCGCGGCGCCGGGCGGCGTCCAGGCCCGCGGCGGCCCCGTTGCGGGCACCCGATCCCTCGGGTGCGCTGCTGGGCGGGCCCTGCGGGACCGCCTGGGGTGAGCGGGCCGGCGCCGGTGCCTCGCGGGGCGGCGTTGCCCGGGCGGTGGGAGCCGGGGCGGCCCCCGCGGCTGCGCCCAGCGGGTTGCCCGCAAGGGCAGCGCCCGGACGTCGCGAGGGCAGCCCGGTGGTGGTCAGCCCGGGCGAGGTCCCGGCGGCGGCCGGGGGAGCCGCGTGCGTCGGGGTGGGCTGCACCGGGGGACCGTCCGGACGCGGGGCGGGCCGGACGGGCCGGGTGAGCCCACCCATCGGGGTTGCGGCCGGTGCGCTGTGCTGCGCCGGCAGCCGGGGGCTCTCCAGGGCCTGCGCCAGCGGGGCGGACGGCGCGGCAGCGGGCACGATCGTGTCCAGCGGTCCGGTGGGGGCGCCGAGCACCTGGGCGCGGGGGACCAGCACCTCGGCCACCGTGCCGGCCGCCTGTGGCCGGGCGGACAGCCGGACCACGAACCCGCCGCGCTGGGCGAGCCGGGCGACCACGTACAGACCCATCCGGGAGGGCACCTGGGTGTCGATGGTGCCGGGCATCGCGAGCCGGGCGTTCAGGTCGGCCAGCTCCGCCGGCGGGATGCCGACACCGGAATCGGTCACCTCGAGCTTCAGTCCACCGTCGTGGGTGAACGCCGCAGCCAGCACGATCGGGCTGGTGGGAGGGGAGTACATGGCGGCGTTGTCCAGCAGCTCGGCGAGCAGGTGGATCAACCCACCGGCCGTGGCGCCGGCCACCGAGGCCCCGGACAGCGGCTGCAGGCGGACCCGCTCGTACTGCTCCATCTCGGAGGTCGCGGCGCGGAAGACGTCGGCGATGGCCACCGGTGCGGCGCTGCGGGTGCGCACCGCCGAGCCGGCCAGGACCAACAGGTTGTCGTTGTAGCGGCGCATCCGGGCGGCGAGGTGGTCCAGCCGGAACAGGTTGCGCAGTTGTTCCGGGTCCTCCTCGGTGCTCTCCAGCTCGTCGATGATGGCCAGCTGCTTCTCGACCATCGACTGGCTGCGGCGGGACATGCTGACGAAGGCCTCGTCCAGCGACTGCCGCAGGCGCACCTGTGAGGTGGCCAGCCGGATCGCCTCGGCGGTCAGCCCGTCGAGTGCCTGGGCGACCTCGCGGGTCTCGGGGCCGACCCGGGCGTCCAGGGGCAGCACCGGCGGGACGGCGACGACGGCCTCGGGGCCTTCACGCTCGATCTGGCGGACGGCCGCCGGCAACCGCACCGTGGCGGAGTCCACCGCACCGCTGCGCAGGCGACGCATCGGTCCGGTGATGGTGCGGCCGAGGCCGGAGACCAGCAGGCTGACCAGGACGAGGCTGGTGATGCCCAGGCCGCTCAGGAAGATCAGGCGCAACAGGGCGGCCCGCCGGTCGGAGCCGGTCTGGTCGGCCAGGTCCTGGGCGATGCTGCCGACCAGGGCGCCCAGGGAGGTCAGGCGCTTTCCGGCGTTGACCGAGAACCCGAGCGCCTCACGTTCGGCGCCCGCGTTCGTGGTGCCGTCACCATCGCTGGCCACCTCGACGCCGATGCTGCGCGCGGTGGCGATCGCGACGTCCTGGGCCCGGAGGCTGGCGATCCTCGCCGCCTGGGCGTCGGTGGCCCGGGAGATGGCCAGGTCGAGCAGGCTCGCCTGGCCGGCGGAGGCCTGCTGGATGGCGTTGACCTGGGAGGGGTTGGCCCGGTTGTCCCGCAGGGCGGTGGTGAGCAGCACCATCTCCTGGGAGGCCGAGGTGTTCACCCCGTTGAGGGCGTCGAGGACCGAGACGGTGTCCACGGTGCGCGGGTTGGGGGTGTTGGCCGCCAGCTCGGCCGACAGTGCGGTGGCCAGGTCCCGGGCGGGCTCGAGCAGGACGTCGAAGCCCTGGGACACCGTGGCCAGACCGACTCTCTTGGGGTTGGCCGCCGGCAGGGTGGCCTGCGAGTCGATCAGCTGCCGGACCCGGACCTCGGTGGTGGAGGGTTTGGCGTCCAGGAGTGAGGAACCGACCTGCTGGACGGCGGCCACCTGGCGGGCCACCTCCGGGGACCACCCACCGGGCGGGGCCTGCTCGAGCCGGGTGACCAGGGCGCTGAGTGCCTCGTTGGTGGTGCTGCGCCGGTTGGACAACTCGGTGCCGGCGCCCCGGCTGCGCAGGAGCAGGGCGAAGGTCTGCTGGAGTTCGGCGTTGGCGGCGGAGATGTAGGTGTTGGTGGCGATCAGTGCCTCGGCGTCCACCTGCGCCTTGGTGGTCTGCTGCCAGGTCGAGAACGACTGGCTGACCAGGAACCCGACCAGACCGATCACGGCCGCGGTGGGCAGTGCGGCCAGGGCGATCAGCTTCTGCCGGATCGGCCAGGTGGCCGGCCCTCCCACGCGGCGGGGCACCTCGATCGGGGCGTCCGGGGTCGGTTGCTCGGCGATTGCCGAACCATGACGGGCCACCGGGTCCTCCTGGGTGCGAGCGGTGTGCGGTGATGCCTGGACTCGTTCCCGATTCCGCCGAACCCCCGCTGAGCGCTCGTAACCTTCGTGGTGCTGCTCCGGGACCTCGAGGGGCACCAGGATCGATCGTTGATGGTGTCAGACCTCCGGGGGACGACGCTACGTGGCCTCGGCCTCCGGCGACACCTTCCTGCCGTTAATAGTGCCGCGAATCGCCCCGTAGCCCAACTTCGTGTGATTGCTTGTGACTGTGCGTGATTTCTTCGCCCGATGATTCGACAATTCCGTGTGACACGGATCGCTTCCGACTCGGGCCCCGACGGGCCCGCGTCAGGCCCCCGACCGGCCCCCGACCGGCCCCCGGCAGGTCCCCGTCAGGCCCCCGGCCGGCCGAACACCCGCACCACCACGGCGAGGTCCCCGACGTCCCGGATTGCCGCGCTGCCCCACCGGAGGGTTACCGTCATGGCGGTCCGCACTCGTGCCGCTACCCTGCGGACCCTCGCCCCTCGCGGGTGATCCCACCCCGTCGCGGGGCTGTCCCACGGCCCCACTCGAGTTCCATCTGTCACGGAAAGGCGCAGCGTGGCCACCACCAAGGCCTCCACCCCTCGCCGACTCGTCATCGTCGAGTCGCCCAGCAAGGCGCGCACCATCGCCGGCTACCTCGGCCCGGGTTTCGAGGTCGAGGCGAGCGTGGGGCACATCCGTGACCTGCCGCAGCCCAGCGAGCTGCCGGCCGACATGAAGAAGGGGCCCTACGGCAAGTTCGCCGTCGACGTCGACAACGGTTTCGACGCCTACTACGTGGTGGACGCCGACAAGAAGAAGAAGGTCTCCGAGCTCAAGCGGGCGCTGAAGGAAGCGGACGAGCTCTACCTGGCCACCGACGAGGACCGCGAGGGTGAGGCCATCGCCTGGCACCTGTTGCAGGTCCTCCAGCCCACGGTGCCGGTGCACCGCATGGTCTTCCACGAGATCACCCGCGAGGCCATCCAGCGTGCCCTGAACGACACCCGGGCCCTCGACGAGCGCCTGGTCGATGCCCAGGAGACCCGCCGCATCCTCGACCGGTTGTACGGCTACGAGGTCTCCCCGGTGTTGTGGCGCAAGGTCCGGGCGGGCCTGTCCGCAGGCCGGGTGCAGTCGGTGGCCACCCGGATGGTGGTCGAGCGCGAGCGGGAGCGGATGGCCTTCCGGTCGGCGTCCTACTGGGATGTCGAAGGCTCCTTCGCCCCCGAGGAGCGGGCCGCTGACGGTACCGGTGATCGGCCCGGCCAGGCGTTCACCGCCCGGCTGGTGGGTCTGGACGGCGCCCGGGTCGCCACCGGGCGGGACTTCGACGACTCCGGGGTGCTGACCGCGGCGGCCCGCGGGGCCGGCGTGGTGCAGCTGGACGGCGCGCAGGCGTCGTCCGTGGTGGAGGCACTCGGCGACGCCCCGGTCCGCGTGCGCTCGGTGGAGACCAAGCCGTACACCCGGCGTCCGGCGGCGCCGTTCACCACCTCGACGCTGCAGCAGGAGGCGAGCCGCAAGCTGCGCTTCTCCGCTCGGCAGGCCATGCGGGTGGCCCAGTCGCTGTACGAGAACGGCTACATCACCTACATGCGTACCGACTCGGTCGTGCTCTCCGAGCAGGCCGTCGGCGCGGCCCGGCGGCAGGTGCGGGAACTGTACGGCGCCGAGTACGTGCCGAACGCGCCGCGCACGTACACCAACAAGGCCAAGAACGCCCAGGAGGCGCATGAGGCGATCCGGCCCTCGGGGGACTCCTTCCGCACCCCGGCGCAGGTGGCCGGGGAGCTGCGCGGGGACGAGTTCCGGCTCTACGAGCTGATCTGGAAGCGCACGGTGGCCTCGCAGATGGCCGACGCCCGGGGGTCGACCGCCTCGGTGCGGCTGGTCGCCGCGCCGTCCGAGGGTCTCGGGGTCGAGGTGGACGGGCGGCGGGCTCGCGAGGCGGAGTTCGCGGCGTCCGGAACTGTGATCACGTTCCGCGGGTTCCTGGCGGCCTACGAGGAGGGCAGCGACGAGACTCGCTCCACCGGCAAGGGCGGGGCCCCGGACGACGAGCGCCGGCTGCCGGAGCTGGCGATCGGCGATCCGCTGCGCACTCTCGAACTGAGCGCGGACGGGCACGAGACCCAGCCTCCGCCGCGCTACACCGAGGCCAGCCTGATCAAGGCGCTCGAGGAGCGCGAGATCGGCCGGCCGTCGACCTACTCGGCGACCATCACCACGATCCAGGACCGGGGGTATGTGACGACCAAGGGGTCGGCGCTGGTCCCGACCTGGCTGGCGTTCTCGGTCACCCGCCTGCTCGAGGAGCACTTCGGTCGGTTGGTCGACTACGACTTCACCGCCGCCATGGAGGAGGACCTCGACCGCATCGCCCGAGGCCAGGAGCAGCGGGTGTCGTGGCTGTCGCGGTTCTACTTCGGGGCGGGCGATCAGGACGGTTCGGGACTGCGTCCGCTGGTCGAGAGCCTGGGGGAGATCGACGCCCGGGACATCAACACGGTGAACCTGGGCGAGGGCATCGTGCTGCGGGTGGGCCGGTACGGCCCCTACGTCGAGGTCCCCGGGCAGGGGGAGGGTGAGGAGCCGGTCAGGGCCAGCGTGCCGGACGACGTCGCGCCGGACGAGCTGACCGTGGCCAAGGCCCGGGAGTTGCTCACGACCCAGAACAGCGGCGACCGGGTGCTGGGCACCGACCCGGCGTCCGGGCGCCAGATCGTGGCGCGGGCGGGTCGCTTCGGTCCCTATGTCACCGAGGTGCTCGAGGACGACGCCCCCAAGGGTCTCAAGCCCCGCACCGGCAGCTTGTTCCGCTCGATGGACCCCTCGACGGTGACCCTGGAACAGGGGCTCTTGTTGCTGTCCCTGCCGCGGGTGGTGGGGATCGACCCGGAGGGTGGGCAGGAGATCACCGCGCAGAACGGCAGGTACGGGCCGTATCTGCGCAAGGGCACGGACTCGCGCTCGTTGCCGTCCGAGGAGTCGATCTTCACGGTCACCGTGGAGGAGGCGCTGGCGATCTACGCCCAGCCCAAGCAGCGGGGGCGTGCTGCGGCTGCGCCGCCGTTGCGCGAGCTCGGGGTGGATCCGGTCAGCGGGGCTCCGGTGCAGGTCAAGGACGGCCGGTTCGGTCCGTATGTCACCGACGGGACGACGAACGCCACCTTGCGCAAGGCGGACGCCGTCGAGTCGATCACCCTGGAGCGTGCGGCCGAGCTGCTGGCCGAGAAGCGGGCCCGGGGTCCGGTGAAGCGTGTGGCCCGAAAGACCGCCGCGAAGAAGACGGCCACCAAGACAACGGCGACCAAGTCAACCGCGACCAAGACCACCGCCAAGAAGACCACCGCCAAGAAGACCGCCACCAAGACAACGGCGACCAAGCCCACCGCGACCAAGACCGCCGCGACCAAGACCGCGGCCAAGAAGACCCCCTGACCCCAACCCGCCCATGCTCCCCAGGGAGCTGCTCGTGCTCCGCGCAGCACCGGACGAATACGGCAAACCGGGCAACGCCGTGTCCTGTGCGGAGCATGACGGGAGGGACGCCGGGGCTCCGAGGCCTGTTCGAGCTGGACGGTGAGTGAGACGTCGGGCGAGGCGGACGTCGGGCGGCGAGCGCTGCCGCGATGCTCCGCAGCCGCGCGACTCAAACCACGCATTACGGTCATATCGGATGAATCTGTCGACAGCTGCGGAGCATCACCCGTCGCCTGGGGAGTATGAGCGGGTTGGGGGCGGGGCGGGATCGGGGCGGGATCGGGTCGGGGGTGGCGACGTCTGGGCGTGCTCGGGGCGCGGGGTTACCGTGGAGGGGGCTCGTGCTTCGAGAGTGATCGGGGGTGCTCATGGCAGCCTGGCCGACGCGGGTGGTGGAGTCGATCCGACGCGTCCGCCGCCCCGACGTGGACCCGTTCTCGGCGCTCCAGGTGCAGTACGCCCTGGGCAGGGTGGAGCACCGGATCGGCCAGCTCCTGGCCGACGATTCCCGGTTCGCCCGCGGTCACCATCTGAGGGCCGCCCGGATCGCCTACGCCAACCTGCTGGAGGAGGCGTGCCGGCTCGCGGGGGTGACCGACCTGCCGGACGGCGAGCCCGCGCTGCGCCGGTTGATGGCCGAGGCGGAGCTGCGCAGCCGTGGATGGACCTGGTGACCCCGTCCCAGCGCCCGTCCCAGAGGCGGACGAGGACGTCATCGACCTGACCGCGGTCACCGGCCACGGTTACCCTGGCCCGGTGACTGGCCAGGCCACCAGAGCCGGCATCGACGCCGCGACCGTCGACGACCTGCCGGATGAGGACCCCGCGCCGGATCACGACGTCCGGGCGGTGCTGCGGCTGACCTCCTTCCGCCGCCTCTGGATCGCCTGCGGGCTGTCCAGCCTGGGCGACTGGCTCGGGCTGCTCGCCACCGCCGCAATGGCCGGCGCACTGACCCAGGGCTCCTATGCGGCGCAGAACATGGCGATCGCCCTGGTCTTCATCCTGCGGCTGGCCCCGGCCGTGGTTCTCGGCCCGCTGGCCGGTGCCGTGGCCGATCGGCTCGACCGCCGCTGGACCATGGTGGTCGGCGACCTGCTGCGGTTCGTCCTGTTCGCCTCGATCGTGCTGGTGGGCACCCTGCAGTGGCTCTTCGTGGCCACGGTGCTGATCGAGTGCGTCGCCCTCTTCTGGTCCCCGGCCAACGATGCCACGGTGCCGAACCTGGTCCCGCGGCGGCGACTGGAGGCGGCGAACCAGTTGAACCTGGTCGCCACCTTCGGCTCGGCCCCGATCGCCGGCCTGCTCTACGCGGTGTTGTCAGTGCTCGCCGACGGCTCGACCGCCATGCCGTCGCTGCCCGACATCAACCCGGTCACCGTGGCGCTGTGGGTGAACGCGATCACCTTCCTGATCTCGGCGCTGGTGATCTGGCGACTCGACCTGCCGTACTCCCGGGCCCGTGAGGCCGCCCGCGAGGCCTCGGTCATCCGCTCGATCGTGGACGGCTGGCGGTTCGTGATGGCCACGCGCCTGATCCGAGGACTGGTCCTCGGCATGCTCGGCGCCTTCGCCGCCGGAGGCCTCGTGGTCGGCCTCGCGCAGACCTTCGTGGCCGACCTGGGCGGTGGACAGGCGGGCTTCGGGGTGATGTTCGGCGCGGTGTTCACCGGGCTGGCCGTCGGGATGTGGGTCGGGCCCCGCGTGCTCGCCGGGTTCTCCCGTCGGCGGCTGTTCGGGCTCGCGTTGAGCGCGGCCGGGGTCTTCCTCGTCTTGCTTGCGCTGGTCCCCAATCTCGTTCTGGCCGTGTTGTTCACGGTCACCCTGGGCATCTGCGGGGGGATCGCCTGGGTGACCGGCTACACCCTGCTCGGGCTCGAGGTGGACGACGAGGTGCGCGGGCGGACCTTCGCGTTCGTGCACTCGGCGGCCCGCGTCGTCCTGGTGCTCGCGCTCGCGGGCGGACCGGCCCTGGCAGCCGGGGTCGGGCGCCACACCCTGGTGCTGCCCTGGAACGAACAGCTGGTCTACAACGGCGGGGCCTGGGTGTTCGGCCTGGCCGGCGTGATCGCGATCGCGGTCGGAGCCCTGGCCTACCGGTCGATGGACGACAGGCCCGGCTCACGCCTGCGCAGCGACCTGGCCGCCGCCTGGGTCGAGCAGCGCCGTTCGGACCCGGCCACCGGCCCGCAGGGCCCGTCCCGGCCGCGGCAGCACAACGGCTGGCTGATCGCCTTCGAGGGCGGGGACGGCACCGGGAAGTCGACCCAGGCCCGGGTCCTGGCCGATTGGCTGCGCTCCGACCAGGGCCACGACGTGGTGCTCACTCGCGAACCGGGGGCGACCGCGATCGGCGTCCGGCTGCGGGAGGTGTTGCTCGGCGAGGGCGAGTCGGTGGGGCCGCGGGCCGAGGCCCTGCTGTTCGCCGCCGACCGGGCCCATCACGTCGATTCGCTGGTCCGACCGGCCCTGGCGCGGGGGGCGATCGTGATCACCGATCGCTACATCGACTCCTCGATCTCCTATCAGGGCGTCGGTCGCAATCTGGGGGCTGACGACATCGCCTACATCTCCCGCTGGGCGACCGGGGGCCTGGTGCCCGATCTCACCGTCCTGCTCGACATCCCGCCGGAGATCTCGCGGGTACGGCGGGCCAACGACCCCGAACGGGCGGGTTCGGACCGGATCGAGGCCCAGCCGGAGGACTTCCACGACCGCGTGCGGCAGTCGTTCCTCGAGCTCGCCCGCCGTGAGCCGCACCGGTACCTGGTGCTGGACGGATCGGATCCGCGTGAGCAGATCCAGCAGACGATCCGTGCCCGGATCCGCGACCTGGTGCCGATCTCGCGCAAGCGGCGGGCCGAGCTGGCGGCCCGCCTGGCGGCCGAGGAGGATGCCCGCCGGCGGCGGGCCGGCGCCGAGGCCGAGGTGTTGCGACTGGACGCCGAGCTGCGGGGCCGGAGTCGGGATCAGGCGCGCGCACGCCAGGAGGCCACCCGGCGGGCTCGCGAGGAGGCCGACCGCCAGTTGCAGGAGGAGGTCGAGCGCCGCTACGCCGAGGAGTCCGAGCGAGCCGCGACGGCCGCTCGCACGCGTGAGCCCGGCAACGGTGGGCCGGATTCAGGCGGCTCCGCGCCCCCCTCGGCGACGCAGGACCAGGCGCCCGCCGGGCCGTCCTTGCGTCAGCCCGGCCCGGACGTGGTGCCCGCGCCGCCGCCTCGGATCCTGCGCCTGCCGGACGCCGGGTCGCCGGAGTTGATCGTCGCCCAGTTGGCCACCGAGCCACTGCGATCGGCACCGATGGCCCCGTTGGCGCCCGCCGCTCAGGTCCCCGTCGCGTCGCTGCCCGTGACCGAGCCGCCCCCGGCGGTGGTGGTCGTGCACGAGGAGCCGCGGCGGCGTCCGCGGGGTGAGCACGTGGCCACCTACTCACGCCGCGCGTGGTTCACCGACGCCGGCGAGACCGAGCCGCTCCCGCTGCTCCACCTGGACGAGCAGGGCATCGCACGGTCGCGCCCGGTGGTGGGGGTCCATGCGGTCGAGGACCCGGTTCCTGTCGAGGCATCCCCAGCGCCGGAGCGGTCCGAGGCTCACCTGCCGGAGCCCTCCGTGACCCACCCCGGGGTCGCCGCTCCCGCCGGCGCGGCGGTCGAGGCCGCCGCTGACCTGCGCGATCAGTTGTTCGGCAGGTGGGGCCGGGCGTGAGCGTCTGGACCGACCTGGTGGGGCAGGCCGAGGCCGTGGCCGTGCTGTCCCGGGCGGCCACTCCGGATTCCGGGGCACCGTCCGGTGCCTCGACCATGACCCACGCCTGGCTGGTGACCGGACCCCCCGGCAGCGGCCGGTCCACCGCGGCGAGGGCGTTCGCGGCGGCGCTGCAGTGCGTCGAGGGTGGCTGCGGGCAGTGCCACGACTGCCGCACGGCCGTGGGGGGCACCCACCCGGACGTGACGCTGGTGGCCACCGAGCACGTCCATCTGCGGGTGGACGAGGTGCGGCCGCTGGTGACCCTGGCGTCGCAGCGACCGGCTCGGGGCCGTTGGCGGGTGATCGTGATCGAGGACGCCGACCGGCTGAACGACACCTCGGGCAACATGCTGCTGAAGGCGCTCGAGGAGCCGCCCGCACGGACCGTCTGGTTGCTGTGCGCGCCCGGCCCGGACGACGTGCTGGTCACCATCCGCTCGCGCTGCCGGCACGTGGGGCTGCGCCTGCCGCCGGCGGCCGAGGTCGCCGCGCTGCTGGTGCGACGGCACGGGGTCGATCCGGCGATCGCGGCGTTCGCCGCCCGGGCGGCCGGCAGTCACGTCGGTCTGGCCCGTCGGCTGGCGACGGATGAGGGGGCACGCATCCGGCGGCGCGACATCCTGCGC
>JAEUJN010000057.1 GCA_016794595.1 Kineosporiaceae bacterium
GCCCTGGACGGCGACCGGGACGGCGTGAGCAGGCTGGCGGCATCGGCCCGCGCGGCGGCCCGGCGCACCGGGATCCCGGTCGAGGAGCGCCGGTACCGCCCGCACCTCACCCTGGCCCGCCACCGTCCGGGCAGGACCGGCCGGGTCGAGCTGGGCCCCGTTGCCCGCCTGCTGGCCGACCTCGACGGCCCGACCTGGGTGGCCGATCGGCTCGACCTGGTGCGCAGCGACCTGGGCGCCGGGCCCGAACGGGGTTCGGCCTACACCAGCCTCGACAGGTGGCCGCTGGGCAACACACCTTGAGGTACCGGCACCAGCGATCCGGCACCAGCGGTCGGGCGGCAGTGATCCGGCGGCGGTGATCAGGCGGCGAGAGCGCAGGAGGTGAGCCCGGTGGGAGCGAGCGATCCGTGGCGCCACAGCGACGGCACTGCCATCCCCGAGGAGGACCGGGGACTGCGCCACGACCTGCCCCTGCTGCTCGGTCGCCGCCACCTGCTCGGCCTGGCGGCCGGGTTCGGTGCCCTGTCGCTGCTGACTGCCTGCGCGCGAGAAGAGCCGACACCGTCGGGCCTGGTCGAGGTACCCGACGAGACAGCCGGCCCGTTCCCCGGTGACGGCTCCAACGGCATCGACGTGCTGGACGACACCGGGATCGTGCGCCGGGACATCAGGTCGAGCTTCGGGGCCTCGACAACCCTTGCCGCAGGGATCCCGCTCACCGTGCGGTTGACAGTTCGCGATCTCGACTCCAGTGGCCCACTGACCGATCCCCCGGCGGCGGTGTATCTGTGGCACTGCGACCGTGAGGGCCGGTACTCCTTGTACACCAACGGATTGCAGAACGAGAACTACCTGCGCGGCGTCCAGCCCGTCGACCCGAGCGGGACCGCGACGTTCACCACGATCTTCCCCGGGTGCTACCGGGGCCGGTGGCCCCACCTGCACTTCGAGGTGTACCGCTCGATCGAGGACGCCACCCGATCGGGCCCGATCGTCAAGACCTCGCAGCTGGCCCTCCCCCCAGAGGCCTGTGAAACCGCTTATCGCGCAACCGGTTACGAGCTGAGTCTGGGCAACCTGGCGGGCACCAGCCTGGAGCGGGACGGGGTGTTCCGCGACGACGGCGCGATCCACCAGCTCGCCACCACCAGCGGGGACCCGGCCGCCGGCTACGTCGCGTCCCTGACGATCGGCACCCGAGGCTGAGCCTGGCACAATCGGCGCCCATGACCGTCGTCCGGGTGCTGGCGATCCTCGCGGTCCTGCTGATCGCCACCGGGGTGGCGATGATCTGGCTGCCCGGACCCGGCCTGCTGCTCGCGTCCGGCGCCGCGCCGCTGCTGCTGGTCGCCTTGCTGCTGCACCTGATCGCCACCCGCCCCCGCGACTGACCCCTCGTGATCATGCACTTTCGAACAGTCAAAAGTGCATGATCACGGGGGCGTCACTCTCGGGGGCGGCACTGCCCTGCCCCTGCCCCGATGGCCTAGCGTCGGTCGGCATGAGGATCCCGGACGACGTGCGCGCTCGGCTCGCCTCGCAGACCAGCCAGCTGTGGGGTGAGCCCGGGGTGATCGACCTGGGGATCGGCCAGCCGCAGGACGCCCTGCTGCCGGTGGAGGAGTTCCGCCGGGCGATGGCGAGCGCCGCGGTGCCACGGTTCCAGTTGCAGTACGGCATCGAGCGCGGCGACGGTCTGTTGCGGATGGCGCTGGCCGACGCGCTGACCCCGCGCTACGGCGTCCCGGTGGACGCGGAGCGCATGATCATCTCGAACGGGAACTCCCAGGCCA
The DNA here is from genome assembly GCA_016794595.1 of Kineosporiaceae bacterium. Taxonomy (GTDB): domain Bacteria; phylum Actinomycetota; class Actinomycetes; order Actinomycetales; family Kineosporiaceae; genus JADJPO01. The sequence continues at coordinate 1,797 of JAEUJN010000057.1, forward strand.
TCGACTGGTGCTGCGCCACCCTCGCGCACCCGGGGGACGTCGTGCTGGTCGAGGACCCGACCTACTTCCTGGCCAGGGCGATCTTCGCCGACCACGGCCTGCGGGTGATCGGCCTGCCCACCGATGACCAGGGCCTGCTGCCCGATGCCCTGGAGCAGGCACTGATCACGCACCGACCGGCGTTCGTCTACACCATCCCGACCTTCGCCAACCCCACCGGGACGACGACGTCCGCCGACCGCCGGGCCGCGATCGTCGAGCTCATCGCCCGGCACGGCAGCCTGCTGGTGGCCGACGAGGTCTACCACCTGCTCTCCTACGGCGCCGCTCCCCCGCCGCCGTACTGCGCCTGGTTGGACTCGGGGGTGGTGGTCTGCCTCGGCACATTCTCGAAGATCCTCGCGCCGGGGCTGCGGCTGGGTTGGGTGCAGGCCGCCGAGCCCACTCTGGCGCGCCTGGTGGGCCACGGCACGCTGGTCAGCGGCGGCGGCCTCAACCCGTTCGCCGCCCCGATCGTGACCGCGATGCTGCAGGACGGCACGGCTCTGGCCTACCTCGACCGGCTGCGCAGCATCTACGCGGCCCGGGTCGGCGTGATGGACGACGCGCTGCGCGACGCCTTCGGTCCCGAACGCGCAGGGGGCGAGGTGACCTGGCGCACCCCCGAGGGCGGGTACTTCTTCTGGCTGCAGCTGCCGGCCGGGATGGACGCCGCCGCGATCCGCCCGCACGCCGTGGCGCGTGGTGCCGCCTTCCAGCCCGGGGCGACGTTCTCACCGGACGGCGGGTTCGGCCACTGCCTGCGGCTCAGCTTCGCCTACTACGGCGAGGAGGACCTGGCGCGCGGCGTCCGGATCATCGCCGAGACCGTCACCGAGGCCATCACAGCCGCCGCGACCGGGGGGTGAGCGCGTGGCAGCGATCCGCGGCTGGTTGATCGACGTCTACGACACCGTGCTGAGCGTGGACTTCGTCGCCATGGTGCACGAGCTGGCCGAGGCGGCCAGCGTCCCCCCTGCGGTGTTCACCGACCCGGACGACGAGCTGAACGCCGCCGTCGGACGCGGCACCCTGGGGCTGGCCGACGTGTTCGCGGACGTGCTCACCGCCGCCGGCCAGCGGGCCGAGCCCGAGCGCATCGCCCACCTGGTGCGCCGTGACCGCGAGCTGCTGATCGAGCACAGCAGGGTTCACGCGGACGCCGTGAGCTTCCTCGAGCGCCTGCGCTCGGCGGGCGTTCCGACGGCGATCGTGAGCAACTGCGCGGACAACACCCGCCAGCTGCTCGAGCACCACGGCCTGGACGCCCTGGTCGATCACCTGGTGCTCTCCTGCGAGGTGGGCGTCGTCAAACCCGATCCAGCGATCTTCACCCTCGCCCTGGGCCGGCTCGACCTACCGGCGGGCGAGGTGGCGTTCCTGGACGACCAGACGGCGTTCTGCCAGGGCGCGCAGGACGTCGGCATCCGGCCGGTGCAGATCATCCGGCGCGGCGATGGGCCGGATACCGCGCCCGACGGCGCGGCAGGCGCTGCGCCCTGGCCGCGCGTCGACTCCTGCCACCGGCTCGAGCCACACACCCTCTGATCGAGCAGCGGTGTATCGTTGGTGTATGGGGCGCACCAACATCGACTTGGACGACGACCTGGTCGCCGAGGTCATGCGTCGCTTCGGCGTGAAGACCAAACGCGAGGCGGTGGATCTCGCCCTGCGACGTCTGGTCGGCGTCCCGCTGCAGCGTGACTTCCTGCTGGGGCTGGAGGGCATCGGCTGGGACGGTGACCTCGAGGCCCTGCGCACCGGCGACGCTCCGACGTCCGAGTGAACCTGGTCGACACCTCGGCCTGGGTGGACTATCTGCGGGCCGCCCCCACGCCGGCAACAGCGGCGCTGCGTGAACTGCTGTCCACCGAGCCGGGCCGGGTGGCCATCTGCGAGCCGATCGCCATGGAGCTGCTCGCCGGTGCCGGCGAGGGCATCCGCCTGGCCCGGCTCGAGCACCTCGTCAACGGCTTGCCCAGCCTGTCCGTGGAGCCCGCCACAGACTTCCGAGCCGCCGCCACGATCTACCGTGCCGGCCGGCGGGCCGGCCTGACGATCCGCAGTCTCGTCGACTGCCTGATCGCCGCCCAAGCAATCCGGCACGACGTGGCGCTGATCCACAAGGACGTCGACTACGAGGTGATCGCGCAGCTGACACCTCTCCGAGCGATCTCCCTGCGCTGACACGTCCCGGCTGGGACGGCCCCGGCGATTGCAACCCCCGGCAACCCTGATGTCGCCGGTGTGACCCAGGTCATGCTCACCGCATGGGTGAGGTCGCCCTCGGCATCGTTGCCAACCCGATGTCCGGGCGGGACATCCGGCGGTTGGTGGCCAAGGCGTCCGTGTTCCCGACGGCCGAGAAGGCCAACATGATCCAGCGGATCCTCACCGCCGCCGCAGTCGTCGGGCTGCCCAAGGTGCTGATGTCCACCGATGTCGGGGGCATCAGTGCCGCCGTGCTGCGCGCCCTGCAGGCCCATGCCGGCACCCCGCCCTGGCCCGAGGTCGAGTTCGTCGAGCTGCCCGCCCACAGCCAGACCGCCACCGACTCGGTGGCCCTGATCCGCGAGATGATCGCCCGCGGCGCCACCGCGCTGATCTGCCTCGGCGGCGACGGCACCGCCCGGGTCGCCGCCGGGGCCTGCGGCGACGTCCCGCTGCTGCCGCTGTCGACCGGCACCAACAACGCCTTCCCGACGATGCGCGAGGCCACCGTCGCCGGCCTGGCCGCCGCGCTGATCGCCACCGGGGCGGTGTCGGCGGACGACGGCACCCGCCGCGCCACCACGCTGAGGGTCAGCGCGCCCCGCCCCGGAAGCGGCGAGCTGCGCACCGAGAACGCCCTGGTCGACGTCGCCATCGCCCGCACCAGCGACGTCGGCGCCCGCGCCTTGTGGGACCCGGACGTGCTCACCGAGCTGTACGTGACCTTCGCCGAGCCCGACGGCATCGGGCTGTCGTCCATCCCCGGCCTGCTCTGCCCCAGCCCCCGCACCAGCCCGGACGGCGTCGCGCTGCGGCTGTGCCCGCCGAGCCGAGCGCGCGTCGTCGTCCAGGCCCCGATCGCGCCGGGACTGGTGCTGCCGGTCGGGGTGAGCAGCTGGCGCCCGATGGCCGTGGGCGAACAGCTGGCGATCGAGACCGACCGCGGCGTGATCGCGGTCGACGGCGAACGCGAGCTGGCCTTCGCGCCGGGCCGCGCCCCGCCGAGCGTCGAGCTGTCCGCTCACGGACCCCGGATCGTCGACATCGCCGCCGTGATGGCCGCCGCCGCCCGCGAGGGCCTGTTGCGCACCCCACCACCGACTCCCCAGGAGCGATCATGACCCAGACAACCTCCAGCACAACGGGTTTGACCAGCGACCGGCTGCTCGAGGCCTACCGCATCATGCGCACCATCCGCGAGTTCGAGGAGCGGGTGCACGCCGAGTTCGCCACCGGCGACATCCCCGGCTTCGTGCACCTGTACGCCGGCGAGGAGGCGAGCGCCGCCGGGGTCTGCATGCACCTGGACGACCGGGACGCGATCGCCTCGACCCACCGCGGCCACGGCCACTGCATCGCCAAGGGCGTCGACCCGACCGGCATGATGGCCGAGATCTACGGCAAGATCACCGGAACCTGCCGCGGCAAGGGCGGCTCGATGCACATCGCCGACCTGTCCAAGGGCATGCTCGGCGCCAACGGCATCGTCGGGGGCGGCCCGCCGCTGATCTGCGGCACGGCCCTGGCGGCCAAGTTCGCCGGCCAGGGCGGGGTCGGCGTCGCGTTCTTCGGGGACGGCGCCTCCAACCAGGGCACCACGCTCGAGGCGCTGAACCTGGCCGCGGTGTGGAACCTGCCGGCGGTGTTCGTGGCCGAGAACAACGGCTACGCCGAGACCACGTCGTCCACCTGGTCGGTGGCCAGCGACAACATCGCCGACCGCGCCGCGGCGTTCGGCATGCCCGGCGTGATCGTCGACGGGTTCGACTTCTTCGCGGTCCACGAGGCGGCCGGGGAGGCGATCTCCCGCGCCCGGGCGGGCGGCGGGCCGACCCTGATCGAGATGAAGTTCACCCGCTACTACGGCCACTTCGAGGGTGACCAGCAGAAGTACCGGGCCGACGAGGTGGCCCAGGCCCGCGAACACCTCGACTGCCTGCTGCGCTTCCGCACCACGGTCACCGGGGACGGCCGGGTGAGCGCTCAGGCGCTGGACGCCGTGGACGCCGACGTCGCCGCGCTGATCGACGAGGCGGTGGCCAAGGCCAAGGCCGACCCGAAGCCCGGCGACGACGACCTGACCACCGACGTCTACATCACCTACTGACGCCGGGCGACGATCGAGCGAGGAACGAGCGCTGAGGAGCACGGCCACCAGAGCTGGTCAAAGCTCTTGTCCACGAGAGGATTTCACCATGGCACGCAGCATCACCTACCGCGAGGCGATCAACGAGGCCCTGTCCCAGGAGATGGAACGCGACCCCCGCGTGATCGTCATGGGTGAGGACAACGCCGGTGGCGAGGGCTCGCCCGGTGAGGAGGACGCCTGGGGCGGCGTCCTCGGGGTGACCAAGGGGCTCTATCACAAGTTCCCGGGGCGGGTGCTGGACACCCCGATCAGCGAGTCGGCGTTCATCGGCGCCGCGGTCGGCGCCGCCACCCGGGGCATGCGCCCGGTGGCAGAGCTGATGTTCATCGACTTCATGGGCGTCTGCTTCGACCAGATCTTCAACCAGGCCGCCAAGTTCCGGTACATGTTCGGCGGCAAGGCGGTCACCCCGGTCGTGGTGCGCACCATGTACGGCGCCGGGCTGCGCGCAGCGGCCCAGCACTCGCAGTGCCTCTACCCGGTGTTCACCCACATCCCCGG
>JAEUJN010000097.1 GCA_016794595.1 Kineosporiaceae bacterium
GCTCAGCGCGCGCACCTCGACCCGCCGATCACCGATCAGCGACTGCAGCACCCCGGCCGTGAACGCCGTGTGGCTGCCGCCACCCTGGCACCCGATTGCCACCCGGAACCGTTGGCCCTCGGCCATGCTGCACCCCCTGAGAACAGGGAGATTAAGGCAGGGCGCGCCGAGCGCGAAGGGTCGAAGGTCGCGCAATCCGCGGCGATCAGCCCGGTTGGGGAACCTGCTGCTTGACCTCGTCGTACGTGACCGCTCCCGGCGCCTCGGCCGGGGTGTAGATCACGCGGATCACGCCCGTCGGGAACACCTCTGCCGCAACGACTCTCAGGTGGTAGGGACGCTCCCCCTGATCGAACAGGGTGCGTCCGGCACGGGCCGCGACAGGGTGCACGAACAACCGGAGTTCGTCGAGCAGATCCGCGGCCAACAGCTGCTGTACCACCGAGATCGACCCGGGGACGAGAATGGCGTCCACCGCGGCGTGCGCCCGCAGGACGGTGACCGCCGGGACGAGCTCACCGTCGATCAGTTCCGTGTTGCGCCAGGAGAACTCGAGCGGCTGGCGGGACACCACGATCTTGCGCAGGTCCCCCAACTGGCGGGCGAAGTCTGCGTCCTCACCCCCGGCTGCCTCGCGGTCGGGCCAGGCACCGGCGAAACTGTCATACGTCACGCGCCCGAGGAGCAGGGCGCCGGCGGCGGCGTAGTCCTCGTCCACGGCGCGGCCCATGTTCTCGTCGAAGTACGGGAAGTGCCAGGCCGGGTCGATCTCGGCCACTCCGTCGGCGGAGATGAACAGCGTGGAGATGACCTTCGCCATCACAGGGTCCCTTCGTCGTCGTGACTGTTCACGGCCCGGACGCCGCTGCCCGGTCCGCACCTCGTCGAGCCTTGCCGACCCGCGCCGAGTGGCAATTCGACCCCGACCCCCAGCGCGGTCACGCCGAGTGCCCAGACGGGTTTGGCTCCCCGGCCCGGGGGGCACCCCCCGGAGCATGCCAGTCTTCTCCGCGCTCGACCGCGTCGCCGCGACCCCTTCCCTGGATTCCGTGATCGCCTGGGCGGAGAGGCCTCTGGCCGGTCTGCCCCGTGCGGTCCGCGACGGATTGCACGGGGTGTGGCTCGGCCATCCGCTGCACCCGGCCCTGGCCCAGGCCCCGATCGGCTTGTGGACCAGCGCCGCGGTCCTCGACCTGCTGGCGGCCACGCGGCCTCCCGGGGACTCGCGGGACCAGGCCGAGGACGCCGCCGGCGTGCTGATCGCCCTCGGCCTGGCCGCCGCTCCGCTCGCCGCGGCGTCCGGGGCGACCGACTGGTCGCGGCTGGACCGGCCGCGGCAACGCGTGGGCCTGGTGCACGCCGCGCTGAACACCGCCGGGATCGCCCTGTCCGTGGCATCCCTGGTCAGCCGCCGGAGGGGACGCTCGGGCCTGGCCCGAGCGCTGAGCCTGGCCGGGGCCGGCGCCTCGGGACTGGCCGCCGGGGTCGGTGGGCACCTGAGCTACCGGCACGCTGCCGGGGCCAACCACGCCCCCGACGTCCCGGCAGAGCTTCCGGCCGGCGCTGTGGACCTTCCGGCCGGCACGGCGCCGTCATCGCCTGCATCATCGGGTGACCCCTCCGGTGAGGACCCCCGCGGTGAACTGGACGGCGGGGTGCCCTGGACGGCTGTCAGCGGGGTCACCGAACTGCAGGAACTCCGGCCGGCCCGCGGCCTGCTCGGCGACCTGCCGGTGGCCGTGGTCGTGCGCGAGGGGCGCGTGCACGTCCTCGCGGACAGCTGCAGCCACCTCGGCGGACCGCTGTCCGAGGGACACCTCGAGGATGGCTGTCTCGTCTGCCCCTGGCACGGCAGCGCCTTCCGGCTCGAGGACGGCAGCGTGCGCCACGGACCGGCCACCGCGGCCCAGCCCGCACTCGAGGCCCGGATGCGCAACGGCATCGTCGAGGCCCGGTTACTCACCCTGACCCCACGGTGAGGACTGACCCCACGGTGACGACTGGCCGCGATCGTCACGGTGACGACTGGCCGCGATCGTCCGTGGGACGCAGTTCTCGTCGGGCGAACCGACGAGAACTGCGTTGCCACGGTCATCGGGGGGATCAGGAGGCGATCAGGGATCAGGAGGGGAACCGGTTCAGAAGGGGTCAGGACGGCGGCGCGATGTCGCCCCGGTAGGCGCCGTCCTCGACTCCCCGCGACTCGATGTAGTCCTTGAATCGCGCCATGTCGCTCTTGGCCCGGCGTGAGACCAGTCCGAGCTTGTCGCCCAGCGTCTCCACCACGCCCTCGGGTGCCGTGGTCAGCTGCAGGGTCACCCGGGTGAGGGCGGAGTCCAGACGATGGAAGGTCACGACCCCGGCGTGGTCGGTGCCGTCGACGCTGGTCCAGGCCACTCGCTCATCCGGGTGCTGCTCGGTGATCCGGGCGTCGAACTCGCGCTCCACGCCACCGATCGAGATCCGCCAATGGGTGAGGGTGTCGTCCACCTGGCGGATCTCCTCCACGCCCTCCATGAAGCGCGGGAACTCCTCGAACTGGGTCCACTGGTTGTAGGCGGTCCGCACCGGAACCGCGACGTCCACCGACTCGATGATTTCGCTCATGAACGGCGCATACCCCGCCTGGACGACGGCAAACGGCCGCGCCGGGGCGACACCGCCGGGGTCACCCCGGCGGTGTTCACCCTGGACGCCCTGAGTCTATCTAGATAGAGTTATTCGCATGGCACCCCGGCGCCCCTCCCCTCAGACGATGGCGGTACTGGCCAGCCTGGCGGAGGACCCCTCGAGCTGGACCCACGGCTACGACCTGTGCCGGGCCCTCGGACTCAAGGCCGGCACGATGTACCCGATCCTGATCCGGTTGGCCGAGCGTGGCCTGGTCGAGACCGCCTGGGAGCAAGGGCCCGTCCAGGGCCGTCCGCCCCGGCACCTGTACCGGCTGTCACCGTCCGGAGCGCGGTTCCTCACCGAGCACCCGGGGCAGGTCCCCCACCCCGCGCCCACCCCCTCGCCCTCCGCGCCGCCACCCCGGCGCTCCCTGGGGACGGCGCCGGCGTGACCGCGCCACGACGGGACGGCGCCGAGCGATTGCTGGATCTCGCGTGCCGGGGGTTGCCCGGGCGGTGGGCCGGGTGGGGGGCGGCCATGCGCGCCGAACTCGCCACGATCACCGGCCGGACGGAGCGTCTCGCGTTCGCGCGCAGCGCTTCTCGCGTCGTCCTGCTGCACGGGCTGGGGGTCAGGGTCGGCCTGGGGATCCTGGCGGGGGTGCTGATCGCCATGATCACCTGGGTGGCCTCCCGGGCGCAGCTGGCCGACGCGCGGCCGGGAGTGGCCGCGGTGACGGTTCCCTTGCCGGCGGTGGTCCTGATGGTCAACGCCGCCCTCGCCGCGGCGGTGGCCCGCTCCCGCAGGGTGGGCGTTCAGGCCGGACTGGTGGGCCTGGCCACCGGCTTTGCGGGCCTGGTCGTGATGCTCACGGTCGAGGGACGAGTGTGGATGGATCGGCACGGGGTCTTCATCCTGGACGCCGACCCACCCCGGAGGGCGGTGACCACCACAGACCTCGCCCTGGACCTGTTCACCACCGGCATGTGGATGGGTCATGTGGCCTTCTGGGTGCCGGCCATCGTGATCGGTGCACTACTGGGCGGCGCGATCGGGCGTCGGCGGGGCCGCGACCTGGCCGCCACCGCGGGGTGATCACGATGGGACGGCATCCGG
>JAEUJN010000020.1 GCA_016794595.1 Kineosporiaceae bacterium
CGCCCTTCGGGCCGGCGCTCGCGGGTTCCTGCTGAAGGACGCCGGACCGCAGCTCCTCGTCCAGGCCATCCATGCCGCGGCCACCGGGGACGCGCTGATCGCCCCCAACGTCACCCGCCGGCTGCTGGAGACCTTCGCCGAGCAGGCGCCGAGGACGTTGACCCAACCGATCGACCCGCTCACCGAGCGCGAGGAGCAGGTGCTGGTGCTGGTCGCCCGCGGCCGGACCAATGCCGAGATCGCCGCCGAGCTCTTCATCGGCGTGAGCACCGTCAAGACCCACATCGCGTCGTTGATGGCCAAACTCGACGTCCGCAATCGGGTCGAGATCGCGATGTGGGCTCACCACACCCGACGCGTGTGACCGCAGGACCACGTGCTCTGACGCCGCAGGTGAGCAGGCATCGTCCCGGTCGCCTATCGTCTGCCCATGGATCACCCCGCCGGACTGCTGCCCGCCGTTGCCATCGAGCCCGGGATCGAGCAGGTCGTCCTGGTCGACGACAGCGGTGCGCCCATCGGGACCTGCCCGAAGGCCGAGGTGCACACCACCTCGACGCCGTTGCACCTGGCGTTCTCGTGCTGGCTGCTGGACGGCGCAGGCTCGGTGCTGCTGACCCGGCGAGCCCTGACGAAGATCACCTGGCCGGGGATCTGGACGAATGCGTGTTGCGGGCATCCGGCACCTGGGGAACCGAACGAGGACGCCGTCCGGCGCCGGGTCGGCCAGGAGCTCGGGATCCGCCTGACCGGGCTGCGCCTGGCCCTGCCGACCTTCAGGTACCTGGCCACCATGGACGACGGCACGCAGGAGAACGAGATCTGCCCGGTCTTCGTCGCCTCGACCCCGGACGTGCTCGCCCCCGATCCCGCCGAGGTGGCCGACTGGACCTGGACCGAGGTCGGTGCGCTGGCGCGGCGGGTCGAGTCCGGTGATGTCCGACTCAGCCCCTGGCTGAGGATGCAGTTCCCGCTGCTCGTGGCGGGGGGCTGGTTGTGAGCGGGCCCGGGGTCGACGAGTCGGCCTTGTGGGGCCTGCTGACCGCGGGGCGGCTGGGGGTCCTGGCCACGATCAAGCGGGATGGGCGGCCCCAGCTGTCCACCGTCATGTATGCCGTCGATCCCGCCACCCGGCGGATCGAGATCTCGATCACCGACCGGCGAGCCAAGACCGCCAACCTGCGGCGAGACCCACGGGCCGCGCTGCACGTCTCGTCCCCGGACGGCTGGACCTACGCGGTGGCGGAGGCCGAGGCCGAGCTGTCCGCGGTGGCCGCGGCGCCAGGGGACGAGACGGTCGAGCGGCTGGTGGGGATCTACCGGACCCTGGCCGGGGAACATCCCGACTGGGAGCAGTTCCGCCGGGCGATGGTGGACGAGGGCCGGTTGGTCCTCACCCTCCCGGTGGCCCGGGTCTACGGGATGGCTCGGTAACCGAACGAGGCATGTCGCTTCAGGTGGTCGATCGGTCACCCGGTGGTGATCCAAACCCGTTCGTGCTCAGGCAGAATCGTCTTGATCATGACCTGTGGGTAGCGGTGCAAGCACCGACGGTGGAATCGTGTACGCCACGCAACTCGAGGCGCTAGCGTGACCGAGATCTTCTCGCGTCACGGCACATCATGACCTGAGTCAGGATCGTGCAGTGGCGTACGAAGACCGAGGCCTTCCCCCTTGACTCGGCTTCCGGAGGAGCACGTGCACGTCGACAACTTCAGCGCGCCCAGGATGTTCCACGCCCTCTTCCAATGGGCGGTCAATCTCCGGGAGGTGGGCGACCTCCCGAGCGCCTGCTCGGCCGCCGAGGCGCTGTGCCGCGAGGCGCAGTCCGCCGATGAGCTGCGCCAGGCGTACCGGCTGCTGGCCGGGCTGCGCCGCGCCTCGGGTGACCTGCCGGGAGCCCGCCCGGCGCTCGAGTTCCTGGTCGATCTCGCCCGCCGGACGGCGTCCGTCGACCCCGTCCTGAACAACCAGCTCGATCTTCTGGCGGCACTCGACGAACTGGGTGACCTGGCACGTCAGCAGGGCGATGACTGGACCGTCCTGGAATGCCACGGCAACCACGGTCGGGCGGCCATCCTGCGCGAGCTGGAGCGTCACTACCCCGGCCAGGCCAACCTGCTGACCGAGCTCTGCTACAGCCTGCGCCGGGCAGGTAATGCCGCCCGTGCCCTGGGGTCGCACGAGGAGGCCCGCAACCTGCTCGAGGAGCGGCTGACCGTGGCCCGGGTCAACTGCGCGGCGAATCCCGGCGACGATCGCCTGGTGTCCATGGTCGCGGCCGCCCTGGCCGACCTGGGCGGGTTGCTCGCGGCCCTGCGGGTGCCCCGGGCCGAGTCGCTGCTGCGAGAGGAACTCGGCCTGCGCACCTGGCTCGAGTCCGTGCGCCCCGGGGACGCCAAGGCGCGGCAGGACCTGGCGACCTGTCACGTGGCGATGACCACGGTGGGTGTGGACACCGCCGAGCACAAGGCCATGGCCACCCACCTGCTGGCCCAGATCGAGCAGGAGGGTGGACTGGACCTGTCCGGCCATCACCTGTTGAGCACCCTGCGCGCCGGCTGACCCTGCCGTGATCATGCACTTTTGAATAGTCGAAAGTGCATGATCACGCAGGGGGGAGGCATGTGGCGGGCATGAGGATCTCTTAGCGTGCGCGAACTAGCGTGGAGCCAGTGAGCAGGGGGGACACCGCCATTCAGCAGGGCAGCCGCCGGGCCGCGCTCCGACGCGAGCGATCGGCGGCGACGTCCGTGCGGCGGTCGTGGGCCTCACGGGCCCTGTCCAGCCTTGCGGTCCTGAGCCTTCTCACCTGGGCGGGGTGGGGATCGGGCTGGCTGTCGGACGACGTGACCGTGACCAGCGCAGCCCCCGAGTCGCCGGCACCGTCGCCCACTGGATGGATGGCCGCCGCGGACGACGCCCCGGCGCTCACCCCCGGCACCCGTGCCGAGCTCGCCCCCACCACCACCGCTTCGTCGAGTACCACGAGCGTTCCCCGGGCCACCCCCAGCCGGACGGCGAGCACCTCCCGCGCCGCTGCCACGACGGCCAAGGCCGCCCCGCGCGGCGTCCGTGCCGACCGGCAGACCCTGCCCGACCTCGCCTACGCCGGCTCCTCGGGTGCCCAGAAGCTCGACCTGTACCTGCCCGACCGCACCGGAACCGCCGTCCCGCTGGTGATCCTGATCCACGGGGGAGCGTTCATGAGCGGCGACAAGACGGACGAGGCGGAACTGGCCCGTTCGCTGCAGGACCGCGGGCTCGCCGTCGCCTCCGTCAACTACCGCCTCTCCGGTGAGGCGCGCTTCCCGGCCGGGGTCCAGGACGTCAAGGCTGCCGTTCGGTGGCTGCGTGCCCACGCGGCCGCCCACGGGATCCACCCGGACCGCTTCGCCGCCTGGGGCTCCTCGGCCGGCGGCTACCTGGCCGTGATGCTCGGCGTCACCGGCGGTCAGCGCACCACCCTGGACGACGCCTCCCTGGGCAATGCCGGGGTGAGCAGTGCCGTCCAGCTGGTCGTCGACCTCTACGGACCGGCGGACCTGCTGAGCATGGACGAGCACGCGGCCGACCCCGGTGGGTGTGCAGGCGGGGCTCAGGTCCACGATGCCCCTGACTCGCCGGAGTCGCTCTGGCTCGGGGCACCCATCCAGTCGGTGCCCGCTCTCGGCGGCCGCGCCAACCCGATCGGGTATCTCGACACGGCGCGGCGCCTGCCCGCCTTCGTCATCGCCCACGGCAACCGCGACTGCCTGGTCCCCTACGGCCAGTCGGTACAGCTCGGCGCGGCGCTGAGGAAGGCCGGTGCCTCGGTCAGCCTGACCGTCGTGGACGGCGCCGGACACGGGTCGGGCGAGTTCGCGGGCCTCTACCCGCCGGCCGTGAAGGCGCTCGGCCGATGGGCCCCACCCCCCTCGTGATCATGCACTTTCGAACAGTCGAAAGTGCATGATCACGAGGGCGAGGGGACGGCGGGCCGCCCGAGGCCGGCGGCCGGGGTCGCACCCGAGCACCTCACTCGTGGACGAGCCGCCCCCGCCCGGCGGACTTGGCCTCGTACAGTCGCTGATCCGCCTCGTGGACCAACCGGTCGATCTCGGTCGAGGGCCCGGCGGACAGGCCCACGCTGATGGTGATCTGCAGGCCGGGGACGACCTCGTCCCACGGGTGGGAGCCCACCCCATCCAGCAGTTCCCCACCCCGAGCGGTCAGGTCCATCTGGGAGTGCCCGGACAGGAACACCAGGAACTCGTCCCCACCCATGCGCACGGCCAGGTCGCCCGCGCGGGTCGACTCGACCAGCACCGAGGCCACCCGGCGGAGCACCTCGTCGCCGACCGTGTGGCCGTGGGCGTCGTTGACAGCCTTGAACCGGTCGACGTCGATCATGAACGCGGCCACTTGCTCGTCGTCCCGCTCGTGGCGCAGCCGCGACACGTGCCGCGAGTAGGCATGCCGGTTGGCCAGGCCGGTGAGTTCGTCCACGTAGGCGCGCTCGGAGAGCCGCTGGTTCTCCAGCACCACCCGGGCCAGCTCGATCTGGGTCCGGGCGGCGGCCGTGTCGGTGAGGTGAGCCTCCCAGCGGTGCCTGGCAATGGTCTGCGCGTACCGGCGCCAGGCCGGGGCGGGTCGGTCCGCCAGCGTGGTCAGGCTCAGGATGTAGGGCCGCACCCCCGCGACGAACTCGTGATCCACGTGCAGCAGGGCGATCTCCGCGTGCGCGGCCGCGCTGGCGGTGTCGCCGCGGTCCGCAGCCCGGACTGCCTGCCCCAGGTGGATGCACGCGCGGTAGCGGGACCGGTGCGTCGGATGCAGCCGCTCCAGGTGCTCATGAGGTGGCAGGGACTGTTCCTCGCCGGCGAGTGCGGCCAGCAGGTCGTCCATGGCCTCGTACTCGAGCGCCCAGGTGGGGGGCATCTCCGCCAGTGCCCGGGGTGAGAGCCGCGGACGGCGCCTCGCCCGCTCGGCGGCCAGCTCGCGCTCGCCGATCTCGGCGAGTGAACAGGCGAGCGGAACCACGCTCTCGAACTGGTTGACGGCGATCACTCGCTCGTCGAGCTCGCCCACCCGGGAGTACCCGGCCGGGATGTGCGCCAGGGCGGCAGCCGCCCGGTCGAGCATCTCGACCGACAGCTCCCACAGGCCCCGAAGGTGGTAGCTCATGGCGCACCCGATGAACGCGGCCGGGCGGTCCACGGGGTCACCGTTACCGTCGTCCAGGAGGGCGACGGCTCGCGCGACGTCGCTGTCGGCCGAGGCCCTTCCCTGTGCGTCGCCGGTGGCCGCCAGTTCTGATCGCGCCGTCAGGGCGATGCTGCGCAGGGCATCGTTGTCCGCGTCCTCGGCGGTGGAGAACAGGTCCTCGAGCAGGTGATCCCACGGCCGGCCGGTGTCCATCGCCTCGGCGACCCGGGCGTAGTGGACCATGAACTCCACGTCGTGCCACTCATGGGCTCTGGCCTCGGCCAGGAGGCTGTCGACCTGGTGGGTCATCGGCGAGGTCTGCAGGAGCTCCAGCAGCTCGTAGGAACGAATCCTGGCCGCCCGATGATCTCCGCTCATCGTTGATTACTTTCCGTTACCCTGCTGCTGCGTTCGGGGGAATCCCTTCCGCGACGGCATCAGGACGCCCGATTCGGCTGCCACGGGTGGATCATTGCACGTCGCGGGCCGGATGCCTCCCACAATGCCCCTTTCGCACCGCGCGTCGCCGGGATCCGGTTCGTGACCGACCATGAGGTCCCGACCTACTTTCCGTAGTCGGGCCGAACCGGCCTCGTCCTGTTCCCACCTCCAGATGATGCACTGTGGGTGCACCCGGGCCGACCCCGGCCGGCGCCTAGACTCGACGGTCGTGACCACCACGGGTGCCCAGGGACCCCTCGCCGGCCTGCGGGTGATCGAACTGGCCGGCATCGGACCCGTCCCGTTCGCTGCCATGCTGCTCGCCGAACTGGGTGCGGACGTCGTCCGGGTCGACCGCCCCGACGGCGGCGGGTTGCTCGCCGGCGCGCTCAGCGGCCTGCACCGATCACGACCCTCGGTCGCGGTCGACCTCAAGCACCCCGATGGCCCCGAGGTGGTCTTGCGGCTGCTCGATGGTGCCGATGTCCTGCTGGAGGGCTGGCGCCCCGGGGTGACCGAACGGCTCGGGCTGGGCCCGACGACGTGCCTGCGCCGCAATCCCGGCCTGATCTACGGCCGGATGACCGGCTGGGGCCAGGACGGTCCGTGGGCGCAGCGGGCCGGCCACGACATCACCTATGCCGCCATCACCGGGGCGCTGCACCTGGTGGGCCCGCCACAGCGGCCGGTGGTGCCGGCCAACGTGCTGGCCGACTTCGGCGGTGGGGCGCTCTACCTGCTGGTCGGCGTCCTGGCGGCGCTGCACTCGCGCCGGAGCACCGGGGTCGGCCAGGTGGTCGACGCCGCCATGGTGGACGGCGCCGCCTCGTTGATCAGCATGCTGTTCGCGATGTACGGCAGGGGACTGTGGCGCGACGAGCGCGGGGTGAACATGCTGGACGGTGGGCTGCCGTTCTACGACACCTACCGCTGCGCCGACGGCCGCTTCGTCGCCGTGGGCCCGCTGGAACCGCAGTTCTTCGCCGCCTTCCTGGACGGGCTCGGCCTGACCGAGCGGGAGGACCTGCGGGCCGGCCAGTGGGACCCGGCCACCTGGGCCGACCAGCGCCGGCTGTTCACCGCGCGGTTCGCCACCCG
>JAEUJN010000073.1 GCA_016794595.1 Kineosporiaceae bacterium
CTGGCTGCCGCGGCCCTGGCCCTGCGGCAGCCGGGAGGCAGCTGGGTGGTCGCCGCACTCGTCCTCTACCTGGCCGCCCTGGTGATCACCGTGGTGGTCCACCTGCCGCTGAACGACGCGCTCGCGTCGGCCGGTGACCCGCAGCTGATCGACGTCACTGCCGTGCGCCAGGCGTTCCACGAATCCCGTTGGGTGGCCTGGAACCTGGTCCGCACCGTGACGAGCCTCGCGGCCTTCGGGTGCCTCTGCTGGGCCCTGGTCCGGACAGGTCAGCCCGTCCGGTGAGGAGCCGACAGGCGCTTGTGCGCCGCATCGGCCAGCAGGACGGCGGGAACGGCGATTGCTGCCAGCGCCCATCCCAGCGGCGACGGCGCCGAACCCCCGAGCAGGTCCGGTAGCGGGGGCAGCCACAGGAACGCGGCCAGTGCCAGCACCTCCACCCCCACCGCCCACAGCAGCAACGGGTTTCCGCGGACCATCCACAGTCCCAGGGGGCGAACGGCGCTGCGGCAGGCGAGGGCGTTCGCCAGTTGTCCGAGCACGACCGCGGCGAACGCCGTCCCCGAGGCCGTGGCCAGGACCGAGGCGGACGGCTCAGCCGCCCAGACCCAGCCCCCGGCCAGCAGGACGCCGGCGAAGGCGAGCATCTCGACCAGGGCCTCGGCCGGTCCGAGGACGCCGAACACCCGGGTCAGCAGCGGGCGATCGACCAGCTCTGCCGTCGGGGCCGGACCGTCCAGTACCCGATCGGTCGGCGGCTCGGCGCCCAGGGCCAGCGCAGGCAGCAGGTCGGTGCCGATGTCCAGCGCGAGCACCTGCAACACGGTGAGCGCCAACGGGATCCGACCACCCGACAACGCCCAGACCACGAACGGGGTCAGCTCGGCCACGTTGTCGGTGAGGTGGTAGGTGAGGAATCGACGGACGTTGGAGTACGTCGCCCGGCCCAGCGCCACCGCGGACACGATCGTGGCGAACCGGTCGTCGAGCAGCACCAGGTCCGCCGACTCGCGCGCGACGTCCGTGCCCGAGACCCCCATGGCGACCCCGACGTCGGCCGCCCGCAACGCCGGGCCGTCGTTGACGCCGTCCCCGGTCATGGCCACCACGTGACCACGCGCCTGGAGCGCCCGGGCGATGCGCAGCTTGTCCTCCGGGGCCACCCGGGCGACCACCGTGCCGTCGTGGTCGAGCAGCTCACCCAGCGCCGCGTCGTCCGGTGGCAGGTCGGCCCCGGTGAGCGCGACCGCATCCGGACTGACCATTCCCACCTCCCGGGCGATGGCCAGCGCCGTGGCCGGGTGATCCCCGGTGATCATGGCAACGCGGATGCCGGCGTGCCGGCAGGCGGCCAGGGCCGCAGCCACATCGCTGCGGGGCGGGTCCTCCAGCGCGACCAGCCCCAGTAGCTCGAGATCGCGTTCCAGTTCCTCCGGGGTGGCGGTCGCGGCCCGGTGCACGGCCGACGGGTCGACCACGACCCGCCGGGCCACCGCCACCACCCGCAGCCCCGCGCTGGTCAGCCCCGCCAGGGACGCCGCCGCCGCGGCGTCCGCCTCGCGGCATCGCGGCAGCACGACGTCCGGGGCGCCCTTGACCACGAGCTCGCCGTCCAACACCACCGACATCCGGCGGCGGACGGGGTCGAACGGCAGGCGCCGCCGGACCGGCCGGATCCGCTCGTCCTGCTCGACGTCGACCCCGGCTCGCAGGGCCAGGACGTGCAGCGCCACCTCCATCGGATCTCCCTGCGGTTGCCAGCCACCGCCGAGCCGAACGAGCCGGCCGGTGGAACAGCGGGTGGCCGCGAGGGCAAGCCGCTCGACCGCCTGGTGCACCGGCGCAGGCCCGAGCACCCGTCCCAACGGAGACCAACCGTCGCCGACCACCCCGGCCGTACCCTGCGGCGTCCAGATCCGCACGGCGGTCATCTCGTTGCGGGTCAGCGTGCCGGTCTTGTCGGTGCAGATGAAGGTCGTGCTGCCCAGGGTCTCCACCGATTCGAGGTGGCGGACCAGGGCGTTCTGCCCCGCCATGCGCTGAGCTGCCCGGGCCAGCGAGAGGGTGACAGTGGGCAGCAGACCCTCGGGGACCAGCGCCACCGTGACCCCGATGGCGAACAGGAACCCTTGGGAGGCAGGCGATCCCAGCGCGAGGGCGATCACGAAGAAGCCGATGCCAACGCCGAGGGCCATCACCGCGATGGTCGAGACCACCCGGTTCAGATGCCGCGTGAGGGGGCTCGGGGGCCGTTTGCCCGCCCGGGTGAGATCGGCGATGCCGGCCAGCCGGGTGCCGGCGCCGGTGGCCGTCACCACGCACCGCCCCTCGCCGGTGACCACGAACGAGCCCGCGTGCACGCCCTCTCCCGCCCCGGGCCGCGCGGGCACGCTCTCGCCGGTCAGCATGGACTCATCGACCGCCAGGTCGACGGACTCCTCCAGCAGCGCATCGGCACTCACCCGGTCGCCCGCCTCCAGCAGGACGACGTCCTCGGGGACGAGGTCGGCCGCCTCGACCGTGATCCGGCGGCCGTCCCGGATCACGGTGGCCCGGGCGGGCAACAGATCCCGCAGGCGATGCCCCGCGCGGTCGGCTCGCCATTCCTGGGCGAAGGCGAAGACGCCGTTCAGGACGACGACCACCGCGATCGCCACCGCGAGCTGCGGCATGCCCGCGATCCAGGCCAACACGGCGGCGAACCACAGCATGAGGGCGAAGAAGTGCACCAGCTGGCGAGCCAGCAAGATCACCGGCGAGGGGCCGCGCACCGTCGGCAACACGTTCGGGCCGACCTTCTTCAGCCGGTACGTCGCCTCGGCCGTGGTCAGACCCGGATGCCGGTCGGCCGCCATCCCTCCACGGTGCGCGCCTCGGTTGCGCCGGGACTGGGACCGACGTCCCCTTACCCCGCCGTGATCATGCACTTTCGAACAGTCGAAAGTGCATGATCACGAGGGGGAGTTTTGTCGAACCGCGCTCACGGGTAGACGCCCGAACATCAACGGGCCCAACCGGACCCAATCGGATGGGTTGCAGCGATGGGAGCGGACACGATGGCGAGACGGCGTGGGTCGGTAGTGCTGATGGTCCTCCTGCCGGTCCTGGCCGGCGTCGCCGCCTGCGCCGGGGTCGGCAGCGGGGCCGACGACGCGGGCGCGGCCGGAGCACAGTCGGACGCTTCCTGGTCCGGCACTCCCGGGGGCGCCCTGAGCACGATGGGGTTCGGTGGCGAGGACGACGTGGGCCAGGCCCGGATCGCGGCCTTCGCCGCGGCGGCACCCGACGTCCAGGTCAGGATCAACAAGGGCGACTTCGACGCCCAGCAGTTCCTGACCGCCCTCGCCAGTGGCAATCCACCCGACCTGGTCTACATGAGCCGCGAACTGATCGGCACCTATGCGGCCAAGGGGGCGATCCAGCCGCTGGACGACTGCATCGCGGGCCAGGACATCGACCTCGGCCAGTACCGGCCCGCAGCTCTGCGGGCGGTCACCCTGAACGAGAAGGTGTACGGGATCCCCGAGTTCACCGCCGTCCAGGCGAACCTGATCGACCAGCGATCCCTGGAGCGGGCCGGCGTCCGGGTGGAGGAGATCCAGACCGCCGACTGGAACGCCCTGGCCGCGACGGCGAGCCGGCTGTTCGCCACCAAGGGCTCGGCCATCAGCCGGATCGGCTACGACCCCAAGCTTCCCGATGCCTTCCCCCAGTGGGCCATGGCCAACGGGGCCGAGCTGGTCGGCGAGGACGGCGCACCCCACCTGGACGATCCCAAGGCGGTCGAGGCGCTGCGGTTCACCCTCGATCTCGTCGAGCGCCAAGGTGGTTGGACCCGGTTCAAGGCGTTCCGCGACTCCTATGACATCTTCGGCAGCAAGAACCCGCTCACCGTGGGCAGCATCGCGGCGTTCCCCTCCGAGAACTGGTACGTCAACGTGCTGCGCGACTCGATCCCGCAGGGCCTGCGGTTGCAGTCCAC
>JAEUJN010000091.1 GCA_016794595.1 Kineosporiaceae bacterium
CCCACCGGCCGCCAGCCGGGCCCGCAGCGCGGACATCGGCCCGATCCGGGGGGAACGAGGGGTGGCAGACGGCACGCCCCGGATCATTGCACGGACGCCCCCGCAGGCCCGCCGATCGGGGGCCGTGTCCGCGGCATCGGCCCTCCCCAGGGGACGATCGGTAGAATTGCCGGTCAGGTTCGGCGCCGCCTGGGGCTGCAGGGAAAGGGACGAGGGTGACGGCACAGGACATTCCCACCAAGGGGACCCGGCTCCCCCGCGATGCACGCCGCACCCAGCTCCTGGGAGCGGCCCGCGAGGTGTTCGTCGCCCAGGGATACCACGCGGCGGCCATGGACGAGATCGCCGAGCGCGCAGGGGTCAGCAAACCGGTTCTGTACCAACACTTCCCGGGCAAACGGGACTTGTACCTCGCGTTGCTCGACGAGCACACCGAACAGCTGGTGGGGGCCGTCCGGCTGGCGCTGACCTCGACCCGCGACAACAAGCAGCGGGTGGCCGCCACCCTCGACGCCTACTTCCGGTTCATCGACACCGAGAGCGAGGCGTTCCGGCTGATCGTCGAGAGCGACCTGACCAACGACCCCGATGTCAGCACGATCATCGACCGGGTCACCCGGCAGTGCAGCAGCCTGTTCGCCGAGGTGATCGGGCAGGACACGGGCCTGGCCCACGAGGAGGCCGAACTGCTCGGGGTGGCCCTGGCGGGCATGGCCCAGGTCTCGGCGCAGTACTGGTTGCAGACGGGGCGTGCGGTGCCGCAGGACGCGGCGGGCCGCCTGCTGGCCCAGCTGTGCTGGCGGGGCATCCGCGGATTCCCCCGCAACGAGCCGGCCGACCCCTCCCCACACCCCCCGCACTCCCCGGGATCGCGGGCAGGCACCGGCAACGGCACGGGCGCCCTGCTGGACAGCCCGCCGGCCGTGCCACCGACCGTGCCACCAGCCGTGCCACCGGCCGGCTGACACCCCGCCGCCGCCACGTCGAGAGCAACGAGCCCACCGTCGGTTAGCCTGGCGCCACACAGACAGACGTCTCGAGGAGGGCACCGGCAGTGGAGGTCAAGATCGGCGTTCGGGAAGTGGCCCGTGAGGTCGTGCTGGAGAGCGAGCAGACCCCGGACGCCGTGGCCGCGCTGGTGAGTGCCGCGGTGGAATCCGGCTCCATGCTGAGCCTGACGGACGACAAGGGCCGACTCGTCCTCGTGCCGGGCTCGCGCATCGGCTACGTCGAGATCGGCGCCGCCGAGACCCGCCGGGTGGGCTTCGGCGCCACCTGACAGGGGGCCGTCATCCCCCGTGCGGGCGGGCGGCAGGGATCACGCCGACAGGCCCAGCCGGGACATGCGCCGGCTGTGGGCCTCGGTCAGCCGGCCGAACATCTTGACCAACTCGGACAGGTCCGCGGTGGGTGAGCCGCCCAGCAGCAGCGAGGTCAGAGCGTCCCGGTCCGCGGCCACTCGCTGGGCCTGGCTGAGCGCCTCGCCGACCATGCGCCGGCCGTAGAGGGCCAGCCGGCCGGCCAGCCGCGGGTCGGCCTCGATCGCCGACCGCACCTGGGACACCACGAACTCGGCCTGACCGTCATCGCTGACCAGGTCGCTGACCAGCGCGTGCACGTCCGCCCCCAGGAAGACCGAGATCTCGCGGTAGAAGTCGGCCCCGATGCCCTCACCGACATAGGCCTTGACCAGGCCCTCGGCGTAGTCGCTGGGGGCGGTGCGCTCGTGGAAGGCGTCGAGCGCGGCCACGAACGGCTCCATGGCCGCCTCCGGGGCCACCTGCATGGCGTCCAACCGGCGCCGCAGCACCTCATAGCGGGAGAACTCCGCCACGGCCAGGCGCGCCAGCTCGGCGCGCGCGGTCAGGGTCGGGGCGCGCTCGGCGTCCCGGGACAGGTGGAAGAAGGCGGTGAGCTGGCCGTAGGCCAGCGCGCCGATGAGATCGACCACCGCGTCGGCGCCCACCCCCGATTCCACGCCGGCAGTGACCTCGACGTGATCCGATCCGCCCGCATCGCTCATGTCCGGAGCCTATCCAGCCGAGACAGCAACCCAGCAGGTAGGATCACCCCGTACACGGATGACCGGTCGGACGCCGATCGGCTCCGACCGCAGCGGATGCAGGCCCGCCGACCCCGAGGTCGGCGTGCGGCCCCCGCCACAACAGAAGGCACACCCTGTGACACCCGAGGAACCCTCCGTCGACGTGCAGTCGAGCACGTCCCCCGAACTCTCTCCCACACTCCCCGAGGACCCCGCGCCCGAATCGACCGAAGCGGAGATGACCGAGGCGGCCGACTCCGAGGCATCGGGCTCGGAGCACGAGAACCCCCTCTTCGCCGACCTCGGGGTCCAGCCCGAGATCGTGCAGGCCCTCGACCGGGTCGGCATCACCCACGCCTTCCCGATCCAGGCACTCACGCTGCCGGTGGCGCTCGGCGGGCACGACATCATCGGCCAGGCCAAGACCGGCACCGGCAAGACCCTCGGCTTCGGCATCCCGCTGCTGCAGCGGGTGATCGGTCCCGGCGAGGCGGGCTTCACCGAGTTGCTCGCCCCGAACAAGCCGCAGGCCCTGGTGGTCGTCCCGACCCGCGAACTCGCCGTCCAGGTGGCCGGCGACCTTGACCAGGCGTCGAAGCACCGCAGTGCCCGCGTCCTGACCGTCTACGGCGGGCGGGCCTACGAGCCGCAGATCGAGGCCCTGCGCAAGGGCATCGAGATCGTCGTCGGTACCCCCGGTCGGCTGCTCGACCTGGCCCAGCAGAAGCACCTCGACCTCGGCAACGCGCGCATCGTCGTCCTGGACGAGGCCGACGAGATGCTCGACCTGGGCTTCCTGCCGGACGTCGAGCGCATCCTCGCGCTGACCCCCGCCGGTCGCCAGACCATGCTGTTCTCGGCGACGATGCCCTCCGCCGTGGTCGCCCTGGCCCGCAGTTACATGACCCAGCCGACCCACATCCGGGCGCACTCCCCCGACGACACCGGCGCGACGGTCAGCGCGGTGGCGCAGTTCGCCTACCGCGCCCACGCCCTCGACAAGGTCGAGATGCTGGCCCGCATGCTGCAGGCCCGGGGACGCGGCCTGACCATGATCTTCGCCCGCACCAAGCGCACGGTGGCCAAGGTCGCCGAGGAACTCACCGATCGCGGGTTCGCCGTCGGCGCCATTCACGGTGACCTCGGTCAGGGAGCCCGCGAGCAGGCCCTGCGGGCGTTCCGCAACGGCAAGGTCGACGTGCTGGTGGCCACGGACGTCGCGGCCCGGGGCATCGACGTGGACGACGTGACGCACGTGGTCAACTACCAGTGCCCCGAGGACGAGAAGACCTACCTGCACCGCATCGGGCGCACGGCACGGGCCGGCAACACGGGCACCGCGATCACCTTCGTCGACTGGGACGAGCTGATGCGCTGGGGCCTGATCGACAAGGCGCTCGACCTGGGCATTCCCGAGCCGGTCGAGACCTACTCCTCCTCGCCGCACCTGTTCACCGACCTGGACATCCCCGAGGGCACCCGCGGGATGCTCCCGCGTGGGGATCGGACCCGCGCGGGCCTGGACGCCGAAGAGGTCGAGGACCTGGGTGAGACCGGGTCGCGCATGCCCCGCGGACGCGGCGGACGCGACAGTGGGCGGGGCGCCCGCGGCGGACGCGACGCAGGACGCGATTCCGGGCGCGGCGGACGCGACGCAGGACGCGACCGGCGAGGTCGTGATCGCACCGGGGACGGCGCCGCCGAGGGCGCAGCCCGCGAGGGGTCGGGGTACGACCCCGGCGAGGGTGCGGCGGACGGCGATGCCCCCAGGCCCCGGCGTCAACGTCAGCGGCGGCGCACGCGCGCCGGCCGCCCGCTGGAGGAGACGGCAGGATCCAGGCCGAGCCCGGACGGCGAGTCGCCGGCGCGCGCGGCGGTGGTCACCGAGGCCGGGTCGGCACCCGGCACGGCCGAGGCGGACGCCGGCGGCGAGAGCGCCCGGCGCCCACGCCGTCGTCGGCGCCGGGGCGGGGCCAAACCGACCGCCGCTGCCACCGACTGACCGCGCAACCCCACCCCTCCCCGCGCGACCTAGACCCCCCGCCTGCGCACGAACCCCCCGTGATCATGCACTTTCGACGTCGAAAGT
>JAEUJN010000071.1 GCA_016794595.1 Kineosporiaceae bacterium
CAGCTGCGCGAGCAGCACCGCCAACTCACCGACACCGCCGCCCGGACCGCCGCCGAGGCGTACGCCCAGGGCGGCAGCTGGGCTGCGGTGGACCCGGCCGACCTGCGGTCGGTGACCGGCAGCGGGACCGGGCTGTCCATCCTGGACGCCGACGGCGCCGTGGTCATCTCGCTGGGCATGGGCCGGCGGGGGGCCGGCGCCGGGATGGGGCCAGGGCAGGGGCAGGGGCAGGAGCCGACCGCTGGCGGTGCCGACGGGGTGACGGCCGGCGGGGAGACGGTCTCTGCCCCGGTGCTCGTCGGTGACGTCGAGGTGGGCACCCTCACCCTGTACTTCCCGGCCACGACCGTGGTGCCCGGGCGGCCGGTCGCCTGGCGCTGGGTGCTGGTGGCAGCACTGCTCGCCCTGATCGCGGCCGCGATCGCCGGGGTGGTGGCCTCGCGCACCCTCACCCGGCCGGTCACCGCCCTGATCACGGCCTCCCGGGCCCATGCCGCCGGCGACCTGTCCGCCCGGGTCGCCGGTCGCGGCGTCGGCGAGCTCGGCGAGCTGGCCGACGCCTTCGACGAGGCGGCGGGCGCCGTCCAGAACGCCGAGGCGGCCCGGCGCCAGATGGCAGCGGACGTCGCCCATGAACTGCGCACCCCCCTCGCCGCCCTGCAGGCCGGCCTGGAGGAGGTGCGCGACGGGCTCGCCCCGGCCGATGGCGCCACCCTGTCCCGGCTGCACGACCAGTCGTTGCGCCTGGCCCGGGTGGTCACCGATCTCGCCGACCTGTCCTCGGCCCAGGCCGCCGGGCACACCCTGCGGCTGGAGAGGATCGACCTGGCCGACCTGGTGCGTCAGGAGTGCGAGGCCCGGGCGGCCCAGTTGCGCTCGGCCGAGCTGGACCTGCGCGTCGAGGCCGACGCCGGCGCCGTCGTCCAGGGCGATGCCTCGCGGCTGCACCAGGTCGTGGGCAACCTGCTGGAGAACTGCGTCCGTCACTGCCGCCCGGGTGACACGGTGAGCGTGCGGGTCACGCGGACGGCGGGGCGCGCGCGACTGGTGGTCAGCGACACCGGGCCCGGCATCGACGAGGCGGATCTGCCGCAGGTGCTCACCCGGTTCTGGCGCTCGCCGCAGGCCCGGACGGCGTCTATCGGCAGCGGACTGGGCCTGGCCATCGTGGCCGAGATCGTGCAGGCCCACCACGGACGGATCGAGGTCACCTCGCCCGGACACCAGGGGACCACGGTGGTCGTCGAGATGCCGGGGGCGCGGGCCTGACCGGCTCGGGGATTGCCTCGGCGCGACTTCGGGTAGTCCGCCGGCCGCCGATCAGCCGAAGCTGCCCGACCCCAACCTGGCCGCTGACCTGGCCCCGGGCCCGGGGGACGAGGACGGCGCCCCGCGCCGGGACGTCCTGGACGACGGTGAGGTCGGTGACCGCCGCGCCGGCCGCCTGGTCGAGCCGGACGCGGGTGCCTCCGGCGATCGGGAGCAGGACCTGATCGCGGACGATGTGGGCATCGACGAAGGGGCTGCCGGAGCCGAGGAGGCGGCAGTCCACGTCCTGGAGCAGAGGGACCGCTGAGCGCAGGCCGTTCAGTCCGCCGGGGCCTTGTCGGCCGGCGCCTTGTCCGCTGGGGCCTCGTCGGCCGGCGCCTTGACTGCTGGGGACTTGTCGGCCGGCGCCTTGTCGGCCGGCGCTCGGGCCTCGCCGATCCCTGGCTCCTCGACCACCGGTTCCGTGATCACCGCATCCCCCGCCGACGGCCTCTCGGCCACCGGCGACCGGGGCGACGGGCCGGGTTCCTCCGGCGGGGCTGCCCCGGCGTCCGGACCCCGATGGGGGGTCACCGGACGCTCGGCGGAGTACGGCGCCTGGGCGTGCCGGGCGGCCAGCCGGGCGGGGTCGGGCCAGATGCCGTCCAGGGTGGCGTTCAACGCCGCCCCGATGAGGACGGCGACCGCCAGCAGGTAGAGCCAGATCAGCATGACGATCGGCGTCGACAGCGGGCCGTAGATCGACGTCCCGCCGCCGACGGACTCGGCCACGATCACCCGCAGCACGGCGCTGGCCACCATCCAGATCACCAGGGCCAGCGCTGCGCCCGGCACGTCCTTGCGCCACGGCACCCGTACCGGGGTGGCCACGTGATACAGCGTGGTGAGCAGGACCACCGAGAACACGATCACCGTCGGCCAGTACAGCGATTCCAGCCACCCCAGCGGCGGCAGGCCACCGATCCGCGCCCGCAGGAACTGCCCGATCAGCCCCGGGCCGACCAGCACCAGGGGGAAGGCCACCGCACCGAGGATCAAAGTGAGCAGGTAGAGCGAGAAGGACAGCGAGCGCGTCCGCACGATCCCCCGATGCCCACCGAGTCCGTACATGATCGAGACGGTGTCGACATAGACGTTCAGCGCCCGCGACCCCGACCACAGCGACAACACGAAGCCCAGGGAGATGATCTCCAGCCGCCCCCGGGCGGCCACGTCGTCGAACGTGGGCAGGATCACATCCTGCACGGCCTGCTCGCTCAGCACCGTGCCGGCCAGGTCCCCGATCCGGGACTTCAACCGGCCCACCACGTCAGCGCCGATCCACTGCCCGACGTAACCCAGGCTGGCCACCAGCCCCAGCACCAGCGGGGGCAGCGACAGCAAGGCGAAGAACCCCGCCTCGGCGGCCAACCCGGTGACCCGGTAGCGCAGGCAGGTGCGCACGGTGCCCGCGACCACGCGCCCTGCGGCAGCCACGCTGCGCCGCCACCCCACCCGCCGCACGTCACGCACCCCCGGCCGAGTCCCCGGCGCCCGGCGCGCGGTCACGACCGACGGGGCGCCCAGGGGTCACCACCCCCGTCGCCTCCCCGGACACCATCGCGGCCCCGACCGGCGTTCACGCCACCCACGGTAACCACCGACCGCGAGTCCGGCGCCCGGCCACGCCGTCCGGTGATCGGGTCGTCATCGCCGCGGGCGCACTCTCGGTACGGTGGCCGGGTGCCGGACTCCGAGCAGTTGACCGTTCCGCCGGCCGACGCGCCCTCCCCGGCGGCGGCCGACCCGTACTCGGACGACCTCGTGCTGGTGGAGGCGGTCCGCCGCCACGGCGCGGAGCAGCACGCCGGACGGCTGCGCGACCTGGCCGAGGTGGCCGGCTCGCCGCGCTCGGCCAAGTGGGCCGAGTTCGTCGACCGCTACCCCCCCACCCTGCGCACCCACGACGCCCACGGGGAGCGGATCGACGAGGTCGAGTACCACCCCGCGTGGCACCGCCTGCTGCAGGCCGGCATGCGCGGCGGCCTCGCCGCCACCGCCTGGGCCCAGGACCACACCGCCCAGCCGCACACCGCCCGCGCCGCCGCGCTGCTCATCTGGTCCCAGACCGAGCTGAGCCACGTGACGGCCCTGAGCTCGACCTATGCCGTCGCCCCGGCCCTGGGCGCCAACGAGTCGCTGGCGGCCGAGTGGCTCCCCCGGCTGGCCTCGCGGACGTACGAGTCGGCACTGCGCCCGGTCACGGACAAGCTCGGCGCCACGGCCGGCCTCGCGGTCACCGAGCGTGCGGGCGGCACGGACCTGCGGGCCACCACCACCGTGGCCCGCCCCGAGGACGGCGGCGGGTCGCCGTCCTCGGCCTACCGGCTCACCGGGCACAAGTGGTTCGTCTCGGCACCGATGAGCGATGCGTTCCTGGTGCTCGCTCAGGCCCCTGGCGGCCTGACCACCTTCCTGGTCCCGCGCGTCCTGCCCGACGGCCGGCGCAACCCCTGGCGCCTGCAACGCCTGAAGCCCACCCTGGGCACCCGGGCGCTGGGGGTGGCCGAGGTCGAACTGGACAACAGCTGGGGGGTCCGGGTCGGCGACGAGGGACGCGGACTGCGCACCCTGGCCGTCGCCACGACGTCGCTGCGCCGGGACGGCGTGGTCTCGGCCGCGGGCCTGATGCGCACCTGCGTCGTGCGCGCCGTCCGGCACGCCCGCGGACGGCGGGTGTTCGGGTCGGCCCTGGTCGACAAGCCCCTGATGCAGAACGTGCTGGCCGACCTGGCGGTCGAGTCCGAGGCCGCCACCCTGCTGGCCCTGCGGCTGGCCGCAGCCGTGGACGCCGGTGAGCAGGACCTGCTGCGGGTGGCCGTCCCGGTGGCCAAGTACTGGGTGGGCAAGCGGGTTCCGATGGTGGCCGCCGAGGCGCTGGAGTGCCTCGGCGGCAACGGCTATGTCGAGGAACACGGCCTGGCTCGGGTGTTCCGGGCGGCGGTTCTGCCGTCATTGTGGGAAGGTCCGGGTAACGTGACCGCCCTGGACGTGCTGCGGGCGATGTCGCTGCAGCCGCGCGCGATGGAGGTCCTGCTCGGCGAGATCGACCGGGCACGCGGCGCCGACCCCCGCCTGGATCGCGCGATGGACGACGTGGCCGCATTCCTGCAGGCAGCGGCCCGCGAGGCACGACGGGACCCGGCCGCCGTGGAGGCCGGTGCCCGCTGGATGGTGGAGCGGTTGGCCATTGCGCTGCAGGCGTCACTGGTGGTGCGGTGTTCCCCGTCGGTGGTCTCCACCGCGTACCTGGCCACCCGGGTCGCCGGTGCCGGCGGCTTCCTGGCCGGCACCCTGCCGGTCGGACGACGGACCACCGAGGCGATCGTCGAACGGGCCCTGCCCGCGTGATCGCACCGGACCCGAGTCGGGATACCTGAGAGGACGTCATGGAGATCTGGCCCGGTAGTCCCTACCCCCTCGGCGCGACCTTCGACGGGGCAGGGACCAACTTCGCGCTCTTCTCCGAGGTGGCCCAGCGAGTCGAGCTGTGCCTGATCGACTCCGCCGGCGGTGAGGAACGGATCGATCTGACCGAGGTGGATGCCTTCGTCTGGCACGGCTATCTGCCCCGGATCGGTCCCGGGCAGCGCTACGGCTACCGGATCCACGGGCCGTACGACCCGGCCTGGGGACACCGGTGCAACCCGGCGAAGTTGCTGCTGGACCCCTATGCCAAGGCGATCGAGGGTCAGATCGACGGCGACGAGTCGCTGTTCTCCTACAGCTTCGAGGACCCGACGGCCTTCAACGACCGGGACAGCCTCGGCCACACGATGACCTCGGTGGTGATCAACCCGTTCTTCGACTGGGCCAACGACCGGCCGCCGCGCCACGAGTACCACGAGTCGATCGTCTACGAGGCCCACGTCAAGGGCCTGACCATGACCCACCCCGGGGTGCCGGACGACATCCGCGGCACGTACGCCGCACTCGCCCATCCCGCGGTGATCGGCCACCTGACCGACCTCGGCATCACCGCGATCGAGTTGATGCCGGTGCACCAGTTCGTGCAGGACACCACGCTGGTGTCCAAGGGCCTGTCGAACTACTGGGGCTACAACACGATCGGCTTCTTCGCCCCGCACAACGCCTACTCCTCGGCCGGCCAGCGCGGCCAGCAGGTGCAGGAGTTCAAGGCGATGGTCAAGGCCCTGCACGAGGCCGACATCGAGGTGATCCTCGACGTGGTCTACAACCACACCGCCGAGGGCAATCATCTCGGCCCCACCCTGTGCTTCCGGGGCATCGACAACAACGCCTACTACCGGCTGGTGGACGGCGACCGGACTCACTACTACGACACCACCGGCACGGGCAACAGCCTGCTCATGCGGCACCCACACGTGCTCCAGCTGATCATGGACTCACTGCGCTACTGGGTGCTCGACATGCACGTGGACGGCTTCCGGTTCGACCTGGCCGCCACCCTGGCCCGCCAGTTCCACGAGGTCGACCGGCTGAGCGCCTTCTTCGACATCGTCCAGCAGGACCCGGTGATCTCCCAGGTCAAGCTGATCGCCGAACCGTGGGACGTCGGCGAGGGCGGCTACCAGGTCGGCAACTTCCCGCCGCTGTGGACCGAGTGGAACGGCAAGTACCGCGACACCGTGCGGGACTTCTGGCGCGGGGAGCCCTCAACCCTGGGCGAGTTCGCCTCCCGGATCACCGGCTCCAGCGACCTCTACCAGGACGACGGCCGGCACCCGATCGCGAGCATCAACTTCGTCACCGCCCACGACGGGTTCACCCTGGCCGACCTGGTCTCCTACAACGAGAAGCACAACGAGGCCAACGGCGAGGGCAACGCGGACGGCGAGGGCCACAACCGGTCCTGGAACTGCGGCGCCGAGGGACCCACCACAGATCCCGAGGTCACCACCCTGCGCGCCCGCCAGCAGCGCAACTTCCTCACCACGCTGTTGCTGTCCCAGGGCGTCCCGATGCTCGCCCACGGCGACGAACTCGGTCGCAGCCAACGGGGGAACAACAACGTCTACTGCCAGGACAACGACCTCGCCTGGGTGAACTGGGATCTCGACGAGCCCCAGCGCGACCTGGTCGCCTTCACCCGACGGCTGATCCGGCTGCGCCGCGACCACCCGGTGTTCCGCCGGCGCCGGTTCTTCAAGGGCTCCGCCGCCCAGGGTGGGACCAGCGCGGTCGGTGACATCGCCTGGTTCACCCCCGCCGGAAGCGAGATGACCGAGGACGACTGGCGCAACGGGTACGCCCGGGCGATGACCGTCTTCCTCAACGGTGAGCGGATCCCGGAGCCGGGTTCCCGAGGCCAGCGCGTGGAGGACGACTCCTTCCTGGTCGTCTTCAACGCCCACTACGAGTCCCTCGACGTCACCATCCCGGCGAAGGACTACGGCGCCTGGTGGGTGGTGGTGATCGACACCGGGGACGACAGCCTCGACCACTCCGACGGCGGGGACACCTATGCCCCGGGCGACGTCCTGCCGGCCGAGGCCCGGTCGGTGGTGGTCTTGCGGGCGACGCCCCCCGAGGACGGTCCGCGGGCCCAGGCCACGACAGCCCGGTCGAGCAGCGGGTCGGTGCCGCCGCCGACCCCGGCCCTGCGCCGCCGCCACGATGACCCCGCCCCCGCGCCCGCCCGCGGCCGTCGTCCGCGGAAGCGCTCCTCGTGAGCGGCGGGCCCGTCGTCCCGACCGCGACCTACCGGCTCCAGGTGCACGCCGGGTTCGGTTTCGACGACGTGGCCACGATCGCCGGCTACCTGGCCGACCTGGGGATCTCTCACGTCTACCTCTCGCCCATCCTGCAGCCGGCGCCCGGCTCGACCCATGGGTACGACGTGGTCGACCACTCCCGGTTGAGCACCGAGGCCGGCGGGCGGGCGGGGTTCGAGCGGATGACCGCCGCGTTGCGGGCGCACGGGCTCTCGGCAGTGGCCGACGTTGTGCCCAACCACATGGCCGTGCCCACCCCGGTCGAGCTGAACGCCGCCCTGTGGTCGGTGTTACGGGACGGTCCGGGGTCGGCGTTCGCCCGCTGGTTCGACGTCGACTGGAGCGTGGAGAGCCGCGCGGTGCTCATGCCGGTGCTCGGGGACCGGATCGGCACGGTCATCGCCCGGGGCGAGCTCGTGGTCGCCTCCGGGGACGACGAGCCCGTGCTGCGCTACGGCGATCACGTCTTCCCGCTGCGCCCCGGGACGGCGGGCCTGCCGCTCGAGGAGCTGGTCGATCGGCAGTGGTACCGGCTGGCCTGGTGGCGGGTCGGCGCCGAGGAACTCAACTACCGCCGGTTCTTCGACGTCGACACCCTGGCCGCGGTGCGGGTCGAGGATCCGGAGGTGTTCCGGGCCACGCATGCCCTGCTGCTCGACCTGGTCGCGGCCGGTGACCTGACCGGCCTGCGGATCGACCATCCCGACGGCCTCGCCGACCCGGCCGGGTACCTGGCGCGGCTGGCCGAGGAGGCCGGGCACCCCTGGGTCGTGGTGGAGAAGATCCTCGAGGGCGAGGAGCGGCTGCCCGCCGGCTGGGCCTGCGCCGGCACGACCGGGTACGACACCCTGCACCGGATCGGCGGGCTGTTCGTCGACCCCTCCGGGTCGGCACCGCTGGCCGCCCTGCTGACCGAGCTGACCGGCCAGGGACCCGACTTCGCGGCCGTGGTCGAGGAGGCCAAGCGCGAGGTGATCGAGGGCACGCTGTACGCCGAGGTCGCCCGGCTGGTCGACCTGGCGGTCGAGATCTGCCGCGACGAGGTCCTGCTGCGCGACCACACCCGTCGCCAGCTGCACGTCTGCCTGATCGAGCTGCTGGTCGCCATGGACCGCTACCGCGCCTACGTCGTCCCCGGCGAGCCGACCGCCGAGGACGACGTGGCCGTGATCGACGCCGCCTGCGACCTGGCCCGCAGCCGGTTGCCGGACTTCTCCCACGACACCCTCGACCTGCTGCGAGACCTGGTGCTCGACCGGCCGATGCCCGGGCGGGTGACACCGTGGGTCCAGCAGCGCCGTGCCGAGTTCGTCGTCCGGTTCCAGCAGACCTGCGGCCCGGTGATGGCCAAGGGGGTCGAGGACACCGCGTTCTACCGCTGGCATCGGCTGGTGGCACTGAACGAGGTGGGCGGCGATCCACTGATGGTCGGGGTGCCGCCGGAGGACTTCCACGACCACGCCAGCCGGCTGCAGCGGGACTGGCCCGCCACCATGACCACCCTGTCCACCCACGACACCAAGCGCTCCGAGGACGTCCGGGCCCGGCTCTACACCCTCACCGAGCTGGCCGCCGAGTGGTCCGAGGCCGTGCGCGGCTGGACCGAGCTGGCCGGCCGCTACCTGGGCAGTGACGCCGGTGCGCCGGTCCCGGACCCGGCGACGGTCTACCTGGCCTGGCAGACGATCGTGGGCATCTGGGACGACGCCCGGCCCGGCCCGCCGGACGCCGAGCGGCTGGTGCGCTACCTGGAGAAGGCCACCCGGGAGGCCAAGCGGTTCACCTCGTGGATCCACCCGAACCCGGCCTACGACGACGGTGTGGCCGCCTTCGCCCGGGCCGTGCTGGCCGATGAGGAACTGCTCGAGGCGATCGGGACGTTCTGCGACGTGGTCCGTGCCCCCGCCCGGGTGGCGGTGCTCGGCCAGAAGCTGGTCCAGCTGACCATGCCCGGGGTTCCGGACGTCTACCAGGGCTGCGAGCTGGTCAACCTCTGCCTGGTCGACCCGGACAACCGCCGTCCGGTCGACTACGAGGCCCGCCGGCGGCTGCTGGCCGGTCTCGACTCACCAGGCCCGTCGGGTCGGCTCGCGCCGCCGTCCGGGCTGGACGAGGAGAAGCTGCTCGTGACCGCGGCGGCGCTGCGGGTTCGCCGCGACGTCCCGCAGGCCTTCATCGGCCCGGACGCCGGGTACCTGCCGGTGCCCACCACCACCGGTAACGCGGTGGCCTTCGCCCGGACCCGGCGGGAGGCGCCGGAGGTGATCACGGTCATCACCCGGATGCCGGTCGCCCTGGACCGCCGCGGCGGCTGGGGTGAGCACACGGTGGGCCTGCCCGAGGGCCGCTGGCGTGACCTGCTGACCGGCCGGGACGTCGAGGGGGGCTCCGGTGCCCTGGCCGACCTGCTCGACCGGCTGCCCGTGGCCCTGCTCACCCGCCGCTGAGCCGGTATCGAACCGGTGCCGGGACGAGGCCGATGTGACGCTCGCCCGCTACCTGCGTGAAACAAGGACGTGACCGACCCGGAACAGCCGCTGCCGATGCTGAGGCCATGTTGGCGCTGATCAGGATCTCCCTGCCCGACCGCCCCGGCTCGCTCGGCCGCCTCACCTCGGCCCTCGGCACCGCCGGCGGCGACATCCAGTCCGTGGACGTGCTCGAGAGTGAGGGCGGTCGAGCCCTGGACGACGTCACGGTCACCGTGCGCGACCTCGCCCACCTGGCCGCCGTCACTGTCTCGATCACGTCCCTGGCCGGGATGGACCTGGTCGGCGTCCGCTCCAACGTGCCCCCGGTCAGCGGTCACGCCGATCTGCAACTGGTCGAGCAGGTGATCAGCCGGCCGGGCTCCGCCCTGCGCACCCTGGTGGACGGCGCCCCCCGGGCCCTCGGCGCCGACTGGGCAGCCCTGCTCGAGTACGCCGGGGACCTGCGCGGCGTCGTCCTGCGCAGCGATCACTCCCCCGAGGAGTCCCACATCACCCCCGCGGGTCCGCTCCGGCTGGCCTCGGTCGATCTGCACGGGCCGCGGGTGTCACCGAGCCCGCCCAGCACCGGCCCGATCACCTCGATCGGGGGCTGCGCGCTGGTGCCCCTGGGCCGCCCGGACCCCACCGACGGTGGAGCGGGGCTCGGGCTGCTGCTGGCCCGCGACAGTGGCTTCGGCTTTCACCGCAGCGAGTTGTGGCGTCTCGGCCAGTTCGGCCACGTGCTCGCGGTCTCCCTGGGCGCCACGAGTCTGGGCTCCCCCACCGCGAACGCGGCGGTGCCGGTCCCCGTCTGAACGGGAACCGGCACCGGGACTCGTCCCCACCGTGGCCGCGGCCTAACCCCGCGACGTCAGAGCGCGGACAGCCGGGCCTTCTCTGCCGCGACGTCGAAATCCGCCACCGGCCACGTCGGGTTCAGGCCCTCGAGCACGTCCAGCAGCAACCGCTGCACCGCCCAGCGGGCATACCACTTGTGGTTGGCCGGGATCACGTGCCAGGGCGCCTGATCCGTGGAGCACTTGGTCAGCGCCGCCTGGTAGGCCTCCATGTACTCGTCCCAGTGGGCCCGCTGATCGAGGTCGCCGGGGTTGTACTTCCAGTGCTTGTCCGGGCGCTCCAGCCGCTCGGCCAGCCGGGCCTTCTGCTCGTCCTTGCTGATGTGCAGCATCACCTTGAGCACGGTGGTGCCCTTGTCGACCAACTGCGACTCGAACCGGTTGATCGTGGCGTAACGCCGGGTCCAGGTGGCCTTGGGCACCAGGGACAGCACCCGGGCGATCAGCACGTCCTCGTAGTGCGAGCGGTCGAACACCCCGAGCTGGCCGGCCCCGGGCAGGGCGTTGCGGATCCGCCACAGGAAGTCGTGGGCCCGTTCCTCGGCCGTCGGCGCCTTGAACGCGGTGTACCGGATGCCCTGCGGGTCGACGGTCGAGACGACGTGGCGCATGATCCCGCCCTTGCCCGAGGTGTCCATGCCCTGGACGACGAGCAGCACCGACCGGGTGCCACCCCCGCGGGACTCGGCCCACAGGCGCTCCTGCAGGTCCGACAGCTGCGGGGTGCCCTCGGCCAGGGCCTCCTCGGCGTCCGACCGCGAGCCGCTGAACCCGGGGGTCCCCGCCGGGTCGACGGAGCTCAGCTCGAAGCCCTCCCCGGCGCGCACCACCTCGGCCAGCAGGGGTTTGGGGGCCTTGGACGCCTTCGCCTTACCACTCTTGTCCTTCGACTTCTTGGTCATGGGCGTGATGATGACAGCCCGAAGGTGGGGCACGTCACCCATCGACTGGATTAGACCGCAGTGGCGCGAGTTGGCAGGGTTGGCGAATGCATGTCTTCCGGCTCTGGTCCCCCCGGGCTCGAGCCGTGCACCTGCACCTGCCGCGCGCCACCGGCCCGGCCGACGTGCAGGCGATGCGGTCGGCGCCGCAGGGCTGGTGGCAGCTCGAGGTGGCCGGAGCCGGGCACGGCACCGACTACGCCTTCGCCGTCGATCACGGTGACGGCCCGACCCCACCGCGACCCGACCCGCGCACACGCTGGCAGCCACACGGCGTCCACGGCGCCAGCCGGCTCTTCGACCCCGGACGCCACGTCTGGGGCGAGGCCGAGCGCGCCTGGCACCGCCGCCTGCGTCACCAGCAACGGCCCGACCCGAGCACGCTGCTCGGCCAGGTGTTCTACGAGCTGCACGTGGGCACCTTCACCCCGCAGGGCACCCTTCTGGCGGCCATCGAGCGGCTCGACCACCTGACCGCGCTCGGGGTGGACGTGGTCGAGCTGTTGCCGGTGGCCCCGTTCGAGGGCTCGCGCGGGTGGGGCTACGACGGCGTGGCCCCGTACGCCGTCCACGAGGCCTACGGCGGACCGGCGGCGCTGCAGGTGTTCGTCGAGGCCTGCCACGCCCGCGGGCTGGCGGTCTGCCTGGACGTCGTCTACAACCACCTCGGACCGGCCGGGAACTACCTGGCCGAGATCGGCCCCTACTTCAGCCACACCCACCACACCCCGTGGGGACCGGCGGTGAATCTGGACGACCCGGACAGCGGGCCGGTGCGGCGCTGGGTGATCGAGAATGCCCTGAGCTGGTTCCGCGACTTCCACCTCGACTGCCTGCGCCTGGACGCCGTGCACTCACTGGTGGACGACTCCCCCCGTCACATCCTGGCCGAGCTCTCCCAGGACGTGGCCGCGCTCGAGGCCGAGCTGGGCCGGCCCCTGACCCTGATCGCCGAGAGCGACCTCAACGACCCGGCCACCGTCGAGCCGACCGACGAGGGCGGGCTGGGGATGGACGCCCAGTGGAGCGATGACCTGCACCACGCTCTGCACGCCTGGATCAGCGGCGAGAAGCAGGGCTACTACGCCGACTTCGGTGACGAGCTGACGGTGGCCCGCACCCTGACCCGGGTGTTCCGGCACGCGGGCGACTTCTCCTCCTTCCGCGGGCGGGACTGGGGGCGTCCGGTCGACCCGGCCCTGCACCGCGGGCACCAGTTCCTCGGCTATCTGCAGAACCACGACCAGGTCGGCAACCGGGCCCTCGGTGACCGGATCAGCGCGCTGGCCCCGCTCGGCCGGGTGGCGGCCGGTGCGGCGCTGGTGCTCACCTCGCCGTTCACCCCGATGCTGTTCATGGGCGAGGAGTGGGCGGCGTCCACCCCGTGGCAGTACTTCACCGACTTCGAGGCCGAGTTGGGCGAGGCCGTGCGCCAGGGCCGGTTCGCCGAGTTCGCCGACCTCGGCTGGTCGCAGGCCGAGGTCCCCGACCCGCAGTCGCCGCAGACCCGCGACGCCAGCGTGCTCGACTGGGACGAACCGGCCCGCGGCGAGCACGCCCGGATGCTCGCCTGGTATCGCGACCTGATCGCGCTGCGCCGCGCGGAGCCGGACCTGCGCGACGACGACCTGGAGTCGGTCAGCGTCACCGTCGGCCAGAACTGGCTGGTGGTGCACCGCGGGGGGTTCGACGTGCTGGTGAACCTCTCCCCGGTCGCCGTCGACCTGCCCACCGCACCCGAGGCCGAGCTGGTGCTGTACTGGCCTCCCGAGGAGCCCCCGGTACCAGGGGCCGGCGGGATGCGAATGATCGCCGACAGTGTGGCGGTCCTGCGACTGCCCGACCGCCGGACGGCGGGCACCGAGTCGTGAGCGGCCCTGAAGGGCTGCCGCAGGTCCTGGCCGAGATCGCCACCGAGTTCACCGCCCTGGCTCCCCCGGACCGGCTCCAGTTGCTGGTCGACTTCTCCGAGGAACTGCCCGCGCTGCCCGCGCACATCGTGGCCCGCCGGGAGCAGATGGAGCCCGTGACCGAGTGCCAGTCGCCGGTGTTCCTGCTGGTGGAACTCGATGATCCCCGGGCGGGGACCGGGGTCCGGGTACACGTCCGCGCCCCGGCCCAGTCCCCCACCACCCGCGGGTTCGCGGCGGTGCTGTGCCAGGGCCTGGACGGCGTCCCGGCCGAGCAGGTGCTCCGCCTGCCCTCGGACCTCCCGGCCCGGTTGGGCCTGACCGGGGTGGTCAGTCCCCTGCGGCTGCACGGGATGGGCGGGCTGCTCGGGCGGCTCAAGCGGCAGGTCCGCGAGCTGACCGAGGCCGAGGGACCCCGGTGACCACCATCCGGCAGCTGCTGCCCACGCCGGCCGCGATCGCAGACCCCGACGCCGATCCCGAGGCGACCCTCGAGCGGCTGGCCGACCTGTACGCCTACCCAGACCCCGTGCCGGCGACAGGCTGGGTGCGAGCGACCATGGTGTCCACGCTCGACGGTTCGGCCACGGGGGCGGACGAGAAGTCCGGCAGCATCTCGGCGACCGGCGACCGGGCCGTGTTCTCCGTGCTGCGCGGCCTGGCCGACGCGATCGTGGTCGGCGCCGGCACCGCGCGCACCGAGGGGTACCGGGTCCCGGCCGCCAAGCCCGCCTTCGCTGCCCGGCGCGCCCGGCTCGGCCAGCAGCCGGTGCCGCTGCTCGCCGTCCTGACCCGCAGTGGCGTCCTGCCGCCGACCCTCACCGGCGAGGACGGCCGGCCGGCCCCCGGCGTCGAGGCGCTCGCGACCGACCCGCCCGAGGCGATCGAAAAGCTGGCCGGGCGGGGGCTGCGCCGGATCCTGCTCGAGGGCGGTCCCCAGATCCTCGGCCAGGTGGCCGCGGCCGGCTGTCTGGATGAGCTGTGCCTGACCCTGTCGCCCCTGCTGGTCGGCGGCGGTGGCCCGCGGATCCTGTCAGGCGCACCGGTCGAGCTGTCCCTGACCGCGGCGCACCTGCTCACGGCCGACGGCCTGCTGGTGGGTCGTTGGCTGATCGACAGGTGAGGACCCGGTTCGGTGTGTGACCATCGATGCCGATGAGGATCCTGCACGTCACCGACGCCTACCTGCCCAAACAGGGCGGGATCGAGGTGCAGGTCCGCGACCTCACTGCACGCCAGGTCGAGGCCGGGCACGAGGTCGAGGTGCTCACCTGTGCGGCACCGGCGCGATCGCGTCCCGGCTGGGCGTGGACGGCGGGCGCCACCGCCCGCGCCGACACCCGGGCGGACGGCGTGTGGCGGGTCGGCGTCCCGTGGTTGCACGTGCCGCGCAGCAGCCGGGCACTGCACGGCCTGCTCGCCGAGCGAGGTCCGGAGCTCGTTCACGTGCACCTGTCGGTGCTCTCCCCGCTGGGCATCCTGGCCACGCGCGCCGCGGTCCGCAGCGGGGTTCCGGTGGTGGTCACCGTGCACTCACTGTGGTGGTGGGCCACCGCGCTCTACCGCTGGGCCGACCTCCTGGTCGGGTGGGGCAACTGGCCCGTGCAGTGGACGGCGGTGAGTGATCTTGCGGCCGGCCCACTGCGCCGCGTCCTGGGCGGGCGGGCTGAGGTGATCGTCGTGCCGAACGGCGTGGACGCCGCCGCCTGGGCTGCCCCGGCCGCCGTCGAGGTCGGCAGCGCTCCCCGGACAGCACCGGGTCAGGATCCCAGCGGCGCTCCGGGCCCGGTGACGGTGGTCAGCGTCATGCGCCTGGCGTTGCGCAAGCGTCCCCGGGCGTTCCTGGGCATCGTGCGCGATGCCCTGCAGATGCTGCCCCCCGGCCGGCGATTGCGCGTGGTCCTGGTCGGCGACGGCCCGCAGCGCCGCGCCGTCCGGCGGCGGATCCGACGCCTGGGGCTGGGTGAGGTGGTCGAACTGCCGGGCCGCCTGGACCACGAGCAGATCCGCGGGCTCTACCGGTCTGCCGACCTGTACCTGGCGCCGGCCACGCTGGAGTCCTTCGGCATCGCCGCCCTCGAGGCGCGCTGCGCGGGACTGCCCGTGATCGCCCGGCGGAACACCGGGATCGCCGACTTCGTCACCGACGGCGTGCACGGCCGGTTGGCGGCCGACGACGCCGGGCTCGCCGAGGCGTTGGCGGAGCTGGCCACCGACCACGACCTGCGTGAGGACATGGCGGCCCGCAACCGCGCCTGCCTGCCCGAACACTCCTGGGACGACGTCCTGCAGCGGTGCTCCCTGGTCTACAAGCAGGCGCTCGACCTCGCCGCCCCCTCCCGCACCCCGACCGCCTCGGGCTCCCCCACCCCCTCGTGATCATGCACTTTCGAACAGTCGAAAGTGCATGATCACGGTCAGTCGCGCAGGAGGAAGCGGGCCACCGCGGCATCCCAGGCGTCGGGGTCGACATTCCACTCCCGGGTGTGACCGGCGCCCGGAATCGACACCAGCCTGACCAGATCGGCCCGGGCCTCGGCCAGCTGCTGGGCCGGGCCCCAGGGCACGAAGTCGTCGTCCGGGCTGTGGATGATCAGCATCGGCACCCGCAGCTCCTGGCAGCGGGCCACCCAGTCCATGCGGTCCAGCCGCAGAGCGGTCTCCAGCTGGGCCAGCCGACGGCCGTGGCCGTGGGCGAGCAGGGCCTGGGACATCCGCCCGATCCGGCGCGGTACCCGATAGAGGCGGGCGTGGTGGTCCAGCACGTCCCGCCAGTCGATCACCGGGGCGTCGAGCACCACGGAGGTCACCCGGTCGGCCGTCCAGGAGCGATCGAGCAGCTGCAGGATGATCGCCCCACCCATGGACCAGCCGACCAGCACCACCTCTCGCGCCCCGGCGGCCAGGGCGTACACGATGGCCGCCTCGACGTCGCGCCACTCGGACTCGCCGAGGTGGTACCGGGAGCGGCCCAGGGTCGGCTCCAACTCGGCGTCGTTGCGGTAGCTCACCACCAGCGCGGTCAACCCCAGCCGGTGCAGCACCGGTAGGGCACGCAGGCACTCCTCCCGCGTGGCCCCGCGGCCGTGCACCAGGATCGCCCAGACCTGTCGACCGGCGCCCTGCCCCGGCTCGGCAACACCGGGCAGATCAGCGGCACCCGGCGCGTCGGTGCCGTGGGCTGACTCGACCAGCCACGCCGGGATCGGCCCCAGGTCACTGTCGATCAGCACGTCGCGGTGGGCCAGGCCCAGGGCCGCGGACGGTGTCCCCGCGTGGAAGTACTGGTTCCACCGCGCCCCGCCCTCACGCAGTCGGCCACGGTCGACGCCGAGCAGGTGTCGGGTCACCGTGCCCGAGTGCTGGTCGTGGTCGATCACCTCGCCCAGGCGGGCATGGCCGGTGGCGCCGTCCAGCCACAGCCCGTACCGCCCCGGCGCGGTGGTCTCCGGGTCGGCCCGCAGCGTGATCGTTCCCGCCCCGACCCCCAGCACCTGGACGTCGTCGGCTCGCTCACCCGCCTCGGGCGTCACCACGCGCCGGGCCAGGAAGGTGACCAACGCCGAGACCGTCGCTGCGCCGAGGGCCGCTGCCGAGGCAGCCACCGTCAGCGGCAGGACGGCCCGCCGTGCACCCCGGGTGACCCCTGATCGAGGGCTGCGACCGGAGGACACTCAGCTCCGCCCGCGCATCTGCTTGTAGGCCTCGGCGAACAGCAGGAACGAGGCGAGCAGGGACAGCAGCAGCAGGTCGCGCGGCGCCGACGGGTTGGCCAGGGTGGCCAGGCCCAGCCAGACCGCCAGACCCATGACGAAGTACATGACCTGCGGTCCCTCACGGACCTTCTTGGTGGTGGTCGTCGTCTCCTGCGTGGTGGGCGGGGGCTGATAGAGCCCCGGACGGCTCACGGTCACCTGCTGGACGACGATCTCGGTGGACTCGGTGACGATCTCGTCCGGCTCCTCGACGGTGTGCCGGCGGGTCTCGATGGTCAGGATGGCCTGGGCGACCAGGATCAGGGAGGCGACCAGCGCCGGCACCCGCAGCCAGCCCGACGTCCCGGTGGCCTGCTGGTCGACCAGTCCGAGGGTCGCCCCGAGCACCAGCACGACGAGCGGCTCGACCAGAGCCAATGCCCGCTTCACCGGAACCACGGTACTTGTCCCCGTCAGGCGTGCGGGGAGCAATCGGTACCAGGCGGGCGCACGCCGCGATCCCTGGCCCGCAGTGTGCCGGGCGGGAGCCCGATCCG
>JAEUJN010000045.1 GCA_016794595.1 Kineosporiaceae bacterium
CGTCACGACGAACGCCACGGGTGCCCGGGGCGCGCTGCTCACAGCAGCGCTGCCCTGAGCGGCAACGACTTTCGCGGGGCAGGCCACCGGGCGAGGCTCGTGGCATGAGCGATGTGAACGAGCAGACCCAGCCCCTGGA
The DNA here is from genome assembly GCA_016794595.1 of Kineosporiaceae bacterium. GTDB lineage: Bacteria > Actinomycetota > Actinomycetes > Actinomycetales > Kineosporiaceae > JADJPO01. Next base: position 140 of record JAEUJN010000045.1, read on the forward strand.
CGCCGAGCTGTACCGACGCCTCTTCGACCGCCGCACGATCGTGCTCGGCGAGCCGCTGGAGGACGGCAACAGCAACCGGCTCTGCCACGCCCTGCTCCTGCTCGCCGCGGAGGACCCGAGGGCCGACATCCGGCTGCTGATCAACTCCCCCGGCGGGTCGGTGCCCGGCATGCTGGCGATCCGCGACTGCATGCGGGCGATCCCGAACGACGTCTCGACGATCACCATCGGCATGGCCTACAGCGCCGGGCAGTTCCTGCTGTCGTCGGGCACGCGCGGCAAGCGGTTCGCCATGCCCCACGCGAAGGTCCTGCTGCACCAGGGGTCGGCGGGGATCGGTGGGACCGCGATGGACATCGCGATCCAGGCCGACGATCTGCGCCGCACCCGGGACATCGTGCTCGCCTGCATCGCCGAGGACACCGGCCAGCCGATCGCGCGGATCGAGGAGGACTCGCGCCGAGATCGCTGGTTCAGCGCGCAGGAGGCGCTCGACTACGGCTTCGTCGACGGCATCGTCTCCTCACTGGACGACGTCCTGCCCGCCCAGCGGCGCCCGATCGGGCTCGGGAGCCCCGGCACGCCCGCCATCCCCGGCTCGGTGCGGGCGAGCGGGGGCGGACGATGAGCACCTACCCGATCCCGTACGTCACCACCCGTACCCCGCTCGGCGAGCGGACGGTCGACGTCTACAGCCGCCTGCTCGCCGACCGGATCATCTACCTCGGCACCGGCATCGACGACGGGGTCGCCAACGCCGTGATCGCGCAGCTGCTGCACCTCGAGAACGACAACCCCGACGCGCCGATCTCGTTGTACCTCAATTCGATCGGCGGCGAGCTGCCCGCAACGCTGGCGATCTACGACGCCATGCAGTTCGTCCGTGCCCGCGTCGACACCACGTGCGTCGGGCAGGCGGTCGCCTCGGCCGCGGTGCTGCTCGCCGGTGGCGCGGCCGGGCACCGGGCGATGCTGCCGCACGCTCGGGTGGTGATCCACGCGCCGGCCGCGCAGGGCCGCGGCACCATCCCCGACCTCATCCTCGAGGCGGACGATGTCGAGCGGGTCCGCACGCTGCAGGAGGAGATCCTCGCGAAGCACACCGGCCGCACCCCCTCGCAGGTGCGCGCCGACACCGAGCGGGAGCTCATCCTCACCGCCGGCCCGGCCGTCGACTACGGCGTGGTCGACACGGTGCTCACCACCCGGGACCGTTGATCCACAACGGATCGAGCACAGCGGATCGGGCAACAGGATCGGGCCACGGATCAGGCGGCCAGCCGGACCCCCGCGCTCAGGTGCGCGCCGGCCCGGCGGGTCAGTTCCCGCACGGTGAGGTCGAGGGCGCCGGCGAGCGCGGAGATCATCTCGGACGACGGGTCCTTGCGACCGCGCTCGACCTCTGACAGGTACTGCGGCGAGACACCGGCCCGCCCGGCGACGTCGGCGATCCGTTCACCCCGGGCCGCCCGCTCGAACCGTAGCTCACGGCCCAGCGCCTCACGCCACAACGGTTCCGGCCGATCGTCCGGCACCACCGTCGAAGCGCGGGGCGGGGCCGGATCCCGTCGCGGGCGCAGGGGTAGCACGTCTGCCATCAGCGCACCGTATGTTGCGCCTCGCCCGGGGTCGAGGTCCGTTCGCCGAGGGCGCAGCAGCCCCCCGGTCAGGCGGACAGGTGCCTGACGATGTCCTCCACCCGCTCCTTGGCGTCACCGAAGAGCATCTGGCTGTTCTCCTTGAAGAACAACGGGTTCTGCACGCCCGCGTACCCGGTGGCCATCGACCGCTTGAAGACGATCACGTCCCTGGCCTTCCACACCTCGAGCACCGGCATGCCGGCGATCGGGCTGCCCGGTTCCTCGAGCGCCGCGGGGTTGACGGTGTCGTTGGCCCCGATCACCAGCACGACGTCGGTGTCGTCGAAGTCGTCGTTGATCTCGTCCATCTCGAGCACGATGTCGTAAGGCACCTTGGCCTCGGCCAGCAGCACGTTCATGTGGCCCGGCAGGCGCCCGGCGACCGGGTGGATGCCGAACCGGACGCTGATCCCCTTCGCCCGCAGCTTGGAGGTCAGTTCGGCCACCGGGTACTGCGCCTGGGCCACGGCCATGCCGTACCCCGGGGTGATCACGACCGACTTGGCGTCCTTCAGCATCGTGGCCGCCGCCTCGGCGTTGATCTCGCGGTGCTCGCCGTAGTCGCGTGCCTCACCGGTCACCGCGCCGTCCGACCCGAACCCGCCGGCGATGACCGAGATGAACGAGCGGTTCATCGCCCGGCACATGATGTAGCTCAGGATCGCACCGGAGGAGCCGACCAGGGAGCCGGTGATGATCAACAGGTCGTTGCTCAGCATGAACCCGGCGGCCGCGGCGGCCCAGCCGGAGTAGCTGTTCAGCATCGAGACCACCACGGGCATGTCGCCGCCGCCGATGGCCGCCACCAGGTGGAACCCGAGCACCAGCGCCAGCACCGTCATGATCGCCAGCGGGATGATCGCCCGCGGGACCCCGCCCAGCTCCGCGTGCTCGTTCATGAACCAGAGCATGAGCACGAAGCTGCCCACGATGATGCCGAGGTTGAGCAGGTGGCGGCCCGGCAAGGTCATCGGCGCCGACTTCATCCGGGCGCTGAGCTTGCCCCAGGCCACCACCGAGCCGGTGAAGGTCACCGCACCGATGAACACCCCGAGGAACACCTCGACCGAGTGGATGTAGGCCAGCGAGTCGGTCGCGGTGTGATCGGCCTCGAGGAAGGAGTTGTAGCCGACCAGGACGGCCGCCACACCCACGAAGCTGTGCAGGATCGCGACCAGCTCGGGCATGCCGGTCATCTCGACGGTCCTGGCCCGCCACGAGCCGATGGCCAGGCCGGCCAGCATCGGGACGGCGATCAGGACGGCGGTCACGCCGACCGGGCGCTCGCTGTCCCGCAGGGCCAGGGCGATCGTGGCCACCAGCGCGATGGCCATGCCCGTCATGCCGAGCACGTTGCCGCGCTCGGCGGTCTCGTGCTTGGACAGGCCACCGAGGGCCAGGATGAACAGCACGCCGGCGATGATGTAGGCGGCGGTGACCAGTCCGGTCAGCCGGCTGCCGGTCACCGCGGTCTCCGCCGCGAGCGGGAGGGCGGTCTGCGCTGCGAGCGGCAGTGCGGTCAGGATGGCCATGACTCAGTCCTTCCTGAACATCTGCAGCATCCGGGACGTCACCAGGAAGCCACCGAAGATGTTGATGCTGGCCACCAGGACGGCGATCACCGCCAGCACCGTGATCACGAGGTTGTCGTTGCCGACCTGGAGGAGGCCGCCGACCAGGATGATCCCGGAGATCGCGTTGGTCTCCGACATCAGCGGGGTGTGCAGGGCGTGCGCCACGTTGGAGATCACGTAGAAGCCGACGAACACGGCCAGCGCGAACACCGTGAAGTGCCCCAGGAACGACGGCGGTGAGTAGGCCGCCATCAGGGCGAACAGGACGGCGGCCAGCGCCGCCCCGTAGACCTTGCGGCGGGGATCCGGTGGCTTGGGTGGTTCCTTGGTCGCCACGACCGCCGCGGCGGCGGCCGGCGCCGCCGAGACCTGCACCGGGGGCGGTGGCCACATGCTCGCGCCGTCCTGCACCACCGTGATGCCGCGGACGACCACGTCGTCCATGTCCAGCGTCATCACCCCGTCCTTGCCCGGGGTGAGCAGCTTGAACAGGTTGACGATGTTGGTGCCGTACAGCTGCGAGGTCTGGGCCGGCAACCGGCTGGCCAGGTCGGTGTAGCCCAGGATCGTGACCTGGTTGTCGGTGACCACCTTGCGGTCGGCCTGGGTGAGGGCGACGTTGCCGCCATTGGCGGCGGCCATGTCCACGATCACCGAGCCGTGCGCCATCGCGGCCACCGTCTCGGCCTGGACCAGCCTGGGCGCCGGGCGGCCGGGGATCAGCGCGGTGGTGATCACGATGTCGGCGGCCCGGGCCTCCTCGTCGTACATCACCGCGGTCAGCCGCTCCTGCTCGGCGGTCATCGCTTTGGCGTAGCCGTCGGAGCTGACCTCCTGCTCCATCTCGACCCGCACGAACTGGGCGCCCATCGACTCGACCTGCTCGGCCACCTCGGGGCGGACGTCGAAGGCCCGCACCACCGCACCCATCGACCCGGCGGCCCCGATCGCGGCCAGGCCGGCGACCCCGGCACCGACCACGAACACCCGCGCCGGCGGCACCTTGCCGGCCGCGGTCACCTGACCGGTGAACTGGCGGTGGAACTCGTGGGCGGCCTCGATCACCGCGCGATACCCGGCCACGTTGGCCATCGAGGACAGCACGTCCATCGACTGTGCGCGCGAGATCCGCGGCACGGCGTCCATGGCCAGCGCGGTCACGCCCTGGGCCTGGAGCGCGGACAGCAACTCGGGGCTGCGCCCCGGGGCCATCAACGAGATCACCGTCGCCCCGCGCCGCAAGCGGGCGATCTCGGCGTCCGTCGGGGCGTTGACCTTGATCACGATGTCCGACGCCCACACCTCCTCGGCGGAGGCGAGGCCGACGCCGGCCTCCGTGTAGGCGGCGTCGTGCTGATCGGCCAGATCACCGGCCCCCGCCTCGACGATCACCTCGTATCCCAGGGCTGCCAGCTGACCGGCCGTCTTGGCCGTTGCGGCGACCAAGGTCTCGCCGGGCCGGGACTCTCGGGGAACACCAATGCGCACGGCTACCTCCAGCACGCTTCAGCACGACGAGCACGGACAGCACCTGCCAGAGGCCATGTGGCACGCGATGAACAGCGGTCACACGTCGCCCGGGCGCTTGAACCCTATGGGCAACAGGAGCCGATCTGCTGGGACGAAGTCTCCCGAAAGCCGGCAACCCCTGGCATGTGACCCAGCCCACGTTCGATCAGCGCGGGCGCCGACCGGCGCTCAGACCGACGCCCTCACCGCGCCGTGGCCCGGCAACAGGTCACGCAAGGCCGCCCGGCCCAGGCTCACCCGGGACTTGACGGTGCCGAGCGGCACCTCCAGGCGCTGGGCGACCTCCTCGTAGGTCATGCCCATCAGATCCCGAAGCACCACCGCCTCGGACTGGTGGGGCGCACTGACCGAGAGCCTCTCCAGCGCCTCCACCAGATCGACCCGGGCACCGGCGAGAACACTGACCCGGCGAGGGTCGACCGCTCGGGTCTCCTCGGGGGGAAGTTCGGGTGCCCGCTCGCGCATCCGCCGGTAGACGGCGAAGGCCGTGCGCGAGACCACCGGGTAGAGCCAGGTGGTGAACCGGCTCTCGCCCCGGAAGGAGGCAATGCCCCGGACGACGGCGATCAACGACTCCTGGCAGGCGTCCTCGGCGTCCGCGGTGTTCGGCAGTACCCGCGCGCACCGGGCCAGCACCTGCGGGCGCACGGCGGTCAACAGGGCGTCCAGGGCGTCTGGATCACCCGCGGCCGCCCGCCGAGCCAGAACGTCCAGGTGATCACCGGATTCGGGCATGGCGCGAAGTATGCCCCAGGGTGCCCGGCCACCTGGCACGATCGCGCACCATGCAATCCCCGGAGCAGATCGGCCGCTACCGGCTCGACCGTCTGCTCGGGACGGGTGCCTTCGCCACGGTCTGGCTGGCCCACGACCCTGCCCTGGACGCCCCGGTGGCGATCAAGGTACTGGCCGACAACTGGGCGGCGCGGGCCGACGTCCGGCAGCGCTTCGCCGACGAGGCCCGGTTGCTGCGCCGGGTCGAGAGCGAGCACCTGGTGCGGGTCTACGACGTCGGGGAGCTGCCCGACGGACGCCCCTACCTGGTGATGAGCCACGCCGACCGGGGATGCCTGGCCGACCGGCTCACCGATCCCGGCCGGGCTCTCGGCCCGGCGGACGTCGTCCGGATCGCCGAGCAGGTCGCCGCGGGGCTCGCCGTCCTGCACCAGCACCAGGTGGTGCACCGGGACCTGTCGGCCGCCAACGTGCTGCTGGTCTCCACCCGGGACGGCGGGGAGCGCGCGGTGATCGCCGACCTCGGCATCGCCAAGGACCTCGGCTGGGCCTCCGGGCTGACCCAACCCGCCGGGACGGCGCGCTACCAGCCCCCGGAGCAGCGGGTGTACGGCGGCCCGGTCGGGCCGGCGGCCGACACCTACGCCTTAGGGGTACTGCTCGGGGAGCTGCTCTCGGCCGCCGGGGTCGAGCCCGGTCCGGGCCTGGCCCCCCTGCTCACGGCCGCGGGAGCCGACGAGCCGGCAGCCCGGCCGTCCCCGGCCGAACTGTCCGCCGCGGTCCGCCGGCAACTGGCACCTGCGGCGGCGGTCCCCGAGGTGACCGGCCCCGTGTCCGGCCAGGTGTCCGAACCGGCACCCGGAGCGGCGCGGGACGGGGTCTCCTCGCGAGGCCGGTCCCGCAGGCCGGCGCTCGCCGTCCTGGCCCTGGTCGGGCTGCTCACCGTGGGCGGGGCGGCCACGCTGGCCATCCGGGCGGCCCGCCCCGGCAGCGTGGTGGTCACCCCGGATCGAACCGTGGCGATCCGCCTGCCCGGGATCTGGCGCTGGGCGGGGCCGGCCGGGGTACCGGGCGCCGCCGACCCCGGTTCGGGGGCGACCGCGACCACCGAAGGTGATCCGGGCGCCCGCCTGGTGCTGGCCCACACCGGCGAGCGCCTCGACCGGGACGGCGTGCTGGCCGCCGGACGGCCGGGACCGTGCGAGTCCGTGCAGCGCCTGGCCGTGCGTGCCCTGGACGGCGACGGGACCGCCTGGCGCTGGACCGGCTGCCCGGACGCCGAGGTGGTCGACCAGGTGGCCCTGCACCCCGCGGCCGGCGGGACGGTCTACCTGCTGCGCGCCGGGAAGGCGACCGAGCTGGCGGACCTGGTCGGCACCCTGCGGACCGGCGCGGAGGTCCCGGCGTGAGATCGACGCAGGCCTCCCACCCGGGGCGGGCGGATGAGAAGTTCGTGAGAGTCGTGAACCTTTTCGCCGTCGCCCCCCACTCAGTTGGTACGGATCGCCCATCGGGGGCGACTGGCAGAAGGGCGAGACGATGAGGAAGAGCACCACGGGACAGGTCCTGCGAGCCGCGGGAGGCTGGGCGGCCGCGGCGGCCCTGGCGACCACGCTGGCCGCGTGCGGCTCCTCGGGGGATGTCACGGTCACCCCCCAGGGCAGCGCCGGAACCTGCATCCAGGCCGGGGACGCCTCGGTCTGCGCCGGCCCGGACGGCGCGGTGGCCGCCGGCGGCGGGGCCGTGGCCAGCGTCGGAGCCGACGGGGCGAAGGCCGTCGCCGGGGGCGCTGGGGCCAGCGTGCAGGCCGACGCGGGATCCGGGGCCTCGGGTGGGGCGGACGGTGCCTCCGGTGGAGTGTCGGTCTCGGTCGACGGTTCCGGGGTCTCGGTCGGTGGCGCGGGCGTGGGTACCGGCGGCGCCGATGCCAAGGTCACCACCAGTGGCGCGCTCACCCTCGACGCCACGGTCGGCACGGCCAGTTGCACCACGGTCAGCACGGTCAAGCAGATCACCGTGGCCCTGCCGTCCTCCACGAAGCTGGAACTCGCCCTGACCGGGGCGAGCATCGGCGAGGTCACCCTCAGCCGGGGGTCCGACACGTTCGCCGCGACCTGGGTCACCGCCGCGCCCGGCACGGTCACCGTGCAGGACTCCTCGGTCACCATCGCCGGGCTGCGCCTGGCAGGGGATGCCGGCGAGGTCGTCCTGAACGCAGAGATCGGCTGCTGACGCCATGCGACCGAAGACCCTCACCGCGACCGCCCTGCTGACCCTCGGCGTCCTGACCCTGTCCGCGTGCGGCGACACCGTGGTCCAGGCGCCGACCGGCCCGACGTCCGGTGGCGTGGCCGCCAGCGGCCCGGACGGCGCGGTCTCCGCCGACGCGTCCGGTGCCGCAGCGGTCGGCTCGGACGGTGCTGCCGTGGCCGGCGGCGACGGCGAGGCCTCGGCCAGTGGCTCCTCGGGTGAGCCGGCCGAGGCGGACGCCATCGGCCCGGACGGCGCGGGCGCCGACCGGTTCGAACTCCTCGACCGCACCACCGGCGGCATCGTCTACGACGGCACCACGCTGACCCTCGTGTACCGCAACGGGATCCGGTACGAGATCCCGGTGACCCCCGGCGCCGACGTGATCGGCAACCGGGACCCGGTCGCCGATCTGAAGGCGGGCCAGGACGTGAGCCTCACCTCGGCGTCCGGGGTGCTCAGCGTGTCGCCGGACGGCACGGCCGATCACACCGGCCCGAACGGCGTGACCCACCGGTCGGCCGACGGGTCCGGCACGATCATCGACCCCAAGGGCGTGATCACGATCGAGCCGGACGGCACCACCCAGTGCGTCGGCGCGGACGGCGTCCAACAGGTGAATGCCAACGGCACCAAGTCCTCGATCGGCCACAACGGGGTGCTCGCAGTCGACGCCAAGGGCCGGGCCGTGACCGCCATCGGGCCGAACGCCCTCGCCGGCGCCAAGCCGACCGGCACCTTCTCCGTCTGCGGCGTGGGCGGAACGGTCACGCTCGAGCTGTCGGGCGACGTCCTGTTCGACTGCGACTCCGACCAGCTGACGCCGAAGGCCAAGGCCGTGCTCGCCCAGGCGGCGGCGCTGGTGCGCGGGGCACCCAAGGGCCCCGTGCAGGTGATCGGGCACACCGACAGCAAGGGCAGCGACGCCTACAACCTGGACCTGTCGCAGCGGCGGGCGACGCGGGTGAGCGCCGAACTGACCCGGTTGGCCGGGTCGGGTCACCCCGTGACCCCCACCGGAGCCGGGGAACGCCAGCCGATCGCCCCGAACACCACGGCCTCGGGCGCCGACGACCCCGTCGGCCGAGCGAAGAACCGGCGGGTGACGATCATCTTCGGCCGCTGAGGCCCGGCCCACGACAGGGGTGGCTCGTGGCCCTCACCCGAACCAGCCCGACCCCGATCCCCCGGTCCATCGCCGAGATCGCCGCAGTAGTGATCACTGTCGATGTTTGATCACCACTGCGGCGATCTCGCCGTGGTGCCGTCACGTCAGGTCGCGTCGGCGCCAGTCCGCCCAGGCGATCATCACCAGAACCGTCATCAGGCAGGCCAGAACGATTCCGCCGTGGGCGCTCGACACGGTGACCTCGACGGTGTCGCGGAGCGTGCCGTCCAGGTCGATCCACTCCTCGGGGTAGCTGACGATGACACCGTCCTGCGCCATCAGCGCCCGGGCGTTCACCCCCGGCAGCCACTCCTGCCACCGGGGCAGGACACTGCCGATCAGCAGCTCCACCACCACGAGTTCGCCCACCAGCGCCCCGAACGCACCCGCCGCGCTGCGGGTCAGGAAGGCGCCGATCGCCCCTGCCACGGCCGACACGAGCACCAACGCCGCCCCCCGGCCTCCCTGCGCCACGGTCGAGACCCACTGGTTCACGGTCAGGTCGTTGCGGCCGAATGCCGCGGTGAAGAGAGCGGCGGACGTCGTCCAGACCGCGACGACACTCACCGCCGCCCCGAGCGCCACAACGGCGAGCAGCCCGGTCTTGGCCACGAACACCCGCGTGCGCCGCGGCTCCTGGATCAGCTGGGTGACGATCACGCGCGTGGCGAGATCCGAGCCGATCCAGTGCGCCCCGACGACGAACACGGCGATCGACGTCAGCCACAGCAGGGCCGTCAGCACCGGCCCGAGGAACTCCGAGGGCACGAAGACCTGCTTGGGCAGGAACTGTTCCACCGGGCCCAGCTCCTCGGCGGGCAGCCGTGGCGGGCATCGCTGTTCCGGCGTGAGCCGGGCGGCCTGGGCTGACCTGGCGGGCCCGGACAGGCACTGCTCACGCCGATCCGCGAATTGTGCGGCCAGCGCGTCCCGGCGTGCCGAGGCGTCGGCCAGGGTCTGCGGGGAGACCCGCGAGAACTGGGTCACGCCGATCGCCGGGATGACGATCAGATACCCCACCACGGCGAACAGGGTCAGCAGGCGCAGCCAGCGACGGGAGCGCATCCGGCGCCAGTCGGCACCGACCAGTGAGCCGAACCGGGGTGGCGGTCTCAGTGACGGCCCGGACGCCGGCCCCGCTGCTGTTCCCGCTGCTGTTCCCGCTGCTGTTCCCGCTTCCGTTCCCGCTTCCGGCCTCGAGGCAGACCCCGGGGGTGACCCCAGCGCCGAACTGCCCGCCGCCTCGTGCCGGGCGACACCCTGGGCGCTCACCGGCGCTCGCCCTCCTCGCCCTGGGCCCGGCCCCGGCCCCGCCCTCGTGCCTCAGCTGGGGCCTGACCTGCGAGCGCATCTGCCACCTCAGAGTGGGCCGCGGTGAGTTCCAGGTAGGCCGACTCGAGATCCCGTTGCAGGGGGATCAGCTCGGTGACATAGATCCGCCGCTCCGCCAAGGTGCTGGTCACTGCGGCCCGATCCGCCACCGCATGAACCCGCCAGGACGGCGGCTCGCCCGAGCCGGTCATCGCGCTCACCTGCCACCCGGCGTCCTCGAGCACCGCGCGGGCCGCGTCGTGCCGGTCAGCGCGAACCTGCAGGTCGGCGTCCCCCGGGGCGGCCAGCAGCTCGGCCACCGTGCCCGAGGCGACGCACCTGCCGCGGGCCAGCACGCTCACCCGATCGCAGACCGACTGGACCTCGGGCAGCAGATGGGAGGACAGCAGCACCGTGGTGTGCCCCTGCGATCCCAACTGCCGGATCAGGTCCCGGACGTCCCGCAGCCCTTCCGGGTCGAGCCCGTTGCCCGGCTCGTCGAGGATCACCAGCCGCGGTCGCCCGAGCAACGCGGCCGCGATCCCCAGTCGCTGCTTCATGCCGAGCGAGTAGCCCGAGAAGGCGTCGCCCGCCCGATCACGCAGCCCCACCAGCTCCAGCACCTCCTCGACCCGGGTCGGCGGCAGGTCGCCCGCCCGGGCGAGCAGGCCGAGGTTGAACCGTCCGGAGGACTCGGGGTGGAAGCGGGGCGTCTCGACCAGGGCACCGAGCTCGCTGATCACCGCCGGAAGGGAGCGAGGCACGTCGGCTCCCATGATCCGGATTCGGCCGGAGTCCGGACGGCACAGGCCCAGCAGGACGCGAATGGTTGTGGTCTTGCCGGACCCGTTCGGCCCGAGGAAGCCGTGCACCCCGCCCCGGGGCACCACCAGGTCCAGGCCGTCGAGAGCCACCCGGCGGGGGCGGTGCCGTCGGCGAAAGCTCTTGCGCAGGCCGCTGATCTCGATCACGGCATCCGGCATGATCGCCCCCCTGTCGGCTGCCCTTGTCGGCTGCCCTTGTCCGCCGCCCATCGGCCGGCGGCGGCCAGGGCTTGAGCAGGTGGCCCCGAGCAGGCGGGGGAACGCCGAGTACGGTGACGTGCGGTCGGGGTCGCCGGGCCCTCACCGGGAGGCGATCGAGACCGGGCCCGACGGGAGGCAGCGTGCTCGCACTGCTCTGGCGCGCCCTGCTCTGGCGCCGGGCGACCTCGCTGGCGGTCCTCGCCGCCTCGGTCGTCGCCACCGCCGCCGGGACGCTCGGCCCGATGTACGCCCGCAGCGCTGAGGACTCCCTCCTGCGGCAACGGGTCGGGCAGGCGCCGTCGGTCCAGGTGGGGCTGACCGTGCAGGCCCAGCTGGGAGGTCCGGGCAGGTACACCGGGGATCCCGGGGCCGGCCAGGTCGCGCCACCGACCGTCGCGGACGCCGTCCGCTCGGTCGCGCTGGACACCCGCCTGGACCGCTGGTTCGGACCGCCGAGCCGCCTCGTCGACCTGCCGAACACTCCCGTCTGGCTCGCCGAGGGCCCCTCCGCCGCCGGGTCGGCGATCGGGACCACGAACGTGCTCTGGCTGGACCGCGCCTGCGCCGGGCTGCGCCTGGACAGCGGCACCTGCACCCTCGACCGGGGTCAGGCCCTGGTCTCCCGCCGGACGGCGCAGACGTTCGATCTCGGGGTGGGCCGTCAGGTGCGGGTGGGGCTGCCGGGCGGTCCCGACCCGGTCGTCCTGCGGGTCGCCGGCGTCTACACCGAGCTGGACGCCGCGGACGCCGTCTGGGGCGCCCGTTCACCGATCCAGTGGTCCGAACCGCGGGCGCCGGACGACGTCCTGCGGGTGGACGCCGTACTCGTCGCCCGAGAGGAGCTCTCGGATCGGACCGCCACCGGCTCCGCGGTCGCCTACCGTCCGCTGCTGCGCGGCACCGTCGACCTCTCCTCCGCTGCCCGGGCTGTCGCCGACGTGGACGCGGTCACCGGCGACCTGCGCCGCACCGATGACCGCCCGCCGGCGGCCCGGGGCATCGCGCCGGGCGACCTGCCACCGGCAACGGTCACCAACGGGCTCGCCGAGCTGCTCGTGGAGGTCGCACCGCAGCGCCGGGACCTGCGCGGGGCCGCGCTGGCGATCACCCTCCAACTGGTGGCGGTGGCCTGGTTCGTGCTCTTCCTCGTGGTGGCCACGACCACGCAGGAGCGCAGTGCGGAGGTGGCCCTGGCCAAGCTGCGGGGCCTGTCGCTGCGACGCACGGCGGTCGTCGCCCTGGCCGAGACCGCCGTCCTGCTGCTGGTCGCTGCCCCGGTGGGGCTCGCTCTGGCCCGGCTGGTGGTCGGCCGGGTGGTCGCCGAGGTGCTCGAGCCGGGGACGACGGTCGCGGTCGATCGCACGGTCTGGCTCGCCCTGGCCGCGGCGGTCATCGGCGGCCTGGTCGCGGCCGCTCTGGCCACCGCCCGGCTGGTGACCGCCCCGGTCCTGGAGCAGCTGCGCCGGACGTCCACGAGTTCGGCCGCCCGGGTGCGGGCCGTCGCCGTGGACGCCGTCGTGGTGGCCCTCGCCGTCGAGGGCGTCTACCTGCTGCGCACCGGCGTCTCGGGTGCCGTGGCGCTCGCGACCCCCGCGCTGCTCGCGCTCGCGGGAGGGCTGCTCGCGGTCCGGCTGCTGCCGTTCGTGGCGCGCCTGGCCGTCGTCCGCACCCGCGCCCGGCCGGGGGCGGCGCTCTTCCTGGCTGCCCGCAACCTGGCCCGGCGTCCGTCCGGGAGCCGGGTGAGCGTGCTGCTCACGGTGGCCGTCGCGGTCGCCGTCTTCGGCGTCCAGGAGTGGCGGATCGCCGAGGAGGCCCGAGGCGACCTCGCCCGGGCCCAGGTGCCCGCCGCACAGGTCGTGCACGTGGCGCCGGTTCCCCCGGGGACCCTGGCCGCGATCGTCGACCGGCTCGACCCGGGTGGGACCTGGGCGATGGCCGCCGTGCGTCTCAGCGGGACGCTGGCCGTGGACGCCTCCCGGCTCGGGGCCGTCGCGGCGTGGGACCCGGCGGTGGTCGGCACCACCCCGGCCGGGGTGGCCGAGCTGCTGCGACCCCCGGTCGCGGTCCGGCCGGTCGTGCTGCGCGACGCGCTCGCGGTGACCGTGACCGATGATCTGCCACCCGGCTCGTCGCCGACCACCCTGGGGGCCCGCCTGCTCGCGCCCGACGGCACGGACCGCGTGGTCAGGCTGGGCAGGCTGAGCCGGGGGACGCACACCTACCGGTCCGCGCTGCCGGCCTGTGGGGACGGGTGCCGCCTGCTGCGACTCACCCTCGACGTCGACCCGTTCGGCGAGGTCCAGCCCACGGGGACCGTGACGGTGACCCGCTTGGCCGATGCCGGCGGTTCGGTCGACGCGGGTCTGGCCACTCCCGGCCGGTGGCGACCGACCCGGACCCCCGACCTGGTGCTCGACCCGTCCCGCGCGCTGCCCCAGGACACCGCCGTGACGCGGGCCGGGCTGGTGCTCACGATCCGCGACGGGGCCGCTACCACGGTCGAGCCGGCCGATCACCCGGTGGAGCCGCCCGCGGTGCTCGGCGATCGGGCCTCCTACTCCCCGTTCGACACTCCCGGTTCCCCGACGGGTTCCCCGACCTTCCGGATCGCGGGCCTGGACTCGGCGCAGCTCATCGTCGCCGCCGCCGGGACCCGCGGACCGCTGCCCCTGGTCGGGCGCAGCGGGGCACTGGTCGACCTGCACACCGCGCTCGACGCGTCCGCCGAGCGGCGCTGGCTGGACGCCGACACCCAGGTGTGGCTGTCCGCCACCGCGCCGCCGGACGCGGTCCGACAACTGGCCGCTCTCGGGCTGTCGGTCGCCGTGGTCGAGAACCTGGCCGATCGGCAGGCGTTGTTGAACCGGGACGGCACCTCCCTGGCCCTGGTGCTGTACCTGATCGCCGCGGTTGCGGCCCTGCTCGCCGGGGGCGGGGCCCTGCTCGCCTCGTCCTATCTCGGCGGACGCCGCCGGGCCTACGAGCTGGCGGCGGCCCGGCTGCTGGGTGCCCGACGATCCTCCCTGATCGCGGCGGGCCGGGTCGAGCAGCTCACCCTGGTCGCTCTCGGGGTCCTGGTGGGGGCCACCACGGGTGCGGCCGCCACCTGGCTGGTGCTCGACGCGCTGCCGGCTGTGACCGGTGGGCCGGAGGCGATCCGTTCCCACGGGGTCCGCTGGCCGCTGCTGGTGGGCGTCGCCGGGACGGCGGCCCTGGTCGCCGCGACGTTCGGCGAGCTCGGCGCCCGGCGCGTGGTGGCGGACGCCGACACCGGCCTGCTGCGGCAGGTGCAGGCATGACCGGGCCGGGCACGGCAGGCGGGTCGGGCACGACCGGAGGGCTGTCGGTTCGGGTGGAGGGGCTGGTGCACATCTACCGACTCCACGAGACCGAGGTGGTCGCCCTGCGCGGGGTGGACCTGCAGATCGCCGCTGGTGAGACGGTGACCCTGTTCGGGCCGTCCGGATCGGGGAAGTCGACGCTGCTGGCGGCGCTGTCCGGGCTGATCAGGCCCTCGGCCGGGACTGTCCGGATCGGGGACGACGACATCGGCCGCCTGTCCGAGCGGGAGCTCTCTCGGCTGCGTCTCGGGCGGGTGGCGACGCTGCTGCAGGGCGCGGGCCGCAACCTCCTGCCCTATGCCACCCCGGCGCAGAACGTCGCCTTCGCGCAGCGCGGGGCCAGTCGGCGCCGGGCCGCCCCGGCCGCTGACCTGCTGGCCGATCTGGACCTCGGCGACGTCGCCGACGCTCCGCTCGGCGCCCTGTCCGGGGGCGAACTGCAGCGGGTCGCGATCGCGGCGGCGGTCGCTGGCGGACCGGGGCTGCTGCTGGCCGACGAGCCGACCAGCCAGCTCGACCTGGCCGGCCGCGATGCGGTCATCGCCACCCTGCAGCGCGTCAACGAACGGTTCGGGACGACGGTGGTTGCGGTGACCCATGACCGCGAGGTCGGCGAGCGGCTCGGCCGGCAGGTGGTCATGCGGGCCGGCCGGGTGGGCGAAGAGGGCCGCGGCGAGGAGCGGTTCGTCGTCGTCGGCGCCGACGGCGCGCTGCACCTGCCGCTCGGTGAACGCGATCAGTGGCCCGCAGGGACCCTGGTCGAGGTGCGTCGGGACGGCGAGGACCTGCGCCTGGTGCGCCGGCGGCAACCGTGACCGGCGCCGGCGGAGCCGGGCTCGTGGCTCGCGGGATCACCGTCACGTACGGGGGCCGGGTCGTCCTCGATGCGGTCGACGTCGACGCCCGCACCGGCAGCGTGCTCGCCGTGACCGGCCCGTCCGGGTCGGGCAAGAGCACCCTGCTCGGCGTCCTGGGCGGGCTGGTGCTGCCGGACGTCGGCACGGTCACCTGGGACGGCGCCCCGGTCGTGCTCGACGACCACCGGCCCGACCGCCGCGCGGCCCTGGTCCTCCAGGGCCACGGGCTGCTGCCGGTGCTCACCGCACACGAGAACGTGGAGCTGGCGCTCCAGCTCGAGGGCGGCCGGAGCGCGGTGTCCCAGCTGAGATCCCGTGCCGCGGCCGCCCTGGTGGACGCCGGGCTCGGGCCGGACGAGCTCACCGTCGACCGGTTGGCCGAGGAGCTGTCCGGCGGGCAGCAGCAGCGGGTCGCGGTGGCCCGGGCGCTGGTGGTGCGGCCGCGGCTGCTCCTGGCCGACGAGCCGACCAGCGAGCTCGACACCGCGGCGCGTGACGTCGTGCTGGCTGCCCTGCGCCGGCTCGCGGACGGCGGGGCGGTGGTGGTGATCGCCACTCACGACGCCGAGGTGGCCCAGTGGTGCGATGCCCGCCTCGACATCACCGGCGGTCGGGCCACCCGCCACCCCGGGTGAACGTCGCGCAGGACGCGGTCCGAATGCCCACTTCGTGGGCAGTCGGGGGCTAATCTCCCCTCCGACACTCGGTCATCGTTGCGCTGTCGGTCCCGCGGCTGCCGTCAAACGCTCGAGTGGGCGGGGCCGCAGCCCGAGCAAGGTGGTGTGGCAGTTCACCCGATGCCTGCGATCGAGCCCGCGGAGGCCGGCCCGTGAACCCGCCGACCCTCGAACCACCCCGGCGCGAGGAGTCGGGCCCCGCGCGGGGCCCGGCCACCGCGCGGCGCCGGAACGTCCGGACGCCGGGCGGCGGCCCGCGCGGCGCGGTGGCGGCCGGCACCCGGCCGCTGATCGGCCATCACCGGCTCGACCTGGCCGATGACCGTTCCGTCCGGCGCCGGGCCGCCACCCTGATCGCCTGGATGAACCTGGCCGGCCTGCCGTTCAGCCTGGCCATGCCCCTGACCGGGGACAGCCAGTTCTCCGCACCGGTGATGCTGTCCCTGATCCTGGGTCACCTCGCCGTGGTCGTGGTCGCCTTCGGACGCCGGGACCGCTTCGGGGACACGGGACTGTGGCTGCTGCAACTCGGCGCCCTGGCCGTGGTCGCCCTCGTCCTGTTCGCCACCACCCCGGCCGGATCGCTGCGCAGTTCGGAGCTGGTGCTGCTGGTCCCGCTGATCACGGCCTGTGTGTTCTGCGGCTCCCGCTGGCACGCGGCCACTGTCGTCCTCGGGTGTGTCATGGCGGCCAACGCGATCAGTCTGAAACGGCTGACGGGCCAACCCGACGCAGTGGCCGAGCTGCTGGGCGAGCTGACCGTGTTCTGCATGATCGCCGTCGTCGTCCGGTCGCTGCGCGAGTCGGCCCAGGCCGCTCTCGTCTCGGCCCGGGTCGGCGAGCTGACGGATCCGCTCACCGAACTGGCCAATCGCCGCGGCTTCGAGCATGCCGGCAGCCAGCTGTGGACCCGCCGCGCCCGCGATCGGGAAGGGGTCGTGGTGATGGTGCTCGACCTCGACCACTTCAAGTCGGTGAACGACCGCCACGGGCACGCCGCCGGGGACGAGGTGTTGCACCGGTTGGCTCAGCTGATGGCCACCGGGGTGCGCGCCGGTGACCTGGCTGCCCGGCTCGGAGGGGAGGAGTTCGCCGTGCTCGCCCAGGTCCAGACGGGCGAGGGTGCCCTCCTGGCCGAGCGGCTGCGTCAGGACGTCGAGGCCGAGCTCGCTCCGGTGACCGTGAGCATCGGGGCGGTCGAGCTGGTGCCGTCCTCGTCGAGGGCCGGCCACCAGGACGTCGAGGCCCTGTGGCAGGCGGTGGCGCAGGCGGACGCCCTGCTCTACGAGGCCAAGCGCGCTGGTCGCAATCGTGTCGTCATGGCCTCCTGACCGCCCTCCCTCACCCTCCCCCGCCCTCCGCGGGCCGTGCCCGGCTCGTGAAATCATCGACCGGTGACCTCGCTGGATGCACCCCTGGGACCCCTCGACGGCCGGTACCGCGCTGCTGTGGCCCCGCTGGCCGAGCACCTGTCCGAAGCGGCCCTCAACCGGCAGCGGGTGCACGTCGAGGTGGAGTGGCTGATCCACCTGTCCACCACCGCCGCGGTTCCCGGCATGCGCCGGCTGACCGAGGGCGAGCAGGCGACGCTGCGCGACGTCGTCCGGGGCTTCGACACCGCGGCCGTGGCCGAGCTGGCCCAGATCGAGCGCGAGACGCAGCACGACGTCAAGGCGGTCGAGTACTTCCTCAAGCGCCGCACCGACGGCACCTCGCTGGCCGACGTGGCCGAGCACATCCACCTGTTCTGCACCAGCGAGGACATCAACAACCTGGCCTACGCGCTGATGGTGCGCGGCGGCGTCCAGCAGGTCTGGCTGCCCGCGGCGAGCGCGCTGGTCGACCAGATCGCCGCGATGGCGGTCGAGCACGCCGGCGCCGCGATGCTGGCCCGCACCCACGGGCAGCCGGCCACGCCGACCACGCTCGGCAAGGAGCTGGCTGTGCTCGCCCATCGGATGCGCCGCCAGCTGCGCCGGATCGAGCGCGCCGAGTACCTGGGCAAGATCAACGGGGCGACCGGGACCTACGCCGCGCACGTGGTCGGTGCACCGGCCACCGACTGGGTCGCGGCGTCCCGAGGATTCGTGGAATCCCTTGGGCTGCACTGGAATCCACTGACCACACAGATCGAGTCGCACGACTGGCAGGCCGAGCTCTACGCCGATGTGGCGCGGTTCAACCGGGTGCTGCACAATCTGGCGACCGACGTCTGGACCTACATCTCGCTCGGCTATTTCGCCCAGGTCCGGGGTCAGGGGACCGTCGGGTCGAGCACCATGCCGCACAAGGTGAACCCGATCCGGTTCGAGAACGCCGAGGCCAACCTCGAGGTCTCGTGTGCGCTGCTCGACGTGCTGGGCTCGACCCTGGTCACCTCGCGGTTGCAGCGCGATCTCACCGACTCCTCGATGCAGCGCAACATCGGGACGGCGTTCGGTCACTCGCTGCTGGCCATCGACAACGTGCGGCGCGGGTTGGCCGGGCTCGACGTGGACGGCGCCGCGCTGGCCCGTGATCTGGACGCCACCTGGGAGGTGCTCGGCGAGGCGGTGCAGTCGGTGATGCGGGTCGAAGGGTTGGACAAGCCCTACGAGCGACTCAAGGAGCTGACCCGCGGACGGCGGGTGGACGCCGCCGTGATGCGCGAGTTCGTGCTCGGTCTGGACCTGCCGGAGGCAGCCCGCGACCGCCTGCTGGCCCTGACCCCGGCGACCTACACCGGGCTGGCTGCCGACCTGGTCGACCACCTGGGGTGACCTGCTCGGGGAGGGAAACACCCGTGCGGGACCCGGACAGGTAGGGATGTGACCAGTTCCCCCGCTCCCCCGCCCGATCGGGAGGCCAGGTTCCGGGCCTTCTTCGTCCAGGCGCACCCCGACCTGCTGCGCTTCGCCCAGCGGCGGGTGCACCCGAGTCACGCCGAGGACGTCGCCGCCGACGCGTTCCTGGTGGCCTGGCGCCGCTTCGAGGAGGCCCCTGCCCTGCCGGGCGACCGCCGAGCCTGGCTGTTCGGCATCGCCCGGAACTGTCTGCTCAACACCCGGCGGGGCGAACAGCGGCGAACGGCGCTCGCCGTCCGGATCGCCGACGTCGGCCCCGGGGAGGCCACCTGGACCGCGGACGAGATCGCCGAGCGGGTCGACCTGGCCCGCGCCTGGCAGCGTCTGGACGCCGCCCAGCAGGAGGTGCTGGCACTGACCGCGTTCGACGACCTCACCTCGGCCGAGGCGGCCCGGGTGCTCGGCACGACGGCCATGGGTTACCGGCTGCGGCTCATGCGCGCACGGCGCGCCCTGCGGCACCACCTCGACCCCACCGGCTCCCTGCTCACCGGGCCGATCCGAACTCTGGCCGAGCCCCGGCCGACCTCCGAGGAGGGCTGACCCATGACCACCCACCGCACCCGGATCGACACCGTGCTACGCAGCCTGGACGCGGCCTCCGCACCCGACGCAACCGCCGCGGGCCGCGCTGATGCGACCCTCGAGCGCATCCTCGCCACCGATCCCGCATCACCCCTTGCCCTGGACGCCGCGTCGACCGTGACCGCCCCGCCGGCCCCGCGCCGTCCGCGCCGTCGGAGCGGCGGTCGGCGGATGGCCTGGGTCGCCGCGGGCGCGGCCGCGGCCGGGGCGGTCTGGCTCGTCGTCCCGGGCGGGGCCGGTACCGCCTACGCCTCGTGGACCGGTACGCCCACTGCGGTACTGGCCAGGGACGTGGCGACCGTGACCGCCGCCTGCCGTGACAGCGTCGAGGGCTCTCACACCCCGCTCGATCGTGCGTTGTTCGACGCATCGCCGGCCATCGCGGAGCGACGGGGCGACTTCGTGTTCCTGATGTTCACCCGTGCGAGCGCCCGGGCGGCACTGGCGGTCGACTGCATCGCGCAGCTCCGCCCCGGCTCGGGTGAGGTCGAGGAGATCAGCGCCGCCGTGGGTGGAGCGGGGGCCGGGGACGCACCGCTCACGCCCCCCGAGGCCGACGAGGTGGAGCTGACCTCGATCGGCCAGTTCGACCTCGACGGCACCGCGGCATCGGTCGCCGGCCGGATCGGCCGTGACGTCCGGGCCGTGACGATCCACGCCGGGGAACGCACCGTCGCAGCGACCCTGGACAACGGATGGTTCGTCGCCTGGTGGCCCGGCGCGGCGTTCACCCCGCCTCCGTACGGCCCGAGCGGCGAGGGCGGGCCGAGGGCCACGTTCACCTACGACGTTCGGCTGGCCGACGGCACAGTGCGCACCGAGGTGCCCAGATAGGCGTCGGCCATGGGGATGCCGCACCCGGCCCATCCCGACGTCCGCGTCTTCACAGCCCTACCGGGGTCAGGGGCGCCGGCCCGGGCCTCACACCCCGCGCAGCCTGGAGGAGTCGGCCGGGGGTGACAGTGAGAGCACGGCGACCGCGAGCAGCACCAGCAGGGCGCCGGTGCCGCTGGTCAGGGTGATCGGCTCGGCCAGCAGCACCGCCGCCAGCACGACGGCGGTGGCCGGCTCGAGCAGGGTCAGCACCATCGCCACCCCGCCCGGCGTGGTGCGCAGGCCCAGGTAGAACAGCATGTAGGCGATCACCGTGGTGACCAGGCCGAGGTAGACCAGCCCGCCGACCACGGGCGGGGTGAGCGGCACCTCGGCACCGATCGCCATCGTGGGGCCGAGCAGCAGCAGCATGCCGATCACGGTGGTCCCGGCGGTCAGCGACTGCGGTGACAGCCGGCCGGACAGCCGGCGCGAGAGCAGGGTGGAGCCGGCGTAGAGCAGGCCCGAGATCGCCGCCAGCGTCACGCCACGCGCCGGGTGCGGGGCGACCACCCCGGTGGAGTGGGAGCTCGAGACCAGCGCCAACCCGCTGAGGGCGCACACCACGACCGCCACCGTGCGGGCCTGGGGCACCGCGCGGGCCTGCACGCTCTCCGCTGCCAGGGCCGCCACCGGGGCCAGGCCGAGCGTGACCAGGGTGGCCACGGCCACCCCCACGTCCGCGACGGCGTAGAAGTAGGTGAGCTGGAAGCCGATCGAGGCGATCGAGACGACGAGCAGCCTCACCCCCCGGCCGGGCCCGCGGAACTCGGCGCGCAGCGCGCGCAGTCCATCCCCGCGCACGATCACCGCCAGCGCCAGGCTCGCGATCACCAGTCGCCAGAACAGGATCACCAGCGAGTCGAGAGGCCCGTGATCCTGCAGCAGCCGCACCGAGATGCCGATGGTCGCCCAGAGCACGCCCGTGACCGAGATGGCCACGATGCCGCGCCGCGCGCTGCTCATCGGCGCACTGTAGCGGCGCCGGTTCCAGGGCCGATCGGCGATCGGGACGGCTGCGAGGCCGCGCTGGCGCGGTTCACCCAGGAGTCCACATCAGATTGCTCATCCCTGTCGGTCTAGTAGAGAATCCGTCGGGTGACTCATCCGGCGGCACCGCGCTCTGGTTTACTGCTCCCGTGCAGTCGGACCGCAGCCGCAGCCGCGCCCTCCTCGGCGCCGCCCTCGCGCGTCCGGCCACCTGTCTCTGTTGTCGCTAGGGGTTCTCGTCCCGCGGCCCGGTGCCGCTCCCCTCTCGACCAGAACAGGACTCCCCCCATGTCCTCGGCTCCCACCGTTGTCGTCGTCCACGCCCACCCGGACGACGAGGCGATCTTCACCGGCCTGCTCATCCGACGCCTGGCCGACCAGGGCGGGCGCGTCGTCCTGGTCACCGCCACCGGCGGCGAGCTCGGTGAACCGTGCACCGGCGAGGACGGCGCGTCGCTGGCCGCCGTCCGGCGCCGTGAACTCGAACGGGCCTGCGCGCTGCTGGGCGTGGCCCGCTTGGTGAGTCTGGGACGCCGGGACTCCGG
Organism: Kineosporiaceae bacterium; assembly: GCA_016794595.1. GTDB lineage: Bacteria > Actinomycetota > Actinomycetes > Actinomycetales > Kineosporiaceae > JADJPO01. The sequence continues at coordinate 22,084 of JAEUJN010000045.1, forward strand.
CGTGCCCGGCTCGACCGATCACGACCACGCCCGGGCCCTGGTGCGCAGCCACAGGCCGGCACTGGCCCGCCGGGTCGCCGACCTGGCGATCGCCGAGGGGGCGGCGGCGATCGTGTACGACGACCGGGGCGGCATCTACGGCCACCCCGACCACCTCACCGCCCACGCCATCGGGGCGCAGGCCGCCCGGCTGGCCGGCACCTCCGGGTACGAGGTGACCGTCGACCGCGACCAGCTGGACGGCACGGACCACCTGGTCACCCGGGCGGCGGCCTGGCTGGGGGGCACCTCGTTCGGCACCGCGTTCGGCACCCGATGGCACGAGATCGGGCTGGCCCTGCACGGGACGGCGCCCGAGCGCGCCGCCAAGCACGCCGCCATGGCCGCACACTCCAGCCAGATCTCCTCCGGCGAGCTCGCCGGGGTGGCCTTCGACCGGCTCTACGGCACCGAGTGGCTCACCCGAGCCCACGGACCCGCCGTCCTCGACGCACTCGGCAGGATCCCGCCGGGGCACCTCCAGAGCCACCGGCACCTCGCGGCCGGGCGCCCGGGGGGATGTGCCACCACCCAACCCTCGACCGATCCGTCGACGCGCTCGGCATCACATCCGTTGTCACTTCCGTTGTCACATCCGTTGTCACACACGTCATTCCCACCGCCCACCAGGCCCCTGGGCCGTCCCCACCGGAGGTTCACCCATGTCCCCAGCTGACGCCGGCGCCCCCCGCATCGCCGCCGACATCACCGAGCTGATCGGCAACACCCCGCTGGTCCGGATCAACCGGCTGACCCGGGCCGCCACCGGCGCTGAGGGCCCTGGAGGCACGGCCGCCGCCCAGGTGTTCGCCAAGCTGGAGTTCTTCAACCCGGCGAGCAGCGTCAAGGACCGGATCGGGGTGGCGATGATCGACGCCGCCCAGGAGGCCGGGCTGATCGGCCTGGACACCGTGATCGTCGAGCCCACCAGCGGGAACACCGGCATCGCCCTGGCCATGGTCGCGGCGGCGCGCGGGATCAGGATCGTGCTGACCATGCCCGAGACGATGAGCAAGGAGCGCCGTCAGGTGTTGCGCGCCTTCGGCGCCGAGCTGATCCTCACCCCGGGCCCGGAGGGCATGGGCGGCGCGATCGCGCGGGCGGAGGAGCTGGCCAAGTCCGACCCGAAGTACTTCATGCCCCAGCAGTTCGCCAACCCGGCCAACCCGGAGATCCACCGCCGCACGACCGCCGAGGAGATCTGGCGGGACACCGCCGGAGGGGTCGACATCGTGGTCGCCGGGATCGGCACCGGGGGCACGATCACCGGAGTGGGTCAGGTGCTGAAGGAGCGCAAGCCCTCCGTGCAGCTGATCGCGGTCGAGCCGGCCGCCTCGCCGGTGCTGTCCGGGGGAGCCAAGGGCCCGCACCCGATCCAGGGGATCGGCGCCGGCTTCGTCCCCCAGATCCTCGACACGGGGATCTACGACGAGGTGGTCACGGTGGCCAACGAGGATGCCTTCGCCACCGCCCGTCGCGCCGCCGCCGAGGAGGGCCTGTTGGTGGGCATCTCCTCCGGGGCCGCGCTCTGGGCCGCGGTGCAGGTGGCCTCCCGGCCGGAGAACGCCGGCAAGCAGATCGTGGTGATCATCCCGTCCTTCGGTGAGCGCTACCTGAGCACGGCGCTGTTCGCCGACCTGGCCGACTGACGAGCCAACGGCCCCCGCCGGTGGCACCCAGCATCGGCGTCGAGTGGGGACTCACGCTGCTCGGCCGCCGGAACCGGTGAGTTGGTGCCGGCGGCCGAACAGACGCTCGCTCGGGTCGCGTCGGTGTCGGGTTGTGACGGTGCCGACCTGCCGGGATGGTGACCGCGTGACCCTGGACTACGAGCAGGACACCTCGACCCACTTCGGGCGACTGAAGGTACGCGCGCGGGGGCGCGCTGTGCTGGCGAACCCGATGACCAACCGCGGCACGGCCTTCACCCAGGAACAGCGCGAGGAGCTCGGCCTGGTGGGGCTGATCCCGACCGGCGTGACCACGCTGGAGAACCAGGTGCACCGCACCTATGCGCAGTACCGGCGGACCACGAGCAATCTCGGCAAGTACCTGCACCTGGCCGCGGTCCGCGACCGCAACGAGGTGCTGTTCTACCGGCTGTTCAGCACCCACCTGGAGGAGATGCTGCCGATCGTCTACACGCCGACCATCGGCGAGGCGATCGAGCGGTTCAGCCACGAGTTCAACCGGCCACGCGGGGTGTTCCTGTCCATCGACCACCCCGACCGGATCGAGGAGTCACTGCTCAACTACGGCCTGGGCCCCGACCAGGTGGATCTGTTGGTGATCACCGACTCCGAGGGCATCCTGGGCATCGGCGACCAGGGCATCGGCGGCATCCAGATCGCGATCGGCAAGCTGGCCGTCTACACCGCGGCGGCGGGCATCCACCCGCGGCGGGTGATCCCCGTCGTCCTCGATGTCGGCACCGACAACCTGGGCCTGCTGAGCAACGAGATGTACCTCGGTGAGAAACACGCCCGGGTGCGCGGGGCCGCCTACGACGAGTTCCTCGACCGGTTCGTCTCGACGGCGACCCGGCTGTTCCCGCACGCGATGCTGCACTGGGAGGACTTCGGGACGACGAACGCGCACCGGCTGCTGACCCGGTACCGCGACGAGCACTGCACCTTCAACGACGACATCCAGGGGACGGCGGCGGTGGTGCTGGCCGCGCTGCTGGCCGGGGTCGACCGCAGCGGGCTCGACCTGAGCGAGCACCGCATCGTCATCTTCGGGGCCGGCAGCGCCGGTATCGGCATCGCCAACCTCATTCGCGACACCATGGTGCGCAGCCGCGTGGTGGCCGACGAGAAGCAGGCCTACGAACGGTTCCACGCCATCGGCATCAACGGCCTGTACGTCGAGGATCAGCCGGAACTGCTGGAGTTCCAACGGGTCTACGCCCGGCGCCGGGACGAGGTGGCGGGCTGGGACGTCGCCGACCCGGCCCGGATCGGCTTGGCCGACGTGGTGCGCACCGTGCGCCCGACGATCCTGATCGGCACCTCGACCAAGGGCGGCGCCTTCACCCAGGAGATCGTCACCGAGATGGCCCGGCACTGTGCGCGGCCGATCATCTTCCCGCTGTCGAATCCGACGGCACGCGCCGAGGCCACGCCCGCGGACGTGGTGGCCTGGACCGACGGCCGAGCCCTGATGGCGACCGGCAGCCCCTTCGGGCCGGTGGACCACAACGGGACCCGCTTCACGATCGCCCAGGCCAACAACGCGCTGATCTTCCCCGGGTTGGGGCTCGGGGTGGCGACGTGCAAGGCGTCCCGGATCAGCGAGGGCATGATCGCCGCCGCGGCGGAGGCGCTGGCCACGCTGGTCAACGCCTACCGCCCGGGCGCCGCGCTGCTGCCGTCGATGACCGACCTGCGCATGGTCTCGGCGCACGTGGCCGTGGCCGTCGCCCGCGAGGCCGAGATCGAAGGACTGGCCCGCGAACCGCTGACCGACCCGATCCAGCAGATCTTCGACCGGATGTGGCAGCCCGCCTACCCGCCGATCGAGGCAATCTGAGGGCGGCGCGCGGCGCTGCCGCCGCGGTCTCACCTGCGCGGCGGTCGCCTCACCCCGGCAGCTGGGCCGTGGACGACGTCAGGCGCGCGATCGCGTCCCGGTCGAGTTCGAGACCCAGGCCGGCCGTGGCCGGCGCTCGGACGAAGCCGTCCGAGTCGGGGCGAGGTGGGTTGGTGACGCCGTACTCCCACTCTGCCGTCGGGTAGGCCACCTCGTGGTAGGTGGCGTTGGCCTGCCCGAGGATCACGTGCAGACCTGCCATGGCATAGAACGCGCTGCCGTACGTCACCGGTTCGAGGTTCATGCCGGCCGAGGCGGCGAGTTGCATGAGGCGCAGGAGCCCGGTGATGCCCTGTGTCGAGGCGATCTCGGAACGGCAGGCGGTCCACGGTGGGTCGAGCAAGGCATCGGCCACCTGGTGATGGTCACCGATCGCATACCCGGCGGGCAGGATCGGCACCCGGACCTGACGGGCCAGTGCTCGATAGTCCTGCAGAGCCAGTTCTGGCATGGGCGCCTCGTACCAGGAGCAGTCCATCTCGGCGAGAGCATGTCCGACACGCACCGCGTCCTCGAAGGGGTAGACGCACTCGGCGTCGTGCATGAGCGTCAGGTCGGGGTAGGTCTCGTGCAGCGTCGCGTACAGCTGGATGTCCCGCTCGGCGTCGCCGAACGCGTGCAGTTTGACGGCGGTGTAGTGCTCGCCGATGGCGCGCCCCACGACCTCGATGTAGTCCTCGATCCGTGGCATGGATTCCAGCGATGCGTAGGCCAGGACCTTCTCGCGGTGACCGCCGAGCAGGTGCCAGAGCGGGACGTCGGCGTGCTGGGCTCGCAGGTCCCACAACGCCACGTCGACCAGCGCCAATCCGTTGGTGACGTAGGGGAAGACGACACCGGAGCGCACGTCGTCCATCAGGTCTGGCCCGCACTCGATCGAGCGCCCCTGCAGCAGCGGCCACAGAGCTCGCACCGACTCGAGCGTGGTGCGATCGCCCGCGGCATGGGCGAAGCCGTCCATGCCGGCGACCCCCACGGCGCCCTCGCTGTCGGTGATGCTCACGATCGTCGTGGTGATGTGGCAGGTGGTGGCGCGCTCGGTCCAGCGCACGCTGCGCCCCGGGCTGAGCACGCGCAGCTCGATGCGCTCGATGGTTGGTTCGGCCATGATTCGCACTCCCAAAGGTGTTCGGGCTCAGGCGGTGTGCCGCGGGAGGACGTAGACGAGCCAGTCGGCCACCAACGCCGGTCGATCGGCCCCGGTCACGGTGACGGTGCACCGCCACCGCACCAACCACCCGTCCCCCTTGGCATCGACGCCCGTGCACTCGAAGGAGGAGTGCAGCTCATCCCCGATGCGGACGGGCGAGACCCAGCGAACCCGGTCGAGGCCGTAGTTGTACGCGTACGTGGTGGTCGGGTCGAACGGTCGCGCCAGCTCGCTCATGGCGTCGAGCAGGGCGAGGGTGTGGAAGCCCTCGACGATGTCGGCGGGGAACTCGGCAGGCTGTGGCTCCGGATGGGCCACATCCACGAGGGTGAGGCGTTCGAACTGGTCGCGCTCCCCCCGGGAGACCCGCATCGGCGCGCCGGTGTGCGACGTCCCGGCCAGCTGCCGGATCTGGTCGATCGAGATCGCCCGGCTGAGGTCCTTACGCATCCTCGGCGCCGTCCGCCGCGGCCGCGAGCCGGTCCCAGACGCCGTCGATCCGATGGGCACCGTGGACCCTCAACTCCTGCTTGCGGACGCGCTGGCTCGCCGTGAGCGGGAACGGCGCGGTACGCAGCTCGAGGTAGCGCGGGACCTTGTGCGGCGCGAGGTGCCGGGCACAGTGCTCGGCCAGTTCGCCCGGGTCCACCTCGGCCCGGATCTGCACGTACGCCTTCACCTCCTCCTCGCGCAGGGGGTCGGGCACCGGGACGACGGCGGCCTCGACGACGGCCGGGTGGCCGCGCAGAACCTCCTCGATCTGGGCCGGGGCGATGTTCTCCCCGCCGCGGCGGATGAGTTCCTTGCGTCGGCCCTCGAAGTAGTAGACGCCGTCCTGGTCGCGACGCATCAGGTCGCCGGTGCGGATCCACCCGTCGTGGAGCAGGTGCTGCGTGCCCTCGGGATTGCCGAGATACTCGCGGAACGGCACCCACGGCCCGGACACCTCCAGCTCCCCGGTGGCTGCACCCGTCAGGGTCGCGCCGTCGCCGTCCACGAGACGGACCTGGGCCTCGGGCACGGGGATGCCCAAGGCCCCGGTGCCGACGTAGCGGTCGGCAACGGCCCGGGGAAGCGCGATCGTCACGCACGTCTCCGACATGCCGTAGTACTCCAGCCACGGGAAGCCGAAGCGGGCCACGAGCTCGGCGTGCTGCGCCCGCGGGACCCCGACCGCGACGGCGACGTCGATGCGGTGAGCGCGCTCAGCGGGGGTCGGCTCGGCCTTGAGCAGCAGGTTCGGGATGGCGCCGATGCTCATCAGCCGGGTCACACCGAACCGCACCGCGACATCCCAGAAGCGCGACACGCTGAACCTGCGCATCACCACCAGTGGCGTGCCCTTCAGCACCGAGGCCAGCAGCAGCCACAGCGGGTCGCCGTAGTGGAACTGCAACGGGCAGAGGATCCGGTCCGAGGCCGTCAGGGGGAGGGTGCGCAGGAAGATGTCGGCGTAGCGCAACGGCTCGTCGTGGGTGAAGGCGAGCGCCTTCGGCAGGCCGGTGGTGCCGGAGGTGTAGCCCACACTGATGGTGTCCTCGGGCGTGGCCGCAGGGTCCTCCAGTGGCCTGCCCCGCGCGCCGTAGTGGGCGGCGAGCCCGTCGGGCTCCCGCGCCGCCGGATCGAGTCGCAGCACCGTGAGCCGGCCGCCGGCCGCGCGTTCGAGGACCTCGGCCGCCGGCCCGTCGGCGATCGCGAGGGTGAGCCCGCGGTCGGCGACGACGTGGCGGGCGTCTGCGTCACCGACCTTCGCCCCGAACTGGACGACCACCCCCCGCAGCGAGACGACGGCGTAGTAGGCGATGAGGAACTCGGCCCGGTTGCCGATCGCGAGTCCCACCTCGTCGCCGGGTCCGACCCGCTCGGACAGGCCCGCAGCCAGGCGTTCGGTGGCGGCGAGGAAGTCCCGGCACGACAGTTCGACGCCATCATCGAAGATCACCATGGCTCGCGCGCCGCCCTGGCGCAGGCGCGGCACCATCAGCGCGAGCAGCGGTTCGCGCGGCATCTCGGTGAACGCAGCGGGCATGTCGCGCGGCCAGGTCGGCGCCTCGCCGAGCGTGGCAGCACGCATCGCGTTCTCGGGCATCGCGGTATCGGGCATCGCGTTCTCGGGCATCATGGTTCGCGATCAGCCTGCGGCGCCGGGGATCTCGACTCGCTGCCCCAGGACGACGAGCTCGGACCAATCGCCGTGCGAGGAGATGATGTCGTTGCCCGCGCCGGTGACGTGGACGGTGTCCTCCACCGAGATGAGCACGGGTGTACTGATCGCGGGCTCCAACGAGTAGAACGAGCCCTCGGGCACGATCTCGGTGGGGTCGCTCTCGGCCCACAGCAGATGGTGCTCGTGCGGATTCAGTCCGATGGCGTGGCCGAGGAAGTAGGACGACCAGTCCTCCAGGCCGGCATCGCGCATCTGCGCCAGGTACATCTCGTAGACACCGAGCGAGGTCATCCCAGGCCGGATGCCGAGCATGGTGCGATGGTGCGTCGCCTGTAGCTGCCGGTAGGCATCCGACACCTCGGCCCGCACGGGCGTGGCGGCGACCATGCGCTGGACGTCGCCGAAGTATCCGTTCACGGTGCAGCCGATCTCGATGTTGATGAGCTGCTCCGGCGTGACGGGAACGTCGCGAAAGGCCATGCGCAGCGCGTCGTCCCCCCAGCGCAGCGCCAGCCAGGAGACGGTGTCCGCGCCGTGGTGCACCACGGCCTCGCACAGCCGATGGGCGAACTCGCGCTCGGTGATGCCCACCGCGGACGCCGCGATCGCATCCGCGATACCGCGTTCCAGCGCCTGCGACGCGCGCAGCATGTGGACCGCCTCATCGGGCGTCTTGGCGGCGCGGAGCTGCGTGAGCTCGGTGTCGATGCCGCGCAGCTGGATGGCCGGGAACTCGCGACGCAGCGCGTCGGCCACGGCCATCGGCAACTGCTCGGCCTCGATGCCCACCGTCGCGGTGCCCAACCCCAGATCGCGCAGCAGCGAGACCAGGGCGTCGACCGGCCACTGAGGGTGGGCGAAGAAGCGGACCTCGATCCCGTCGCGCACCGAGTCGAACACGTACGGATCGAACCAGTCAGGCGAGAGCAGGATCCGCGACGTCGGCGTCCAGATGACCCAGGTGCGCTCCTCGGCACCCCAGCCCGCAACCGGGAAGTCGACCCCGCTGAGGTGCCGCAGGGTGGCGCGGGTGTAGCCGACGATCGCGTCGAGGCCCTGCTTCGCGAGCAGGCCGTCGGCGCCTTCCTCGAGCAGTGTCATGGTGGTCCTTTCGTGTTCTGCGTACCCGGGGGCGGAGCCGGTCGCCGTCAGTGCGGCAGCAGCGCGGCCAGCAGGTCGTCGAGTAGGGCCAACTGCCGCTTCGCCGGCCACGCCTGGGGGCTCAACTGGGCGTCCAGCACGACGCCACTGGCGAAGGCGCGGAGCAGATCGGCCACCGCCGCGACCCGGCGTCTGGGCACCAGACCGTGCAGCCGCTGGCGGAGCAGTTCGCGCACGATGTTGTCGAAGTCGAGCAGGACGGCGCGACAGTCGGGATCGTTGTCGGCCGCCAGCAGGGCGAAGCGCGCGCGCTCCTCCTCGTGCCCTCGAGGGGTGAGCGGGAGCAGCCACGCCATGAACGTTCTGAGCCGATCGCGCGGCTCGTGGTGGCTCTCGTCGATCTCGTCGAGGGTGGCTTGCCAGGTGTCACAGATCTGGTGTGCCAGATCAGTCATGAGCGCCTGGCGGTTCGCGTAGTAGTGCGTCACCATCGTCAGCGAACCGCCCATCTCGGTGGCGATGTTCCGCAGCGACAGGCCCGCCGCGCCGTCACGCGCGAGGAGCATGAGCGCCACGTTCGCGATGGCGCGACGCCGCGCCTCGTGGTCGACAACCCGAGGCATCTGTCCTGGTCCTCTCGGTCATGAGAAGCGCATAATCCTTACTGCTGCAACCGAAGCGGGGTACAGCCAACCGCCCGATTTTTGTATGCTAGGTGATACACAAAAACCGGTCAAGGCTCTTGCTGAACCGTGTGCGACGTAGTAGAACACTCGTAACACTACGGCCCGCAGCCCCCGCCAGCGGTCCCATTCGCCCGGAAGCCGACCGACTTCCCTCCGTTGTGACAGGCCAGGGAGCCAGCATGAACCCCCACCGCCGCGATTCGGCAACAGCCCGCCCAGTGCGATCGTTCGTGGGCCTCGCACTCGTGTGCACACTCGCACTCGGTGCGTGCTCGTCGGCGGCGCAGACGCCGAACCCCGCGGGCAGCTCCAGCGACGGTGCCGGTGGTGGGCTGACGCCGCTGACCCCGGCGGCGAAGGGCCCGCTCGACTCGATCACCTGGAACCTCGGCGGCGGCGAACCGACCTCACTCGACTACAGCTACACCTGGGACACCGGCCCCGGGAACATGGTGCTCGCCAATCTGTGCGACAACCTCATGCGGCAGAACCCCGACTCGAGCTACTCACCGGCCCTCGCCAGCGCGGTCACGACTCCGGATCCGACGACCTACGTCTACGAGCTGCGTGCGGGTGTCACCTTCAGCGACGGCACGCCGATGACCGCGGACGACGTCGCGTTCAGCCTGCAGCGTCAACTCGACCCGGACATCGGGTCCTATTGGGGCGTGTGGTTCCAGAACGTCGCCAGCGTGACGGCCACCGGGCCGATGCAGGTCACCGTCAAACTGAAGGCTCCGGACGTCCTGTTCGGTCAGATGATGGCCACGTCCGCGGGCGCCGTCGTCCAGAAGGCCTACGTCGAGGCCAAGGGCAAGGACTACGGCACGGCCGCCGGCGGCGTGATGTGCACCGGCCCCTATGAGCTCACGAAGTGGTCCAGCGGAACGGGTATCACCCTCACAGCGCGGGACGACTACTGGGACAAGACGCTGCAGCCCAAGGTGAAGTCGATCAACTTCACGTTCGTGCGCGAACCGGCCACCGTCACCAACGGCCTGCTCACCGGCTCCATCGACGGCACCTGGACGACGCCCATTTCCGGCCTCGGCCAGCTCCAGGCCGCGACGAACGGCAAGGTCTGGTCCAACACCGGCACCTGGTCGACGATGCTCAGCATGGCCAGCTTCTCCGGTGCGCTGAAGGACCCCCGTATCCGCCAGGCCCTGCAGAAGTCCATCGACTACCAGGGCATCACGACCGGCCTCCTGCGCGGTACGGCCACCCCGGCGCCGGCCGCCGTGGGTCCGGCCTACTGGGGCTACGCGAAGGACGCCTACGCGGCGGCGCACGCGGCGCTCCCACCGGCCAGGCAGGATCTCGAAGGCGCCAAGGCGCTCGTCGTGGCCGCCGGAGCGCCCAGTTCGCCGATCGTCCTCGCCTTCGACGCGGGCGACGCCATTGCCGCCTCGACCGTCGCCTCGATCCAGGACTCGGCGAAGAAGGTCGGTCTGGCGGTGGAGCTGAAGCCGCTGCCGGCCGCGACCCTCGTCACCCTGTGGTACGACCCCGCCGCTCGCAAAGGGGTGGACGCCATCTATTCCACCAGCAGCGGCGACATCCCCGAGCCGTTGGAGGTCTTCGCTCAGTTCGTCTCCACCTCGCCGCTCAACTACACCGGCTTCGTGAACCCGGCCTACGACGATCCGATCGCGCAGGCGCGTGCCACGAGCGACCCCGCGCAGCGGGCAGCGTTGGTGGCCAAGGGACAGGCCGCGGCGGCGGAGATCGTGCAGACGTTCCTGCCGCTGTCGAACAACCAAGTCCTGCTCTACCTGAACAAGCGCGTCACAGGAGCTCCGGTGAACTCCCTGAGCTCGCTGTACTACCCCTGGGCGGCGACCCTGGGCGCGCCATGATCCGATTCCTGCTCGGCCGGCTCGGCCGGCTGGTCGCGATCCTGGTCCTCGCCAGCATGCTGGTCTTCGCGGCGGTGTACCTGGCGCCGGGATCGCCGATCAGCGTGCTCTCCGGTGGGCGCAGCCTGACGCCCGAGCAGGTTCAGCGGCTGACCGAGCAGTACCACCTCGACGATCCGCTGTGGACGAGGTACTGGGACTGGCTCAGTGCCGTCCTGAGCGGCGACCTCGGCCAGTCGTTGGTGAGCCGTGAGCCGGTGTCCACCCTCGTCGCCGACCGGGCGGGGACCACCGTGCTGCTGGTGCTCTACGCCACCGTGCTCATCGTGGTGATCGGTCTCACGGCGGGCGCCATCGCGGCGCTGCGGGGCGGCCTGACCGACACGGCGATCGTCATGGGCACCGGCGCGATCGCGGCCGTGCCCTCGTTCGTCGCCGCGACCGGCCTGGTATCGGTGTTCGCGTTGCGGCTGGCGTGGTTTCCCGTGTTCGGGGACGGAGCGGGGTCGGGAATGGCCGGCCGGCTGTGGCATCTGACCCTGCCGGCCGTTGCGCTCGCCCTGTCCGCCATGGGGGTGAGCGCCCGCGTCACGCGCACCTCGGTCCTGCACGAGCAGGACAACGAGTTCGTGCACATCGCCCGGATCCGGGGGCTGCCGAACGCCCGGATCCTGCGGCGCCACGTGTTCCGTAACGCGCTGATCCCGGTCACCACCGCACTGGGCATCACGGTGGCCGGCCTCATCGCGGGTTCGGTGGTGGTGGAACAGGCGTTCTCCCTGTCGGGGCTCGGCACGCTGCTGGTCCAGTCGGTGCAGGTCGACGACTTCGCGGTGATCCAGGCCGTCACCCTGATCCTGGTCACCGCGTTCGTGATCGTGAACACGGTTGCCGACCTCGTCCATCCGCTGCTGGATCCGCGGCTGCAGAAGGGGCGATCGGCATGACGCCGACCACCAAGACGACCACCACGGCCCCGACCACCGAGCTCGGACCTGCACTCATCCGCGGTACGTCCCGCCGGATCGCCCGGCTCGGCGGCGCGACGATGGCCTCGTCCGCGGTGTTCGCCGGGCTCGTCGGCGTCGCCGTCCTCGCACCCGTGATCGCACCCCACGATCCCGAGCAGACCGATCTCTCGGCGATCTACCGGGGCGTCTCGGCCACCCACCTGCTCGGGACGGACGAACTCGGCCGCGACATCCTCTCCCGCCTGATCTGGGCCACCCGGGTGAGCCTGGCCGCACCGCTGCTGGTGGTCCTGTTCGCCGGCGTGCTCGGCCTGGCGATCGCCCTGACCACGGCATGGCGCGGCGGCCGCTTCGACTCCGTCACGACCGGCTCGCTCGACATCCTGCTGGGCTTCCCGGGGATCCTGCTCGCCATCCTCGCCGTGGCCTTCTTCGGTGCCGGGCTGACGGCACCGATCGCCGCGCTCACGATCGCCTACACGCCGTACTTCGCCCGGCTCATGCGCGCGGTGGCCCGGCGGGAGATGTCACAGACCTACGTCGGGGCGCTGACCCAGCTCGGGTACGGCGGCTTGCGGACGACGCTGCGCCACGTCGCCCCGAACATCGCGCCGTTCGCCGTGGCCCAGTCAGCGGTCCTGTTCGCCTACGCCACAGTCGATCTCGCGGCGCTGTCGTTCCTGGGCCTGGGCGTGCAGCCGCCGGCGGCCGACTGGGGAAGCATGGTGGCGATCGGGCAGAGCGGCGTCCTGCAGGGCCACCCACTGCCGGCCGTCAGCGCCGGAGTGATGATCATCCTCACTGTCATGGCGCTCAACGTGCTGGGCGAGGGGATCGCCGATCGAGCCTCGCGGAGAAGTCGATGAGCCCGGTCCTGGAGATCCGCGATCTCGAGCTCGCAGTGCCGGTGGACGGCGTCCGGCGCCGCGTCCTGCGCTCGGTCTCGCTGGAGATCGCCGCCGGCGAGGCCCTGGGCCTGGTCGGGGAATCCGGCTCCGGCAAGTCGATGACGGCGCGCGCCGTGACCGGGCTGCTGCCGCGCGGCGCGCAGGCGAGCGGCGACGTCCTGTTCGAGGGCCAGCGGCTCGACGAGATGAGCCGGCGCGCGCTCGCGGAGCACCGGAGCAGCGGCGTTGCCCTGATCCCGCAGGACCCCCGGACATCGATCAATCCCGTGCACACCGTCGGCGACTTCCTCACCGAGCCGCTGCGCGTGCTGCAGTCGCTGACGGCCACCGATGCCGCAGACCGCGCGGTGGCCGCGCTGGCCGACGTCGGGATCCCCGATGGTCGGCGACGGCTCGAGCAGTACCCGCACGAACTGTCGGGTGGACTCCTGCAGCGCGTCATGATCTGTGCCGCCCTGCTGTCCGAGGCGCGCCTCATCGTGGCGGACGAGCCGACCACGGCCCTGGACGTCACGACGCAGTCGGAGGTGATGGCCATCCTCAGCGAGCTGCGGACTCACCGGCGGCTCGCGGTGTTGTTCATCACTCACGACCTCGAACTGGCCGCGGCCGTCTGCGATCGCATCGCCGTCCTGTACGCGGGCGAGATCGTCGAGGTGCAGCCGGCGGCTTCGCTGGCGGACAGCCCTCGCCACCCCTACACGCGCGGGCTCCTGTCGGCTCGTCCGAGCATCGACACGCAGATCTACCCGTTGCCGGCCATCCCCGGCCGCGCGATGTCACCGCACGATGCGGGCGAGGGCTGCGCGTTCGCCGCGCGCTGCTCGTACACGCAGGCGACGTGCGACGCCGGCCACCCGGCGCTGGAGAGGTACGCCGGGGCCCTCGTCAGGTGTGTGCGCGCCGAGGAACTCGGCCCCCTGACGTCCCGTGGTGCCGGTGACTGACATGACCACTGCCATCCTCGACGTCCGCAACGTCTCCAAGGTGTTCTCACGGCGTCGGAGCACCGCTGACGATTCGGGCGTTCGAGCTCTCGACGATGTCTCGTTCACCCTCGACCAGGGCGGCTCGACCGCCATCGTCGGGGAGTCCGGAAGCGGCAAGAGCACGCTCGCACGCATCATCTGCGGCCTCGAGACCGCGACCGTTGGTCAGGTGCTGTTCCAGGGGGCGCCCCGAGGCGCCGGCCGCGGCCGTGCGGCCCGGCGGCAGGAGGCTCGCCAGATCCAGATGGTGTTCCAGGACCCCTACAGCTCCCTCGACCCTCGTCAGAGCGGGCACAGCTGCCTGGACGAGACGCTCCGGGTACACACCGACCGCTCCGCGCGCGAGCGTCGCGACATCGTGGCCGGCCTCGGTGAGCAGGTCGGCCTGGGCGAGAAGGAGTTACAGGCCACGCCGCGCCGGTTGTCCGGTGGTCAGCGCCAGCGGCTCGCCATCGCCCGGGCCCTCGCCGTCGAGCCGTCGGTGCTGATCCTCGACGAGGCCGTCTCCGCGCTCGACGTGTCCGTGCAGGCGCAGATCCTCAACCTGCTCGTCGACCTGCGTCGCGCTCGGGGGCTGTCGTACCTCTTCGTCTCGCACGACCTGGCCGTCGTGCGGCAGATCAGCGAGCACGTGATCGTCATGCGCAAGGGTGCCATCGTGGAGTCCGGTCGCACGGATGACGTGCTGTCGAATCCGAAGGCTCCGTACACCCGGCTCCTGCGTGACAGCGTGCCCAGGCGAGGCTGGCAGCCCCGCCGGTCCTCGAGACCCGCGGACCCGACCGACCCACTCGGCAGACCTCAGTAGCGCACCCAGGTCTGCAGGCAGCTGACCCACACCGTGAAGTCGGCGTAGGTACCGGTCATGCAGGTGTCGTCGCCATCCCCGCCGTCCAGCAGGTTGACCGGCAGCACCTCGCCCTCGTAGGCCTCCGAGTTGACCACGTCGTAGCCGAACAAGGTGTCCGCTCCCCCGTTGCCCTGGATCGAGTCGGCGCCCTGGTGACCGAACAGGACGTCTGCGCCGGCATTGCCGGACAGGGTGTCGGCGCCGTCGTTGCCCTCCAGGCAGTCGGCGCCGAGGTTGCCCTCGATGGTGTCGTCCCCCTCGCCGCCGATCAGGACGTCGTCCCCGCCCAGCCCGTGGATCACGTCGTCCCCGCCGTTGCCGCGGATCAGGTCGGGGCCACTGGTGCCGACGAGCACATCGGCCCCCGACGTCCCGGTGATCAGGTTCAGGCCGAGCGGGACGGAGACGATCGGGCGGCCGGTGGCCGACGTCCCGACCACCTCGAGGCAGCCGGTCTGATCGGGAACGGTGGGGAAGTCCTCGTCCGGGATCGCCGAGGCCGTCGGTCCGGTCAGGACGATCGAGCCGGCGGCCAGCAGGCCGGCCACGGCCAGGTGCGCCAGTCGGGTGGTCACGGACATCGGGTCCTCCAGGTGGGCGGGGTGAGCGGGCGACGAGCCGGGTCCGACTCGGGATGTCGACCGGTGAGGTCGACCCGGACGCAGCGTCTCAGCGCCCCGTCAGTACGGCGTCAGTACGGACGGCGCCGCCGGGGGCCCTGCGCAGCACGGTGGGGCACGGTTCGGGGACCTCGATCGAGCGCATGGCCGACCGCCAGCGTTCGAAGGCCCGCCTCGCCTGCCCGTGCCGTCCAGCAGTGACCAGCAGCTCGACCAGCGCTCGGTGCGCGGGCTCGTCCAGCGGGTCGGCGGCCAGCAGGCGCACCAGGGCCGCCACCGCGTGGTCGTCATCCCCGTCCCGGCGCGCGAGTTCGGCCGCGAGCCGCAGAGATCGCGACCACGCGGCCCGTACCTGCTCACGCAAGGCCTCGGCCCACTCCTCGTACGGCTCGTCGTCGAAGGCGTCCCCGGCGTAGGCGGCGTCGATGTCGGCCAGCAGCGAGCGGGCCTGTTCCCGGTCGCTCGCGTCGCCGTCCGGGCGGGCCAGCCGGACGGCGTGCGCCGCGTCCCGCAGCAGCTCCTCGGCGTCCACCACCACGTGGTCGCGGACCAGACAGAGCCCCACCTGGTCGGCGCGGATGAAGTGGTCCGGCGGCAGCACCTTTCCCGGGTCCAGCACCGATCGCACGGCCGACAGCAGGACCGACAGCCGGTGCCCGGTGCGCGCAGGGTCGTCGTCCGGCCAGAGCAGCTCGCAGATCTCCCCGCGGCCCACGGGTCGACCGCGGCGGGCGATGAGCAACTTGACCAGGGTCCGCGCCTGCCGTGATCGCCAGGCGGCCAGCGGGACCGGGCGGCCCGCCACCCACACGGTGAACCCACCCAGCACGGCGACCCGCACCAGGGACGCCGAGCCGTCCGCCGGAGCCCCCTGGCCACCGCCGGGCTCCACCGCGGGGATGCCGGCCGCCAGCAGCCGACGTCCGGCCTCGCGGGCGGCCACCCGGGTGGCGTCATCGGTGCCGGGCAACCGCCCGAGCTGCACCTGCACGCGATCCGCCGCCGGGACCGCCCCGGCCCGCTGCCAGAGCGCCAGCGCCTCGGCCAGGGCCACCCGGGACTGCTGCGGCCCCGGTGCGGTGGCCGCCGCCAGCTCCAGCGCCTCGGCCAGGGCAGGGGTGAGGCGGTGCTCGCGAGCGTGGTCCACGGCCTCGGCCGCCCACTGCCGCGCCTGGCCGACCTGGCCGGCAGCCAGGGCCACCCACCCCCGGGCCACGGTCGCCGCCGGACGCAGCTCGACCGGGGCGATCGCCACCGCCTCCTCGGCCAGCACGCTCGCTGCCTCCGGCCGCGGCTGCGAGCCCTCGACCAGCAGGCGGGCGGCGCCACACAGCGCCGGAACCAGCACCTGGACGTCGCCGGCCGTCCTCGCCAGCTCGATGGCCTCCTCGAAGGCCATCAGACTCTGTTCCGGCAGGCCCCGCCGGCGCCAGACCTCGCCCAGGCCCCGCAGACCCAGTCCGGCCCGGCTGAGCCCGGCCCGGCGGGCCAGGCGGGCCGTGCGCTCGAAGGCGAACTCCGCCTCCTCGTGGCGCCCGACGTGCAGCAGCGCCTCGGCGACGTTGTGCAGTGCGGCCTGCCTCAGTCCCGGGGGCGCGCCGAGCTCCGCCGCCGCGTCGGCGCGCGCAGTGACCTCCAGCGCCTCGAGGTAACGGGCCTCGGTGAGCAGGTGGTCGCCCTGGTTGACCAGCACCCGCGCCAGCTGGACGGCGTCCCCCGCCGCCAGCGCGGCGTCCCGGGCGATCGCCAGGTGCACCTCACGCTCGGAACCCTTCTGGCTCAGGGCAAGTGCCGTGTGCGCCACCGCTCGCAACCGAGCCTCGCCGAGGCGGTCCGCGACGGCGACCGCGACCCGGGCGGCCTCCTGGGATGCCTCGACCTCACCCACGGCGAACAGCGCCCCGGCCCGGCAGGCCAGCAACCGCAACTCATCGTCGGTCGAGTGATCACCGTTCGGATCCTCGCCGATGCCCTGGCCGGTGAGCGGCCCGACGCCCGAGCGCGGCGCCCGATCGCAGGCATCAAGGGCCTGCCGATAGTCGCCCCGCATGTACCGGACCATGGCCACCCGCCAGGCCAGGCCGGCCGGCCACGGCGATCCGGCGAGGTCCGAATCAGCCTGGCGCACCAGGGGTTCGAACGTCCGGCGGGCCCCCTCGACATCCCCGGCCATGCGCCGGGCATCGCCGAGCACCAGCGTGATCCGGTCGGCCCCGGCCGGATCCTCGGCCCCGTGACCCGGGAGGCACACCAGGCCCTCGATCAGGGGCACCAGCTCGGCGGCGCCTCCGGCGGCCAGGATCCGGTCGCTGCGTTCGGCGATCAGCCGCCGCACCTCGTGCTGGTCACCTGCCCGCCCGGAAGCGCGGACCGACGCCAGGTCGAACCCGTTCCCCGCGAACCAGGTCGAGGCTGCCCGCAGCCGATCCGTTTGCGGCAGTGGCAGTTCCGCGGCCAGAGCCGCGGCCAGCGCGGGAACAGGGTGCCAGGTCATCGGCCGAGTGTCGCTGCCGAGTCGGGCTCGCGGCACGAGCAGGCCGCACTCGGCCAGCGGTGCGAGGGCGTCGGCGTGGGCGTCGTCCTGCACCCGCCGCACCAGCTCGGGGGCCAGCGGACCGACCTCACCGGCCAGGATGAGCAGCTCACGCTGGAGCGGGCCGAGTCCCGAGATGATCCGTTCGTCCAGCCATCGCCGAACCGGCCCGGCCGGATCCGCGAGCAGGGCGCCGACCTCACCCGGGCCGTCGAGGCCAGGGTGCGGCCCGAGCCGGCGAACCGAGTCGGCGGCCAGGTGGACGAGCGCCGACCAGCCCGCCGTCCACCGGTGGAGTTGTTCGATCAGGTCGGTATCGGTCCCTGCCCGACTCGCCTGCCCTACCTGCCAGGGGTGCCCGGGGTGCCCGGGGTGCCCGGATGCTGCCCGGCCGGACTCCTCCCGGACGACTCGGGCGGTCTGGTGCAGGGAGAGCGCCAGGTCGCGGGCCTCCCGCCGGCGCACCGGACGGCGCAACGCCGCCAACTCCTCGCTCACCACCGGCGTGCCCGAGGTCAGCACCACCTCTACCGAGGACGGCAGGTCGCCCAGCCCTGCCAGCAACCGGCGCCTGTCGGCGCCGTCCAGCCGATCGAGGTCATCGACCAGCACGGACCCGTCGGCGATCGGCTCGTCGCGGCTCAGCCGGGCGAGCGCCCGGTCGGCGGGGATCAGCTCGTCACCCGGAGCGCGGAGCAACGCCTCCAGTGCTCGCGTCTTGCCGTACCCGGGGCCGGCAACGATCAGCAGGGCCGTTCGGCCACGCGGACGAGCCGTCATCCGGATCACCGGCTGACAACCGGCCGCGTCGGGTGGCAGCGGGCTCATGCCGAGGAGAGTCACCTGCCTGGCCCGCGATACGAGGGGGAATGCCCCGGATCATCCCGGACAACGCCGGCCGCCGCTCCGAGCCAGTCCAGGCTGGCGCTGACCGGCACAGCAGATCGGCAGCCACCCGGCAATGTGTGATCCTTCACGTCCAGTAAACGTTTGCGACACCGGTTCGCCACTGGCACCGGCCCCCGTCCTGGGTCATCGTTGTGATGCCAGTCACCGAACGCATGCGCGGCGATCCCGTGCGCGACCAGGAGGACCGCGATGGAGGACCAGGAGATCCTGACCGTCATTCAGGGCTTGGTTGCCGAGGAGAACTGGGTACGGGGGCAGTTGGACAAGGGCGAGCTCGAACCCGACGACGCCGCCGCCCGCCTGCGCGAGATCGGCTCCCGGCTGGACGAGATGTGGTCCGCCCTGCGCAAGGCACGAGCCCTTCGCTCGGCCGGGGTCGACCCGTCGACGATCGACCTGCGCAGCGCCGTCGCCAGCTGACCGCCTCGTCACCGCCCGGCCGGGCGATCCCCCCGGGCGAGACCCGGGGCCCACGCGATGGGTGAGGGTCCTGTGCTGTCCCTGTGCTGTCCCGGTGCTGTCCCGGTGCTGCCCAGGTGCTGTCACCAGGAATACCCGCCAGGGGTATAGTCGTTCTCGCTGACCCGCACCACGTCAGGGAGGGCCGATGGCCGGGTACACCGGTGAGAAGGACGACTACCTCAAGCGGCTGCGACGCATCGAGGGCCAGGTCCGAGGCATCCAGCGGATGGTCGAACAGGACACCTACTGCATCGACGTGCTGACCCAGATCTCCGCGATCACCAAGGCCCTCCAGGCGGTCAGCCTCGGCCTGCTCGAGGATCACGTCGGGCACTGCGTGGTGAACGCTGCCCGCGAGTCCGACGAGGCCGCCCAGGCCAAGGTGCGCGAGGCCGCCGACGCCATCGCACGCCTGGTGCGCAGCTGACCCACCTCCACCACGTTCAGGAGTTCTCATGACCACCACCACGCTCGAGGTCACCGGCTTGACCTGCGGCAACTGCGTCAGGCACGTCACCGAGGAACTGACCGGCCTGGACGGCGTCCGCGAGGTCACCGTCGACCTGATCGCCGGCGGCACCTCGACCGTCACCGTCACCAGCGACGGCCCACTGGACCCTCAGGCCGTGCGGGAGGCCGTGGACGAAGCCGGATATGAGCTCCTCGACCACTGACGCCGCCCCGGGCGAGCCGGGGACGGCGCCCGGCGCCGGCCCGAGCGTGATCCTGCGCTCGCTGGACCTGCCGGTCACCGGCATGACCTGCGCCTCCTGCGCGGCGCGGATCGAGAAGCGGTTGAACAAGCTGGAGGGCGTCACCGCCTCGGTCAACTACGCGACCGAGAACGCCCATGTCACCTTCCCGGTGACCCTGGACCCCACCACACTGCTGGCGACGGTCGAGCAGGCCGGCTACCGCGCCAGCCTGCCCGCCGCCCCGACCGGTTCGGACGCCGCGGCGGACGGCTCCGGCGCGTCGACGTCCGCAGGTGCCGTGTCTCCCGGGACTGCCGGGCCGACCGGAGCTGCCGGGGCCACCGGGACTGCCGAGGGTGCCGAGTTGTGGCACCGCCTGCTGGTCAGCCTCGCCCTCGCCCTGCCGGTGATCGCCATGGCGATGATCCCCGCCCTGCAGTTCCGCAACTGGCAGTGGATCAGCCTGGTGCTGGCCTCACCGGTCGTGGTCTGGGGCGCCTGGCCGTTCCACCGGGCCGCGGTGCTGAACGCCCGGCACCGGGCCACCACGATGGACACCCTGGTCAGCCTGGGCGTCAGCGCGGCCTTCCTGTGGTCGCTGTACGCGTTGCTGTTCACCGCGACCGGGGACTCGGGCATGACCATGGCCGACATGGAGCCCATGCGCGAGCACGGCATGTGGGCGGCCGACCTCTACCTCGAGGTGGCCGCGGGGGTCACCGTGTTCCTGCTCGCCGGCCGCTACGCCGAGGCGCGGGCCAAGGGCCGCTCCGGCGCAGCGTTGCGGGCCCTGCTCGACCTCGGGGCCAAGGACGTCGCGGTGCTGCGCGCGGACCCCGATCACCCCGGCGGTCCGCGGATCGAGCAGCGGGTGCCCATCGCCCAGCTGGCGGCGGGTGAGGAGTTCGTCGTCCGGCCGGGCGAGAAGGTGGCCACCGACGCCGTCGTGGTCCAGGGGCACAGCGCAGTGGACGCCTCCCTGCTCACCGGGGAACCCGTGCCGGTCGAGGTCGGCCCGGGAGACGAGGTCACCGGGGCCACCGTGAACACCTCCGGTGCCCTGGTGCTGCGCGCCGTCCGGGTGGGCGAGGCCACCCGCCTGGCTCAGATCGGCCGGCTGGTCGTCGCGGCGCAGAGCGGCAAGGCGCCCGTGCAGCGGCTGGCCGACCGGATCTCGGCCGTGTTCGTCCCGGTCGTGCTGGTGCTGGCCCTGGGCACCCTGGCCACCTGGTGGCTGCTCACCGGCGACGTGACCCGGGCGTTCACCGCCGCGGTCGCGGTGCTGATCATCGCCTGCCCCTGCGCGCTGGGCCTGGCCACGCCGACCGCCCTGCTCGTGGGCACCGGCCGTGGCGCGCAGCTCGGCGTCCTGATCAAGGGCCCGCAGATCCTCGAACAGACCCGACGCGCGGACACGATCGTGCTCGACAAGACCGGGACGATCACCGAGGGCCGGATGAGCCTGGCCGGATGCCACCCCGTCGCCCCGTTCACCACCGAGCAGGTGCTGCAGCTGGCCGGCGCGGTCGAGGAGGGCAGTGAGCACCCGGTCGCCCGGGCGATCGTCGAGGCGGCACGCGACGCGGGCCGTCGTCCACACCCGACTGTGGATTCACGTGAATCGGCCTCGGCGCCGGGTGGGCTCGCCGCCGTCCGCGGCTTCCGGTCCACCGGTGGGCTCGGGGTCAGCGGCACGGTCGACGGGCGCCTGATCCGGGTGGGCCGACCGGGCTGGATCCAGGAGGCGGGGGTTGACCTGTCCCCCACCGTGACGGACGCCGTCGAGCGGGCCGAACTGGCGGGCCGCACGGTGGTCGTGGTCTCGGTGGACGACCGCGCGGCCGGGGTGCTGTCGATCGCCGACGCGATCCGGCCCAGCTCCCGCGAGGCCATCTCCCGCCTGCGCGCGCTCGGGCTGCGACCGATGCTGGTCACCGGCGACAACGAGGCCACCGCGCGCGCGGTCGCCGACGAGGTGGGCATCGACGCCCAGGACGTGGTCGCCGGGGTGCTGCCCGAGGGCAAGGTGGACGTCGTCCGCTCGCTGCAGGACCGGGGCCGCACGGTCGCCATGGTCGGGGACGGCGTGAACGACGCCGCCGCACTGGCCCAGGCCGATCTCGGGCTGACCATGGGCACCGGCACCGACGTGGCGATCGAGGCCGGCGACCTGACCCTGGTGCGCGCGGACCTGCTGGCCGCGGTGGACGCCGTTCGGCTGTCCCGGCGGACGCTGGCCACGATCAAGGGCAACCTGTTCTGGGCGTTCGCCTACAACGTCGCCGCGATCCCGCTGGCGGCGTTCGGGCTGCTGAACCCGATGATCGCCGGAGCGGCGATGGCCTTCAGTAGCGTGTTCGTCGTGACCAACTCGTTGCGGCTGCGCCGCGTGTCCGCGGCCCGCTGACCGGACGGGCTCCCGCGTGGACCCTCTGGGCACGCCCTTCGTGCCGGGCGCCGTGTCGGGCACGGTGTCGGGCGCCGCGCCGGGCGTCGGATCGGGCCTGGCCTTCGGCGAGCTCGGGACCCTGGGCCTGGGCGCGCTGCTCACCCTGGTCGTGGCCGCCCTCCTGATCGGGTTCTCCAAGACGGCGATCGGCGGGGTCGCCCTGATCAGCGTCGCGGTCTTCGCCGCCGTCCTGCCCTCGCGGTTGTCGACCGGGGTGGTGCTGCCGCTGCTGATCGTCGGGGACGTGGTGGCGGTCCGCAGCTACCACGCGCACGCCGACTGGCGGACGCTGATCCGGCTGATCCCCGCGGTACTGGTCGGCATGGCGGCCGGCTGGGCCTTCATCGCCCAGGTCGACGACACGGTGATGCGCCGGGCGATCGGGGCGATCCTGCTCGCCCTGGTGGCCCTGCAACTGCTCACCCGATGGCGGCAGCGGACGGCGACCAGCGCGCCATCCGGTTCACGACCTGAGTCATCGACCACCCCACCGACCACCCCACCGACCGCCCCACCGACCAGCCCACCGACCCCACCGACCAGCCCACGGACGTCCGGGCAGCGACTCGCAGCCTGGGGGTACGGGTCGCTGGCCGGGTTCACCACGGCCGTGGCCAACACCGGCGGCCCCGCGATGTCCCTCTACCTGCTCGCCGCCCGCTACACCGTGCTGGCGTTCATGGGCACGATGTCCTGGTTCTTCTTCATGATCAACGTTGTGAAGGTCCCGATGGGGGCGGCGCTGCAGATCATCACCCCGTCCACCCTGCTGCTCGACCTGGTTCTGGTGATCCCGGTGCTCGTGGGCACCTGGATCGGCCGCTGGACGTTGCCCCGCGTGTCACAGCAGCTCTTCGAACGCCTGGTGCTGATCACCACGGTGCTGGCGGCCGCGAACCTGATCCGTTGACGACGATCGCGATGATGCCGACCGAGACCGGAGGGCGTGGGTGGACGCAACGCTGACCACGGGCCGGCACCCGGCGGCGGCCCCGCCTCGGCGGCGTCCGTGGTGGCGCCGCCTGCTGCGCGGCCTGGCCGCCCTGACCGGGTGGGCCGCCGTGCTGGCCGCGGCCGCCTCCCTGGGTGCGGTCGCCCTCGGCGGCGAGGCCGGCATCCGGGTGATCCTGCTGGCGGCGCTCAGCGCCTGGGCCGGGCCGCTGCTGCTGGCCGCCGTGGTCCTGCTGGCCCTCGGCCGGTGGCGGCGCAGCACACTGGCCGCCGGTGCGGTGCTGGTCCTGGCCGCGGTCTGGATGCCGCCCCTCCCGCACGGCGGCGGGCATGCCGGGGTGCCGACCGGGCAGGGACGCCAGCTTCGGGTGATGACCCAGAACCTGCTCTTCGGCCAGGCAGACCCGGCCGCACTGGTGGCCCGGGTGGCGGCGCAGCGGCCCGACGTCCTGGCCCTGACCGAGCTGACCCCCGCCGCCGCCCGCGCCCTCGACGCCGCCGGCCTGGCCACCCTGATGCCCCACCGCCACCTGCTCCCGGCGCCCAGTGCCGCCGGCACCGGGCTCTACTCGACCCGGCCACTGACCGAGCCGGGGCAGATCCCGGGCACCGCCTTCCGCGCGGTCCGGGCCCGGGTCGACGTCGGCGGGCACCCGGTGACGGTGGCCGCCGTCCACCCCGCCCCGCCCCAGCTGCCCACCTGGGCCGCCGACCACGCGGCGCTGGCCGCGGCGTTCAAACCCGGGATCGCCGCCGGCGAGCAGGTCGTGCTGGCCGGCGACTTCAATGCCACCACGGGCAACGGCCCGTTCCGGCGGCTGCTGGGGATCGGTCTGGTGGACGCCGCTCAGGCCGGCAGCTGGGCCTGGCAGGGACAGAGCTGGCCGGCCGACCGGCTGCCGTTGCCCGTGATCCGGATCGACCACGTGCTCGCGCCCCGCGGCACGGTGGTGGACCGGATCGACACCCTGCACCAGCCAGGAAGCGATCACCGCGGGGTGATCGCCACCCTCACCCTGCCGCCCGCCTGACCCGGGTGATCGAGGGCTGCCCCCGTGTCAAGTGCGGGGGCGCAGCATCGGACGCCGCGACCGGCGACCCAGACTGAACCCGCCTGATCGAACACCGTGCAGGAGCTGCGCGAGCGGCCCTCGGCCCGAGCGGGCACCACCGTCACGAGAGGCGTGACGGGCTGTCGCACAAGGAGAGACGACATGGGCATCTCGAGCTCCATCCGAGCGTACGTGGCAGCGGGGACCCTGCTGACCAGCGCCGTCCTGGGAGTGGCCGCCGCCCCGGGCGCCAGCGCCATCCAGCTGGCTCCGGCACCGACGGCCGCACAGGCCTATGTGCCGGCGCCGGATCTGGCGAAGTCGCTGTGCAAGATCCCCGTGCTCAACCATTTCGTCCCGGCGTGTTCGTCGGGCAAGTGGGAGCCCATGCACGTCAAGATCCTGCGATGCTACGCCGGGCACATGCCGTTCACGGGGATCACCGGCGCCGCCAAGTCGATCTACTGGGCCGGAAAGTGCGCGAACGACGACTGGCGCAAGTGGTGATGCCGGATCACCCCTCCGGCGAACGCGCTCAGTAGAAGCGCCACTTCTGCTGCGGCAGGTCCTGGCAGTCCCAGATCTGCAACGACGTGCCGTTGGCGTTCACCGGTCCCTGGACGTCGAGGCACTTGTCGCCGAACACCCGCAGCTCGCCGTCGAGGGTCAGGGTCCACTGCTGCTGAGGCTCCTCGACACAGGAGTAGAGCTGCACCGGGGTGCCGTTGGCACTGCTGGGCCCGCGGACGTCGATGCACTTGTCGGCGAAACCGCGCAGGCGGCTGCCGTCCCAGGACCAGCGCTCCTCAGGAGTGTTGATGCAGTCCCAGAGCTGCAGCGGTGTCCCATCGTCCGGTGAGGGACCGCGCACGTCGATGCACCGGCTGGCGAACAGGCTCTGGATCTGCAGCGTGGCTCGCGGGGCCGTGGCCGGCACCGCGCTGCCCGCCCGGGTGCCGGCCGGGGCGGGGGTTTCTCGAACCAGGGGCGAGGGTGCGGTGGTGCGCGGCGTCCGGCTCAGGGGCGCCGCGCTCCCCGCACTCGCAGTGGGCAGGACTGCCGAGATCACCCCGGACGGCGTGGACGTGGGCGCGCGAGCGGGGGACGTGGCCGACGGACTCAGCGCTGCCGCCGGGCCGGGCGGTGCCGGCGCGGAGGTTCCGACCGGGGTCGCCCCGACCTGGCCGGCGGACTGGGTGGCTGGTCCGAACCGGCTGATCGGCAGTTGGGTTGCCGCCACGGCACTGGCCGCGGCGAGAGTGACGAGCGCTGCCGCGTACCTCCCGGTGCGGCGCGCAGGCAGCCCGGTCCCGGCCGTGGTCGCCTGCCACGCCGGCCCTGCACGGCGCCGACCCGATTCCGAGGCATCCCGGGGTGGTCCGGTCGTCGCCGCGACCAACGAACGGGCCCAGGCCTTGGGGTGAGTCGGCCGCGCCGCGGGATCCGGCGCGAGCATGGCGAGCACCGCCTCGGTCACGGCAGCGGCGTCGCCGACCCCGGCGGCAGCGGCCGCAGCCGTCAGTGCTGCCCGCATCTGGTCGACCGCGCCGGCTCGGGTCGCGGCCGGTGGATCGTCCTGCACCAGACAGAAGTACGCCAGCGCTCCCAGACCGTACAGATCGCTTGCTGTCGATCGTGGGGCCGTGGCGTCGGCCAAGACCTCGGGGGCGGCGTAGCGCTCGGTGTGCAGCCCCCGCGAATCGACCCCGTCGTCCAGACCGCGCAAGGCCCCCACGTCGACCAGGACCGCACCCCGCTCGGGATGGACGATGCAGTTGTCCGGTTTCACATCGCAGTGGAGCATCGGGTTGCCCGACGTCCGGGTGTAGGAGTGCAGCGCGTCGAGGGCCTCGGCGATGTGCAGGACCCACTGCACCCGGACGCCGATCGGGTCCAGCCGCCGCTCCACCCGCTCGGCCACCGTCAGTCCCGCCACCCATTCCATGACCAGGTAGGGCGTGGCGAACTCGACGCCGTCCGGCACCAGCTGCACGTCACCTCGCCGGTGCGGGGGCGGCCCGAGGAAGACGTCCACCAACCGCACCAGGTGATCGTTGGTGACCGTCTGCAGCAGGAACCTCTGGTCGAGCCACCGGCGCATGTCGGACCGGGTCGGCCACACCGACGACGACCGCGGCGGCGGGGGCTGGATCTGCTTGATCGCATAGGTGACCGGATGGTGGAGTCGGCCGGTGTAGCGCCCACACCACGTCACGCCCTCTCCGCCGACCAGACCGAGCCCGACCAGCTCGAACCGGTCGGTGTCGTCCATCGGCCCCACGAACAGACCGTTTCGGTTCGCTGGCCCCGCCGACCCGGCTGCGACCATGGGCCGGCACCACGTGGGTCT
This sequence comes from Kineosporiaceae bacterium, assembly GCA_016794595.1. Taxonomy (GTDB): domain Bacteria; phylum Actinomycetota; class Actinomycetes; order Actinomycetales; family Kineosporiaceae; genus JADJPO01. The sequence goes on from JAEUJN010000045.1 coordinate 48,416, forward strand.
CGGTCGGGAAGTGCGGATCGCCCGCGGTGACGCGATCGGTACCCGGCGGCGGTACCGCTCGCCCCTCGTCAGGGCTCATGCGTCACCCTGCTCGTCGAGCAGCTCGAGGGTCTCGCTGCAGATGACGCCCGAGTGCACGGCCCAGGCGGCCAGAGCAGGCAGGTAGGAGGGGGCCGGATCGTCGGTGTCCTCGTCGGTGCGCAATCCGGGAATGCCGTCGACATCACTCAACCGGGCACGCAGCAGGTCCAGGCAGTTCCTGGCAGTCGCCTGCGTCGTCCCCAGTCGCTCGGCGATCTGCCGATACGTCGCGGGCTGCGCAGCCGGCCCGGCCAGGGTCAGCACCGGTTCGCACAACGCGGCCAGAAACCGGAGCTCCCGGGGGGTGATCCGGTCAGCGCCGGCCTTGGTCGGCCGCCCCACCGGGATCGTCGGCGGCTCCCGGACGTCCGGCGCGACCTGCCCGGCCACCCTCATCCCGCGCGTGTCGATCACCAGCACGTACCGCGCGCCGTGCCGGCCGGGGACGACCAGGCGCAGATGCTCGTGGGGCATCGTCGCCACCGCCGATTGCGGAGCGACGACCAGCTCTGGCCCGGGGAACGCCTGCACCATCAGCGACTGGGTGTGCGAGGAGTTGCGAATCAGCACCCCGTCCCTCAGGCCGATCAGCACCCCTGCTCGGCGGGAGACGTAGTCGTCCTCGGGGTCGCGTGCCAGGCGGACGTCACGGTCCTGACCCCGACCGAAGGTCAACTCTGCACCGGGGGCGAGGGTCCACCGTCGCGCGCCCAGCCGGATCACGGCGACACCCAGCGCTGTGCCGACGGTCGGCTGGTTCACCGGGGCGGTCGGTGCCTCGCCCTCGTCCATGAGCCCTGTCCTCCCGCGCCGTGGGCACATTCAGGACAAAGTATGGACGATCCGCCGAACACGCTGCTCCCGCCACAGCCGTGGCGGCGTCATCACCCCAGCAGCCGATCGGCCTGCCTCAGCGACCCAGGCGCAGCCGAGCCCTCAGATCACCGAGCGCGGCCCGGCTCATCGCCCCGACCGGGGCGGCGGCCATCACCGACAGGTCCGACCACAGGCTCCCGCTGCCGTCCATGAACTCCAGCACCCGGTCGGCGCGGCCGGAGGCGAACAGGGCCGGGAACAGGTCGGCGCCCTCGGTGTAGCCGCGGTCGAGAGCCCGCAGCAACACGGCGTCCGCCCACCGGTGCCAGCGGGAGTGGGGACGCGGCGGCAGGGGGGCCCGCCCGGCCAGGATCGCCCGGGCCATGTCCTCGGCCTGGCGCTGCATGGTGGCGAAGGCGTAGCCGGTCGAGGGCCGGGTGGCCCCGCCCGCGGTCCCGATGCGGTAGACCCGCCGGCCCGAACGGCGGGCGAAGACGGCATCGGTCATCGGGATGGCGCCGTCCTCGACCTCCTCGACGGTGTAGGTGCCGGGCACCCCTCCGCTGCCCCAGCGCTCGACCAGGTACCCGGCCAGGGCGTCGTCATAAGCCCTGGGCGAGAGTCGATCCCGCGAGAACACGGTGTACTCCACCAGGCCGGTGAACTCATCGCTCGGCAGCACGTACCCGAACGCCGTGGCGCCGGGAAGCTGCGGGACGGAGAAGTCCATCAGAACCGGCACCTGCGGGTTGAGCGCGCGATGGTTGAACCGCACCCGCCACCCCCGGAAGTGCTGGAGCAGGGCGGTGTGCGCGCTGCGGGCCGGGGCCGCGGGCCGGGAGTCGAACACCCAGCGCGCCTTGACCTGCTCGTCGCCCGCCTGCACCACGACCCGATCGTCGCCGTCGCGGATGTCGTCGACCTCGACCGGGATCCGCACCGCCCCGATCCGGGCCGCCGCGTCATCGGCCAGGGCGTAGAAGTCCGAGGACCGAACCATCACGTAGCGCAGGTCGCCGAGGGAGTAGCGGCGCTCGCCCCCGCGGCGATCGACCACGGCCACGCTGGTCCACGAGCGGTGGACGGCCGGTTCGATCGGGCTGAGGCCGCGGTCCCAGAAGCACCAGGTGCGGTCGTCGGTGCGGTGGTGGACCGGGTCGATCAGGACGACCGAGGGGGTCTGGACCTGGTCGGCCACGTCGGCCGCGTTCAGCAGCCGATCGATGGCGGTGACCAGGCTCAGCCCGGCCCCACCGGCCCCGATGATGGCGACGTCGACGTGCACCCCACCAGATTGCCTCGCCCACTGCCGTCCCACGGCCGTTCCGGCCTCTTGGTGAGTTCGCGTCACCACGGTGGGCCGCGCCTCGGGCGCCTGGGCCGCGTCCCCCGGGACGCCGCGGCGGTTCAGCGGTGCTCCGCGATCTCGAGCTGGGGGTAGAGCGCCAGCTCACCGAGGGACGGCGCGGCGCGCCGTCCGGCGAGCACGGACCCCGTGGTGCGGGGGCGGGGAGGGACGGGCCCGCCGGTGGTGCGGCGAGCCTGCCGGCGGCGGGCCCGCTTGACCGCGAACATCGCCGCGCCGGCCCGGCGCAGCATGGAGGCCGGCTGGTCGCCCGGGCGGCTGAGCACCGCCCCGATGCTGACCGCCACCTCGACCACCACCTCACCCACCACCTCGCCCACCACCGCGCCGACCATGGCGGCGGCCGGCGCGCTGCCACCGCAGGACGGCGCTCCCCCGAGACCATCGGTGCTGTCGAGGCTGTCGGCGGCCTCCGTGCGCTCGGCACCCAGCACGATCGGACGGCTCACCGTCGCCTCGATCCGCTTGACCAGCTCGGCCAGGGCGCTCTCGTCCGGGACGTCCCCGGCGACCACCAGGAACTCGTCCTCGCCCAGGCGGCCGGCGCTGTCGCCGGCCCGCAGCACGCTCGCCAGCCGCCGGCCGACGGCGGCCAGTGCGGCGTCCCCGACCTGCTGACCGTGCCGCTCGTTGACCTGCCCGAAGTGGTCGAGGTCGAGGCTGAGCACCCCGACCGGCAGGTGGATCGACGACGCCCGGGCCAGCGCGGCCACCAGGCGCTGCTGCACCAGTTCGCGGTTGGGCAGCCCGGTCAGGGCGTCGTGAGTGGCCAGGTAGACCAGGCGCTGCTGGTCGAGGCGCCGGCCCGTGGCGTCCTCGATGTGGGCCAGCAGGTAGGCCCGCTCGCCCAGCACCACGCGGGCCGCGGTGGCCTGCACGAGCCGGGGGGCGGCGTCCGCCGGGGCCAGCGACAGGTGCACCCTGGCCACCGGGCGGCGCCCCTCGCGGACGTCGTCCAGGCCCTGCTGCCACTGCCCTGCCTCCTCCGACTCGGCCGGCGTGTGGCAGAGCAGGTCGGCGAGGTCACCGCGGTCGATGTCGACCTCCGTGCCGGCCAGCAGGTCGCGCAGAGCGGGGTTGACATCGCAGAACCGGCCGTCGAGGTCACAGAGAGCAACCCCCATCGGGGCGTGCTCGAACAGTGCACGGAAGCGCTCGTCGCCACGCGAGAGCAGCCGCGCCGATCGGTGTCCAGGTGCCACGGCGCCCACCTCCTCGCATGACCGATTGTGATTCTCCGTAGCTATTTGACTCCACTGTGTGACACGCGCTAGGAGAATGCAACGATCGGGGCCGTGTGGCGTGGCGATCCGATCACCGCACGCACGGCGCCGCTCAGCGACCGGACCAGCGGGACCAGATCAGCGGACCGGACCAGCAGAGGTCAGGACACGTCCTGCGGCCGGTGGTGCAACCGGAACCGCTGCCCCGGCCTCAATTGGCCCGCGAGGTCCACGTCGTCATCGTGCAGGACCGCGACCACGGGGTAACCGCCCGTCACCGGGTGGTCGGCCAGGAAGACCACCGGTTCCCCGGAGGGCGGCACCTGGATCGCGCCCCGCACCAGCCCCTCACTGGGCAGTTCGCCGGCCACCGCCCGGGTGACCACGGCCCCCTCGCACCGGACCCCGACCCGGTTGGAGCGAGGCGAGACGGTCCAGGTGCTCTGCCACAACGTGTCCCGGCCCGGCCGGTCGAGCCAGTCCGCCCGCGGGCCGGGCACGGCGTCCAGCTCGACCACCTCGTGGGGCGCCGGCAACGGTGCCACCGGAACCTGGGCGATCCGCGGCCACCGGGCCCGGTCCGCACTGTCCGGGCCGCCGACCGGCACCAGGTCGCCCACCTGCACCGGACGCGGGCCGATCCCCGAGAGCGTGTCGGTGGCCCGTGACCCGAGCACCGGCTCGGCCTGGACACCGCCACGCACCGCGAGGTAGGCCCGCACCCCGGCCAGCGCCGGGCCGAGGTGAACCTCGGCGCCGTCCGGGACCTCGAGCAGGGCCTCGGTCGCCGCCGGGCGACCGGCCACCGTGACCGGGCAGGTGGCCCCGGTCACGGCGAGGGTCAGCTCGCCCAGGGCGACCACGCACAGCCCGCCGAGGGTGACCTCCAGCGCGGCCGCGCCCTGGTGATTCCCGACCAACCGGTTCGCCCGCCGGAACGCCGTCCGGTCGGCGGCCCCCGAGCGCGTGACCCCCAGGTGGGCGTACCCGGGCCGGCCCAGGTCCTGCACGGTGACCAACCCGCCGATCCGCTCGACCACCAGCGCGGGGGCGGCGCCGGGCCCGCTCACGGCTGATCCGTCGGGGTGGTCCGGTGATGATCATCGCTGGCGGCGTCGACGAACCGCACCCGCATCCCCGGCCGCAGCGTGGCCGGCGGGTCGGCGGCCAGGTCCCACAGCCTGACCTCGGTGTGCCCGATCAGCTGCCACCCACCCGGGGACGTCCGGGGGTAGATCCCCGAGTAGGGACCGGCCAGGCCCACCGCCCCGGCCCGCACCTGGGGTCGGGGCGTGGCCCGGCGCGGCGTCCGCAGCCGGGGATCCCCGCCGACCAGGTAGGCGAACCCGGGCGCGAAGCCGGTGAACGCGACGGCCCAGGGCGTGCCGGTGTGGGCCGCGACGACCTCCCGCACCGTGAGCCCGGTCAGCTCGGCCACCTCGGCCAGGTCCTCCCCCTCGTAGTGCACCGGTAGCAGGACCTCGGGATCGGGGCCGTCCGCGGACTCCCGTTCCGGTCCCGCCGCAGCCACCTCGCCCACCCAGGCCCTGACCGCTGCGACGCCGATCAGGCCGGGGTCGAAGGTCACCAGCACGGTCCGGGCCGCGGGCACCAGGTCGACCACGCCCACCGCGCGGTCGCGGTCGAGGGCCCGGTGCACCCGGGCCACCGCCGCCGGGTCCTCCTCGGCCGCCTCGACCAACACCGCGCGATCACCGAGCGGCAGGACCCGCACGTCCATGCCCTCGGTCATGCCCTCGGTCGTGGCGCCGGCCGTGGCGCCGGTCGAACCACTGGTCGCGTTCCGGTGCTGGTCCACCCCGCGGCTCACCTCCCGCTCCGCGGCCCGGCGCCAGGACCTTGGCGGGGAACTTCCGTCGGGGGCGTGAACGACCTGACCGTCACCCCCGCGGCGTTCAGCGCGCTGCGGACGGCACGCGCCAGCGCCGCGGCGTCCGGACTGTCACCGTGCACGCAGATCGACTGCGCCGCAACGGGTACGACGGTGCCGTCCACCGCGACCACCTCGCCGGCGGTGGCCATCCGGGCGGCGCGCCGCGCCACGGCGTCCGGCTCGGTGACCAGCGCCGACGGGTCCTGGCGTGAGACCAACCTGCCCTCGGCGGTGTAGCCCCGGTCGGCGAAGAACTCCCCCGTCGCCGGCAGCCCCGCCTCGCTCGCCGCCGCCAGCAGGCTCGATCCGGGCAGGCCGAGCACCGGCATCGAGGCCAGCCCGTGGGCGTCGGCGAACTCCCGGACGGCGCGCACCACCGCGAGCGCCTGGGCCTCGTGGTGCACCACGGCGTTGTAGAGCGCCCCGTGCGGCTTGACGTACCGCACCCGGGTGCCGGCAGAGCGGGCGAAGACGTCGAGGGCGCCGAGCTGGTAGAGCACGTCGGCGGTCAGGTCCTCCGGCGTGACGTCGATGAACCGGCGCCCGAACCCGGCCAGATCGCGGTAACCGACCTGGGCCCCGATCGCGACCCCCCGGGCGGCGGCGAGCTCACACGTGCGGCGCAGGGTCGGCGGATCACCCGCGTGGAAGCCGCAGGCCACGTTCGCGCTGGTCACCACGTCCAGGAGGCCCTCGTCGTCCCCGAGGCGCCAGCGCCCGAAGGACTCCCCCACATCGGCGTTGAGGTCGACCTCTCGGGGCTGGGCGGACGCCATGCCGGTCACCGTGCCGCACCGCCGGGGTCCCTGTCACTCCGTCGAGCGACCCGAGAGTGCTGATCTCCCCCACCTACTGGGGGAAATCGGCACTCTCACCCCACTCTCACCCGGCTCTGATCCGGTGCTGATCCGGTGCTGATCCGGCCCGCCCACCCTGAGCGCAGAACCGAAGCCGCCCCCTCGGGGGCTCGATCGCCGGCTCTGGCCGGCACCGGAGGAGATCACCATGAAGCGGAACCTTCCCGGCCGCGTCAGCCTGGCCGTCGCAGTGGCGGGCACCGCCGGCCTGCTGGCCACCACCCCGGCGGTCGCCGTCACGCCGGCCCCGCTCAACCCCTGCGTCCTGCGCTACCAGACCTGGGCCGCGAGCATGATCACCCCCCCGACCTACACCACCGTGATCGAGGGCACCGAGTTCGCCGACGTGCTGCCGGGGACCCCCGGCGACGACCTGATCTGCGCCTACGGCGAGGCCGACATCGTGACCGGCGGCGCCGGGAACGACATCGTCTTCGCCGGCTCGGGGTACGACGACATCTGGGGCGACGCGGGCGATGACCACCTGCTGGTCGAGGCCGACGGTGGCGGCGCCTACGGTGGTGAGGACGATGACACCCTGGCCGGGCAGGACGGCGACGAATTCCTCTTCGGCGACGCGGGCAACGACGTCATCATCGGGAGCGACAGCGGGTTCGACCACGTGCTGGACGGCGGCGCGGACGACGACGACGTCTTCGGCGGCGACTCGGTCAGCAACGACATGCGCGGCGGGGACGGCGAGGACACGCTGGTCGGCGGCGCCGGCGCGGTGAACTTCATGAACGGCGGCCCGGACGACGACCGGGTGCTCGGCGGGGACGGCGACGACGAGCTGTACGGCGGGCCGGGGGACGACTACCTGCACGGCTACCAGGGCGCCGACCACGTCGACGGCCAGGGGGACGCCGACCAGGTGCACGGCGGTTCGGGAGACGACCTGGTCGCCGGCGGCCCTGGGATCGACTCCCTGTTCGGCGGGCCGGACGACGACGACCTGGTCGGCGGCACGGGCGCGGACACCTGCGACGGTGGCGGCGGGGTGAACACCTTCACCAGTTGCTGAGCCCTGGCCCCTGTACCGGGCACCGCCGGCCGGCGAGGGTCGCCCCCACGTGGGACGACCCTCGGCCGATCGTCAGTAACTCATGCTCACGGTGCCCGGGCGAATGTGGCTCGCCAGCACAGTCGGGTTGGACATCTGCGCCCCCCGCACGAGGTCGGACGGTGAGACCCCTTGATCCGCCGAGCAACTGGGGCAGACGATCACTGTGACACCCTTGCCGATCAGCTCGGCGGCCTGCTCCTTCATAGGGGCGTTGTCGCGCCACCGCAGGGCCGCCGGGAGTCCTCGGGTGGCCAGTTCGGGCGCATCGTTGTTGAAGTGACAGGGCGACCGGTGGCGCGCTGGTTCCTGGCCATCTGGAAGCCATGTTCACTCGGTGGAGGTCCTCGCGACCAGACTGCAGGTTGATGAACAGCTCATGGCTCATCGTGCGCGCGGACACCGCCGTTGACTGCCCCGGGCTGGCCGTTGCCGCACTGCTGCTCAACCCGAACAGCGCCAAACTGGCGATCAGACCTGAGTTGCTCATTCGCCTGGTGCGTGAGTTCGGGGCTGCTGGAGGGCGTCGAGGAGTGCCTGCTGCTCGGGGCTGATGGCGGGCTGGTTGGTTTGGTACTGCGCCGTTGATCGCGATGGTCGCTGAGCGCAGGGTGCGCAGTTGGCGGACGAGGTTGCGGATGGCCAGGCCGGTCCGGTTCTGCGCTTCGCAGGCCACCGCGAGGGCGGTGAACACGATGGTCAGGTGGGCCTCGATCGCGTCCTTGCTCCGGACGAACATGGGCCGGGCCCGCAGGTCGGTCTTGGACATCCGGAACGAGTTCTCGATGTGCCACAGGTCGTGCTAGGCGGCGATGACTTCGTCCGCGGGCATGACCTCGGCGGGGATGTTGGTCACCTACCCTTTCAGCCTCACCAGTTTCCGGGCCCTGGCCAGGGCAGCCTCGTCCAGCACGGTGGTCCCGTCCTTGGTCTTGACGAACCGGGGGGTGCGGGCCGACTTCTCCCCGGCGATCACCGCCTTGGCCCGGTTCTACTGGGCGGTGAGGGTCCTGCCGTCTCGGGCGGCGCGCTTGGCCGAGTAGGCCCACACCGCCCGCCACGACGCGGCATGCTCTCCGCGGTGCAAGACCGGTTCGGCCCGGATCCCCAGCTCGGCCTCGGAATGCGTCGACCCGACATGCCGGACGATCCGCTGACGCTCTTCGACGTACTCGGTGATCTGCACCGCCGTCGCTCCCGACGTCGTCCGCACCCGCCGGATGAACACCACGCCACGACCCCAGAACCGCCACTAGTGCGTGAAACCAGCCACCGCGACAGACATCACCGTTGGTCAACGCTATTCGATCTTGTCCGCGGCAAGAAGGTGAGCAAACTCAGTCAGAGCGAGGACCAAAGCTGAGATGGTGATGCGCGGAGAACCGAGACGTTCCCGAATCATGATCGAAGACCCTTCGTGGGGCGAGACGACACCGATGCTACTTTCGATACTTGTAGTAGAGAGTCCAGGGGACCAATGGCCCCAGGCCTCGCCTCCGTCATCCCCGGGACAGGGGTTCGTCAGGGCAGGCGGTCAGGACCCGTTCCACGGCATCGTGTTCGGCCTGGGTCATCCACAGGCCGCAGCGCTCTTGACCGCAACCACCTGAGCGACGAAGGCACGCCGGGACAGCACGCGCGGCGGCAGCCAGCCAGCGCGCTGTCTACCGGCATGATCTCCCGCCGGGAGCCCCAGTCAGTGTCCCACTCACGGTGCTTGCCACCCCTCGCGTGCGACGACCTGACTTGTGACAGCCTAGTGTCGCCCTGCCAAGTGGATCTTGGCGATGATTTCGCGGACGTCGTCGGGTAGTGGGTTTTGGGCGGTGATCGTGTGTGGGCCGGCTTGAATGGTGATGGTGCGGTAGCGGCGGACGGTCCGCACGAGCTTCTTGATCGACCAGCCGGTCTGCGTCTCGATCCAGTGGCTCACGGCGAGGGCTGCGAACACGATCGTCAGGTGGGCTTCGATCGATTCGCGCTTGTGGTGGTAGATCGGTCGGGCCTGTAGGTCGTGCTTGGACATCCGGAACGCCTTCTCGATCAGGTAGAGCCGGTGGTAGGCGCCGATCACGAACTCCGGGATGATCTCGGTGCCGTCGGGGCAAGCAGCGAGGTTGGTCGCATAGCCTTTCAGCCCGGCCAGGGCTCTGACCTTGGCCTCCAGGGTGCGGTTCACGCTCTTGGTCGCCCCGGCCAGGGCGATGAACCGGTTCCGTTTCACTGCGGTCTTGCCGGCGACGGCTTGCTCGGCCTTGGCGACCTGCTCGTCGATCCCGCGCAGGGTGCGTCGGGCCCGGTCGTGGCGGTACTGGTAGTAGATGACCTGGTCGCGCCGCTGATCCTTGGGACCGGCGGGCCAGGGCTGGGTGAAGATCTGCCCGTCGGCGAACGCCTCATCCGGGTGCGCCTCTTGCCAGGACCGGACGCAGTACGGCACCTCGGGGATCTTGACGGCAAGGATGAACGACAACCCGGCCGCCTCGATCGCCTGCTGGTTCGCCGCGGAGATCATCCCGGCGTCGGCGACCACCGTGACATCGGACAGGTCATGCGCATTCATGAACGCCTCGATCACCGGCAGCATGGTCTTGGTCTCGGCCTTGTTGCCCTCGAACGCGTTGACCGCCAACGGGAATCCGGTGGCGTCGGTGAGCAGTCCGATGGTGATCTGCGGTTCCAGACGCCGCTCTTTGGGGAACCCGGGTTCGCGGAACCCATCGCCCTGGTCGGTCTCGAAGTACAGCGTGTTGGGTCGGCCCGGGGCGCGGTGACGGCGTTGCTGCCGTTCCGTTTCCCCGGGCCGCCCGCCGAACCCGCCGTGCGGCTTTCACCGCAACGGGCTCTCCACGAGGGTGATGCCGTCAGGCGGCCGTGGCCGGGTC
>JAEUJN010000059.1 GCA_016794595.1 Kineosporiaceae bacterium
TCGGCGAAGGTCTCCAGCAGCCGGCGGGTGACGTTGGGGGCGATCAGCGCGTCCCCGGTGGCCGCGGCATGGATGGCCTGGACGAGGAGCTGCGGTCCGGCGTCCTTCAGCAGGAACCCGCGAGCGCCGGCCCGAAGGGCGCCGAGGACGTACTCGTCGAGATCGAAGGTGGTGATGACCACCACCGCCATGGGGTCCGCCACGTCCGGCCCGGCCAGGCGCCGCGTCACCTCCACACCGTCGAGCCCGGGCATCCGGATGTCCACGAGCAGGACATCCGGACGCAGCCTCCTGGCCGCCTCGAGCGCCCCCGGCCCGTCGGCGGCCTCCCCCACGACCTCGAGGTCGGGTTGGGCGCCCAGGATCATCACCAGCCCGGCCCGGACCAGGTCCTGGTCGTCGGCCACGACGACGCGGATGCTCACTCCGGAAACCCCACCGGGAGAACGGCTTCGACCACCCAGCCACCCTCGGGCCCCGGACCGGCCGACAGGGACCCACCGAGCAGGTGGGCGCGTTCGGTCATGCCGGTCAGCCCGAATCCAGGCTCCGCGCCCGGCCCGGGACGAGTCAGCCCGTCATCGGTGACCCGCAGCCTGACCACGTCGCCGAAGCGGTGTACGTCGATCCCGACCCGGCCGGCGCTGCGCGCATGCCGGATGGCGTTGGTCAGGGCCTCCTGCGCGAGCCGGTAGATCGCGGCGTCCACACCCGCAGGCAGCCGCATCAGGGAACCGGACAGCGAGACCTCGACCGCGGGGGTCGCGTCCGGCCGCGCGAGCGCGAGCAGGTCGGCGACCCCGAGCCTCGGTGCGTACGCGTCCCAGTCGTCATCACGGAGCACCTGCACCATGGCCCTCATCTCCGCGAGGGTACGGGAGGCCTCCGACTCGATCGCGGCAAAGACGTCGGCCGCCTGTGCCGGGTGCGTGGCAGCCACGACACCGCCGGCCTGGGCCTGGACCGCGATGGCCGACACGTGGTGGGCCACGGTGTCGTGCAGGTCGCGGGCCAGGGCGAGGCGCTCCTCGGTGCGGATCTCGCGCCGTTGTCGCTCCCACAGCTGGGCGCGTGAGCGGAACACCGCCGCGAGCGCGACGAAGAGGAGCAGGAAGACAGTGCCGCCGACAATCTCGGCCACCCCGGCCGAGGCGACGTACAGGCCCAGCGCGGCGACGGCAGCGACGACGATCAACCCGGCGGTGACCTCTCGGCCCGACCCCCAGCGGACCAGGGAGTACAGCAGGATGAGGATGGCCATCATCGAGTAGAGGCCGAGATCCCCACTGTCAGTGGCCAACTGGGTCAGGGAGAGCAGCCCGGCCACGCCGAAGCCGACGAGGCAGGCCGTGAGCGGGTGGCTGCGGCGCCAGCGAAGGACCGGCATGAGCGCGACGGCGACGACGGTGACGAACGGCTGCCCCGGCAGGCTCGCGCGGGCGAGGCCCTCGACGAGCGCGGCGGCGGCGAAGCCACCGACGAGGAGCCAGTCGGCTGGCCCCTCGAGCGGTGGGTTCGCGGGCCGGGGCTCCCGCCAGAGGGAACTCCACAGTGCAGTCACTGGCTCAGCGTAAGGACGACAGCTGCGCGACGTACCGGCCGACGGGCGGACCGGACCGTCATGTGCCTACCGCCCCATCCGGACCGGCGAGCCATGCGTTGCCACCTGCGGCGTCGGGGCGACCGACATCCGCGGCCAGGTCCAGGCGGTGCGGAGGATGAACAGGAGGACGCCCAACTCGATCGCGAAGCCGAGACCGAAGTAGTACAGCCACTCCCCGCCGGCGAGGTTGAACGCCATCCAGGGGATCAGGAGGGTCGCGACGACAAGGTTCACGAGCCGGTTCGCGCGGGCCGCCAGGATCGTCGAGAGCAGGATCATCAGGACCGGGATCGCCGAGGCAGCAAGAGCGCTGGCGAAGAAGGTCTGGCTGATGTCGAACTCCCAGACCTTGCCGTCGAGGATCCCTTCGACGATGCCGGGCTTGTAGAAGCCCAGAACGTCGACGTAGACATAGAGGAACATGAAGCTGGTCCATGCTGCTGCCAGCTTCACCTGGACAGGAATCTCAGGGTCCTTCAGGGCGGTGGGCTCTGCGCTCTGGGTTCTCACGTCGTGTGCTCCTTCGGGTCGGTGGGAATGGTCGGTTCCACCACCATGGCTGCCCCCGACTGCGCGGCCATCAGCCCCGAGGCCCCAACTGGCCCGCCCGAGAGGACGGCCCTCGAGTAGCACTTTCGGCTGATCGGGCGGGTGTGGCTCGGCGAGCCGTGATCAGAGCGACCGCTGCGCACTCACTCCGCGGCAACCAGGCGGATCGAGCGCAGCCGTACCCCGGCGTACACGGTGCTCCCGGCGAACAGCGCGATCAGGCAGATCAGCCCGGCCGGGGCACCGACCGCGGCATCCACGCGCAGCCGTGCGGCGTCCGCCGTCCCCAGCAGCCACTCGGCCAGGGCCAGCGACCACTGGCGGACCGACAACGCCTGGGCGCCGGGGATCAGATTGGCGACGGTGGTCTCCCACACCACGGCGTACAGCAATCCCAGGACGACGGCGTTGCGGGTGATGATCGACAGCATCAGGAACAGCGCGCAGTAGGCGAGCACGGCCGCCGTTGCCGCCACGGCGAGCGGCACGGCCACGGTGAACACGTTCTCGGCCAGCAGGACGGCGGCGATCACCACCGGCACCACGCCCAGCACCAGGGCCGAGACCACCGCCACGAACAGCTTGGACGCCACGATCGTGTACCGGCTGATCGGTTTGGAGAGCAGGTAGACGATCGCCCCGTCATCGATCTCGGGGCCGATCGACCCGGTGCCCGCGAGCAGGGCGATCATGGGCACCAGGGTGCCGACCCCGAATCCGGAGACGATCGCCCAGGCCAGGTCGTCGTCCGTGCCGGTGACCAGCCGGACCACCACGGCCAGCACCAACAGCACCGTGGACAGCCCCAGCAGGAGCCAGAACCGCCTGTGCCCCAACAGGGTTCGCGAGGTCAGCCGCATGACGGTGGGGTTCATCGGGTGATCGCCGCCTCAGGACCGGTTGACCAGGTAGGAGAACACGCTCTCCAGGGACTCATCCGTCGGTGAGACCTCGAGCAGCCGGACGCCGGTCTGCTGGGCCATCCACGGCAGCACTCGGACGAACCGGGCCACGTCGACCGCCTCGACGTGAAGGGATGACTCGCCCTGCCCCCCAGCACCGTTGGACCCCGAGCGCAGCTGCACCGAGGAGGTCGAGACGTCCGAGACCAGGGCCGAGGCCAGCCGGCGATCGTCCGAGGAGCGGATGGTGTACTGGTGCGGCTTGTTGGTCATCAGGCGGCGGATCTCCCGGAAGTTGCCCGACGCCGCGTGCCGCCCGGCGACCATCACCTGGATGGTGGCCGCGAGCTGTTCGACCTCCTCGAGGATGTGGGAGGAGAACAACACGCTCCGCCCGCCTTCGCTCATCCGGTGCAGCAGGTCCATCAGGTGCAGCCGCTGCCGTGGGTCCATCCCGTTGAAGGGCTCGTCCAGCAACAGCACCGCCGGGTCGTGCACCAGGGCGGTGGCCACCTTGATCCGCTGCTTCATGCCCTTGGAGTAGGTGGCGATCCCGCGGTCCTGGGCCTGCCCCATGTCGACGGTCTCGATTGCGTGCCGCGCTGCGCGTTCGGGGTTGGGCAACTTGTGCAGTCGCGCGTTGGCCAGCACCAGCTCCCAGCCGGTCACCACCTCGTACATCCCCTCGCGTTCGGGCACCAGGCCGATCCGCGAGTAGATGGACTCGTTGCGCCAGGTCGCCTGCCCGTCGATGGTCACCGTTCCGGACGAGGGCGGCAGGAAGCCCGCCATCATCGAGATCAGGGTGGACTTGCCGGCACCATTGGGCCCCAGCAGGCCGGTGATCCCGGGGCCGATCTGCATGGTGACGTCGTTGACCGCCACCACGTTGCCGTACCACCGCGAGACCCGGTCGATCGTGATCACGCTCATGTGACCGACACCCGCCGGTACCGGAGCGTCAGGGCGCCGATCGCCCCGGCGATCACCACCGCCACGGCGACGCCCCAGAGGATGACCGCCGCTCCGGTGGGCTGCGTGCCGCTGGCCGGCTCGAGGTCGAACAGTCGGGCGATCAGACCGTCGACGATCGTTCCCGGGGAGATCAGCTGGGACCACCAGGCGAGATCCTCGCGCCCCTGGGAGGCCACGATGCCCTGGACGGCACCCTGGACAGCCCAGCCGATGATCAGGACGGCGACCACCGCGGCCACCCCCAGACCACGGCGCGGGGTCACCGAGGCGATGGCGAGCGCGATGCCGGCGAGCATCGGGGCCAGCAGGGCGATGGCCAGCAGGGACTGCGCCCCGCCGATCAGGACGTCGCCGGCGGGCACGTCGGAGAGCAGCAACCCCCCGGTCAGCACGACCAGCGGGATCAGCATCACCAGGGCCACGGCCGTGGTCAGTGCGGCCAGCTTCGCGGCCACGTAGTCGGTGCGCCCCAGCGGGCGGGAGAAGTAGAGCGTGGTCACCCGGAACCGCAGGTCGCGGCTCACCCCGGCCGGTGCCTGACCGCCGACGTAGAGGATCAGCAACGGGTAGACGAAGGAGGGGTAGGTGGCCAACGGGAAGGGAGGCTCGGTCCCGCCGCTCACGTTGACCACGATGCCCGCCACCAGCGCGGGAATGGTCATCAGGGCCAGCAAGACCAGCGGGGCGATCTTGCTCTTGGCCGACCGGCCCAGCCCGAAGGCGCCCCGCAGGCTGTCCACGAACAGGGCCCGAACGATGGGCCACCGGCCGAGCCGGACCCCGCGGTAATGCCGGTAGCCGATGTCGTGGATGACCCCGGCCTCGGGCGATCCGGCGCTCATTGACGGCCTCCCTGGGCATGGCGGGAGGTGACGGGTTGCTCGAACAGCTCGACCATGCGGTGGCGCCGGCGCTCCATCCGCACGAGTCCGAGTCCGAGGTTCGCCGTGGCGTCCCGGATGGCGTCGTAGGTCTGCTCCCCGCTGAGGGCCACCTCGAGCATCCGCCCGCTGAGTCGGGCGGCGACCCCGACCTGGGCGAGCGCGGACGCCAGGGCGTCGGCCCGGTCGTCGACCTCGACCAGCAGCACCCCGCTGACCGCGGTGACATCGGCGGTGGACGACGAGCGCAGCAGCCGCCCACCCTCGATCACCACCACGTGGTCACAGATCCGTTCCAGCTCGCCGAGCAGGTGCGAGGTGACCAGCACCGAGATCCCGAAATCCGTTCCCACTTTGCGGATCAGGCCGAGCATCTCGTCCCGGCCCGCAGGGTCCAGGCCGTTCGTGGGTTCGTCGAGCAGCACCAGGTCGGGGTCGTGCACCAGGGCCTGGGCCAGCTTCACCCGTTGCCTCATCCCGGTCGAGTACCCCCCGACCGCCCGATACCGCTCCTCGTACAGGCCCACGTGCCGCAACACGTCGGCGGTGCGCTCGCGGGCCGCGGTCATCGGCAGGCCGGACATCCGGGCCATGTGGACGACGAACTCGGTCGCCGTCGTGTCGGCCGGCAGGCAGTCGTGCTCGGGCATGTAGCCGACCTGCTGCCGGATCGCCTCACTGTCACCCGCGGCATCCAGGCCGAGCACCTGGGCCGTGCCCTCGGTGGCCGGCAACAGGCCCAGCAGGACCTTGATCAACGTCGACTTGCCCGCACCGTTGGCCCCCACCAGTCCGATCACGCCCGGCTCGACCGAGACCGTGAGCGCATCCAGCGCCGTCGTCGGGCCGAACCGCATGGTGAGTCGATCCGTGGAGATCAGGGCCACCGCGCCAGCCTAGGGGGTTGGTCAGCCCCCGGCACTCGCCGGTGTCAGCGTGGTGCCCGCGGTCAGGCTGGGCGGGCGGGCGCCCAGGAAGAAGATGCCCGGCAGGCCGGCGGTCTCGAAACCCTTGCTGGGGTTGCGCCTCAGGGTCGAGGCGGCCAGGGACGCCGTCCCGGTGCGGTCGTTGCTGACGAAGAAGAGCGCGCCGCCACCCTCGGGGGCGGTGTTGTCCTCCAGCACGCTGCCGCGCAGGTCGAGCCGGATGGTGTTGCCGTCCATGTAGATCGCGCCGCCGCTGCCACCGCCCGGCGTGCCGGACCGGGCGGGGTTGGCTCCCCGGCCGGTGACCGTGTTGTCCCGGAAGACGCTGTTGACCACGGTCCACCAGGTTCCGATGCTGCTCAGCGCACCGCCGTTGGAGCACCTGCCCCCGGTGAACGAGCTGCCGACGATCAGCGCCGTGGTGCTGCGGGCCTCGTGCAGCATGCGGATCGCGGCGCCGCCGACGTCCGGTCCCGAGGCATCGCACCGGTTGCCGGTGAACCGGGAGTTGATCACGGTGAGTCGGCCGCCACGGACGAAGATCGCGCCCCCGCCGCCGCCCTCGGCGGTCTGCCCGGTCGAGTTCCCCTCGGTCAGGGTCAGGTTCTGCACCACCAGGGACGGGGTCAGCTGGTCCTGGCAGCGGGTGCTGGTCCATCCCTGGGCCTGGTCGCAGGTGTTCTGGTACAGGATGCGCCGGCTGCCGCCGCCGGACAGGGTCACCCGGCCGCCGCCGTCCAGGACCGTGCGGGTGTTGGCGTTGCGCACCTTGGCCGTTGCCGTCATGCGGATCGTGACCGGGGCAGGGCCGCAGTCGAAGGTGATGATCCCGCCGGCCGCCACGGCGGCCACGACCGCGGCCGAGGTGCAGGAGGCGGGGGTTCCGGTACCGATCACGCGGCTGGGCCGGGAGGTGTCGACCGGGCGGCCGTCGGCGGGAACGCTCACTCGGCCGGTCCCGGGCGAGCCTGCCGGAGGCTGCGCCACCGAACGGGACGGCGTGGCCGGGCGGGTGACGCGGGCGACCTTGGCGACCGAGGGCGATCCGGACGCCGACCCCGCGGCGGCCGGGGTGGAGGCTCGTTGCCCCGGGGAGATCGAGGGCGCCGAGGAGGGGGTGGGGGTGGCCGCCGACGGGGGCACGGAGGTGGTGGACTCGGGGGCGCGGACCGATGACAGGCCGGGCTCGGCGCTGGGCGTGCCGGCTGCGGTCACCACCTCGCCGGTCCCGGTGGAGCACCCGGCAACCACGACCGCGAACACAACCACCCCGAGGATCCGCACGGCCCGGACGCTAGGGCCCTGCTGATCAGGGGAGTGTCATCCCTGCGTCATGGGCCGTTCAGGACTCCGGTGG
>JAEUJN010000064.1 GCA_016794595.1 Kineosporiaceae bacterium
TGCCGACGGGGGCCGCCTGAAGCTGGAGTGGGGCGCACTGCGCAGCCGTTCCGGCCGGCGGGTCGAGGATCTGCTCTGGTGGGACGGCGAACACCTGCTCGGCTTCCTGGGCCTCTACGGATTCGGCGCGCCGACGGTCGAGCTGGCCGGCATGGTCGACCCCGAAGCCCGGCGGCGCGGCATCGCCACCGCCCTGCTGGACGCGGCGCTACCGCTGTGCCGCGACCAGGGGTACACCCAGCTGCTGCTGGTCACCCCGAGAAGCTCGACGGCCGCCCGTGAGCTGGCGCTCGCGCGGGGGGCGGTGCTGGATCATTCCGAGCACGCTCTGCAGCTGCCCGGGGACCCCACTGAAGGGCCGCCCGCGACGCGAATCGCCTTACGGCCCATGACCTCTCACGACACGGTGGCGGTGGACGCCCTGCTCGAGCTCGGGTTCGGCTGGCACCCGCCGCCACCGATGGACGACGCGAGCGACGACCTGGCGCGCCGCGACCGGGCCGAGACCGTGGTGGTGATGCTCGACGACGCGATCGTCGGCACCCTGCGGCTGTCCCGTGACCGGGACACGGCCGCGGTCCACGGTTTCGTCATCCACCCCGATCACCAGGGCCGGGGGATCGGCCGCGACGTCCTGCGCCGGGTCTGCCGGCAGGCCCGAGCGGACGGCGCGAGCCGGGTGCACCTGGAGGTCGCCGTCGACAACGACCGGGCGCTCACCCTGTACACCTCCCTCGGGTTCACGCTCGTGACCACCGAGGACTACTACGCCCTGCCATCGATGAGCCATCGAGCCGACACCCTCACGTTGCCGATGCCGACCGGGTGACGATCGCGCCGACGCGATAGCCTTCCGGCCTGCGGCGCCGCGCGCTCGTGTGGCAGCTCCGGAGGACGAGGGGAGGCAGGTCGTGGCAGGGCACCGGATCTTCGGCGTCAGCTTCGCCAGTGTCTACCCGCACTACGTGAACAAGGCCGAGCGCAAGAGCCGCAGCAAGGACGACGTGGACCAGGTGATCTGCTGGCTCACCGGGTACGACGCCGATGGGCTGCAACGGGTTCTGGCCTCGCAGGTCAGCATGGAGACGTTCTTCGCCGAGGCGCCGGCCCTGAACCCGAACGCCTCGCTCATCACCGGCATGATCTGTGGCCACCGGGTCGAGGACATCGAGGACCCGCTGATGCAGAAGATCCGCTACCTGGACAAGCTGGTCGACGAACTGGCGAAGGGCAAGGCGATGACGGCCATCCTGCGCGGCGGTGTCGAGGCCCGGCGCCGAACCTGATCGACCGAGAGAACAGGACGGACATGAGCTGGAACGACGCGGTGATCGAGCAGTTCCTGCGGGGCGAGCAGCGGATCGCGAACACCTTCGACCGCGACTTCCTGATTCTGCTGGACACGATCGGTGCGAAGTCCGGGCTGCGGCGCACCTCGCCGGTCGGCTGTTTCGCCGATGGTGACCGGTTGCTGATCGTGGCCAGCAAGGCCGGCGCCGACACCCACCCCGCCTGGTACGCCAACCTCGTGGCCCACCCCACGGTCGGGGTCCGTCGCTGGGAGAACGACGAACTGGCCGAGTACCAGGCCACTGCGGTCGTGCTGGACGGCGCCGAGCGTGATCGCGTGTTCGAGTGGATCGTGCAGCAGGCACCAGGATTCGGGACGTACCAGACCAGGACCGACCGGGTCATCCCGGTGGTGGCGCTGCACCCCCGACGACAGACAACTCCGCCACGTGCCGGGCCCCTCAGCCCGACGCCAGGTGATCCCTCATGATCACCAGATCCGCCGCCGCGACCCCGAGCTGATCCGCTGCTCGTTCCAGCAGCTCGCGGGCCTGCCACGGGCTGGCCTCGGCCAGGCGCCGGACCCCGACCAGCAACCGGCCGAGCTGCTGGGCGGTCGGGTCCTTCCAGTCGACGCCCTCGACGATCTCGAACCCGCCGGGCTCGAGGGTGGCGTCCTCGAGCGCATCCTTGATCGGCCGAAGGCAACTCGCCCGGTCGATCTCGGCCTGGGCGGGTAACTGCCAGGCCCGGGTGGCCACGTGCGCCGTGCTACCGGACTCGGCGGACCACTCGGCGTCCGCCGCGGTGATCGTCACCTCGAAGGTGATCAGGCCAAAGCCGGTGGGCGGCTCGAGCTCCAACACGGTGGCGAGGGTGCCGCCGGCACCGGCCCCGGCACCGGTGACGGTGTAGCGCACCTCGAGCCACTGCACCTGCCGCTCGCTCTGCCGATAGCCGGTGGGGACGTCGACGGTGGCCTGGACGTGCAGCGTTCCCGAGCGGGCGGGCGAGGAGGCGCTCGTCGTCCCGGCAAGCTCGATCCCGTTCACCGCGTAGGTGAAGGACGGATCCGTCAGCCCGTGGGCGAGGCCGGTGGCGCGCAGGGTGAGCGAGGTGTCGACGATCTCGGTGGTGTACTGAGTGGGGGTGCACGAAGGCCCCATCATGGGGACGGTGACCACCTGATCCGGGGTTCGGGTGACCGCGGTCTCGACGACCTCGAGCGTCAGGCGCGCCCAGACCGAGGCCGGGGTGTACTCGGCGAGTTCCACGGCGATCGCCCCATCGGCTGTCACCGCGTTCTCGGCCACGCGGACCACGAAGGTCGAGTTGTACCAGGTGACCCGGCCACCGACCGGGATCGGGATGGTGTCGACGTACTCCACCGCCTGCGTGCGCGGGAACCCGTACTGCGCCGAGGTCCCGATGTCGACGATCCGGTGCACGACCAGGCCGGCGCATCCCGCGGTGTCGCCGATCCCCGCCTGCCGGGAGAGCACGCTGTCCCAGCCGATCGCCGGCCGGTACTCCACGGTGTAGTAGCCGGGAGCGGGAGCCATTGCGCCCGTGGGGATCACGGCCAGTCGCGTGCCCGCGCGGGTCGAGGACGGCGCGCACAGCGTCACCGGCGTGGGTTTCGGATCGACCGGCAGCAGCTGCACCCACGGCGGTGCGGCGGGATACTCACCGCAGTGGCGCCACAGCGTCGCCGGCGACGGGCCCGGCCCGGCGGCGCTCCACAGATTCGACGTGGCTGCCACGCCGCACCCGGGCACCGGGGTGAGTGCCCGGGTGGGGGCCGGAGCGAGGTCACCGTAGGTCATCGCCGACATGATGCAGGTGGGATCGCCGTACTCGCCGTTGACATAGCGCGTGAACGACTGGCGGAAGGGGTGTTCCAGACCGATCACGTGCCCGACCTCGTGGGCCAGGAAGTCGTGCTGCCCCTGCTGGTCGAACAGGGCAACCGGGAGCATCCGGCCGCCGAGTGACCCCACGGTCTTGCCGCCGTCGATGGTGGCGATCCCGGCGATCACGAGCACCACCCCGTCATGGTCCGGCAGGGCCACCCCCTGGGCCGCGGCCGCATCCAGGGCCAGCTGCACCTGGGCCGAACGCTTGCCGGCGGTCATGGCGGCGTGCAGGTCGGAGTCCTCGATCGCGAGGTAGCCGAAGACCTCGGTGTCCAGGCGCACGAGACCCGCGGTGCTCTCCCGCCAGAACGCCGGGATCCCCGTGCCACCGGCCGAGTCCCACAGCCAGCGCAGGCCCTGCTGGGTGATGGCCGTGGTCGGTTGCGCACCTCCGGCCGGCCGGATCGACAACGCGATGACCGCGAGCTTCCTGGCATACCCGATGGCCATGGGCCTTCATCTCTCTCCGCTGTGGGTGACGAGGAACCCAACGGTCAGGGTGCCCTCAGGTCGAGCAGGGTCCGGGCACTGGCCACCAGCGCCTCCTCCCGTGAGCGCGGCGTCCAGCCCAGCAGCTCACGCGCCTTGCCCGAGCTGGCGTGCTTGGCGACCCCGAGCTCCGGCACCAGCTGGCGGACGCCGGCGTCGAAGCGCCCGGTGAGGCGCACCAGCCAGTCCGGCAGCTCACGGGCGGGCACCTTGCGGCCGTGCTCGCCGAGGCCCTCCCTGAGGGCAAACGCCATGTCCCGCAACGACATGAAGTCACCGGAGATGGCCAGGAAGCGTTCGCCGCGGGCGGCCTCTCGCTCCATGGCGAGCAAGTGCAGGTCGGCGACATCCCGCACGTCGACCACCCCGAAGGTCAGCCGCGGCAGCCCGGGCATCGCGCCGTCCACCAATCGCCGGACCAGCTCGATCGAGGTGGAGGTGTCCAGCGCCAGCAGGGGTCCGAAGATGCCGACCGGGTTCACCGTCGCCAGTTCCAGGCCGTTGCCCTCGGTGGCCACGAAGTCCCAGGCCGCGCGTTCGGCGAGGGTCTTGGACCGCGGGTAGGCATCGACCGGCACAGGGCCGTCCAGCTCCGTCCAGTCCTGCTCGGTGAAGGGGATCGACCGGGGCGCGTGGCCGTACCCGATCGCGGCGAACGACGAGGTCAGGACGACGCGTCGCACGCCGGCGTCCCGGGCCGCCCGCAGCACGCGCAGGGCACCGTCGCGCGCCGGTCGCACCAGCTCGTCGGGGTCCCTCGGGACCGACAGCGGGAACGGCGAGGCGACGTGCAGCACAAAGGCGCAGCCGGCCACCGCAGCCGGCCACCCGGCGTCCGCCAGCAGATCTGCCTCGACCACCTCGAGCCGCTCGCCGCCGTCGGCACCGCCGCGCTCGACCATGTCACGGACCTCGCCCTCGCGGCGCAGGGAGCGGACCGTGGTGCGCACCCGATGGCCCCGTTCGAGCAGCGCCACGATGCACCGCGATCCCAGGAACCCCGAACCACCGGTGACGAGTACGAGATCGTCCATGCCCGCACCCTAGGCGATCACCCGCACCGCCGGGGGCCTCACCGCTGGTAGGCGATGGTGCCCATCATGCCGGTCTCGGCGTGATACAGGTTGTGGCAGTGGGCCATCCACAACCCGGGGTTGTCCGCCTCGAACTCGATGTTCATGGCCTGCATGGGGCGCAGCAGCACGGTGTCCTTTCGCATGCCGGTGGCGGCCAGGGCGAAGGTGTGCCCGTGGATGTGCCAGGGGTGGAACATCTTGGACCTGTTCATGATGCGCAGCCGCACCCGGTCGCCCTGGCTGACCGCGAAGGGCTCGACGTCGGGATGGCTGCGCCCGTTGATCGTCCACCGGTAGGGGTCCATGCGTCCCTCCAGGACCACCTTGTGGATCCGATTGGCCACGCGCCGGGGCAGCGCGGCCTCGGGAGCCGGTGCGAGGGTGAGGCCGAAGGGCACATACCGGGACAGCTCGCTCGGCCTCACGGTGGCGTCCGGGGCCCGGCCACTGCCCGTGCGCACCAACGCCATCGCTTCGCCGGTCTTGCCCTCGGGGATCGCCATCAGCGGGAACACGCCGTCCTTCAGGGTGACGATCACGTCCCAGCGCTCGCCCATGCCCATGATCAGCGCATCGGCCTGCGTGGGGGTCAACGCGAACCCGTCGGTGTGGGTGACCGTGAGCCGGTGCCCGCCGAGGGCGACCCGGAACGCGGTGTCCGACCCGGCGTTGACGAACCGGATCCTTACGCGCTGACCGGGTTTGCCGGTCAGGGTCACCGGTGCCGTGGGCAGCCGACCGTTGATCAGGTAGTGGGGGTAGATGATCCCGCTCATCGAGATCCCGTTCATCGAGTGCATGCTGCCCGGGATCACGGCGTCACCGGTCGGTGAGGGCGGCGGAGGGGCGGGGGATGACGCCCCAGAACTGGCGCCGCCGTTCATCCCCGCCATCGGGGCCATGTCCCCGCCGCTGGCCCGCAGCTGGGCGAGGATGTCGTCCGGGGTGCGGCCCGTGCCGTCCACCCAGTCGTCCAGCACGACGATCCACTCGACGTCGTAGTCGCCGGGTTCGGCCGGGTCCTCGACGATCATCGGGCCGTACAGTGCCCGGTCGACCTGGACGCCGGAGTGCGGGTGGTACCAGTACGTGCCCGGGTCCGGGGCGGTGAACGAGTAGGTGAAGGTCGACCCGACGGCGATCGGCAGCTGGGTCAGGCCGGGGACGCCGTCCATGTCGTTGCGCAGCCGGATGCCGTGCCAGTGCACGCTGGTGCCGGTCGGCAGGGTGTTGCTCACCTCGACCGTGACCAGGTCGCCGGCGGTGGCCCGGATCAGCGGGCCAGGGACGTCCTCGCCGAACGCCCAGGTCGGCACGATCCGGCCGCCGAGATCGAGATCGACCTGCCGGGCGTCGAGCCGGGCGGTCACGGTGCGCTGCCCCGGACGCACCCGCCTCGCCTCGAGCGCGGCGATCCGCGGGTCGGTGGGGCCGACGAACCCGTTGGCCTCGAACCCGGCCGTCGAGTCCGGCACGGTGGAGCCGAAACAGGCGCTCAGCGTCGCCACGGATGCCACGCTCCCCGCGGCGCGGAGGAACTGGCGGCGGTTCAGGTCGGTCACGGTGCTGCGCCTCCTCGTCGTCCGTCCCGAGTGTCACCCCTGATGAGGGGTTGGTGGGCGGGCGTTCCGGCATTGTCTCGAGAGGCGCGTCACGCCGATGCGCGGGCGCGACGACGGGTGATCCCCGGTTGCCCCACAGCGGGGCCGAGAGGATCATCGGCCTCTCGCCGGGAATGGGGGGTCATCCATGGGGACATCGCGCACGACGGACCTGGTCGAGGCCATCGGCCGGGCGCAACGGCGCCTGGCACACGTGCTCGGTGACGCGCCCGATCCCGGGCCCGTGGTCCCGCACAACGGTGAGTGGACGGTCCGCGACCTGCTCGCCCACCTGGTCACGGTGACCAGCAGGTACACCCCGGCAGGTAGTCACTCCGAGCGCTGGGCCGACCGGCCCGACCAGATCGCCGCGCTCAACGACGCCGAGATCGATGCCCTCGGCGGGCAGGCGTACCCCGTGTTGCTGCACCGATTGGACGCCGCGGTGGCGGCTCTCGCCCACGGCCCCGAACTGGACGCCGCAGACCCGATGCCCTACACCGGCGGAACCCTGGTGCACCCGGCCGACCTGCTGGGAATCCTGCTGGGCGAGTTCCTGGTGCACGGCCGTGACCTGGCTCAGGTGCTCGACCGGCCCTGGGAGATCGGCACCGAGGACGCCGTCCGGGTGCTGACCGCGCTGGCGCCGATCATGCCCGCCTGGGTCGACCCGGACGGCGCACGCGGGCTCACTGCCGTGTTCGAGGTCAGGTTGCGCGGACACCAGAGCTACTGGTGGAACTTCACCGACGGCGCGTTGACCGTGGAGCGGTCCCGGCCCGCCGAGCGGGTGGACGTCACCTTCTCCGCCGACCCGGTTGCCCTGCTGCTCACCTCCTATCGCCGGGTGCCGCTGTGGAAGCCGATCCTGGGCGGCAAGCTGCGCGCCTGGGGACGACGAGGGCACCTGGCCTTCGCCGTCAACAGCTACTTCCTCGCACCCTGACCCGGTGTCCGTGCCCCGGGCTCACCCAGGGCGGGACCACCGCCGCGATCACTGGCCGGTGCGGCCGTCGATGCACTCGCGCAACAGGTCCGCGTGCCCGGCATGCCGGGCGTACTCCTCGATCACGTGCACCAGGATGTCGCGGGGGTGGTACGGGTGGCCCTCGCTGAGGGCCTCGCGGCCGATGGACTCATCGTCCTGGGCGTCGAGCCACAGGTCGGCCTTGGCCATCTCGAACCGCCAGGTGCCGAAGGCCTCGGCGACCAGATCCTGGTCGCCGGCGGCACCGACGAAGTCCTCGTCGGGCGACTCGTCGGTCCGGTAGAGCCGGGGAGCGTCGGTCTTGCCCTGCAGGACGCGCTGGAACCAGTGGTTCTCCATCTGGGCGAGGTGACGGACCAGGCCCAGCAGGCTCATGGTGCTCGGTGGTACCGAGCGCCGGGCGAGCTGCTCGGCGTCCAGGCCCTCGCACTTCATCGCGATGGTGAGCCGGTAGTTGCCCAGGTACTCGCGATAGGTCGCGAGCTCCCCGACCGGGTTGCCGTAGCTGCGCGGGTCGTGTTCGGGATCGGTCCACATGTCGCTCACCGGTCCACCTCAGCGGAGCGGGGGCTGCGTGACAAGGCGGCGGGCCGCCGGGATGGCCGGTGCTCAGAACGCGTACGGCCCGAAGCGTCCCCAGGCCACCACGGCGGCCAGGATCAGCAGCGCCACATTGACGCCGACCTGCGGGGTCTCGCCGCGCCGGGCGTGCACCACGATCGCTCCGATCATGACCAGCACCAGGCCGGCAGCGGCCAGCGGCGCGAGGACCGGCGCGATGCCGACCAGGGGAGGGACGATCAGGCCGATCGAGGCGAGCACCTCGAGTACGCCGATCGCCTTGATCTGGCCGGGCGGGAAGTTCTCGGCCCAGCCCATGCCCGAGGCAACGAGCTTCTCCCGAGGTTGTGCGATCTTCATCGCCCCGGCGGCCAGGAAGGCGGCGGCCAGCAGTCCGGCGAGCACCCACAGGGCGATGTCCATGGCGATCCACTCCAGTCATTGAGTTCACGATTGAAGTGAAAGTAGTCGAGATAAACTTCATGATGCAAGTCATTCGGGGAGAGAGGGGCGATGGATTCAGTTCAACGATGAAGTTACGATGCGGTCATGGCGGCGGCAGCGGACACCCCGGACGAGCCCCGCTGGCTGACCGACGAGGAGAGGCAGACCTGGATCGCCCTGGTCGGGTTGCTGGCGCGCCTGCCCGGTGCGCTGGATCGCCAGCTGCAGCACGACCAGGGGATCAGCCACTTCGAGTACCAGGTGCTCGCCGGGCTCTCGATGGCCCCGGACCGCACGCTGCGGATGAGCGTCCTGGCTGACTTCGCCGAGGGCCAGCTTCCGCGGTTGTCGCAGGTGGTCGGCAGGTTGGAGAAGCGCGGCTGGGTGAGTCGGTGCGCCGATCCCACTGACGGCCGCTACACCCTCGCCACGCTCACCGATGCCGGGTGGGACGTCGTGGTCGAGGCCGCCCCAGGGCACGTGGAACAGGTGCGCACGCTGATCTTCGACGTCCTCACCCGGGCACAGGTGCGCCAGCTCGGGGAGATCGCCCGCCGCATCCTGGCGGCCGCCGGGCCCCAGGGAGCCTGGCCGCCTCGGGGCTGACTCAGACTGCGACCGGGTTGCGGCCCGATGGCGCCGCCGACTCCGTCACGCCCGAGGCCTTCTGCCGCCGCACACCGGGCTGGAAGTCGTTCGGCAGGGACAGCCGGATGATCTTCCACCAGGCCGAGGCCACCTGCTTGGGCAGTGGGCCGGAGACATAGGTCAGCCCGTACCGCTCGAACAACTGCTGCACACGCGGCGCGACCTCCTGGTAGCGGTTGCTGGGCAGGTCGGGGAAGAGGTGGTGCTCGATCTGGTAGCTCAGGTTGCCGGTCATGATGTGCATCAGCCGGCTCCCGCTGATGTTCGCCGAGCCCAGCATCTGGCGCAGGTACCACTCGGCGCGCGTCTCGCCGTCCAGGGTCTCCTTGGTGAAGGTCTCCACACCCCGGGGGAAGTGCCCGCACATGATCACCGAGTGGGTCCAGACGTTGCGCGCCACGTTGGCGACCACGTTCGCCGCCAGGGTCGGCAGTGCCGAGGGACCGGAGACCAACGGGTGCACGATGTAGTCGCGCAGGATCTGCTTGCGCGCCTTGCGCCAGACCGCCTTCGCGCCGGCCTTCAGCCGATCGGTGTCCGTGCGCTGCTTGGTCACGTAGGCGCCGAGGTCGAGGTCGTACGCCGCGATGCCGTACTCGAAGATCAGCATGTTGACGAAGTTCCACAGCGGCTGGCCCAGGAACAGCGGGGTCCACTCCTGGTCCTCGTCGACCCGCATGATCGCGTAACCCAGGTCGTTGTCCCGCCCGATCACGTTCGTGTACGTGTGGTGCAGCTCGTTGTGCGAGTGCTTCCAGGCCTCGGCCGGGGTGACGTTGTCCCACTCCCAGGTGGTGGAGTGAATCGCCGGGTCACGCATCCAGTCCCACTGCCCGTGCAGCACGTTGTGGCCGATCTCCATGTTCTCGAGGATCTTGGAGATGCTCAGCCCGAGCGTGCCCAGCAGCCAGGCCGGCGGGAAGATCGAGGCCAGCAGGACGGCACGGCTGCCCAGCTCCAGCCCGCGCTGGACCTTGATCACGCGCCGGATGTAGTCGGCGTCGCGTTGCCCGCGGTCGGCCAGGATCTCCTCCCGCAGGGCGTCGAGCTCCTTGCCCAGCTGCTCGATGTCGGCGGGGGTCAGGTGCGCGATCGGGCTGGTGCGCTTGTGCTGCAGGGCGGTCATGGGCCGGGGCCTCCGGGTCGGGTCGGCGGTGGCGTTCAGGGGGGTGCGTTCGGCGGGCGAGTTCAGGGCGCGTTCGGGAGTGCCGAGGGGCGTGCGTCAGGCCTCGACCCGGCAGGGGCCGGCGGCGGCGTTGATGCAGGTCTGGACGGCGACCGGGTCACCCTGCTCGACGCTGGTCAGGGCACCGTCGCGCAGGTCGCGCACCGTGCCCTCGGTCAGCGGGACCACGCAGCGGTGGCAGATCCCCATCCGGCAACCGGAGGTCAGCAGGACGCCGGAGGCCTCACCGGCCTCGAGCAGGGACGTGGCGCCGTCCGCCTCGACCACGGGGCCGCTGCGCCCGAAGGTCACCTGGCCACCCCGGCCGACCGGGGCCAGCACCGGGCGGAAGCGCTCGGTGTGCAGCTGGTCGAGCCGCCCCTGCTGGTCGAGCAGGTCGGCGACGGTGTCGATCAGCCCGTTCGGACCGCACGCCCAGGTCGGGCGGTCGGCCAGGTCGGGGACGAGCTCGACGAGGTCCGCCGCGCTGAGCCGGCCCGACGTGGCCGTGTGCCGCTCCACCAGGCGCAGCCGGCCGGCGGCGTGCCAGGCGCGCAGTTCGTCGGCGAACAGCACCTCCCGGCCGGTGCGCGCCGAGTGCACCAGGACGACGTCGGGCAGCTCGCTCAGCTGCGTGCGCAGGATGCCCATGACCGGGGTCAGGCCGCTGCCCGCGGTCACGAACAGCACCTTGGCCGGTGCCGGGTCCGGCAGCGTGAAGTCCCCGTCGGGGCCTTCGAGGCCGACGACCGTGCCGACTCGGAGGCGCTCGACGATGTGCCGGCTCACCCGCCCGTCATCGACACCGGTGACCGTGATGGTGAGGGTGCCGTCCAGCCCTGCCGGGCCGGTGAGCGAGTACGAGCGCCAGCAGCGCACGCCGTCCACCTCGACCCCCACCCGCACGTGTTGCCCCGCGCGGTGGCCCGGCCAGCGCCCGGCCGGCCGCAGGGCGACCGTGACCGCCGAGTCGGTCTCGCGACGCACCCCGACCACCCGGGCGCGATGGGCGCCGGGGTGCAGAGGAGCCAGCAGGTCCAGATAGTCGGCGGGCAGCAGTGGGGTGGTCGCCGCTCGGGCGAGGGGGGCGAGCACGGTGCGTACACCGTCCAACACACGAGGGGCCATGATGACGAGTCTTCCTGATCCAGGGAGCTAAGGTCTCACCCCTGTGAGGTGGACAATCGCAGGATAGATTGTTCTCTCGAGCCAAATCGCGAGGTTACAGCGTGCAACCGAATCCGCTGCGTCAAACCCTGGACCACCACGGCATCGCGCTGGACGCCGAGGTGGTCGCGGCGCTGCGCACCCGGCTGCCGGTCACCGCCGAACGGGCCGTGGACGCCATTGCGGTACAGGTCGCCGAGTACGCCGGCCAGATGACCGGGGAGTTCCGCAGCCGGATCGAGGCGGCCGTGCAGCTCGCCCTCGGCGGGTTCCTGCGCCTGGCCGAACAAGCGGCCGACTCCGACGCCGGTACCCCGCTCGACCCGGTCCTGGACGACGCCTACGCTCTCGGCCGCGGTGAGGCCCGCTCGGGCCGGACCATGTCGGCCCTGCTGGCCGCCTACCGGCTGGGGGCCCGGATCGCCTGGCAGGAGTGGAGCGCCCAGTGCGTCGAGGTGGGGATGTCCGCCGAGGTGCTGGCCCGGTTCGCGGAGCTGATGTTCAGCTACATCGACGCACTGTCGGCGGCCAGCGTCACCGGTCACAGCGATCAGCTCGCGGTCAGCGGCAGGGTTCGCGATCAGTACCGTGAGCGGCTGGCCCAGGCCGTCCTGGCCGGCGAGGCGGAGGAGCGGGTGCGGGTGCTCGCCGAGCGTGCCGAGTGGCCCCTGCCGGAGAGCCTGACCGCCGTGGTGGTGAGGGCCTCCGACGCCCGGAATCTGCACGCGCTGTTGGGGCCGGACACGCTGGTGCTGCCCGGCGACGTCGTCGGCTGGGCCGGCGACGCCAGCGTGCTGCTGGCGGGCGGGCAGCGACGCGCCCTGCTCGATGCCCTGTCGACGGCCCGGGTGATCGTGGGCCCGACCCGCCCCTGGCGGGAGGCGGCGGCCTCCCTGGAACGCGCGCGACGGCTCTTCGTGCGCCACGGCCTGCGCCACCGCTCGTTGGACACCGACCAGCACCTGGTGGAGCTGGTGGTCAGCGCCGACGAGGACGCTCTGCGCGACCTGCGGGAGCGGGCCCTGCGTCCTCTGGCGGGGGTACGGCCGGCAACAGCCGGTGCGCTCGTGGACACCTTGCGCTCCTGGCTGTTGCACCAGGGACGGCGAGAGTCGGTCGCCGCGGATCTGCTGGTGCACCCGCAGACCGTGCGTTACCGGATGAGCAAGATCCGCGCGCTGTTCGGTGAGGCGCTGAACGATCCGGATCAGGTGATGCAGTTGACCGTGGCACTCGCCGTGCCGCCGGTCGCGAGATCCCCCCGCACCGACGCGGGCTCCCCGGTGGGGGTGCACCCGTCACCGGGGTGATCTCGATCCCGCCCCGCGTGGATCGTCGGACCGGCCGGGGAACGGCTCGCGTGGAGCTGCCCGGAGGAGGGCCCGGCGGAAGCTGTGCGCTGCTCCACGAGTGGAGCAGCGCACAGCGGCGCGGCGTGGCACCTGGCCGGGGCCCGGCGAGGGGCGGAGAGAGCCACCGCAGTCCGTCGGCAGCACGTCCCGACGGCAGATGGCGTCAGGGGGTGATGCGGCGGGCCTCGATCTCGGCCCGGCGCAGGGCGGCCGCCGGGACCCCGCCGATGGCCCAGTCCTCGGGGTCGATCAACCAGATGCCGCCCCGGATCAGCTCGCGAGGGGTGCCCAGGACCTCGACCAGCAGGTCGGTGAACCCCGCGAGCAGCCGGTGGCGGTGGTCGAGCGGCCGGCCGGCCAGGAGGGCGAACTGGAAGAACGGGGCCGGCTCGGCCCCGTCGGCCACCAGTCGCCCGCCGACACAGGCCTGGGAGGGCTCGTGCAGGGTGGCGAAGGCACGCACGCGCTCGATCGGGCTGTCCAGCACCTCGGCGAACAACGCGCACGACCGGCGCAGGAGCTCGCCGACGGCGTCCGGGGCGTCTCGTCCCGCGACCAGGTGATAGTTCACGACGGGCATGGCAGGGCCTCCTCACGGCACCGGCCGGCCGCTGGTGGTGACAGCGGCCGGCCGGGAAGGCTACCGAATCGGCCGGCTGGGGGTGAGTACCGGCCGTTGTCTCGATGCCGAACAGCCGGCGGCGGGCTCACTACCCTTCGCGCATGCCCGATCGCCCTTCCGACCGCCCTGCCGATCGCCCCGCCGAGGTTCTTGCCGAGCTCCCTGCCGGCGCCGCCGCTCCCGCCACCGCTCCCGCAGCCGCCACCGGCCAGGCGAGCGGCACCGGGCAGGGCGTGGCCGTGGTCACCGGGGCCACCGGGACGCTGGGCACCGCGCTGGTCTCCCGGCTCGCCGCCGCCGGCCTGGCCGTGCTCGCGGTCAGCCGCTCGGGGGACGCCGTGGGCGCCGGCGAGCGGGCGTGCCTGGCCGCCGATCTGGGCTCGGACGGCGCCGTGGCGGCGATCCGGGCGGCGCTACCGCCCGGTGAGCTGTCCATCGCCGTGCACGCCATCGGGCTCCCATCGGCCCCGGGGGTGATGGACGTCGACCCCGGGCTGCTCGCCCGGTCGGTGGACCTGAAGGCGGGCGGTTTCCTGCGACTGCTGCGCGCCGTCCGCGACCGGATCGTGCCCGGCAGCCGCCTGGTCGCGGTCGGCGGTCACCTGGGGATCGAGCCCACCGAGCACGCTCCGCTGGCCGGGGTGGCCAACGCGGCCCTGGCCAACCTGGTCCGACAGCTCACCGGACCACTCGGACGGCTCGGTGCGAGCGTCCACCTGGTGGCCCCGGGCCCGTTCGAGAGCCCCCGGGTCGAGGCACTCGCCGCGGCCAAGGCAGCCGGCAGAGGCGTTGCCGCCGAACAGGTTCGGGCCGAGATGGCCGCCGAGTACCCGAGCGGCCGGCTGCCCTCGGCCGAGGACGTCGCCCAGGTGATCGCCCTGCTGCGTGACCCGGCGGCGGGCGTCCTGAACGGCTCGACGCTGTTCGCCGACGCCGGGGTGCGACGCGGCATCTTCTGAGCCGCCTCAGTCGGAACCCGCTGCCGGGCCACTCCACGCTGGCGGTGGCGGGGAGCCGACCGGGCGGGTGGCCGGGGTCCACGGCAGGGTGACAGGCTGATCGTCATGCCTGTCGCCCACCCCGGCCCCCGTCCCGCGGTGCACTTCACACCCCCGACCGGGTGGCTGAACGACCCGCTGGGCCTGACCTGGCACCGGGGTCGCTATCACCTGTTCTACCAAGCGGTCCCGGACTCGACCGTCTGGCAGGCGTGGTGTCACTGGGGGCACGCGAGCAGCCCGGACCTGCTGGAGTGGACGCATCACCCGGTCGCCCTGGCCCCCGGTGAGGGCGATGGCGGCTGCTGGTCCGGCAGCGTGCTGCCGGGCGAGGGCGATCACCCGGCGACCATCTACTACACCGCCGTCGACCTCGCCGACCCCGACCAGGGAGCCGTCCGGGTGGCCCACCCCCAGGACGAGGACTGGCACGCCTGGCGCAAGGGCCCGGTGATCGTCCGCCCGCCCGCCGGGATGCGGATCTTCCGCGATCCCAGCGTGCTGCGCGAGGGCGACGGCTGGCGGATGCTGGTCGGCGCCGGGTACGACGACGGGCGCCCGGCCGTGCTCACCTACACCTCCTCGAACGGCACCGACTGGCAGCCGGACGGCGAGCTGATCGTCGGGACGGCGCTGCCCGGCATCATGCAGGGCTGGGAGTGCCCCCACCTGATCACGGTGGGCGATCGGCACGTGCTGATCGTCTCGCTGTGGGCCGAGGGGGAGGCCGGCGACGTGCTGGCCGGGGTGGGCCGCTACGCGGCCGGCCGCCTGGAGGTCGACACCTGGTGCCGGCTGGCCCAGGGACCCGGGCACTATGCCCCCACGGCGTTCCTGGACGCCGACGGCCGGCCCGGTCTGCTGTTCTGGATCAAGGGGATCGGTGACGCTGCCGGTGAGTGGTCCGGCGCGCTGAGCGTGCCGTACCTGATCTCGGTCGAGGACGGCGAGGTCCGGCTGCGGCCGCACCCGGTACTGGATGGGCTCGCGGCCGACGTCCGCGGCAGTGGCACGGGCCCGCACGTGATCAGCTGGCGGCCCGACCCGGCGTCCGGCCCGTTGACCGTGATCAGCGCCGCCGGCACCGACAGCACCGACAACACCGACGGCACCGGCGGCACCGGCAGCCTGGTCACCCTGCGCGCGGTGCCCGGTGCGGTCGAGGTCAGTGCGGGCGGCCGCACGGCCGGCCTGCCCACCGGGCGCGATCCGGTGACGGTGATCGTGGACGGGCCTGTGCTGGAGGTCTGCTCCGGTCGCGGCGTGCTGGGACTGTCGCTCGGTGCCTCGGTCCGGGCCTCACCGGGGTCGGGCGAGTAGCCGGCACCACGGGCGGCGCGGGGTCGGGCCCCCGCCCGCAGGAATGCATCGGCCTTCCCGGGGTACCGAGTGCTCGCGGCCCACCACCCGTGGTGGGCCGACCCCGGAGGAGGAACCATGTCTCAGACACGTTCGACCCGCACCGGCTACGCCGCCTCACCGCTGCGCACGACGGCAGCGGTGGTGGGCGCCGTCTTCGTGGTCGTGGGGATCGCCGGCTTCGTCCCGGGGATCACCACGGACGTCGACCGGCTGGCAACCGCAGGC
This sequence comes from Kineosporiaceae bacterium, assembly GCA_016794595.1. Classification (GTDB taxonomy): domain Bacteria; phylum Actinomycetota; class Actinomycetes; order Actinomycetales; family Kineosporiaceae; genus JADJPO01. The sequence continues at coordinate 15,905 of JAEUJN010000064.1, forward strand.
ACCGATTCGCATGCCGAGTTGCTCGGCATCTTCCAGGTGTCGGTGCTGCACAACATCGTTCACCTGCTCATCGGTGCCGCCGGGCTGGCCATGAGCCGCACGGCCAGTGGTGCCCGCGCGTTCCTGATCGGTGGTGGGGTGCTGTACCTGGCGCTCTGGCTGTACGGCCTGGTGATCGACCTGGAGTCGACGGCGAACTTCGTGCCGCTCAACACCGCCGACAACTGGCTGCACCTGGGCCTGGGCGTGGGCATGATCGCGCTCGGGCTGGCCCTGGCACGAGGCGAACTCGCCGGCCGAACCGTTCGCCGCTGAGGAGTTGCTGCCGCACGCCGCCGATCGGCCGAGCCGATCGGTCGGCGCCGATCGGTCGAGCCGATCAGTCGCGCCGGCGTGCGGCAGCGCTCTCGCGGTCGTTCGCCCTGCGCAGCGCCTCGACCAGTTCGGCCTTGCTCATCCGGGACCTGCCGCGGACATCCAGCCGGCGGGCCAGGTGCATCAGGTGGCGCTTCGAGGCGTTGGCATCCACCCCGCCGGCCGTCGGCCGTCCGGTGTCGCGCCCGCCTGCGGCCTGCTCGTCCGAGGGACCGCGCTTGTCCTTGGGCTCCCAGTGGTCGCCGACCTTCTCGTAGCTGTGCTTCAGGGCCGCGTAGGCCGTCTGGTGGGCTCGGCGTCCCTCGCCGTACTGCTCGACCGCCGAGTCGTGGGTGGCGGCAAAGGTGCGCTGCGCCTTGGTGTCCGACCGTTGCAGGGTGCTGGGCAGCTCCTGCGGTCGTGGTGCGCCGTCCTTGCTCATCTTGGGCATGATCCCTCCCTCGTTCCGCCTCCGCGGACATCTCAGGGTCGCGGACTACCCCCGGGTGATGCCCCGAAACGGCCCGGGCGGGTTTGATCCCCGCAGCATCGGGCACACCCCCAGCTGCCCCGGATCGGGGCCGGCAGCGCACCAACAGCCGGGTCGTCCCGGCCGCGAGCCCTCAGGAGCGAGCATGTCCTCGTCCGCCGTGCACCGAGATCAGCACAACAACGACGTGTCCAAACCGTCCTTCCGGCGGGCGTACAGCTTCGCCGTGGTGACCGCAGCGCTGTTCCTGCTCTCCTGGACGGGGCAGTTCGTCGCCCAGTTGCTGGTGGTCAGGAACGAGAACTCCCAGCACGAGCAGCCGTTCGCCTGGGGTGACTTCATCGCCCAGTTCCTGGCCTCCACGTTCGAGAACTGGCAGTCCGAGTTCCTCCAGTTGATCTGGCAGGCAGCGGGTCTGGCCCTGTTCCTGTTCTGGGGCTCCTCCCAGTCGAAGGAATCCGACGAGCGGCTCGAGGCCAAGGTCGACGCCCTGCTGCGCGAGCGCGGCATCGATGCCCGCGAGATCTCGGCCACCGTCAACCGCTCGTTGTCGTGACGGTCTGCCCGGGGGACCTCGGCCCCCTGGAACGACCGCCGGCCGCGGACCAGGCTGGTGGTCAGGACGCGGAGGTGCGCCATGACGTCACCGTCGACATCACCGTCCCCGACACCTTCACTCGCTGCGCGGCGCGAGGTCTGGGTCGACTCGCTCCGGGTGATCCTCATCGCCGGGGTGCTGGTGTTGCACACGGCCACCGGTTACGTGCTCGACTTCGCAGGCTGGTACTACGACGACGAGGTCCAGGCCTCCGGGATGGTCTCGAAGGTGCTGACCGGACCGGCGCTGCTCGGGGGCCTCTTCTGGCTGGGGCCCTTCTTCGTGCTGGCCGGTTGGTTCTCTGCGCGCTCCCTCGCCGGGCGCGGGCCGGGAGGCTTCGCCCGGGCTCGCCTGGTGCGCCTCGGCGTCCCGTTGCTGGTGTTCGTCCTGCTGCTCAACCCGCTGACCGACTACCTGGGAAACGTCTTCGACGAGCGCGGTAGCTTCGCCTTCTACCTGCGCCAGACCGAGGTCGGGGCCCTGTGGTTCGTGGCGGCTCTGCTGGTCTTCTCCCTCGGCTACGCCGCGCTGCGCCGGTGGCACGGGCCCGCGGACGCCTCGGGGCGCCTGCCGGACGGCGCGGCTCACCCCTGGCTGCGACTGGTACTGGCGGCCATGGTCGCCATCGCGGTGACCTCCTGGTTGGTCTGGCTGCGCTGGCCGCTCACCGAGGAGGCCGTGCTGAACCTGAAGTTCTCGGAGTGGCCGCAGGGCGCCGTCCTGTTCGCGCTGGGGGTCCACGCCGCCGAGACCGGTTGGGTGGACCGGCCGCCGAGCCTGCACCAGGTGCGGGCTCTGGGCTGGACGGCGCTCGCCGGAGCGATCGGGTTCGTCGCGCTGGTGGCGGTCGGGGTGTCCTCGGACTCGCAGGACGACCTCGGGCCCGCGACCGACTGGCCGGTGATCTCGGCCGCGGTGCTGGACGGCATCGTCGCCGTGTCGTTCACGGTGTGGTTCCTGGTCTGGTTCCGCACGCGCGCCATGGCGCGTGCTCGAGCGGGGGATCGAGCCCGTGCCGGTGCCGGGAGCGCGGACCCGCGGTGGCAGGCGCTGATCGCCCGGGCGGGACGAGCCTCCTACGCGACCTACGTGGTGCACCCGCTGGTGATCACCCTGATCATGCTGGCGCTCTCGTCGGTCCCTCTCGGCCCGTGGATCAAGGTCGTGATCGTCTCGCTGCTCGCCGTGCCTGCCTGCTTTGCCGCTGGTGACGCGCTGACCCGTGCCCCGGGCCTCTCCCGCATCCTGTGATCCCCAGAACTCGCTGCCCTGAACGTGCTGCACCTCGAGGCAGAAGGCGGGACGTCCTGCTCTGCCCGCTGACACCGGGACGTGACACGGTCGAGGTATCGACCCACCCGGTCGTGCTCGCCCTGGGGGTGCCGTCATGGTCTCGGTCCACGGCCACGTGCTTCATCCGCACCTGCCGCACCTGCGCACCGGACGCCGGCGCCGCTCCGGGTCGGCCGGCACCTCCTCGTGGTCGGTCGATGCCCTGCGCGTGGTGACGCTGGGCCTCACCGTCGTGTTCGGTCTCGTGGCGATCACCTTCGTGGTCGGCGAGGCCATGACCGCGCCCGGTGGCTGGGCCGGCTTGGGGCTGTCCGCCTCCTGGCTCCTGCCGAGTGCGATCCTCGCGGTGTTGGCCTGGCGTCATCCGGACGCCGAGGCTCCGGTGCTCGCCGCCGCGACCGGGGCGCTGGTGGTCCTGGCGGCCTGGGCGGTCGTGCCGGCGGGTGGCTGGGAGGCCGCCGAGAGTACCTACGGCCCGGTGCGTGCCGTCGCCACGGTGGCGGCCACCTGCGTGCTCGGTTTGTACGGCTGGCGGCGGCCCCGCCTGGCCGGTGAACTGCTGATGCTGGTCGCGGTCACGCCCGTGGTCGGTCTGGTGCTCGGTTCGATGCTGTCGGCGCTGCTCGGGGTCGGCGGTGTGACCTGGCAACTGCCCACCTCGATGGCCGTGGTCAGCCTGCCTGCCGCCGCCCTGGGGGGCCTGCACCTGCTCATCGGCTCGGCCACGGGCCACGCCGAGGAGGGCGAACCGGCGTCCTGATCGCGACCTGGATCACGAGCCTGATCGCGGCCTGGGCTGCCGAGTGCTCGGCGGGCCGGGGACCCGTCGGCCGGTCTGTCGTGCCGACGGTCGACCACGCCGCATGCTGATCACGTGCGTGCGATGTTCTCAGTGGTGCGGTGGCTCTTGGTCACCCAGCCCTGCCGGTTCTACCTGGCATGCGAGGACGCGGGAGTGGTCCCGTGGCGCTACCTCGGGGTGGCGGGTGGCATCTCGGCCCTCGGTGCAGCCCTGGGGGCAGGCTGGGCGCGACTCGCCGACGCCGATTCCGCGGACGCGGTCGCCTTGGGCATCGTCGCGGGGCCGGCCATCCTGGGCTGTCTGGGACTGCAGTCGCTTCTGGTGATGATCGTGCTCTGGATTCGAGGTACGGGTCCTGACGAGGTGCTCGACCGTGGCGCCATGTCGGCGCGTGGGGCGCGTGGGACAGGCCCGTCGGGACGGCATGCCGACCCGCCCGGCCGGATTCCCCGGCGCCGCGCCGGGCGCGATCCGCTGGTGCCGTGGCCGCTGGTGGCGTTCTTCGCCCTCGTGAGCGCCGTTGCCGTGCTGGACGTCGGGTGGATCCATCACCGGGAGCGCGCCTACTCGGGCCCCCGCCAAGTGACGACGGCCTTCATCGACTCCTACGACGACGGTCGGTTCGGGCTGGGCAGGCGGAGGTTGCACATCATCTTCGAGGTGGAGGGACGTCTCGTGCGCGCGTCGGTGCGGGCCGAGGACATCGATGGCGTTGTCCCGCAGCCCGGCAGGAGCACCTCGGTCGAGTACCTGGTGGCGGATCCCCTGCGGGTCCGTCCGGAAGGAACGAGCAGGCGTGCACAGGAGGAGGCCGACTTCTCGCGCGGTGTCGCCGTGCTGTGCCTGATTCTCATGGTCCTCACCGGGGCCTTTCGAGTGATCGCGCTGCTCCGGCGACGAGCTCGGTGAGTGCCCACCGCACCGTCATCCGGCAGTGGGAGGAGGGGCGGCGTCGACCGGGACCCTCCGGTCACCGTCGGGCCAGCTGCCAGTACCCGATGGACAGGCTGGTCGCGATGCTCATCCACAGGGCGTAGGGCACCAGGGTGAGTCCGGTCCAGGGCACCGCTCGCCAGGCCAGCGCGAGCAATCCCCAGGTCAGCACCGCGGCGACGGCGAGACACAGGGCTGCCGGTCCCAGCGCGTGGGGCACGTAGAACAGGTAGGCCCAGGCCAGCGCCGCCGCCACCGAGACCGCGAACACGACCAGCGCCGTCCAGGCCTGGATCGGCCGTTCTGCCCGCGCGGACAGGCCCACGCCGGCCACCGCCAGGGCGAGGAAGTTCAGCGGCCACATCACCCCGAACACCACCGGGGGCGGTTGCCACGCCGGCTTCTCGAGGGCGGCGTACCAGCCGGGGTCGGACCCGGTCCACACGGTGGACAACCCTGCGTAGAGCAGCACGAGCACCACGAAGCCCGCGGCGGGCAGCACTCCGGATCTGCTCATCGGTACCGTCCTCCCTCTGGCGGAATTACATCATCATGCTGTTGCCTTAATCGGCCTCCACCTCTAACCTCGGGACCGAGGGGAGTACTTCCCAACACCGTCATCGGTCATCACGGGCATCCAGCGATGCTCTCGGTGCGGCGGCCGGGCACCCGTCCTCGGGTGAGCCCGGCGAAGGAGACCTCAGCCGTTCCGTGCTGAGGAGTCCTCTCGTGACCGATGCCCCCGTGGGCACGCCTTTGCTGTGGGCCTTGACCATCGGCGCCGTCATGCTGCTGCTGGTCGCCGACTTCCTGATCACCCGCCGTCCGCACGAGGTCTCGATGCGCGAGGCCATCGGATGGTCGGCGTTCTACATCGCCCTCCCGTTGGCCTTCGGTGCCTGGATCTGGACCAGCTACGGCTCGCAACGTGGCCTGGAGTACTACACCGGTTACCTGGTCGAGAAGTCGTTGTCGGTCGACAACCTCTTCGTCTTCCTGTTGCTGCTCGCGGCCTTCGCCGTCCCGCGGGAGTTGCAGCAACGGGTGCTGCTGATCGGGGTGGCCGGAGCCCTTGTGTTGCGCGGGGTGTTCATCGCCCTGGGCGCCCAGCTCATCTCCTCCTTCTCCTGGGCGTTCCTGCTCTTCGGCGCGATCCTGCTGGCGACCGCGGTGAAGGTGCTCCGGGACGCCATGAGCCACGAGGACGCCTCGATCGACATCTCGCAGCTGCGCAGCGTCCGGTTGTTGCGCCGGTTCTGGCCGGTGACGGACACCTATGTGGGGACCCGGATGTCGGTGCGGGTGTCCGATGGTCGGGCCGAGGGCGGGGTCGCGGTGAGCGGGGGCGCGCGAGGACGGGCCGGACGGCGGGCGCTCACGCCGCTGGCCCTGGTCGCGGTGGCGATCCTGGCCACCGACGTGGTGTTCGCGATCGACTCGGTGCCGGCGGTCTACGGCATCACCGGCGACCCCTACCTGGTGTTCGCCACCAACGCCTTCGCGCTGCTCGGCCTGCGCGCCCTCTACTTCGTGCTGGAGGGGGCGCTGACCAAGCTGACCCACCTCGGCTACGGGCTCTCGCTGATCCTGGCCTTCATCGGGGTCAAGCTCGTGCTGCACTGGGCGCACGGCATCTGGACCTGGATTCCCGAGGTGCCGACCCTGCTGTCCCTGGGCGTGATCGTGGCGATCCTGGCCGTGGTCACCGTGACCAGCCTGACCATCGGCGCCCCTGCGGTCACCGAACCCGATCGGCCGGACGACGCGGCCCACGCCGAGCAGAGCGGGATGCAGAACGAGATGCAGGACGGGATGCAGGACGGCACGCGGACGGTGAGGCAGGACCAGCCGACCGAGGTGCCGGCGGGGACCAGGCGGAACTGAGCGCGGTGCGCCGGCCGGAGGGGGTGTCCGGCTCAGCGCCGCGACACCGGGCAGCCGGTGCACCCGGAGGGTGCGCAGGCCTGGGAGCTGCACCCAGCGGACGGCGCGGCCGCCTCGAGCGCGGCGGCGAGCGCCGTCCGCACGGGTTCGCCCTCGCGCCGCCAGGTGCGTCCGGCACCGATCCGGAGGTCGACTCCCTCGGCGGCGACGTCCAGCCCGGCCAGCGTGCCGTCGTCCAGCAGGGCCCGCAGCGACGGGTCGGTCGCGATCCGTTCGGCCAGCGCGATCAGCGGGTAGCCGGGCACCACCCAGCGCACCACCGCCGGGGACCCGGTGGCCTCAGGGTGCATCGGCCGCATCAGAGCGCCCCCCACGCCAGCACGCGCTCGGTCACCTCGTGAGCGAGCAGGGCGGCTGCGTAGGCCAGCACCACCAGGTACCCGAACGCCAGCGCCGGCCAGCGCCACGAGCCGGTCTCGCGGCGCATCACCGCCACGGTCGAGATGCACTGCAGGGCGTAGACGAACCAGGCGAGCAGCGCCACCACGGTCGGGGCCCGGAAGAGTGGCTCACCCTGGCGGGGGCCGTCCAGGTAGGTGGCCGCGCGCAGGGCATCGGTCGGGTTCTCGGGGTCCGCGGCCGCAGCGACCTGGCCCAGGGTGGAGACGAAGACCTCCCGGGCCGAGACCGCACCGACCAGGCCGAGGTCGATCCGCCAGTCGAAGCCGAGCGGGGCGAACACCGGCTCGATCACCGAGCCGATGCTCGCGGCGTAGGAGTGTTCGAGCACGTGCGCACTGGCCTGGGCCGGCGGCATGCCCGCGGTCTCGGCGTCCCGGGAGGGGAAGGCCAGCAGCATCCACAACACGACCGCGGTCCCGAAGATGATCGTCCCGGCCTTGCGCAGGAACATGGCCACCGACCCCCACATGGCCAGCAGCACCGAACGCAGGCTCGGGATCCGGTACGGGGGCATCTCCAGGTAGAAGGGCACCAGCTCGCCACGCAGCAGGGTGGAGCGCAGGATGCGGGCCGACACCATGGCGGAGACCCCGCCCACGACGTACAGCGCGAACATCGCCAGTCCCTGCACCTGCACCGGTCCCCACCGCTCTGCCGGGGGGATCAACAAGCCGATCAGCAGCACGTAGACCGGCAGCCGGGCCGAGCAGGGGACCAGGGGCGCCGACATGATGGTGGCGATCCGGGTGCGCGAGGAGGGGATCGTCCGGGTGGCCATGATGCCGGGCACGGCGCAGGCGAACGAGGACAGCATGGACACGAACGCCCGGCCGTCGAGGCCGGTGGTGGCCATGATCCGGTCCATCAGATAGGCCGCCCGGGCCATGTAGCCGATGCTCTCCAACGCCGCGATCACCAGGAACAGCAAGGCGATCTGGGGGACGAAGACCAGGACCGAGCCGACCCCGCCGATCATCGCCTCGGAGACGAACGCACCGACCAGTCCGTGGCCCAGGGTGGTGGCGGTCCAGCGAGCCAGCAGGCCGAGCAGCCCCTCCAGGCCGTCCTGCAGCGGGGCGGCCACGGTGAAGATCAGCTGGAAGAAGACGAACATCACCGCGAGGAAGACCAGCCCGCCCCAGAGCGGGTGCAGCAGCACCCGGTCGACCGCGGCGGTGCGCCGGTCCGGTGCCGGGGGCCGGTAGCCGGCGGTGGTCAGCACCGAGGCGGTCCAGGCGGCCAGTGCGTCGTCGTCCTCGGGGGGTAGGACCGGCGGCGCCGGCCACTGGGAGAACGACCCGAGTTGGGCGGCCAGCGCGGCCATGCCCACGCCCTTGTGAGCGGTCAGGCCCAGGGTCCGCACCCCCAGGGCACGACCCAGCGCCTCCAGATCGACCTGGCCGCCGCGGCCGATGAGCTCGTCCATCATGGTCACCGCGACGATCACCGGCTGGTCGAGCCGGATCGCCTGGGCGGCCAGGGTGAGGCTGCGGCGCAGGGTGGTGGCGTCCAGGACGACGACCAGGGCGTCCGGGGGAGGGCAGCCGTCCAGGTCGCCCGCGAGCAGGTCGAGCACCACCTGCTCGTCCGGGCTCATGGCGCTCAGGCTGTAGGTGCCCGGGACGTCCTCGACGGCGACCGGTCCGCCGGGGGTCTGCGCCGTGCCCTCGCTGCGGGTCACCGTGACCCCGGGATAGTTGGCCGTGCGGGCGCGCAGTCCGGTGAGGTGGTTGAAGATCGTGGTCTTGCCCGCGTTGGGGCTGCCGAGCAGGGCGACCCTGGTGGGGGCCGTCGACGAACCGGGAGCCGGGGTCATCAGGCGGGCTCGCCGAGCAGCACGTGCCGGGCGTGCTCGCGGCGCAGGCAGATGTCGTAGTCGCACAACCGGTACACCGAGGGTCCGCCGAAGGGCGCGCGCCGGATCACCTCGACCACCGTGCCGGGCCGGAAGCCCAGGTGGCGCAGTCGTAGGCGCAGCATCTCGGGAATCGACGGATCGATCAGGCCGATGTGCCCGCGATCCCCGCTGCGCAGCTGGGCCAGGGTGCCCGTGGTGACCATGGCGACCGTTCCTCAGGATTGCCTTACCTACCCGGCCAGTCTAGGCAGCTTCCCGGCGGGCAGGGATGGGCCGTTCCTCACAGCGGTCCGCCTCACGACGCAGCCCGCTGGGTCAGGAGTCGGTCAGGGCCCGCACGCTGGCCGGCAGCTCGATCAGGCGCTGCTCGGGATTCAGGCAGGCCACGTCCACACTCGCCTCGACCACCAGCTCGCCGTCCCGCTCGATGCGCTGCGCGAACCGGCCGCGGAAGGGTGACTTGACCTCGAAGCCGGTCACGACGTCCAGCATCTCCCCGAGCCGGGCGCTCTTGCGGAACGTCGCGGTCAGCGAGTGCACCACCACCAGGACGCCGGCGCGGTTCAGCTCGGCCACGTCCTGGCCGTGGGCGGCCAGGTACTCGGTCCGCCCGCGCTCGAAGAACTTGAAGTAGTTGGCGTAGTAGACGACCCCGAGGCTGTCGGTGTCCTCGTAGTAGACCCGGTAGGAGACGCGATGCGGCACTCGCCCACGCTAGCCGAGGGTGATCCGTTCGGGGTCCGTCGGGGCATGCCGATCAGTCGATCGTGACCGTCACCGGGACCCCGGCCTCGATGGTGCGCGAGACCGTGCAGGTGCGATCGTGCGAGGCCCGGACGGCGCGCGGCAGAGCAGCGCGGGCGGCGTCCCCCTCGGGTCCCTCGGGGAATCGCACCCGGAAGCTCAGGTGCAGGTCGCGCAGCACATTGCCGCTCTCGTCACGGACGGCGTGGGCATCGACCCGGGCACCGAACTCGGTGGCCTCGCTGCGTCGTCCACAGACGACGTCGACATCGACGGCCGAGCAGCCGGCGATCGCTGCCAGCAGCAGTTCCACCGGGGTGAAGCCCTCGGGGTCCTTGCTGCCGAAGCGCAGCTCGTGGCCGCGGGCATTGCGGGCGAGGTAGACGCCCTCGTCGAGGCGATCGAGGGTGATCCAGCGGTGGGTCTCGTCGGCCATCGCACGATCCTCGCAGAGGTGCCGGTCGGGTGATGCCGGCGACCCACCACGCTCCCGACTGGGGGATGATCGGCCTTCGGGTGGCGCACGGGCGGCGGACGGGAGACGGGCATGGCGGGTGAGGGCACTCGATCGGGCCGCCGCTCGGGGTGGCGCCTGACGGCCGCCGTGCTGGTGGGGGCTGTGGCGGGGACCATCTGGTACGCCACCGCCGGTCGCGGCGACTATGCGGTGGCGGTGGGCTGGTCGACCGGGGCGCTGGCCTACCTGGTGCGGACCTGGGCGGTGATCGGGCCCATGGACGCCCCACGGACTGCGACCCACGCCGACCGCGAGGAGGCCGGCGGGGTGGTCGGCACGGAACTGGCGGTCCTGGTGGCCTGCCTGGCGAGCCTGGTGGCAGTGGGGCACCTGCTCATCGGTGGTGGGACCGGCGATCGATCCACCCGGGGGCTGCTGGGAGTGCTGGTCGTGGTGCTGTCCTGGGTGCTGGTGCACACCGTGTACACGTTGCGCTATGCCCGCCTCTACTACTCGGGCCCGGACGGCGGGATCGAGTTCTCCGGCGAGGAGCCCGCCCGCTACAGCGACTTCGCCTACGTGGCCTTCACCCTCGGCATGACCTACCAGGTCTCCGACACCAACCTCACCTCGGGGACGATCCGCCGGGCGGCGCTGGCGCACTGCCTGCTGTCCTACGTCTTCGGCACCGTGATCCTGGCGACCACGGTGAACGTGGTGATCGGGCTCGCGGTCGGCTGAGATCGTCCGCCGGATCCGCGGCCCGACGTCGCCCGATCTGTCATGGTTCGGGCCCGGGGTCGCCTGGTGGCAGCTCGTTGTTCACTCTTCGTATCCGCCGCAGAAGATCACCCGGGCGACGGTGGTGGGTCCGAGGTCCTGGGTGGGCGGCAGATCGCCCGCTGCGGCCACGGCGTCGCGGCCACGGCTCCAGCGGGTGGGTTCCGGTGGCCGTCGAGGCCGACCTCGAACCTGCAATCGCTTCCGTTTCAATCGGTTCGGGGAGGTTGTCGCCCGGGCGTCCACTCGACTGGCGACCTCGGGTCGCTCACCTAGGGTCGAGGTGACCAAACCTCCTCCGATGCTCGGAGTTGCCCCTGGGGGTGACCTTGGGCCCAGGTGTTCCTCCGATGGCCCGGGCACCATGGGTGACGTCGCCACTCCTCGAATCGGTGGTCACCGCACTACAGAGTGTGACCATGACCCACCGGCATCGTGACGCGATCACTCGGCCCGTCCACCGGTCACCCGCTGTGCCAGGCACGACGACCCGGACCTCGACCGTCCGACGTCATCGATGACGTCGGGCGCCGAAAGGACGTGCTCCGCATGATGGCCATCGACCACTCTCAGCTGCACGCGCTCTCCGTACGAGGGCTGGAAGACGACTTCGTCCGCCGCGAGGCCGGCACCGCCGAGGACGTCGAACTCCACCTCCTGCGCCTGGTGCTCGACCTCCAGGTCGACGCCCTGCTGTTGACCCTCGGGGCCTCGGTGAGGCCGGGCTCCGCGCAAGTTCCCTGGCAGCGTTGGCTCGCCGAGGACCTCGAGCTGGCCCAGGTGCTGACCGCGGCCCTGACCGAATCCGAGTCGGCGCCCTGGCCGACGATCGGAGGCGCCGTCAGCGGGCCGACCGGCAACGTTCTCGATCATCTGCTCTCGCGCTACACCACCATGCGCGACCAGCTGGACCACGTGCTCCGCCGCGCGCACACCGGACAGACCTGGCGGATGGCGGCCACCCACGCCCAGGTGCGCTGCCGCTCCCGGATCGACGAACTCCACCTCCACCGACGGGCTGCCCATGCCCGTGCGGCGGCCGAACGGGCCGCCACCGGTGAGGCTCCCTCGGGTCAGCCCCCGAGGCGGGAGTCCTATCTGCCGGGCGAACTGCTCGGCTGACCCTCGGCCGTCCACCTCTCGGATCACCCGTTCGGGTGCCGTTGGCACTCGACACCCCTTGTGTGCCAACGCCGTCACCCCGCACCCTGCCCTCAGGACACCGAGCAGAGTGCGCCGGACGGCGCGGATCCCGGGAGGTCGCCATGCCACCCGTCGAAGTCTCCCCGTTCGCCGGGGGCGACCGGCAGCTGTCCGGATTCGTGGTGTCCGGGCGCTGGCCCGCCTCCACCCGTGAGTGGGCGCAGTTCCTGGCGCTCGCCGTCCGCTTGGCCGCCGTCCCCGGCCTGGTGCCGACCACCACCGTCTACCGCGCCGTCGACGACGTCCCGGAGGACCCTCAACCGGGCACCGTCGGCCTGGTCACCGCCGCCGGGCCGGTGCTCGGGGACGGCGCCCCCCGGCCCGGCCAGTTCAGCGAGGAGTCGCCCTCGGCGCTGATCCTGCTGCACCCTCCGGCCGAGTCCCGCCCGTCCACGCCCGAGGCGGCCGGGTCGGCTTCCGGCTGCGTGCTGCTGCCCGGCCTGCCCCACTTGGGGCTGGAGCACCGGGCGGCCTGGGTGGAGGCCGAGGTGGACGGCACGGTCACCCGGCTGGTCAGCCAGGTCGGTGTCGACCCGCTGCGCGACCCGGACACCGCCGTCCTGGCGATGCTGTTGGCCGCCTGACAAGGGCGGGCGGCGACGCGCCGTCCTGGCTGCCCCGGTGGGCGAGCACGGCCGGTTAGCGTGGATTCGTGGCTCATGACGCGTTGCCCGATCGTGCCGCGCCGCGGCACGGACGGGCGCGCCACCAGCCCAGCGGCGCCGCCGGGCGGCTGCCGGGGACACCCGAGCCGACCGAGCCGGCAGCCGACGCCTCGGTCGTGATCGACACGGCGGAGCCGACGGTCGGGATCGCGTCGGCAGAGCCGACGGTGGCCGTCGCGTCGACCGAGCCGACGGTGGCCGTCGCGTCGACCGAGCCCGAGCCCGAACCGGTCACCGTGCCGGCGGTCGATCGGTGGCGGCGGACCCTGGCGGCGGCCCGACTGCCCGACACGCTGATCGGTGAGGACGGCAGCACCGACGTCCTGGACCTCACCCATGCCCACCCCTCGGGCCTGGCCACCTTGATGGCGGGGCGGTCCACCCGACTGTCCAGCCTGGTCCGTGAGCCGGCGGCGCACGCGGCGTCGCGGCGCCGGGCCCGGTTGATCGCAGCCAGCGCCGAGTCCCTGGCCGCCGAGCGAGGCGTGCGTTCCTGCTATCTCGCGGCCGGCCTGGTGACCTGGACGGACGGGCCGGCGGGGGCCCCGGTGCTGCTGCGCAGCTGCACCCTGCACCCGCGGGGAGCCGGTCAGGACGACTACGAGCTGGACCTGGACGACACGGCAACGGTCAACCCCGAGGTGGTGCGCCGGTTGGCCTCCGGGCACGGCATCGAGCTGGATCCCTCATGGCTGGGCGGGTTGTCCTTCGGCGTCGACGGGTTCGACCCGAGGCCGGTGTACGCGCTGCTCGAGGACGTGTGTGCCGCCGTCCCGGGGTTCGCCATCGACCGGCGGCTGGTGGTGGGCAGTTTCACGCCCGGGTCCGACGCCCTGATCGCCGACCTGGACGCCGCCCGCCTGGCGCTCGAGATCCACCCCCTGCTCGGCCGGCTGGCGAACACCACCCCGTCCATGGAGGCGGCCGCCGCGCGTCCCTTGCCCGATCCCGGCGATCCCGACGCCGACCGCCTGCGCCGGGCGCGGCCCTTCGTCGTCCTGGATCCCGAACCGGAGAGCGACGACGTCCCGATGGAGCTCGACTGCGCTCAGCGGGCTGCCGTCGATGCCGCGCTCGGTGGCTCGCACGTGGTGATGGAAGGTCCCCCGGGCACCGGGCTGACCCACACCCTCGCGGCGGCGGTCGCCACCCTGGTCGCCCGCGGACGCCGGGCGTTGATCGTCACCCCCCACCGGGGGACCGCCGATGCGGTGGTGCGGCGCTTCACCGAGGCCGGGCTCGGTGACCTGGTGCTCGACCTGCACGACGGCATCGGCGACCGGCCCAAGATCCTGGCCGCCCTCGGGATCGGGCTGCAGGCTGCCTCGCGCAATGCCGAATCCGGCGCGGAGGGGTCCGGCGCTGCATCGGCGGCCGGCGCCCGGGCGGCCATGACGGAGGCCTCGGCTGCTGCCCGCCTGCGCGTGGCGGCGCAGGCGCTCGGCGGGGCCACCGGCGCCCTGCACGCGCGCCGGGATCCCTGGGGGGTCTCGGCCTACGACGCGATGGTCGCGCTGGCCGACCTCATGGCATCGGACAACCCGCCCCGCACTCGGGTGCGGCTGCCGATGGACACCTGCCGGCAACTGGACGCCACCCGTCGGGACAGCCTGCGCGCGGACCTGCGCCAGGTCGCCGAGCTGGGCGCCTTTCACCAGACCCGGGTGGACACCCGGTGGCTGGACGCCAAGGTCGCCACCGACGAGGAGGCCGCGCGCGCCCTGGCGGCCGCCCGGGCCGCCCGAGAAGTGCTGCCGGAAGCTGCCGCGGCGATGTCCCGGCTCGCCCTGGCCGCAGGGCTCGAGCCGGCCACCGTGGTGGGTTCCTGGCGACCCCAACTCGACCTCCTGCTCGCCGTGCGGGACACCCTGGACGTGCTGCAGCCCGCCGTGTTCGAACAGCCGATCGCCGACCTGATCGCCGCGCTGGACCCCGATGGCGACCCGGGGCACGAACAGGCGGGCTGGCTGGCACGTCGGGCGCTGCGCCGCCGGGCCATGGCCCTGGTGCGCCCGGGCACCCACCTGCCGGACCTGCACGCCCGCCTGCGCAGGGCTGCCGAGCAGAGGCGGCGCTGGCTCGACCTGGCGCCGGGCGGTGGCTGGCCCCGCGTGCCGACCGGGCTGGAGGCCGCCGACGCGGCGGTGAACCGGCTCGAACTGGCGCTCGAGGTGCTGGCCGGGGTGCTCGACGGCACGGGAACCCCGGACCTGGCCACGCTGGAGGTCGACCGGTTGCGTCAGCGGCTGGCTGACCTGTGTGCGGACGCCGACGGCCTGCTCGCCCAGCCGCAGCGGCGGGTTCGGATGAAGCGACTGCACGACGCCGGTCTCACGCCCTTGCTGGTGGATCTGAACGATCGTCGCCCGGAGCCCGAGGACGTGGACGGCGAGCTGGACCTGGCCTGGTGGACCTCGGTGCTGGAGACCATCATCCGCAACGACCCTCACCTGGCCCGGCACGACCCGGCCGCCCTGCGCGGGCACGTGGAGACCCTGCGCGAGGCCCAGGCGCAGGTGCTCCAGGCCCGGGTCGCCCAGATCCTGGCCGGCGTCAGCCTGCGAGCCACCGACGTGGTGCGCACCCGGCCGGACCAGGTGCGATGGCTGCTGGCCGAGGTGCACCGGGGTCACCGGTCGAGCTGGCCGATGGACTGCCTGTCGCGGGCTGGTGAGCTGGTGGGTGCCTTGCGTCCGATCTGGGTGATGAGCCCGGACGCCGTGGCCCGCAACCTGCCGCCGGCGCGCCCCGGGGTGCCGATGCTCGACGTGGTCGCGGTGGACGACGCGAGCCAGGCCGGCATGCCCGAGTGCGCCGCGACGCTGGCCCGGGCGCAGCAGGTGATCGTCGCCGGTGACCGGCGGCGCATGCCCCCGGCCACCGGCGGGCCCTCGGTGATCGAGGCGCTGGCCGAGCTGGCGCCGTCCTCGGTGCCGCGGACCGCACGCCTGGTGCCCGCTCACCCGCTGGTCTCCCTGCATCGTCTCGATCGCGATCACCGCACCCGGGACGGGCGCCTGCTGTTCCCGCTGCGATCGGGCTACCCGCAGGTGTGGGGGCTGACCGCCGGCGCGGCGGCCAGCTCTCCCTTGCGGCTCGAGCACGTTCGCGAGGGCACCGGAGTCCCGGCGCCCGGCGAGCAGATGGCGGTCAGCGCCGCCGCCGAGGTGGCGCGGGTGGTCGACCTGGTCACCGAGCACGCGGTACGCCGTCCGGGGGAGTCGCTGCTGGTGGTGACCCTCGGGGCGCGGCACGCCGAGCGGATCGAGGAGGCGTTGCGGTTCGAGGTGGCCGATCGGCCCGAGCTGGCCCGCTGGCTCGATGTGCACTGGGCCGGGGACATCTCCGAGCCGTTCCTGGTGCGTCCGATCCACCGGATCCCCGGCGTGGAGCGGGACGCAGTGATCGTCTCCATCGGCCTGGCCCGGACCCCGCACGGGCGGGTCCTGCACCGGTTCGGCGTGCTCGACGGCCGGTTCGGGCGGGCCTGCCTGACCACGGCGCTGTCGCGGGCCCGCCGTCGCACCACCCTGGTCTGCTGCTTCACCGCGGAGGATCTCGATCCCGAACGGCTGCGCACCGACGGCTCGCGGATGCTGCGGGACGTGCTGGCGCTCGCCGCCGACCCGGATGCCCGGGGAGATCACCCGCCGCTGCCGGTGACCTCAGCGGCCGATTCCGACCAGGCTCCCGATGCCCTCGTCCGCGACCTGCGCGAACGGCTGGAGGCAGTCGGGCTGCCGGTGGTCGACGGCCCGGTGTGCGCCGACTGGCCGCTCGAGCTCGCGCTGGCCGATCCGGATCAGCCCGGACGGCGGCTGCTCGCGATCGAGGTCGACGGGCCGGGCTATGCGAGCTGCGCCAGCGTGGGCACCCGGGACCGCCTGCGGCGCGAGACCCTCGAACGGGCCGGGTGGACCTATCTGCGGGTGGCCTCGATGGACCTGTTCTGCGATCCGGGTGCGGAGGTCGAGCGGATCCGGGCCCAGTGGCGCGACCTGGTCGGGGCGGCCCAGGCCACCAAGGAGACGCTGATCATCGTCGGCAGGCCCCGGGTGCGCGGACCGTTCCCGCCGGTGGCCCCGGGACGCCCGGTGTCCCTGTACACCTCGGCCGAACTCGAGGACGTGGCCAGCTGGGTGCTCACCGATGGGGTGCAACGCAGCGCCGAGGAGCTGGCGGCCCTGGTTCGCGAGGCTCTGCACCTGCCGCGGCGGGGCATGCACGTCGAGGCTGCGGTCGGTGGGGCCGCCCGGCGCGTGCTGGACGGCGTGCCGGCACCCGACCCGAGTGGGGGTGCCCGTGTCCCAGGGCCCTGAGGAGCCGGTCCTCCCCGAGCAGACTCGCGATGATAGCGACGAGGGTGGCGACTGGCGGGATCGGGACGAGGACATCGACCGTGATGCCTGGATGGAACGCGAGCGGCCACCTCACTGGGAGTGACGACCGCGCACGTCCTGGCCGGTCCCGTGCACCTCGATCGCTCACCTGGCGTGTTGTGATGTTGGGTGGTGATCACGCGGGATAGGGTGCCGTCCGTCCGTAACCGAGGCCGCATCCCCAACCTGGCGGCGCGCAAGGAGATCCTCATGTCGGGATTCAAGGCATTCGTACTCAAAGGCAACCTGGTCGACCTCGCGGTCGCTGTGATCATCGGTACCGCGTTCGGCGCCGTGGTCACGAAGTTCACCGAGTGGCTGACCGGCCTGATGCCGGAATCGGCCTCGGACTTCTTCAGCACCGCTCCGCAGAGCTTCGGCGCGTTCCTCAACGCGTCCATCTCGTTCCTGATCCTCGCGGCAGTGGTCTACTTCTTCGTGGTCAAGCCCTACCAGGCGGCCAAGGACCGGTTCTTCCCCGACGCCCCCGCCGAGGACCCGGCTGACATCAAGCTGCTGGCCGAGATCCGCGATCTGCTGGCTTCGCAGCGGCGCTGACCCTGCTGGCCTGTGGCCGGCGTGCCTCCACCCGGTGGAGGTACGCCGGCCACAGTGCTCGGGGGCTGTGGGGCTCACGATGTG
>JAEUJN010000080.1 GCA_016794595.1 Kineosporiaceae bacterium
GTGAGCCGTCTGCGACGTCAACGCCGCGTGGCCGACTACGACCTGGACGAGCCCCCAGAACTGACCCGGGCCGATGCCCTGCGGGCACTGGTCCCGGGCATCGGCGTCCTGCAGAACTACCCGCGACGCTGGCTGCGGGCCGATGTGTTCGCCGGGGTCGCGGTGGCCGCCTACCTGGTGCCGCAGGTGATGGCGTACTCGGCCATCGTCAACACGCCGCCGGTCACCGGGCTGTGGACCGCGCTGGCCGCCTGCCTGGTGTACGCCGTCCTGGGGGGTTCACGGGTGCTGTCGGTGGGCCCGGAATCCACCGTGGCCCTGCTCGCCGGGGCAACCATCGCCCCGCTCGCCGGAGGTGACCCCGAGCGGGTGGCCGCCCTGACCGCGGCGCTGTGCCTGGTGGTCGCCGGGTGGTGCTTCCTCGGGCGGATCGCCAAGTTGGGGGTGGTCGCCGATCTGCTCTCCCAGCCTCTGCTGGTGGGCTACCTGGCCGGCGGGGCCGTGCTGATGGTGGTCGGCCAGCTGGGCCGGGTGACCGGCACCTCGGTGGACGGGGAGTCGATCGTCGACCAGCTCCGGTCGTTCCTCGACGTGGTCGGCGGGACGCACCTGCCCACCCTGGCGGTGGCCAGCGGCACCCTGGCCGTGCTGCTGCTGATCGTCTGGCTGCGCCCCCTGTGGCCGGCGGCGCTGATCGCGGTGATCGGTGCCACGGTGGCCAGCGCACTGCTGAACCTGGAGGAACGGGGCGTCAAGGCGATCGGCGACGTGCCCTCGGGGCTGCCCGGGCTGCACGTGCCGTTGATCCCGCTAGAGGACCTGACCACCCTGGCCATCGCCGGCCTGGGCGTGGCCGTGGTGGCCTACAGCGACAACACGCTGATCGGCCGGGCGTTCAAGCCCACCCCCGACCCGCGGGACACCGGCAACCTCGCCCCGGCCGAGGTCGACCCGCAGCAGGAGCTGGTGGCGCTCGGCGGCGTCCATGTCGCCGTGGGCCTGGTGGGCGGCTTCCCGGTCTCCTCCTCCGGGTCGCGGACGGCGTTGGGCATCGCCGCCGGGGCCCGCAGCCAGGTCTACTCCCTGGTCGCGGGGGCCTGCATCGTGGCGGTCCTGCTGGTCGCCGGTCCGCTGTTGTCGCAGCTGCCCGCGGCATCGCTGGGGGCCGTGGTGGTCTACGCGGCCGGCAAGCTGGTCTCCTGGCCCGACATCGTCCGGCTCGCCAGGTTCCGGGTCAGTGAGCTGGTGATCGCGATCGTGGCGCTGGTGGGCACGGTGTGGCTGGGCATCCTGGCCGGGGTGGGTGTGGCGATCGCGCTCAGCCTGCTGGAGATGTCCCAGCGGCTGGCTCGCCCGCACGAGGGGGTGCTGGGCCGGGTCGAGGGACTGCCCGGGATGCACGACGTGGACGACTACCCGAACGCCGAGACCCTGCCCGGCCTGGTGATCTATCGCTACGACGCCCCCCTGTTCTTCGCCAACGCCGGGGACCTGCGGCGGCGGGCCCTGCTGGCGGTGGACCGCGAGAACGAGGCCAACCCGGCCCACCCGGTGCGCTGGTTCATCCTCAACGTCGAGGCCAACGTCGAGATCGACATCAGCGCCACCGACCAGTTGCGGGCGCTGCACGAGGACCTGGCCGGCAAGGGGGCGCGGATGGGCATGGCCCGGGTCAAGAACGACCTGCGCCAGCCGCTGGAACGCGCCGGGCTGGTCGACCTGATCGGGCAGGACATGCTCTTCCTGACCCTGCCGGTGGCCGAGGAGGCCTACCTGGCGTGGGCTGCGGCGAATCCGCTGCCACCGCAGGACGCCACTGCCCGCGACTGACGCGGGCCGGGGCGCCCTGCCTCCCGACGGCGTGCGGTGGTCTATCGGAGGGTGAACCGGCCCGTGAGCTCACGCAGCTCGGCAGCCATCCGAGCCAGCTCGTTGGTCGCCTGTTGAGCCTCCGACACCCCGGCGCGGGTGCTGTCGGCTGCCTCCGAGACGCGCCTGACGTCCGAGCTGACCTGCTCGGATCCGCCGGCGGCCTCCTGCACGGACCGGGAGATCTCGGCCGTGGTGGCGGTCTGTTCCTCGACCGCCCCCGCGATCGTGGTCTGCAGTGAGCTGATCGTGGCGACTGTGCCGGTGATCTGATCGATCGCGGTGACCGCCCTCAGGGTCTCGGACTGGATCGCCTCGACCCGGACCGAGATGTCGCTGGTGGCGTTCGCCGTCTGCTGGGCAAGCTCCTTCACCTCGCCGGCCACCACGGCGAAGCCCTTGCCCGCCTCACCGGCACGCGCGGCCTCGATGGTGGCGTTGAGCGCCAGCAGGTTGGTCTGGCCGGCGATGGCATTGATCAGGGCGATCACCTTGCCGATCTCCTGCGAGGACTCCCCGAGGGCTCGAACCGTCCCCTGAATGGCCTCGGCCTCGGTGGCCGCGGCCGAGGCCGTGGTGGCCGCCTGAGAGGCGTTGTCGGCGATCTCACGGATCGAGGCGCTCATCTGCTCGGCCGCCCCGGCCACACTGGCCACGGACGCCGTCACCTCGCTGGAGGCCGCGGCCATGACCGACGCCTTCTCCGAGGAATCCGACGCTGCCGCCGCGATCTGACTCGTGGTGGCCGACAGTTCCTCGCTGGAGGCCGCCACGGCGTCCGCGGTCGAGCTCACCGAGCGGACGACCTCCTGCAGGCCCTCGATCGCGCTGTCCAGATCAGCCGCCATGCGCCCGATCTCGTCGCGGCTGCCCACTCCGCTGCGCACGGTCAGGTCGTTACGGGCCAGGCTCTGGGCAACGGCCGCCGTCCGGGTGAGAGAGGTACGGATCTGCCGGGCGATCATGACGGAGATCACCAGGGCGAGGGTCAGGCCGCCGAGCATCAGGCTCACCACCAGGATCAGCCCGCTCCGCGCGGAGGATTCGGCGGCGTCCGCCCGCTGCTTGGCCTGCTTCCTCTCGGCACTCTCGGCAGCGCTCAGGGCAGTCGCCATCTTGTCCAGGAAGGGTGCGGCGGTCGTGTCCCGAGCAGTGGCGAAGGCGTCCACGTCTCCCGACGTCGCCAAAGGGATCAAGGTGTCATCCCGGAAGGTGACGTACCCCTTCCAGTTCGTCTCGAAGACCTTGATCGCGGCGGGGTCGGCGGCTCGTGGGGAGAACGCGGCCACCAATTCGTCCAGTTGTGAGGTACTCGCGGACATGGCCGCCAGGGCGGCCTTGCGTTCTGTGGCGTCCTGGGCGATCAGCAGGTTCAACAACCCGACGCGCGCCCGGCCGACCTCGCCGTCGATCTCGCCGAGCTGCCCGGTGGGCACGACGTTGTCGACATAGAGCAACTCCGTGGTCGCCGCTGCGGCGTTCAGCCTGATCGTGGCGACCGCAGCGGCCGTACCGCAGGCGAGGGCGGTCACCAGCGCCACGATGGCGATCTTCACCACCAGCGGCAGATCGGCGATCCGCAGTCGCGCCCTCGGGCCCGCGCCCACGTGTGTCGTCATCGGTACAGCCCTGGTCCTCGCACCATTGCCCCTGGGCCTTGCGGCCGGGACACTGTCGAAGGACTTGTCGACCGGGGCTCTCTCACGCTTGAGGTTCACCGTGAGAAGCTCCCCGTATGACCTCAGCGCTGGACGCCGCCGCGCACATCGCGCTCACCGAGCAGTTCGCCGCGCACAACTACCACCCCCTGCCGGTGGTCGTCGCCCACGGCGAGGGTGCCTGGGTCACCGACGTGGCCGGCCGCCGCTATCTGGACTGCCTGGCCGGGTACTCGGCGCTGAACTTCGGCCACGGTCATCCGCGGCTCTTGGCCCGGGCGCACGCCCAGCTGGACCGGCTGACCCTGACCAGCCGGGCGTTCTACAACGACCAACTCGGGCCGTTCGTCCGCGACCTCGCGGCACTGACCGGCAAGGACGCCGTGCTGCCGATGAACACCGGGGCCGAGGCGGTCGAGACCGCGATCAAGGTCGCCCGCCGTTACGGCCAGGAGCGCCACAAGGTCGACCCGGATCGGGCCAACATCATCGTGATGGCCCACAACTTCCACGGCCGCACGACGACGATCATCTCCTTCACCACCGACGAGGACGCCAAACGCCACTACGGCCCCTACACTCCCGGGTTCCGGATCGTGCCGTACGGCGATCTGGAGGGCGTGCAGGCCGCGATGGACGACGACACGGTCGCCGTCCTGCTCGAGCCGATCCAGGGCGAGCGCGGCGTGGTGATCCCCCCGGCGGGGTTCCTGGCCGGCGTGCGGCGACTGTGCAGCGCGCACGGGGTGCTGATGATCGCCGACGAGATCCAGTCCGGGCTGGGGCGGGCCGGGGCGACGTTCGCGTGTGACCTGGAGGACGTCGTCCCCGACCTGTACGTGATGGGCAAGGCGCTCGGGGGCGGCCTGGTGCCGGTCTCGGCGATCGCCACCGACGCCGAGGTGCTCAGCGTGATCACCCCTGGCTCGCACGGGTCGACGTTCGGCGGCAACCCGCTGGCCGCGGCGGTCGGCCACGAGGTGGTGGCCATGCTCGAGACCGGCGAGTTCCAGCAGCGGGCCCGTGACCTGGGGGCGGTGCTCGCCGAGGGGCTGGCCGGCCTGCCCGAGGACCGGGTGCTGGGGGTGAGGGTCCGTGGCCTGTGGGCCGGGGTCGACATCGACCCCGCCTTCGCGACCGGGCGGGCGATCTGCGAGGCACTGATGCAGCGCGGGGTCCTGGCCAAGGACGCCCACGGCTCGACGATCCGGCTGGCGCCACCCTTGGTGGTGACCGAGGACGAGGTGGGGCTGCTGGTGGACGCGCTCGGCGAGGTGCTGACCGGCCCTGCACCCACCGAGGCCCAGCACTGAGGAGCACCGAGGAGCACTGAGGACCCGGCCCTGACACCGGGCACCGAGGGCCGGCACCGACGTCCCACCGGGGGCACGACCCGGAAGGAGGAGCCGTGAACGACGACCCGCTGCTGCGACCGTTCGTCCTGCGCCACCTGACCCTGCGCAACCGGCTGTTCTCGGCCGCCCACGAACCGGCCTACTCCGAGGACGGGATGCCGAAGGAGCGCTACCGCCTCTACCACGTCGAGAAGGCCCGGGGCGGGATCGGTCTGACCATGACGGCCGGCTCGGCGGTGGTCTCGCGGGACAGCCCACCGGCGTTCGGCAACCTGCACGCCTACGACGACGAGATCGTGGGCTGGATCCGCCGGCTGACCGATGCGGTGCACGAGCACGGCACCGCGTGCATGATCCAGCTCACCCATCTGGGCCGACGGACCGGCTGGGGCACCGGGGACTGGCTGCCCGTGGTCGCTCCCTCGGCGCTGCGCGAGCCGGCGCACCGCTCGATCCCGAAGGTGGCCGAGGACTGGGATCTCGAGCGGATCACCGAGGACTACGCCGACGCCGCCGAGCGTATGCAGGCGGGCGGGATGGACGGCATCGAGCTGGAGGCCTACGGTCACCTGCTCGACCAGTTCTGGTCACCGCTGACCAACCACCGGGACGACGCGTACGGCGGATCGCTGGACAATCGGATCTCGTTCGCGCAGAACGTGTTGCGCTCGGTCCGCAAGCGGGTCGGCCCGGACTTCATCGTGGGCATCCGGATGGCCGTGGACGAGCTCCGGCCGGGCGGGATCGACACCGCGACCGGGCTGGAGATCCTCGGCCGGCTGGAGGCGGAGGGCCTGGTCGACTTCGTCAACGTGATCCGGGGGTACATCGCCAGCGACGCGGAACTGTCCGAGGTGATCCCCATCTCGGGCATGCGCTCGGCCCCGCACCTGGACTTCTGCCGCGAGGTCAAGGCGGTCACCAGCCTGCCTGTGCTGCACTCGGCCAAGATCGACGACATCTCCACTGCGCGGTACGCGGTCGAGTCCGGAGCCCTGGACCTGGTGGGCATGACCCGTTCACACATCGCCGACCCCCACATCGCGCGCAAGGTGGCAGCCGGCGAGGAGGCCCGGATCCGGCCCTGCGTCGGAGCCACCTACTGCCTGGACCGGATCTACGAGGCCGGCGAGGCGCTGTGCATCCACAATGCGGCCACCAGCCGCGAGGCGAGCATGCCGCACGAGATCGCCCCGGCAGCACGGTCGCGGCGGGTGGTGGTGGTCGGCGCCGGCCCGGCCGGGCTGGAGGCGGCCCGGGTGGCCGGCGAGCGAGGCCACCGGGTCACGGTTCTGGAGGCCATGGACCAGGCAGGGGGGCAGATCCGCCTGGCCACCCGCAACCGCCGACGGACCGATCTGATCGGGATCGTCGACTGGCGAGTGGCCGAGCTGGCCGGGCTCGGGGTCGACCTGCGCCTCAACGTGCTGGCCGAGCCGGACGACGTGCTGGCGCTCGACCCCGAGGTGGTGATCATCGCCACCGGGGCGCTGCCCCGGGATGCCGTGCTGGAACAGGGCTCACGGCTGGTCACCTCCACCTGGGAGGTCCTGGGCGGTGAGGTCCACCCGCACGGCGACGTCCTGCTCTACGACGACTTCGGCACGCACACCTCGATGTCGGCCGCCGAGCTCATCGCCCGCTCGGGGGCCCGGCTCGAGATCGTCACCCCGGAGCGGATGCTCGGCATCGAGGTCGGCGGCCTGAACCACGTGCCCTACGCCCGGGCGTTCACCGAGACCGACACCCGGGTCACGCTGAACACCCACCTGCGCGCGGTCCACCGCGAGGGTGGCCGGCTGCGCGCCGTCCTGGGTTCGGATCACAGTGACCACCGGGTGGAGCGGGTGGTCGACGCGGTGGTCGCCGACGTCGGGGTGGAGTCCAACGACGAGCTGTACCAGGCCCTTCGGGACGGCTCCAGCAACGGCGGCGCGGTCGACCACGCCGCCCTCCTGGCCGGGCGCGCTCAGGACCTCGTGCGCAATCCCGAAGGGGGTTACCAGCTCTTCCGGATCGGGGACGCCGTGTCCGGACGCAACATCCACGCCGCGATCTACGACGCGCTGCGACTGGTCAAGGACGTCTGATCGCCCGAGCCTCGCTGCGCTTGTGCTGCGCGTTTGCGCGCGCCCTTGACCAGGTACATCGCCGCGTCGGCCTGGCGTACGAGGTCGGCAGCGGGCACGAGACCACCGGTGTCGACTGCGATCCCCACGCTGCACCCCACCCTGACCGGTCGACCGGCGAGGTCGAGCGGCGCCCCGACCGCGTCGGAGATCCGGCGCGAGACCGCCGCGACGAACTCCTCGTTCGTGGCCGACAACACGACCGCGAACTCATCGCCGCCGAGCCTGGCCACGGTGTCCGACTCGCGTACCTGGTCGAGCATGCGCTGGGCGACAGCGATCAGGACCTCGTCACCGGCGTGGTGGCCCAGCTGGTCGTTGATGGGCTTGAACTCGTCCAGGTCGATCAGGATCACGGCCGTCGTGCCGGCTCGGCTGCGGGCCGCGTCGAGGTCGTCTTCGAGCCGCTGGAAGAACAGAGCCCGGTTCGCCAGTCCGGTCAAGGGGTCGTGATAGGCCAACTGCTCCAGTTGGGCGGTCAGTTGTCGACGCTCGAGGAGCAGGCGGTGGTTGTCCGCGAAGGCGGTCAGTTGACGCGCGATGACCAGGCCCGTACAGGCGGTCACGCTACCGACCATGATCCATTCCTCCACACCCAGTCGTTGTTCGACCAGGGCAGCGATCATCAGGACGTCCGCCACCGCCACCGCGACGTAGGGGGCAACGCTGTACTCACGGCGGCGTGGGCCACTGACCCCGGGTGACACGGTCACCGCGAGCTGCTGTGACCGGGTACAGGCGACCACGAACGCGTTCGCCAGCACGTCGAGCACGGCGAACCAGTGCTGGTGTTCGAGGGCGCTCAGGGTGGGCGCCATGCCCGTGCTGATGGCCAGCGTCGTGGTGGCTGCGAGCCCGAAGAGCCCGGCGAGACGGTTGAACGGGGCCGATCCCGTGAGCAGCAACTTGGTGGTGCTGAAGACGACCATGAGCGACAGCACCGGGCCGGTGATGATCGACAGCGCCCAGTTCCAGACCCCGTTGTGGACGTCCATGGTGATCGTGGTGCCGAAGAAGACGCCGAACGCCACGGCGGCGGTCATCACCGTGGCCATGTCGAGACCGAAGATCAGCTTGGCCCACTTCGAGGTGAACGGGACCGGATAGGTGAACATCACCAGGATGAGCACCAGGGCACCGGCGCCACCGAGTGCCTGCGCTGCCGGGACCAGCTGAGTGGCAGCGGTCGGTGAACCGCCACCCACCACGACCGCGAGCTGGACGACGCTCCCGGCCCCGATCAGCCCACACGTTGTCGCCATCGCGAGCCAGAACCGGCGGGCAGGGTGACCGCGCAGTCGAGCGGCCGTACCGAAGGACGCGGCCGACGAACACCCCAACGAGATCACCGACGCGGTCCAACTCGAGACCGGGCGCAGGTGGTCACCGGGCAGGTCGAGTGCGCAGACCAGCAAGAGAACAGATGCGCAGGCGACCATCAGGCGCAGCCAGGGGTCACGGGTCAGCGTGGAGAGCAGTTCGTCGGGTGGCCCCGCACCAACCGGGCC
>JAEUJN010000050.1 GCA_016794595.1 Kineosporiaceae bacterium
CCTCCCGGCGCGGGACCCCCCCCCCCCCCTGGTGACCCTGCATTTTCCCCTAAACGACAGGGCATGAACACGCGGGGGGGAGGGTGAACCGGTTCTGGGCCGCCGGGACACCGGACAGGGCTGCGAGGGGGGGCCTGCCGCGGCGGGCCCGCCGCCGGGCCGCCCACCAGACCGCCGGGATCGCTGCCTGGTCCACGGCCACCAGGACCTCCGCGGTGGTCACCGCCTCCCGGGTGCTCGGGTGCCGGGCCAGGCGCCAGGCCCCGGGCAGGCGATCGGGGTCGATGCGCAGCTTGCCCGCGCGGATCCCGGGCAGCTGCACCCGCGGCCCGGGCAGCGGGGTGCGGGCGTCCAGCTCGGCGCTCAGGCGCGGGGACGGCGCCCGACGGCTGACCAGCTCGACCCGGTGCCCGGCCGCGCGCAGGGCCTGCACGCCCGCGAGCAGTCCGTCCCCGGGGATCGAGGGCCCCATCGCCACCAGCAGCAGCCTCACCGAGCCACCCCCTCCCGGCGCCGGGCGGTCACCAGCTCGCGCAGCGCGGCCACTCGCGGCGCCAGTTGGACGTCGCGGCGAAAGGCCCGAGCGGCCTGCTGGGCCAACCGGGCCCGCTCGGCGGCGTCCGGGCTGCGGGCATCGCGGGCGGCCGAGGCCAGCGCGGCGGCGATCGCCGGCCCGGACAGATCGGCCGCCGGGTGCCAGCGCGGGTAGGCGGCGAGCACCTCGGCAGCGGCGTTGCCCTCGGTGAGCACCGAGACCACCGGCAGCCCGGTGGAGGCGTACTCGAACACCTTGCCGCTGGTGACGTACTCGCCCCCGCCGAGGGCGAGGATGAGCACGTCGAAGGCGGCGTAGGTGCCGGCGACCTCGGTCTTGGACACCGGCCCGCCGTAGCTCATCCGGTGCGGTGCGGCCCGATCCACCAGCGCGGCCAGATCCGGATCCGGGGTGGCGTAGTACCCGAGGTAACCGCGCAGCTCGGCGCGGGCGCCGTCCAGTTCGGGGGCGGGGTCGGGACCGGCCACCGCGTACTGCCACCCCTCGACCAGCTCGCGCAACGGCACCACCGGGGTCAGCGTGCCCAGATAGCCGAAGGTCAACGGTGACCTGCCCTGGCGCGCAACGGGTTCGGGTAGATCGCGGTCGTAGCCGTTCATCACCACGTGCAGGTGATCGGCGGCGTCCGGGTAGGTGCCGGCGTGCCAGCGACGCAGCGCCTCGTTGACGAACCAGACCTCGGTGGCGCCGCGGATTGCCCGCGCCTCCCACTGCCCGGCGGGGGAGTCACCGGGGATGCGGCGGGTGCCGGAATAGGTGTGGAAGGTCCACGCGTCACGGAAGTCGACCACGTACGGCACGCCGTGCGTCTGCGCCAACCGCAGGCCGCAGGTGATCGACACCTGGGGGTTGGTGGTCGCCATCACCAGGTCGATGGGCGCTCGGGCGTGCAGGTCGAGGGCCGCTCGCTCGATCCGGTGTCGCCAGGGCCCATAGCCCACCTCGGGGAAGGCAGCAAGGTCGCGCCGGGTGCGCCGCAGGTTCCACAGTCGGGGAGCGAACACGCGCCCCGCCGGCCAGTCGGACCGGGACGTCAGGTCGGTCGACTTGGCCGGCCAGGAGAAGGGCACCCGGATCACCTCGACCCGCCGGTCCACGAGACGTTCGAGCGCGTCGTCCGAGCCGGTGACGTCACGGAACACCTCGCGCGGCGCGGTCAGCACGCTGACCTGCCAGCCATCGGCGGCAAAGGCGTTCGCGGTGGCCAGGGCCCGGTGCACGCCCCCGGTGCGCGAGGGCGGGAAGCCCCACGCGACGTAGAGCACATGCGGTCCGGTGGCGGGCCGGTCTGTCACCTCGAGCCCCTCACGACCGGTGCGATACGTTGACGGCGCCAGCCTAGAGCGCGGCCGCTGTGCCGACGTCACGGAACCGAGGAGTGCGATGGCCCGCATCCAGGCCAGTGCCGATGTCTCGCCCGACGCCACGATCGGTGAGGGCTCGTCCGTCTGGCACCTGGCCCAGGTGCGCGAGCAGGCCGTGCTGGGGACCGGGTGCATCATCGGGCGCGGTGCCTACGTGGGTCCCGGAGTGCGCATGGGCGACAACTGCAAGCTGCAGAACCATGCCCTGGTCTACGAGCCCGCGGTGCTCGAGGACGGCGTGTTCGTCGGCCCGGCCGTGGTGTTCACCAACGACCACTACCCGCGCGCGATCAACCCCGACGGCACGCTCAAGAGCGCCCACGACTGGGAGCCGGTGGGGGTGACGGTGCGCACCGGGGCGGCCATCGGAGCCCGGTCGGTGTGCGTCGCGCCGGTTACCGTCGGACGCTGGGCCATGGTGGCCGCAGGGTCTGTGGTGGTGCGCGACGTGCCCGACTTCGCGCTCGTCGCCGGCGTTCCGGCGCGCTGGATACGATGGGTCGGCCACGCCGGGGTGCCGCTCGAGGACGCGGGGGACGGCACCTGGCGCTGCCCGCAGACCGGTCGCACCTACCGAGAGCGCGCCGGCGACCCCGCAGTCGACACCGGTGAGGACGCCGGGACGCCCACCACTGTTCTGGAAGAGGTTGACCGTTCATGACCGCATTCATCCCGCCCGCCAAGCCGCTGATCGGCGAGGAGGAGCGAGCGGCCGTCGATCGCGTGCTGCGCAGCGGAATGCTGGCGCAGGGCCCCGAGGTGAAGGCGTTCGAGGAGGAGTTCTCGGCCCATTTCGGGCTGGGGCGGGCCTGCGTCGCGGTGAACTCCGGCACCTCGGGTCAGCACCTGGGCCTGCTGTCCAGCGGGGTGCGGGCGGGCGATGAGGTGATCGTGCCCTCGTTCACCTTCGCGGCCACGGCGAACTCGGTGGCACTGACCGGGGCCACGCCGGTGTTCGCCGACATCGACCCCCGGTCGTTCTGCCTGGACCCGGGTGCGGTCGAGGCCGCGGTCACCGACCGGACGGTCGGCATGATGCCGGTGCACCTCTACGGGCACCCGGCGGACATGCCCGGGCTGGAGGCCGTGGCCGCGCGCCACAACCTGCAGATCTTCGAGGACGCCGCCCAGGCGCACGGTGCCTCGCTGGGGGGCCGGCCGGTGGGCACCTTCGGCTCGTTCGCGATGTTCTCGCTCTACCCGACCAAGAACATGACCTCCGGTGAGGGCGGCATGGTCTCGGTCGCCAACCCCGAGATCGAGCACCTGATGCGGCTCTACCGCAACCAGGGCATGGAGGTCCAGTACCACAACGAGGTCGTGGGCTTCAACACGCGCATGACCGACATCCACGCCGCGATCGGCCGCGAGCAGCTGAAGAAGGTGGCCGGCTGGACCGCCACCCGGCAGGCCAACGCCGCCTTCCTGTCGGCGAACCTGCGCGGGGTCACGCCCCCGCCGGTGGCCGAGGGCGCCGTCCACGTCTACCACCAGTACACGATCCGGGTCCCCGAGGACCGGGACGGCTTCGCCAAGGCGCTGCGCGAGGAGTACCAGATCGGCTCGGGCATGTTCTATCCCGTGCCCAACCACCGGCTGAAGCCGTTCTCGGTCGCGGTGGACCTGCCGGCCACCGAGCAGGCCGCGCGGGAGTGCCTGTCGCTGCCGGTGCACCCCTCACTCGCCCAGGAGGACCTGGAGCGGATCGTGACCGCGGTGAACGCGCTCGCCGGGGCGGGCGCCTGATGGCCGCCGCGAGCTCGGGGATCGCCGGGACGAGTCCCGGGCTGCCGCTGCGGGCCGGGCTGATCGGGGTCGGCATGATGGGCCGCCACCATGCCCGGGTGCTGCGCAGCCTGCCGGACGTCGAGCTGGTCGCGGTGGCCGACGCCGGCGGGGACCCGCACGGTGTGGCCGGCGGGTTGCCGGTGTACTCCAGCGTCGAGGAACTGATCGCGCACGGCATCGACTACGCGATGGTCGCGGTGCCGACCGTCCACCACGAACAGATCGGGCTCGCGCTGGCTCAGGCCGGCGTCCATGCCATGATCGAGAAGCCGCTGGCGCAGGACAGCGTGGCCGCCCTGACCCTGGCCGAGGCCTTCGAGAAGGCCGGGTTGATCGGGGCAGTCGGCCACATCGAGCGCTACAACCCTGCGCTGCAGAACCTGCGCACCCGGCTCGCCAACGGCGACCTGGGCAGCGTCTACCAGGTGGTCACCCGCCGGCAGGGCCCGTTCCCGGCCCGGATCGCCGACGTCGGCGTGGTCAAGGACCTGGCCACCCACGACATCGACCTGACCGCCTGGGTGACCCAGCAGAACTTCGCCTCGGTGGCCGCGCGGACCGCGTTCAAGAGCGGGCGCCAGCACGAGGACCTGGTGGCGGTGGTCGGCCAGCTGACCGACGGCACCGTGACGTCTCACCTGGTCAACTGGCTCTCGCCGATGAAGGAGCGGGTCACCATCGTGACCGGCGAGCGGGGCGCGTTCGTCGCCGACACCCTGACGGCCGACCTGACCTTCTTCGCCAACGGTCTGATCCCCACCACCTGGGACGGCGTCGCGGCCTTCCGTGGGGTGGCCGAGGGGGACATGATCCGGTTCGCCTTCCCCAAGCCCGAGCCGCTGCGCACCGAACACGAGGCCTTCCGGGACGCCGTCCTGGGCAAGGACTCAGACATCGTGACCATGCGCCAGGGCCTGACCACGGTCGCCGTGGCCGAGATGGTGATCACCTCGGCGCGCGAGGGTCGGGTCGTGGTGGCCCCCACGGTCTGAGCCGAGTCCCGACTCCGCCCGTATCCCCTCGTGGAGTCACGATCGGCGGAGATGCCCTGACTGACGCGAGCTGCCGACGCCGTTCTGCGCGCGGCTCAGTGGGCTCGCGCGGCTCAGTGGTCTCGCGCGTCTCGCTGGTTCGAGTTCGCGCCTCGCCTTGCCGGTCGAGTGGTGACCAACGCACCGTCGTCGCGCCAGGAACGACAAGTTTCGTCATCACACGCGGCCCCTGCGTGCTGCTGCTGCCGGATCCCGCCTGGGTGAGTCACCCCCATGATCATGTTGAAGATCACGTTGAGGGTTTCGTGCATTTCGCGTGATCACGTTGAGGGATCTGTTCGCACGAAAGTGACGAGATCCTGCAACGTGATCCTCAACGTGATCATGGGCGTAGCGGCGTAGCGGCGTAGCGGCGTAGCGGAGTAGCGGGGTGGGGCAGGGGCGGGGTGTGGCGCCGCGGGGGTGGGGCCGCGGCGTGGCGAGGCCAGACGTGGGGGACGGACAGTCAGGCGGGGTGGTCAGGCTCGGGTGGCGAGGAGTTCCTCGGCGACGCGATGGGCGGCCTTGCCGTCGCCGTAGGGCATCGCCTGGGCGCCCGGGGGGACGGCGCGCACCGCGACCTCCGCGACCTGGGTCAGGTCGGGATCCAGGATGTTCCAGCCGCCGTCGAGGGTCTCGGTCCACTCGGTCTCGGTGCGCACCGTCGTGCACGGGGTGCCCAGCAGGAACGCCTCCTTCTGCAGCCCGCCCGAATCGGTGACCACCCCGGCCGCACCCAGCACGGCGCGCACCATCTGCGGGTAGGGCAGCGGATCGCTCGCGTGCACCGAACCGCGCGTCAGGTCGATCCCGAACTCGCTCGCCCGGGCGCGCAGGCGCGGGTGGGCGAGCAGGACGACGGGCGCCGGCACCCGGGTCAGCGCCCCGACGATCGCGGCCAGCCGGGCCGGGTCGTCGGTGTTGTCGGCGCGGTGGATGGTCGCCACCACGTACGGCGCGTCGGCGTCGACGCCGTCCGGCAGGTCGGCCGGGGCGTCCCGGACGGTGTCCCGGACCAGGAAGCAGACGTCGGTCATCACATCGCCCACCAACCTGGCCCGGGCGGCCAGCCCCTCGGCTGCCAGGTGGTCCATGGCGACCAGGGTCGGGGCGAGCAGCAGGTCGGCAGCGTGGTCGGTGAGCACCCGGTTGTGCTCCTCGGGCATGCGGCGGTTGAACGAACGCAACCCCGCCTCGAGGTGAGCCACCGGCAGGTGCAGTTTCACCGCCGAGACCGCTCCGGCCAGGGTCGAGTTGGTGTCGCCGTACACCAGCACCCAGTCGGGGGAGTGGGTGGTGAGCACGTCGTCCATCGCGGCGAGCATCGCCCCGGTCTGCACCCCGTGCGAGCCGGAGCCGACGCCCAGGTGCACGTCGGGGGCGGGGATGTGCAGGTCGGCGAAGAAGGCGTCCGACATCAGCGCGTCGTAGTGCTGCCCGGTGTGCACGATCACGTGCTCGATCGCCGGGGACCCGAGGGAGTCGGTGGTGCCGGCCGGGCGGGCAGTGCCGGTGGCCGCGAACGCGGCGGCCACGGGGGCGAGCTTGACGAACTGCGGACGCGCACCGACGACGCTGAGCACCTTCACGGCGCCTCACTCTAGCTGCGGCGGGCCGGGCCGGGGTCGCCCGCCGATCGCGGCCGAACCAGGGCCGACCCGCCGGACGGGTACCCTGGCAGCCGTGTCGAGACGGCCTCGGGTGGTGCTGTTCCGCGCCAACTCCGTCGACACCGACTCACGGGCCAAGAAGCTGGGCATGACGTTGACCCGTCTGGGGTACGACGTGCACCTGCTCTCCGCCGAACCCGACCGATCGACCGCCGGTGTCCGTCACCTGCTCGCGGTCACCGCCGACGGCCCGGCCGGGGTCACGATCCACCCGGTGCCGATCGGCACGACTCACCGGGACCTGCTGCGGCACAAGATCGCTCATCGCCGCCGGCGTCAGTTCCGGTTCCTCTACTGGGGTTCCAAGGACGAGTACGTCACCCGGGTGCGTGAGGCCCGCGGCGTCCTGCGCCGCACCTCGCGGCGTGACCCGCGCCGCCTGGTGGTGCTGGCCGCACTGCTGGCCCGCTCCGCCCGCTGGCGCGCCCAGTGGGCGGTCAACGTCTCGCACCGGCTCGCCTGGCGCCACTGGGACGAGGCCCGGGCGAACTCGACCCGGCTGGCCACCACCCACGGCGTGCTGCCCGAGCTCGAGGACTACGCCGACGCCTTCGCCCCGGTGCTCGACCGGCTGGCGCCGGACGTGATCCACGCCCACCACCCACTGGTGCTGGGCATCGCCGTCCGGGCCGCCCGCCGGCTGCGCGCCCAGGGGCGGGACACCCGGGTGATCTACGACGCCCGGGAGGACTTCGCCGGACTGCCGGTGCAGGAGCAGGGCCGTCGCCGCCGGCACGCTGCCCTGGTGCGCGAGGAGGCCCGCCACATCGGTGAGGTGGACGCGGTGGTCACCGTCTCCGAGCCGATCGCCCGCACCCTGGCCGAGCGCTACCGGCTGCCTGCGCTCCCCACAGTCGTGCTCAACGCGCCGGTGGACGATCCCGCGCGCCATCCGGGGGGCGCCGCCGTGGCTGCCACCCCGACCGTGCGCCAGGTGATCGGTCTGCCCGATGCGGTCCCGCTGCTGGTCTACTCCGGCGCGGTGAGCCGGGCCCGCGGGGTCGATGTCCTGATCCGTGCGCTGGCCCACCTGCCGGGGGTGCACGCGGTGGTGGTGCCGGTTCCCCACCCGCACCCGCACCTGCCGGCGTTGCACGAGCTGGCGGCAGGCCTGGGGGTCGGCGGGCGGTTCCACGTCGCGCCGCCGGTGGATCAGGACCACCTGCTGCACTACCTGTCGGGGGCCGACCTGGCGGTCTTCCCGATCCGCACCGGCTCGCCCAACATCGAGCAGGCGCTGCCGAACAAGCTGTTCGAGAGCGTGCACGCCCACCTGCCGATCGTCACCTGTGACGCCCGCCTGATCGCCGACTTCGTCACCGAGCACGACCTGGGCGAGGTGTTCTCCTTCGGCACCGCTGGGGGGAGCTCCCCGGTGGGCCCCGGGAAGTCCCCGGAGGCCGAGAGCGCGCCGGACCGGGACGAGGCCGCCGCCGCCGACCTGGCTCGCGCCGTCCGGCGTGGGCTGGAGCACCCGCGCGACCCGAGCGGCGCGCACTGGCAGCAGGTCCGTCGGCACTACTCTTGGCAAGGTCAGGAGGGCGCCATCCGGCAGGTGTACGGCTCCTTGTCGGTGCCCCCGACACCGGACGGCATCGAGGTCGAACCGTTCGGATCGCTCATGCTGCACCCCGGTGAGGGTCCCGCACGCCTCACCAGCATCACTGCTCTCGACGGAAGGTCCTCGTGAACATCACTGTCGTCGCCCTCGGCAAGATCGGTCTGCCCCTGGCGGTCCAGTTCGCCACTCGCGGTCACCACGTGATCGGCGCCGACGTGAACCCGGCCGTCGTCGAGACCGTCAACGCCGGCATCGAGCCGTTCCCGGGGGAGGAGCACCTCGGGGAGTACCTGGCCGCGGTGGTCGCCGGGCGCAGCGTGAACGGCGCCCCCGCCGGCAGGCTCGAGGCCACCACGGACACCACTGAGGCAGTCCGGCGCAGCGAGGCCGTGGTGGTCGTCGTCCCGCTGTTCGTGGACGCCGAGAGCCGGCCCGACTTCGGCTGGCTGGACGAGGCCACCCGGGCGATCGCGGCCGGACTCCAGCCGGGCACCCTGGTCAGCTACGAGACCACGCTGCCCGTGGGCACCACCCGTGAGCGCTTTCTGCCCATGCTCGAGCAGGGCAGCGGGCTGACCGCCGGCACCGACTTCCAGCTGGTGTTCAGCCCCGAGCGGGTGTTCACCGGGCGGGTGTTCGCCGACCTGCGCAAGTACCCCAAGCTGATCGGTGGCATCGACGCCGACTCGGCCAAGCGAGGCCAGGCCTTCTACGAGCAGGTGCTCACCTTCGACGAGCGCCCGGATCTGGTCGCTGCGGGGTCCCGGCCGAACGGGGTCTGGGACCTGGGCAGCGCCGAGGCGGCCGAGCTGGCCAAGCTGGCCGAGACCACCTACCGGGACGTGAACATCGGCCTGGCCAACCAGTTCGCCCGGTTCGCCGCCACCCACGGGATCGACATCCACCAGGTGATCGAGGCCAGCAACAGCCAGCCGTTCAGCCACATCCACCGCCCGGGCATCGCGGTGGGCGGGCACTGCATCCCGGTCTACCCGCGGCTGTACCTGTGGGGTGACCCCGAGGCGACCGTGGTCCGGGCCGCCCGCGAGGCCAACGCCGCGATGCCGGACTACACCGTGGGCCTGCTCGAGGGGGTGCACGGTGACCTGCGCGGTCAGCGGGTGCTGGTGCTCGGGGCGAGCTATCGCGGTGGGGTCAAGGAGACCGCCTTCAGCGGGGTGTTCGCCACCGTGGCGGCGTTGCGCGAGCTCGGCGCCGAGGCGCTGGTCGACGACCCGATGTTCCGGGACGAGGAGCTGACCGCCCTCGGCCTGACTCCCTACCCCAAGGGCGCGCCGGTGGACGCGGCGATCCTGCACACCGACCACGCCGGCTACCGGGGGCTGACCTCGACCGACCTGCCCGGGGTGCGGACCGTGATCGACGGGCGCGGCGTCCTGGACGGCGCGAACTGGCCCGGGGTCACGCTGCGCGTGCTGGGACGCGGCTGAGGCCGGCCTCGTCCGACCGGGGTCAGACGAGGGATGCCGATGTCCGAGCGGGTGGACGTCACGGTGGCCACACCGTGGTACCCGACGCCCTACAACCGAATGGCGGGCTCGTTCGTCGCCGAGCACGCCGCGCTGACCGCGGGCCTGCCCGGAGTGCGCCCGGACGGCGTGCGCGTGGTGCACGCCCTGGAGTGGCCCGGCGGTGACCAGGCCGCCGCCACCGCGCTGCGCCCGGCGTTCGACGCGGTGCTCGACCGGCTGCGCCTGGCCGGCGGCACTCGCGTTCACGGGGTGGCCGGTCCGGTGGACCGGGTGCCGGTGTTCACCGTCGGCGGGGCCGACTGGGCCCAGCGTGCCGAGGCCGCGGTGCGCGACGTCACCCGGGCGGTGGGTCCGTTCGGGTCACCGGTGGTGCACGGTCACGTCGGCTACCTGGGCGGCGTGCTGGCCGCGCGGCTGGCCGAACCCGGGGCGGCGGTGTTCGCCACCGAACACTCGACCGCGCTGCGCGACGTGCTCGCCCAGCCGGCGGCGCGAGAGTTGTACGCCGAACTGCTGGAGCGGGCCCGGGCGGTGTTCTGCGTCAGCGACCTGCTGCGCCGGCAGATCCTGGAGGCCGTGCCCGACCCGCACGGGGTGGTGCAGGTGCTGCCGAACCCGGTCGACTTCACCGGGGTGCCCCGGCGGACCCAGGCCCCGGACCGCTTGCGGCACTGGGTGTTCATCGGTGGACTGCACGAGCGCAAGGGAGTGCTGCGGCTGGCACGGGCCTTCGTCATCGCCGCTCGCCAGGACCCCGAGCTCACCCTGACCCTGTTCGGCGACGGACCGCTGGCCGAGCAGGTGGCCAGCCTGGCATCCGGCGGCGGGGTCCGCGACCGGCTGCACCTGCGAGGCGTCGTCCGACATCGAGAAGTGCTGGCGCAGTTGCCCTCCCACGACCTGCTGCTCGCCCCGAGCACGTACGAGACCTTTCACCTGGCGGTCCCCGAGGCGGTCGCTGCCGGCCTGCCGGTCATCGTCACCCGCAGCGGCGGGCCGCAGGAGGCCCTGGCCGGGGTGGAGGACCAGGTGGGCCGTTTCGTCGACGTCAGCGACGACGAGGACGAGATCGTGCAGGCCTGGCGCGACCTGTCGGACGGCCTGGACCGTCTGGACCTCGGCGCCGCCCGGCAGACACTCGATGCCCGGTACGGCCGGGCCGCGATCGCCCGGCGGCTGGCCGAGGCCTACGAGCTGCCGGCCCGGCCCGGGACCGCGGGGCGCCTTGGCGGGCAGGCCGCCGCCCCGGAAGAGGTGGAACCCCCCGAACGCGTTGTGCTGGTGGCGGTCTCGGGCTGGCGTCGCTATCACGTCGAGGCCGAGCTGGACGCCGCCGCGCGGCTGGGGGTCCCCCTCGGGGTGGTCAGTGACGACGTCCAGATCACCGCCTGGGCGAGGGGTGCCGGGGCGAGCGTGCTGGGCACCCGGCAGGCCGCGACCCTGACCGGCGGCGTGGCGGTGCCGAGCGCCGGCGCGACCGCGCCGGTCACGGTGCGGGTACGGCGCTCGATCGGCGCCCTGCGCCGCCGGTTGGTGGAGCGGTCCCGGACCGGCGCCCTGGCCGGAACCCGAAGCGGCGCACGAGCTTCCAGCGCGAACCCGGGATCGGCCGCGACCCCGGCCGCGACCCCGGCGGTGGACGGGGACTTCCTGACCGGGGCCCACCTGGTGCTCGGGGACTGCCAGTCCATGCCGCTGGCGCGGGCGATGCTGGCGGCCACGCCGTCCCTGCGTCCGGTGGTCGAGCTGGACCGGGTCGACGTCCTGGGCCCCACGGTGGACAGCGAGGCGGGCCAGTGATCGCCCCGCACGTGGTGATGCTGGTCGCCAACGACGTCAGCGCGGACACCCGGGTGCGCAAGAGCGCCCTGGCGGTGGCTGCTCTGGGTGCTCGGGTGACCGTGGTCGGCGTGACCCCCGGCCCCCGGCGCAGCACCAGCACGCTCGGCCCGGTGACCATCCTCCGGGTGCCGGTGGACTACTTGCTGCGCGACCGCCGCCGGGAACGCCGGGCCCGGTTGCACCGCGGCGAGATCGCCTGGCTGGTGGGCGATCCCGCGCGGGAGGTGGTCGACCGGCGACGGGTGGCGCTGGCCCACCGGGACGCGGTCACCCGGGACGGCGTCGGCGGCGTCCTCGCCCGCGGGCTGGCTGATGCCCGCCGGCTCGCCGTCCGCGCCGAGGGGTACGGCCGGCGGCGCGCGGCCCGGGCGGCCACCCTGGCGTTCAAGGTCTACGACCGCGGCGTGCAGCAGGTGACCGTGGGGGCGGTGCCGGAGCGGATCGTGCCCGAGATCGACGACCTGGAACTGGCCGTCGGACCGGTCATCGACGAACTCGCCCCGGACATCCTGCACGCGCACGACGTGCACTTCCTGGCTGTCGTCGGCCGGGCCGTGGCCCGGGCCGCTGCCTCCGGCCGGACCGTCCCGTGGATCTACGACGCCCACGAGTGGGTTCCGGGTCTGTCCCGCTACGGCGGCCGGACGGCGCGCGTGGTCGCCGCCTGGGCCGCGCTGGAGAAGCGCTGGGCCGCTCGCGCGGACCGGGTGATCACCGTGTCGTCGCCGCTGGCCGAGGCACTCACCGAGCGCCACCAGCTGCGGCGTCCCCCGGAGGTGGTACTCAACGTGCCGCCGTTCGAGGGGACCCCGGCGCTCGCCGACGGGGGTGAGGCCGGGGGGGTGCGGGCGGCGGCCGGGGTGCCGGCCGAGGCCACCCTGCTGGTCTACAGCGGCGGGGTGCAGGCGGCCCGCGGGGTCGAGACGGCGGTCGCCGCACTGGGTCACCTGCCCGGGGTGCACCTGGCCGTGGTCGCCGTGCCCAGCGTCCACACCCCGGCAGTGGCGGCGGTGCGGTCGGCGGCCGAGCGGGCGGGGGTGGCGGGCCGGGTGCACATCCTGCCGGGGGTCCCCCCCGACCGGGTGGTGGCCTTCCTGCGCAGCGCCGACATCGGGCTGATCCCGTTGCAGCACTTCGGGTCTCACGAGATGGCCCTGGCCAACAAGCTGTTCGAGTACCTGCACGCCGGGCTGCCGATGGTGGTCAGCGACTGCCGTGCCCAGGCCGACTTCGTCCGCGAACACGACCTCGGCGAGGTGCACCCGGCCGGGGACGGCGCCGCCCTGGCCGCGGCGGTGAACCGGGTGCTGGCCCGCCGTGAGCAGATCAGCGCCCGGCTGGCCGACCCGCAGCTGCGCCGGGCCTACACCTGGCAGGCCCAGGCGGCCACCCTGCAGGGGGTCTATCGCGCCCTGGTGCCCCAGGCGGCCTGGCGGGACGCCGATGCGGCTGCGGCCGAGCTGGTCCTGACCGAGCCACCGGAGCAGGTGCTCACCCAGCTCGACCGCACCCTGGTCATCGGTCCGGCGAACAGCGCCGGCCAGGCGTGGGCGTGGACCCGTGCCGCCGCCCGGCACCTGGACGGCGTCAGCGGCTACGTGGTGGCGCTGCGGAACGATCGCTACGACTACCCGGCCGACGAACTGGTGCCCCGGGCCACCTACCTGGGTGACCCGGACTGGCAGGTACGCACCCTGGCCCGGGCCCGGGCCTCCTGGACCCACGTGCTGCTCGAGGCCGGCCGCCCGATCCTGGGTGGCCTGGCGGGGCGGGACTTCGTCGCCGATGCCGCCCTGCTGGCGGCGAGCGGGGTGCGCGTGGGGCTGGTCTTCCACGGCTCGGAGGTGCGCGACCCGCGCCGGCACCGGGCCACCCACGAGTTCTCACCCTTCGCCGATCCGCGCACCGAGCTGACCCGCACCCTGCAGGCACGCTGCGACGCGTTGCTGGCCCAGGTGCGCTCCTTCGACGGGCCGCTGTTCGCCTCCACCCCCGACCAGCTCGAGTACCTGCCCGAGCGCAGCCGCTGGCTGCCGGTGGTGGTCGACACCGATGCCTTCTCGCCCGAGGGCGCACCGGCCCCGCTGGAGCGGGACCGCCCGCTGGTGGTGCACGCACCCTCCAACCCGGCCCTGAAGGGGACCGCCGACGTGCAGCGGGTGCTCGGGCCGCTGGCCGAGCGCGGCCTGATCGAGCTGCGGATGGTGACCGGCATGGCGCCCGAGGAGGCCGCCCGGCTGATCCGCGCCGCCGACGTCGTGGTCGATCAGCTGCTGCTCGGCCTGTACGGGGTGCTGGCCTGCGAGGCGATGGCCGCCGGCCGGGTGGTGCTCGGCCACGTCGGGGACCGGCTGCGGGCCAGGGTGGTCGACCAGGTCGGGCGAGATGTCCCCGTGGTCGAGGCGACTCCCCGTACCCTGGGCGAGGTGATGGAGGCCCTGCTGGACGACCGCGACCGCGCGCGCCGCGTGGCGGCGTCCGGGCCGGGTTTCGTCACCGACGTACACGACGGACGGCGCTCGGCCGCCGCCCTGGCCCAGTTCCTGGATGTGGAGGTCACACCGCTGTGAGGGATGCGCGGTGAGGCCACGATGACCGGCACCCGGCCGCACGTGCTGCTGCTCGGGATGCAGTTCCCCCCGGCCCGCGGCAGCGGCGTCTACCGGATCCGTAGCTGGGCCAACCACTTTGCCCGGCGTGGGTTCGACGTCACCGTGCTCGCCGCCGACCGCGACTACTGGGTCGAGCGGGCCGGGGTCATCGACCCGGAACTCGAGCGCACCATCGACCCGCGGATCCGGATCCGGCACGTGCGGGTGCCGCGCGAACACCTGCGCCAGAACCTGAACACCATGTCGTGGGCGCACGCGAACTTCCCGCGGGCCTGGATCCGCAGCCACGACATCGCCCGGCGGCGGATCTTCCCGGAGATCTACGCCTCGATCATCCCGCTGTTCCTGGCGCACGCCTCGGCCGTGCACGCCCGGCACCGGGTCGACCTGGTCTTCGCCACCGGAAACCCCTACGCGCAGTACGGGGCCGCCCATCACCTCGGCCGCCTGCTGCGCCGCCCCTACGTGGTCGACTACCACGACCCGTGGACGCTCAACCCGTTGACCGAGGACGACGCCTTCCCGCCGCACCACCCGGCCTTCAGCTGGGAACGGCGGATCATCGAGAACGCCGCACTGACCGTCACCGTCAACGAGCCGTTGGGGCAGTGGTACCGCGAGCGGTACCCCAAGGCCGCCGACCGGGTTCGGGTGGTCGAGAACGGCCTGGCCGAGGAGGTGGTGGCGGACGTCGAGTTCGCCCGCCGTCCGGCCGGTGAGCCGCTGCGCTTCGGCTACGTCGGCACGGTGCGCGGCGACCTGCCGATCGAGGAGTTCCTCGACGGGTGGGCGCTGGCCCGCAAGGAGCCGGCGCTGCACGAGGCCAGCATGGACTTCTACGGCTACCTCGGGTTCTTCACCCACACCGAGGGACCGATCCGGGCCCGGTTGGAGTCCGGGGTCGAGGGCGTGCACTATCGCGGGCCGGTGCCCCAGCCCCAGCTCGGGCGCACCTACTCCGGGCTGGACGCGCTGGCGATGCTGCTGCCGTCCTCCAAGTACATGACCGCCGGCAAGGCCTACGACTACATGGCGGCCGGGCGCCCGGTGATCGGCGTCCACGAACCGCGCAACCACACCAGCGAGGTCTTCCGCCGTTACCCGCTGTTCTTCGGGGTCACCTCCGTGGACGCCGCGTCCGTGCGGGACGCGCTGGTGGCGGCCGCCGAGGCCTGCCGCCGGCAGACGGCCGAACAGTTCGAGGCCTGCCGGGCGATGGCCATGCGCCACACCTGGGACCTGGCCATGGAGCCGGTGGGCGACGAGGTGGAGGCGATGATCCGTGCCTGAACTCGCCTCCCGGGGCCGTCCGCGGGTGATGGGGGTGTGCATCGGCACCGTCCGCCGGGCGGCCGTCGTCCGGATGCTCGGCGACGTGGTCGCGGCCGGGGGATCGGCGCTGCTGGTCACCGCCGACGGTCACGTGACCGCCGACCTGCCGGCCGGGGTGGAGGTTCTGGACCTGGTGGCCGACGAACGCCGGGTGGGGATCCACCGGGTGATCTCCCGATCGCCGGTGCGGCTGGTGCGCCGACTGCTCGGGCGCCCCGCGCCGTCCGGGCCGTCGCGGGCCTGGCGCGCGTGGGGAGGCTCGCGGCCCTATCGCGCGGTGCGTCCCTGGGTGCTGTGGCGAGCGCTGCGGCGCCGGCTGGACGTCGTCCGGCTGGACGAACTGGACCACATCGTGATCGTCAGCGTGGAGTCGTGGCCGATCACCTGGCAGCTGTGCCGGCGCTCGTCCTCGGTGTCCTACGGCTGGGACGTGCCGGCCGAGCTCTACACCCGACTCGGGCTGCGCGCGCCCACCCCGGCCGCTCGGCCCTGATCAGCGCCCGCCTGGTCACTCGCCTGGTCACTGTCAGACCTGAGCCGGGCAGGCGAGTTGACGGCGTCCGGACGACAGCGTCCTGACGGCGATCAGCGGTTGTCGAGGAAGGCGGCCACCCGCTCTCGCGGTCGCCCGATGATCGCCCGGCCGTCGCGGATCAGCACCGGACGCTGCATCAGCGCGGGGTGCTCGGCGAGCAGGGCGGCGACCTGCTCGGCGGTGCGCACGTCGTCCTCGGTCAGGCCCAGCTCGGCGAACGCCGGATCGCGGCGGACCAGGGCCGAGGGCGGGTCCTCGAGCACGGCCAGCAGGTCGCGCAGCGCTGCCGCGCCCAGGGGCGCCTTCAGGTACTCGACCACCTGCACGGACGCCGCGGCGTCCGGCCCGGCAGCCTCGAGGGCTGCCTCGAGCGCGGCCCGGGAGTTGGAGCAGCGAGGGTTGTGCAGCACGGTCAGCTCGTCCACCGGGGCAGTCTAGGTCGCCCGCTCACCGTCCGGACCGCCCCGAGTCCCCGCCCTGACCCACCCCGAACCCGCTGATACTCCGCAGCTGACGCGGGCTGGACCCGAAACGGGCCTCGAAGGCGTCACCGGCGGAGTACCGGGAGTCGGCTGGGGAGCATGAGTTGCCCTGTGTCAAGTGGTGGTTCAGGCGGCTTCCTGTTGATCTTGGTTGAGGAGGGTTTGCAGGGCGCGGTGGGTGGTGGGGTCGTAGGGGGTGTGGTCTTGCCAGCAGCGCCAGATGACGGTGACCCAGGCGCGGGCCAGGACGCGCACGGCGTGGGGGTGGTCGTGGCCGCGGGCGCGGGCCTGGTCGTAGAGGTGGGCGGCCCAGGGGTTGGTGCGGCGGGAGTCGGCGGCGAAGTCGCACAGGGCGTCGCGGAGTTGTTTGTCCGCGGCCCAGCGGAACACCACGCTCTCGCTCTTGCCCGAGCGGCGGGTCGAGGGGACCACGCCGGCCAGTGCGGCCAGGGAGTTCGGGGTGGGGAACCGGCCCCGGGCATCGCCGATCTCGGCCAGGAGACGAGCGGCCCGGATGGTGCCGGAGCGGGGCAGGCTGGTGAAGGTGGCCCGGTCGGGGTGGGTGCCGAGTTGTTCGGTGATGCTGTCGGCCAGGACCTGGATCTGGGTGTTCAACGACCGCAGGACCGCCACCAGGGCCAAGGTGGTCACTGCGTGGATCGCCGCGGTGGCACCCACCACCCCGCGGGGGGCGGCGGTCAGCCGGGCGTGCAGGACCTGTGGGCTGACCCGGCCGCGGTAGGACACGCTCGTCAGCCAGGAACCCAGCCCGTCGACGGTGAGCCGGTCGGCGTGTTCCTGGGTGGTGAACTGCTCCAGGAACGACAGTGTCACAGCCTTGTGCATCGCGCTGAACAGGGTTGACGCAGCAGGGAAGACGCCCTGCAGGTGGGCCAGCAGCTGGTTGGCGACCGCGACCCGGGCCGAGACCAGATCCCGGCGGGCCCGCACACTGGCCCGCATCGTGGTGGTCGCCTCGCTGTCGAAGATCATCGGGCGTAACCGGCGGGCATCGGTGCGGACCACATCGGCCAGGACATAGGCATCGAAACGGTCGTCCTTGTTGCCCGCCGACCCGTACCGCGACCGCAGGTTCTTCACCTGCCCCGGCGGGATGACATACACCGTCAGGCCCGCCGCCAACAGCGCCGCCACCACCGGCCCGTCCCCGCGTTCGATGCCGACCTGGCCGACACCGGCGCGCAGCAACCGGGCCGTCATCCGCTTCAGCCCGGCACCGTCATGGGCGACACCGAACCGCTCGATCACCTCACCCTCGGCACCGACCACACACACCACATGGTCGGCCTTGGCCCAATCCACCCCGGCGCTCACCCGCACGCCGCCCAGGTCACGGGGGATACTCACAGTGGTTCTCCTCGCTGTTGCTACCAGTGGGGAAGCCACCCGGTGGTCTCGGGACACCACAGCCGGTCGCTCACTGATCGGCGCTCACTGGCGCATTAGCCCTGTAGCCGGTCAGGGTGTCCTGGGCCACCGGGCCCCGCTGAACTCATGCAGGACCTCGAAGGCCGAGCAGGTGAGGCAGTGACCCGGTGGGAGACCAGGGATGACACCGGAACCACCTCACCACAACCCCGATCAGCAGCACCGACACCCACAGAGTGAACCAGTGAGTTGCGGGGTGGCGCGGGGGTCGGCCGGTCGGCTCGGCTCGCCGGGTTGCTCAATCCCGCGGGATGGCCGGGGCGTGCCGCCGGATCCACGCGTGCATCGCGATGGCGGCCGCTGCCGCGGCGTTGATCGAGCGGGTGGAGCCGAACTGGGCGATCGAGAGCACGTCGCGGCACGCCGTCCGCGCCTGCTCGGAGAGCCCAGGACCCTCCTGGCCGAACAGCATCACGCAGCGCCGCGGCACCTCGTAGGTCTCCAGCGGGACGGCGCCCGGCAGGTTGTCGACACCCAGGACGGGCAGGTCCTCGCCCGCCGCCCACTGGAGGAGGTGGCCGGCGTCCGGGTGGTGGACGACGTCCAGGTAGGCGTCGGTGACCATGGCACCCCGGCGGTTCCAGCGACGCCGTCCCACGATGTGGACGCCGGCAGTGTTGAACGCATTGGCGGTGCGCACCACGGACCCGATGTTCAGATCGTGCGCCCAGTTCTCGATCGCGACGTGGAACGGGTGG
Organism: Kineosporiaceae bacterium; assembly: GCA_016794595.1. GTDB lineage: Bacteria > Actinomycetota > Actinomycetes > Actinomycetales > Kineosporiaceae > JADJPO01. The sequence goes on from JAEUJN010000050.1 coordinate 18,414, forward strand.
GCGCGCCCGGCAAGGTCGGCCCGGATGGCCGGCACGCTCCAGTAGCGGTAGCGATCGGCCACGTTGCGACGGTCACCCAGCCGCAGCAGCTCCGGGTCGTAGCGGGCGTCGTCCGGCCAATCTCCGGCCCAGGGCCCGACACCCACCGTGTCCACGTAGGCTGTCTCGGTGCTCATGGAATCCATCATGCTGGTCCAGTCGCTGGCTCTCGGCCCGTCGTGGCTGAACCCGGACACCTTGCTCGACGCCCTGGGGACCTGGGCACTGTGGGGCGCGACGGCGATCGTCTTCGCCGAGTGCGGCCTGTTGATCGGGTTCTTCCTGCCCGGTGACTCGCTGCTGTTCACCGTCGGCATGCTGATCAGCACCGGGGTGATCCACCACTCGTTGTGGCTGGCCTGCCTGGTGCTCACCGTGGCGGCCTTCGTGGGCAATGTGGTGGGGTACCAGATCGGTGTCGTCACCGGGCCGGCGATCTTCCGCAAGCCGGATTCGCGGCTGTTCCGCCGAGAGTATGTCGACAAGACCACCGAATTCTTCGACAAGTACGGCAACCGGGCCATCGTGCTCGCCCGGTTCGTCCCCATTGTGCGGACTTTCATCACGGTCATGGCGGGCGTGGGCCGGATGGACCGCCGCCGCTACTTCCTCTACAGCGGGATCGGTGCCGTGTTGTGGGCCACCGGCGTGACGCTGCTGGGTGCCGCTCTCGGGCAGGTCGAGTTCGTTCGCGCGAACATCGAGGTCATCCTGTTGGCCATCGTCGCCGTCTCGGTGATCCCGATCGCGATCGAGTTCCTGCGTGAGCGGGCCAAGATCCGCCGGGCCAGCACCACCTGACCCAACCGGCCCGTGCTCCGCGGGTGACCCGTCATGCTCCGCGGAGGGCCGGATTCGGCCGCAGGTGATCGCCCTCCGGTGACGGCTGCGGAGTATGAGCGGGGTGGGCGCGGCCGATGAAGTGGCGCCGCTCGGCCAGGGTGCGGTTGAGCCGTCGGGCGAGGTCCAGTGCGCGGCCCGAGTGCAGGACGTCGGCCGCCTCCCACCGGACCAGTTCGGCACCCAGATCGCGGATCGCCTGTTCTCGACGACGCTCTGCGGCGACGAGCTCGGCCAGGGTCCGGGCGGTGGCCCCGCCCTGTTCGGCCGCCGCGAGCAGCATCTTGGTCCGGCCGTCCGCCTCACCGACCACGCCGGCGGGCCACCAGCAGTCGACCCTGCCGACGAACTGCCCCTCCGCAGTGGCGAGGTCGACCTGCCACATCGGTGCCCGAACGGCGCAGTCGTGGAACGCCCAGGCCGACCAGGACTCCAGCGGCGTCTCGCGACGAGGACTGGCCAGTCCGCCAAGCGTCCGGGCGCGCACCACGCCGGGCCAGCCGCGCTGGCGGTACAGCGCGATGAACAGGTCGTTGGTGGACAGGCCGAGACGGCGCAGCGCGGCGTCCGCCATGGCCAGGGCATCGGCCGGCGGCAGGGTGCGCAGGCAGTCGGCCACGGTTCGCGCCAGGGTGGTCACCGGGACGCCCTGGGGATCCCGCGTGACCTCTTCGTCCGAGCAGGGCGCCACCAGCACGTGCAGCCCGTCGCGACGACGGGTCGGCCCGGTCACGGCGGTCACGGCCAGCGGCGGCCAGCCTGCCCGCGGCTCGGGCAGTCCCCACAACCGGGCCGCATGCGCGTGGCTCACCGCAACGTCCCGGCGCAGGGCTCGGACGGCGGCCGCCGCCTCGGCGTCCAACGGGTGCAGCCCTGGCGGGGCCAGGATGCCGCGGCGCAGCGCGATCAGCCGGCCGTTGTGCAGCCTGCGGGAGATCTCGTGATCGCTGGCACCGTCGTCCCGCAGCTGTGCTCGCGTGCGCGCCAGTGGGGGCGTTATACCTTCTTGTGACGTCACCTGCGGAGCATGAGCGGTCACCCGCGGAGCATGAGCGGGTTGTCAGCGAGTGATTTGCATGACGACGGCCTTGGGTTCGGTGAAGAACTCGCGGCTGAAGTTGCCACCCTCGCGGCCGACGCCGGAGTCGCCGACGCCGCCGAAGGGGGTGCGCAGGTCACGGATGAAGAAGCAGTTGACCCAGACCGTTCCGGCTCGCAGCTGAGAGCTGACCCGGTGGGCGCGGGACAGGTTCTCGGTGAACAGCATCGCGTTCAGGCCGTAGCGGGTGTCGTTCGCCATCCGGACGGCCTCGGCCTCGTCGGTGAAGCGGTTGACGATGCAGACCGGCCCGAAGATCTCCTCGCAGTAGGGGGCCGCGTCCAGGGCCAGCCCGTCGGCGACGGTAGGACGCACCACCCAGGAGCCGTCGGTCGCCACCCCGCCGGTGTAGATGTGCCCCCCCAGTTCCTCGATCTGGGCGACGTAGCCGGTCACCTTGTCGAAGTGCTTGCGCGAGGAGAGCGCCGAGAACTTCGTGCCGGGAGCCAGCGGGTCCCCGATCTGCAACTCCTCGGCCTTGGCGACGAACCGCTTCATGAACTCGTCGTAGATGCCGTCCTGGACGAAGAGCCGCGACCCGGCCAGGCAGATCTGGCCAGCGTTGCGGAAGATCGCCTCCACGGCCCAGTAGACCGCGTTGTCCAGGTCGGCGTCGTCGAACACGATGTTCGCGCCTTTGCCGCCCAGCTCCAGTGACACCGGCGCCAGATGCGTGGCGGCGGAGGCCATCACGGCCTTACCGGTGGTCGAGGAGCCGGTGAAGGTCACCCGGTCGACGTCCCAGTCGGCGGTCAGGCTCGACCCGGCCGGCGCGCCGTGCCCGTTGAGCACGTTGAGCACCCCTGGCGGGAAGCCCACCTCGGCGGCCAGCCGGCCCAGGTGCGTGACCGAGGCGGGGGTGTCCTCGGACGGCTTGATGATGCAGGTGTTTCCCCACGCGATCGCGGGGGCGATCTTCCAGGACGCCATCATCAGCGGGAAGTTCCACGGCGAGATCGCCGCCACCACCCCCGCGGGGCCGAACTCGCTGTAGCAGTGGTGGCCCGAGTCCATCGGGAACACCTCGCCGCAGTGGTCACGCTGGTGGTCGGCGAAGAACCGGAAGTTCCAGACCGACCGTGCCACATCGTGTTTGGCCTGCTCCAACGGCTTGGCCATGTTGGTGGAGTCGTAGCCGGCGAGCTCGTCGACCTTCTCCTCCATCCGGTCGGCGAGCTTGTGGATCCACCGGGCGCGCTCGGTGCGGCCCATCCGCGGCCAGGGGCCGGAGTCGAACGCCGTGCGGGCGCTGGCCACCGCGCGACGGGCGTCCTGCGCCCCGCCCTCGGCGGCCTGTGCCCAGACCTCACGGGTCCAAGGGTTGTACACGTCGAACCGGCCGCCGTCGAGGGACTCGACCTCGACGCCGTCGATGATGTGGCCGAAGAACTCCACGTCAGTTCCCTTCCTCGGCGGCTCGCCGCTCGGCGAGGGTGACGCCGCCTGCTGACCAGTGTGTCGGTGGGACCTCGCGGACGACGACGCGCACGTTCGCGTCCGGCGCACCCACCGAACGGACGACGGCCTCGTGCACCTCGCGCATCAGCGCGCGGAGCTGTTCCGGCGTCCGGCCGGTGGCCAGGGTGACCTCCACCAGGGGCATCAGGCACCCGCCCCGTCGGCTGCGTCCGCGGCCGGGCCGCCGTGCAGGTAGACCGACCCGAGGTTGGTGAAGTGGCAGGCCACGCTGGAGCCGGGCGGGGCGAACACGGCGTCCGTCATGCCCCCGGTCAGGACGATCCAGCCGGCCTCGAGCTTCTTGCCCCGGCGCCCGAGGTCGTTCACCGCCAGCGCGAGCGCCTCGGCCGGATGCCCCTGCACCGCGGCGCCGGTGGCCGAGTCGACGATCGCGCCGTCCACCTCGACCAGCACCGCCTCCAGCGCCAGGTCCAGGCCGTCGGCGGGCAGTGCCACCGGGCCGGTGACGAAGGCGCCGGAGGAGGCGTTGTCGGCCACGACGTCCGGCAGGGTGAACTTGAAGTCGCGGTAGCGGCTGTCGATCACCTCGGCCCCGCCGAGCACCAGGTCGACCGCTGAGAGTGCCTGTGCCGCACTGACTCCGGGACCCTCGAGATCACGCCCCAGGATGAAGACGATCTCGGGCTCGATCCGCGGGTGGATCAGCTTGCCCTGCGGCACCGGCTCCCCGGCGGGCAGCAGCATGGCATCGGTCAGCCCGGCGACCAGCGGGACGTCGATGCCCATCCGCTTCTGCTTGGCGCGGCTGGTCAGCCCGAGCTTGACCCCGATCAGCTTCTCGCCGCGGGCCAGCCGGCGCCGCAGCGTCTCGTCCTGCACCGCGTACGCAGTGTCGTAGTCCAGCTCGGGCCACTCCTCGGTGATCGGGCCCCGGTCGTACCGGCCCGCCTCACACTCGAGCAGAGCCGTTGCGGCCCGGTCGATGTCCCATCCCGTGCCGGCCATCAGCGCACTCCCATCCCGGCGAGATCGCCCAGCTGTTGCTCCTGCGCCAGCTGCAGGGCGATGTCGATGATCATGTCCTCCTGGCCGCCCACGTACCCGAACTCGCCGACCCGCTGCAGGATCTGGTGTGCCGGGACGCCGTAGCGCTCGGCCGCCCGTTCGGCGTGCAGCAGGAAGCTGGAGTACACCCCGGCATATCCCTGGGTGATCGAGGCCCGGTCCATCCACGGCAGGCGCGGGATGAACGGCCGGACGACGTCCTCGGCCGCCGAGAGCACCTCACCGAGATCGACCCCGGTCTTGATGCCCATGCGCTCGAAGGTGGCGGCCAGGACCTCGGTGGGGGAGTTGCCCGCGCCGGCGCCGAGGGCGCACAGCGCGCCGTCGATCTGCTTGGCCCCCGCCTGGTAGGCGAGTACCGAGTTGGCGATGCCCATCGACAGGTTCTGGTGACCGTGGAAACCGACCTGTGCCTCGTGCCCGATCTCGGCCAGCACGGCCTTGATCCGCTCCTGGGCGGTCTCGAGCACCAGGGCACCGGCCGAGTCGACCACGTACACGCACTGTGCCCCGGCGTCCACCATGATCCTCGCCTGCTGGGCGAGCATCTCGGGGCTGGCGCGGTGCGAGAGCATCAGGAAGCCGACCGTCTCCATGCCGAGCCGGCGGGCCTCGCCGAAGTGCTGGATCGACACGTCGGCCTCGGTGCAGTGCGTGGCGATCCGGGCGACCGAGGCCCCCATCGAGTGCGCCTGCTGCAGTTCGTGCACGGTGCCCAGGCCGGGCAGCATCAGGATCGCGATCTTGGCTTGCCTCGCTTCCTCCACAGCGGCTTTGATCAGCTGCATCTCGTCGACCCGGCTGAAGCCGTAGTTGAAACTCGACCCGCCCAGCCCGTCGCCGTGGCTGACCTCGATCACCTGGACGCCGGCCTTGTCCAGGGCGTGGACGACGCCCCGCACCTGCTCCTCGGTGAACTGGTGGGACATCGCGTGCGAGCCGTCCCGCAGGGTGGAGTCGGTGATCCGCAGATCCCGTTCCTGACCGCCCCGGGGGGTGTTGGCCAGCACCTCGGACTCGGTCACCTCATGGGTGACGACCGGGGCGTCCTCTCCGGTGTTGATCATGTCGCCCATGGCGGGTCAGACTCCTGCCGTCGCGTCGGTGGTGGTGGACTCGGCCGTCTCGTCGAGGTCGCCGAGCTCGGCGGAGGACTTCCAGCCGGAGGCGACCCCCAGCCGGTGGGCGGCCAGGATGTCGCCGACCCGGGCTGCGGCCGCGGTGATGATGTCCAGGTTGCCCGCGTAGTCGGGCAGGTAGTCACCGCGGCCCTTGACCTCGACCGGGATGAACACCCTGGCCATGCCCCTCCACAGCTCGCGAGCGTGGTCGAACTGGGGCTCGGCGCGCAGGTGATAGCCGGGCACGTACTCCCGCACCCGCTCCACCATGGCGTTGATCGACTCCAGGATCTTGTCCTGCAGTTCCCCTGGTTCACCGGCCTCGGCGGGAATGGCGCAGAAGACCGAGTTGCGCATCATCAGCGGGGGTTCGACCGGGTTCAGGATGATGATCGCCTTGCCTCGGGTGGCGCCGCCGACGACTTCCAGTGCGGCCGAGGTGGTCTCGGTGAACTCGTCGATGTTGGCCCGGGTGCCCGGGCCCGCCGACTTGCTCGAGATCGAGGCCACGATCTCGGCGTAGGGAACGTCGACCACGTCGCTGACCGCGCGCACCATGGGGGTGGTGGCCTGTCCGCCGCACGTGATCATGTTGACGTTGACCGCGTCCAGGTTGAAGTCGAGGTTGACCGGCGGGCAGATGTACGGGCCGACCGCGGCCGGGGTCAGGTCGACGGCCAGGATGCCGGCCTCGGCATAGCGGGGGGCGTTGGCCGCGTGCGCCTTGGCAGAGGTCGCCTCGAAGACGATGTCCGGCAGTTCGTCCTGGCGGAGCAGCCAGTCGACCCCCTCGTGGCTGGCCTCGAGGCCGACGCTCGCCGCGCGCCGCAGGCCGTCGGAGGACGGGTCGACACCGATCATGAACCGGGGCTGGATGATCTCGCTGCGCCGCAGCAGCTTGAACATCAGGTCGGTGCCGATGTTGCCCGGGCCGACGATCGCCGCCGTCGCCTTGCGGGTCTCGCTCATCGTCATTTCCCTTCGGGGGCGTCGGGGGCGAAGCGCACGGTGACGCTGCCGATGCCGGCGAACGTGGCGCTGAAGGTGTCGCCGGGGGTGACCGGAACCGAGGCGGTGATCGAGCCGGGCAGCACGACGTGGCCCGCCTCGAGGGTCACGCCGCGGGCGCCGAGGGTGTTGGCCAGCCAGGCCAGGGAGGTGATCGGCGAGCCGAGGACGGCGCCGCCGGCGCCGGTGCCCACGACCTCACCGTTGCGGTACAGCACGCACCCGGAGCGGCGCAGGTCGACGTCCTGCACGCCCACCGGGGTGCTGCCCAGGACGACGCCACCGGAGGAGGCGTTGTCGGCGACGGTGTCGAAGAAGCTGATCTTCCAGTCCCGGATGCGCGAGTCGATCAGCTCCAGCGAGGGGAGCACGAAGTCGATCGCCGCGGCCGCCTCGGCCACGGTCACGCCGGGCCCGGTGAGCGGACGCCTCAACACGAAGGCGACCTCGGGCTCGATGCGCGGCTGCAGGAAGGTGCCCGCCGAGATGGTGGAGTTCTCGAGGTGGAACATGTCGTCCAGCAGGTGCCCGAAGTCGGGCTGGGTGACCTGCATCTGCCGCTGCATGGCGGCCGAGGTCAAGCCGACCTTGTGGCCCTTGATCGTGGCCCCGGCGGCCAGCCGGTGCTCGATCTGGATCAGCTGGATCGCATAGCTGTCCTCGAGCACCATCTCGGGGTTCGCATCGATCAGCGGGTCGATCGGCTTGCCGGTCTCGTAGGCCTCGAGCAGTGCTCGGGCAGCTCGGCTGCGCGCTTCGGCGTCCACGCGGGTTCTCCTTCCGGTCACCGGTGACGCTAGGGCGTCCGGGGGTCTGGGTGGGGGTGGTGTTCGGCCCAGCGGAACGCCCGGCCACGCAGGGTGTTCGGTGTCACAGCCGGGCGAGCCGCGGCGGGGGTCACGGCCGCCCGGAGGCGATCACCGCGCCGGCGGCCGAGCGGTCAGATCCCGAGCGATCGGGCGAGTCGACGGGCGGCCACGGTGACCAGTTGGGCCGAGCGACCGAGGTTGCCGGCGATCTGCTCGGTGGTGCCGACCAGCGAGATCGCAGCCCGCGCACGCCCACTGGAGTCCAACACGGGGGCGGCCACGGACGAGAAGCCGAGCATCGCCTCGCCGACGTTGGTGGCCACGCCCCGGCGCCGGATCTCGGCCCGGGCCTTGTCGAAGTCGGCCTCGGTGCGGATCGAGCAGTTCGTCAGGGCCGGGAAGCCGGCCTCCTTGCGGGCACGGGCCGCCTCCGGGTCGAAGGCGGTGATCACCTTGCCGGAGCTGGTGCAGTGCGAGGGCAGCCGGCGGGAGACCGCCGTCATCGGGGGCATTCCCCGCAGCGGCTCGAGCCGCTCGATGTAGATGATGTTGCTACCGTCGGCCACGCCCAGGTGCACGGTGCAGCCCGTGAGCTGACGCAGCTCCTCCAGCAGGGGGATAGCGGTGCGGCGCAGGCGCATCCGGTCACCGGCCAGTTGACCCAACTCGAACAGGTGCAGGCCGAGCCGGTAGTGACCGGTCTCCGGGTTCTTGTCGGTCAGGCCTCGGGCGCTCAGGGAGGTGAGCAGGCGATGGGCCGTGCTCTTGGCCACCCCGAGCCGGCGCGCGATGTCACTGACCCCCAGCTCCTCGGCGTCCAGGAAGCAGTCGAGCACGTCGAGGGCCGAGGTGACGGACTTGACCCCGCCGACCGTGGACTCCTCCGCAGCGCGGCGCCGGACGGTACTGACGGGCACCGGAGCGGACACGGTGGCCGTGGGCGGGGCGGTGACGAGGGTCAGGCTGCGCTGGCGCGGTGCGGTGGTGGCAGAGCGGGCCATGGTGGACATCGGCGGAGCTCCTCCCAACTCGTGGCGACGGTGCCACGTGAGGTGTGTCACTGACTAGACAGTCGCCCCTGGCCCGGTGACCATGCAACCCATGTGTCCCACTGAGCGGAACGATGCGGCCTCCGACGCATCCTCGCCCACCTCGTTGCTCGAACGGGCGTCTCTTGTTCTCGGGTGTTTCGACGCAGAGCATGCCGAGATCGGCATCTCGGACATCGCCCGCCGGTCGGGCCTGGCGAAGTCGACCACGCACCGCCTGGCGGCGGAGCTGATCCGGCTGGGGCTGCTCGAGCAGGGCGAGGGCGGGGGCGTCCGGCTGGGGCTGCGGTTGTTCGAGCTGGGCCAGCTGGTCCCGCGGCGGCATGCCCTGCACGAGGCGGCCCGCCCGTTCATGGAGGACCTGCGCGAGGCGACCGGCAACAACGTCCACCTGGCCGTCCTGGACGGGATCGAGGTGGTCTACGTCGAGATCCTGTGGGCCCGCGACGTCCAGCCCCTGCCCTCACGGGTCGGGGGGCGGCTGCCCGCGCACGCCACCGGGGTGGGCAAGGCCATGCTCGCCTTCAGCTCCCCCGAGGTGGTGCGGGCCCGGATCGAGGCCGGGCTGGCGCGGCGGACCGCATACACGATCATCATGCCCGGCGCGCTGACCCGGGAACTGGCCGCTATCAGGGCGAGCGGGATCTCCTACGACCGGCAAGAGTCGGCCATGGGGGTGGTGTGTGCCGCCTGCCCGGTCTTCGGAGTGGACGGCGCCGTGGTCGCCGCGTTGTCGGTCACCGGACGTGCCGAGCGCCTGGACATCGAGCGGATGGCCCCCGCCGTCCGGACCGCGGCTCTGGCCCTGTCCCGGAGCCTGGGCGCACCCACCCCGACCTGACCAGACGTGACCTGGCCCGGACCCGACCTGACCGGTTCGGGCCCTCTGAGCTGCCCGGATTCGGGTGCCGTTCCGTGAAGAGGAACAACCGGCCCCGCCCGCGGGCGGCTGGCTCACCGTGGCCTGGGCGCGATGACGCGCCACTGGAGGGAGTGCGATGACGCCGTTCATGATGCGTGTTGCCGAACTCATCGGCGCCGAGGTCGAGGATGTCGATCTCGACCAGCCCCTGATGTACAAGACGCGACTGTCCAGCCCGGTGCTGGCCAGCGTCGGCGCCGACAAACACGTGGCGATTCGTGCGCTGGGTGAGCAGCTGGTCTGCGAGGCCAACGCAGTGCTGGCCGATTCCGAGGACCAGCTGGGCCTGTTCGACGAGGCCACGGACGCCGAGCTGGCGTTCACGGTCACCTACCGGCAGCGCGCCGTCCGGTTCTCGACCCGGTTCGAGGACGGCAAGGCGTTCGCCCAACTGGTCGGGGACGGCGTGGACGCCGGTCCGCCCCGCGAGCTGGACGGCGCCGAGGCCGTGGCCGATCTGCTCGTGCTGCTGCTGGTCTCGGCCGGCCTGCCCCACCACTCGGTCGACGCCTGAGCCGGCCGAGGGACGAACAAGAACCACCGAGAGCCACCGAAGTATCACCCGAGAAGTAGTGCCCCACCTCACCGACGCACGATGCGACCCCGGCCGAACCGGCGAACTCGCAGCACAGCGCATCACACCCCGACAGGAGGGCCCGACGTGCAGTACGAGCTACGCACCCAGGTCATCGAGGCCAAGCGCAAGACCTTCACCAACCTCACCGCTCGGTTCGGTGACCGGCCGGCCTCGCGCTACGAGGAAGGCTCGATCGACATCCAGGCGGTGACGAACTTCCACTACCGCCCGCTGTGGGACCCCGAGCACGAGCTCTACGACCCGACCTACTCGGCCCTGCGGCTGACCGACCCGTACTCGTTCACCGACCCGCGCCAGCTCTACTACTACCCGTACGTCACGGCGCGCTCGCACCTGCACGAGGCCTTCGCCTCCACGCTGTCCTACCTCGAGAGCCGCTCCCTGATGGAGAAGCTGCCGGAGGGGTGGAAGGCGGCGCTGGCGCAGGCCGTGATCCCGATGCGGCACTATGAGGCCGGCGCGCAGATGATCTCCGCCGACGGCTGCCGGTTCGCCTACGGCACCACGATCGAGCAGTGCCTGTCCTACGCGTCCTTCGACCGGATCGGCACCGCCCAGCTGCTGAGCAAGGCCGGCATCACCCTGGACGGCGGGACCGACAGCCTGCTCGGTGCGGCCAAGACCCACTGGCTGGAGAACGCCGACCTGCAGCCGCTGCGCCGCTACGTCGAGCAGTTGCTGATCGAGAAGGACTGGGCGGTGGCCCACGTCGGGCTCGACCTGGTCGACCAGATGCTCTACGGGCTGCTCTACGCCCACCTCGACGAGGCGGCCCTGCTCGGTGGTGCGGGCGGCTACTCGCTGATCGCCCAGCACCTGTCGGGATGGTTCGCCGACCACCGCCGCTGGGTGGACGCGCTGTACAAGGCCTGGCTGGCGGATGCGGAGCACGGCGAGTCCAACCGGGCCGCGCTCGCCGGTGCGGTGGCCCGGCTGCTGCCCGGGGCCACCGACGCGGTTGCCGGGGTCGCCCGGATCATCGACGGCCACCTCTCGGTGGGCGCCGAGGACTACGTCACTGCTCGTTCTGCCGGGCTCGCCGGCCTGTTCGCCAAGGAGTCCTGACCGCCATGAGCCAGACAACGAGCACCCGGCCCGTCGGGGTGGACCTGCAGGAGAGCGAGGACAGCCGCGCCGTGGTCGAGGCCATCGAGGCCGACAACCCCGAGTGTGCCGTCCAGCACTTCCCCGGCCTGGTCCGGATCACCTCGCCGCAGAAGCTGCGGATCACCCGCGAGAGTGTCGAGGAGCGCCTCGGCCGCGAGTGGGAGACGCACGAGTTCCAGCTCGCGATCGTGTCCTACTTCGGGCACATCAAGGAATGGGACGACGACGAGATCATCATCGCCTGGGACCACTGAGGAGACGACGACGCCATGGCCGCACCTCGCAAGCTCTCGATGAAGCAGCGGTACGCCGCGCTCACCCATGACCTCGACTGGGACTTCTCGTACGTGGACAACGCCGAGGCGTACCCGTACACCACCTTCGAGGGCATCAAGATCCACGACTGGTCGAAGTGGGAGGACCCCTTCCGCCTGACCGTGGACGCCTACATGAAGTACCAGGCGGAGAAGGACAAGCGGCTCTACGCCGTCCTGGACTCCTTCGCCCAGGGTCAGGGGCACCTGTCCCTGGCGGACGCCAAGTACCTCAACGCGATGAAGCTGTTCCTGCAGGGCGTGACCCCGCTGGAGTACCAGGCGCACCGCAACTTCTCGTTCCTCGCCCGGCACCTGAACGGCCCCGGCCCGCGGTTCGCCGCCCTGTGCCAGAGCCAGGACGAGTTGCGCCACGCGCAGACCGAGATCCACACCCTGTCGAACTACAACAAGTTCTACGGCGGGTTCCACTCCTGGCACCACCAGCACGACCGGGTCTGGTACCTGTCGGTGCCGAAGTCGTTCTTCGACGACGCGGTCTCGGCCGGCCCGTTCGAGTTCATGATCGCCATCGGGTTCAGCTTCGAGTACCTGCTGACCAACCTGCTGTTCGTGCCGTTCATGTCCGGCGCCTCGTTCAACGGCGACCTGCCGACCATGACCTTCGGGTTCTCGGCGCAGAGCGATGAGTCCCGGCACATGACGTTCGGGCTGGAGGCGATCAAGTTCCTGCTCGAGCAGGACCCGGACAACGTGCCGATCGTGCAGGAGTGGATCGACAAGTGGTTCTGGCGCGGGTACCGGCTGCTCGCCCTGGTCAGCCAGATGCTCGACTACATGCTGCCGCGCAAGGTGATGAGCTGGAAGGAGGCCTTCGAGCTGTACTTCGAGCAGCAGATGCTCGGTGGCCTGTTCAAGGACCTGGAGTACTACGGGATCCGTCCCCCCAAGCACGTGCAGCACGCGATCGACGAGAAGGAGATCCTCTCTCACCAGGTGTACTGGACCCTGTACCAGTTCAGTTTCGCCGCGGCGTTCAACACCACCACGCCGGACTCCGAGCACCTGCAGTGGCTGGCCGAGCAGTACCCGGACACCTTCGACACTCTCTACAAGCCGTTGTGGGACAAGGCTTCTCGCATGGTCGAGGGTGGTGGACGGCACTTCGCTCGGGCGCTGCCCCAGCTGTGCCAGACCTGCCAGATCCCGATGCTGTTCACCGAACCGGGTGACCCGACGACGATCTGCCAGCGGCACTCGATCTACGAGGGCGAGCGGTTCGACTTCTGCTCCGACGGCTGCAAGTGGATCTTCGACCGGGAGCCGGAGAAGTACGTGCAGGCCTGGTTGCCGGTGCACCAGATCTACATGGGCAACTGCGGCGGCCCGACCGTGCCCGACGTGCTGGCCTGGTACGGGCTCCAGCCCGGGGACAACGGCGAGTACGCCGGGTCGCAGGAGGCCCTGGACTGGGCCGCCTGGCACACGACGTCCCATGCCCCTGCCCCGACCCCCGTCGCCGGCAACTGACCGAGAGGAGACACCGAGATGGCAGTCCGAGCGATCGGGGAGTACAAGTTCCCCTCGAGCTCACGGCAGGAGCTGTACGGCGACGACCAGCTGGTGCACGTGTACTGGAAGCACAACATGTTCATCTGCGCCCCCTCGTGCTTCCGGGTGCCCAAGGCCATGCCCTGGTCGGCGTTCCTGTCCGAGGTCGTCTACCCCGTCTGGGGCCAGGACCCCGACTTCGACCCCGCCACGGCGCAGTTCGCGTGGGAGGTCGACGACGCCTCGATCAGTCCCTCCGGTGACCAGTCGCTGGAGAGCCTGGGGATCGGCCACAAGAGCCTGATCGTGGCCAACGCCGCCTGACGCACCACCCGCGTGATCAGGCAGTTCCGCGGGGCCTGCCGGCCCGCGGACCTGCCTGATCACGCGTGACCCACCTCCCCGTGATCGTGCACTGTCGACGAGTCGACAGTGCACGATCACGGGCCGAACGTAGGGGCGAGAACCTCGTGACCGAGACCTACCAGATCACCGTCGACCCGATCGGCGCCGAGATCACCTGCCGCGAGGACCAGACCATCCTGGACGCCTGCCTGCGCGCCGGGGTCTGGGTTCCGCACTCGTGCACTCACGGCACCTGCGGCACCTGCAAGGTCGAGGTGCTCGACGGCGAGGTCGACCACGGGGCGTCGTCCGCCTTCGCCCTGATGGACATCGAGCGTGACGAGGGGAAGACGTTGCTGTGCTGCGCGACCCCGCGCAGTGACGTCGTCCTCGAGGCCGACATCGATGCCGACGACGAGGCGCCCTCGCACGCCGTCGAGGACTACGCAGGCACGATCGTGGCCCTCGAGGACGTGGCGGTCGACACGCGCCGGGTGATCGTCGAACTCGATCGCGACATGACCTTCGACGCCGGGCAGTACATGGCCTGGCAGATCCCGGCCACCCGCGCCGGTGGGGCCTCGGGGGTCACCCGCACCTACTCCATGGCCAACCCGCCCTCGCAGGGACGCCGGCTCGAGTTCCAGATCCGCCGCACGCCCGGGGGAGTCTGCAGTGACGGCTGGGTGTTCAGGGATCTGGCTGTGGGAGAACAGGTTTCGCTGGCCGGCCCGTATGGCCGGTTCACGGTGAGGATGCGCCGTACCGAGCCCGCCGTGATGATCGCCGGGGGTACGGGGCTGGCACCGATCGCCTCCATGATCAAGCGCGTCCTGCAGGACGAGACGCAGGCCGACCGGCCCGGACCGTCGAGGATCCTGCTCTACCAGGGCGCACGGACCCGGGCGGCGCTGTACGACGTCGAGTTGTTCCGCGACCTGGCCACCCGGCACCCGGACCGCTTCGTCTACCGGCCGTGCCTGTCCGAGGAAGAGGTCACCCCCGAGCTCGAGGCCCAGGGGTACGCCGCCGGCCTGGTCACCGACGTGGTCGCCGCGGACAACGCGAGCCTGGCCGGCCACGTGGCCTATCTGTGCGGCCCGCCGGCGATGGTCGAGGCCGCGATGAAGACCCTGATGTCGCGCCGGCTCTTCCCGCGGGACATCAGCCGGGAGGAGTTCCTGGACGAGAGCAACCGGCACTCCGGTGGCCTGCGCTCGCCGCTGATCAAGCGCTGAGCCGGCGGGCCCGGCGGGCTCGTCGTCCGGCCGGTTCTGATCGAGGGGGTCGTCCGGCGCGGGAGACGTTCCGTGACACGGAACGTCTCCCGGGACCTGGCGGCGCCTGACAGACCGTTGACCCAGGCACGTGTGACAGCCCATGGCCAACGAGTCGGGAGAGCCGGCGATCCCGGAACGACCCGGCGTCCGCGGTCGCTGCGTGCCGCGTCCACCATCGACAAGGAGCACCCTCATGCCACTGCACGGAGTGACTCGCCTCGGGTATGTCCATGCCCGGGTCACCAATCTCGACGCCGCCAAGGCCCACTACGGCCAGACCCTGGGCCTGTACCCCATGCACGAGACCGAGGACCGGCTGTACTTCAAGGGCTGGGACGAGTGGGATCACCACTCGGTGGTCCTGGAGGCGGGCGGCGTCGGGCTGGTCAAGCTCGGCTACAAGGTCAACGACCCTGCCGACATCGACGTGATCGAGCGCAACGCGCAGAACTTCGGGGTCACGATCGAGCGGATGAGCTCGGGGGACAACCTGGAGACCGGTGACGGGATCCGCATGATCACCCCGTCGGAGCACGTGATCGAGATCTACCACTCGATGACCCGGGTGGGCACCGAGGTCGGGTTCCACAACCCGGAGGTGTTCCCCCGCCACCTGGTCGGCGTCGGCGCTCCCCGGATCGAGCACGCCCTGATCACCGCGGACGACGTCAACCTGATGGACGCCTTCTTCCACGACGTGCTCGGGTTCTACGCCACCGAGCGGGTGGTCGAGTCGCTGGACGACGGCGCGATGATGATCGGCACCTGGATGGCCGCGGGCAACAACGTGCACGACATCGCGGTGATCAAGGGTCCTCAGGGCAAGCTGCACCACTTCGCCTTCCACCTGGCGGACTGGTCGGAGATCAAGCGGGCCGGGCAGTTGTTCGCGATGGACGACGTGCCGATCGACGTGGGCCCGACCCAGCACGGGATCACCCGGGGCGAGACCATCTACTTCTTCGACCCTTCCGGCAACCGCAACGAGGTCTTCGCCGGCGGCTACGTGGCCTACCCCGACCGGGGCACGGTGAACTGGACCCCGGAGGCGCTCGGCAAGGGCATCTTCTACATCCAGCGCGAGCTGAACGAGCGCTTCACCACCGTTCTGACCTGACCCACACACCCCTCCGGAAACGGAAGCGGGAGGAGAACCATGGACGTCCGATCGGTCCCGACCATCAGCTACGCGGCGGCGCTCCGGGTGGTGGCGGCAGCGGTGAACCACGCCGAGGGGATGGGGGTGCCGGTGAACGTGGCCGTCGCCGATCCCGGGGGGCATCTGGTGGCCTTCGCCCGGATGGACGGGGCGGCGTTCTTCTCCTCCTCCGTCGCCCAGGACAAGGCCTGGTCGGTGGCGGCATTCAACGGCCTGCCCACCCATGCCTGGATAGACATGATCAAGGACGAACCGTCGCTGCTGCACGGATTGCCCCCCCGCCCGCGACTGACCATCTTCGGGGGTGGGGTGCCGTTGACCGTCGACGGCCAGGTCGTCGGTGCGGTGGGCGTCTCCGGTGGGTCCGAGGCGGAGGACCTGCAGATCGCCGAGGCCGGCGCCGGCGCCCTCTCCTGACCGTGATCATGCAGTTTCGACTGTTCGAAACTGCATGATCACGAGGGTGCAGGGACGCGAGTCGTGACACAGGAGAGGGCCCGTCCGGACGGACGGGCCCTCGTCGTGTCTCGCCTGGCCTGTCGCCCTGGTCGGCCGGCGCCGGGTGAGTGGCGCCGGCCGGGGGTCGATCAGGTGAAGACGGTGGTGAAGCTCTCCTTGATCTCGCGGGCGTGGTAGAAGATCCCCTTCGCCAGCTGGTCTGCCGTCCAGACGATCGTCGGGCGGTCACGGTAGGAGGTGTAACCCCCGGCGAAGGTCTCGTTGCGGTTGCCGGAGGGGTCGAAGAAGTAGATCGTCTCGCCCCGGGTGATGCCGTGACGGGTCGGGCCCACGTCGATCGGCACGTCGTCCATGGTGAAGATGTCGGCCGCGTGCAGGATGTCGTTCCAGTCACGCATCTGGAACGCGAAGTGGTGCAGCTTGCCGTTCGGGCCACGCAGCAGCGCGATGTCGTGCACCTTCTGCATCGAGGACAGCCAGAACGCGATGGTCTGGGCGTCGTCGCCGAGCGTGGTCTGCGCGCGCTCGGTGGTGTAGAAGTTCGTGACCTCCATGAAGAACCGGGCCGCGGTGTCGATGTCCTCACCGATCACCAGGGCGTGGTCGAGCATGGGGGCGCCGATGCCGACCAGGTGCCGGGGGAAGGCGTCGGGGTTGTGGGTGCCGACCTCGAGGCCGACCGCGGTCATCGAGTGATAGAACTCGAACGTGTGGTCGATGCAGGGCAGGTGAACCCGGACGCCGTCGCTGACCTCACGGTTCTCGCCGGCGCTCATCCGGGTCACCGTGCAGTCGCCGAAGGCCGTCGCCCGGGCCTCGATGCCGTCCAGATCGGAGGCCTGGTCGACCTTGAAGCCGAACTTGATGGCGCCGACGCCGCCCTCCTCGAGCACGACCGAGTGGTGGTCCCACTCGTCCCAGCCCTTGAAGTACAGCTTGCCGTCGTCCTCGAGGGTCGGGTAGAGCCCCAGGGTGTTGGCGTAGTGGTCCTTGGCGCGGGCCAGATCGGTCACGCGTGCGTGGACGTACCCCATCCGCAGGATCGTCATTCGGAACTCCTTTGTTCTGACGGTTGGTGGAGCGCTTTCTCGGAGCAGACGTTCTCCCGCGGCAGCGGGGGTTCAGCGGGCCAGCGCGGTGAGGAACGGGGCGACGCAGCGCACCGTGCTCTCGGGCCGGGTGGCGATGGTCACGTCGTCCTCGGGGACGGCGCGGCAGATCAGGCAGGTGCCGGAGGCGCGCAGTTCGGGGCTGAGCACCGTGTCGGCGACGATCTCGCGGTAACTGATCGCGCCGTCCACGACGTCGAACTTGCAGATGCCACAGCCACCGCGCTTGCAGCCGGACGTCGCGGCGTAGCCGGCCCGGTGCAGCGCGCCGAGAATCGTCTCGCCCGGCTTCATGGCGATGTCGACGTCCGTGCCGACCACGGTCAACCGCCCCATGCGCCGCTCCCGTTCGCCTCGTCGTCCGCCACGGCTGGGGGCGCCGACCAGCACGCCCACCACGCAGCCAGCGTGCGCCATGCACCTCGGTCTGTCTGTGACCTTTCCCGATGGCGGAACGCCAGCCGGTCCAGCGCGCAGGCTCGCGGGCGGCTCGGCGCCCACCGGGCGACGGATCGGCGGGATGGGCGGGATGGGCGGGATGGGCAGGGTGCCCCCGGAAGGGGCAGAGTCGGCGTCATGAGGTCCCGCCCCGCTACGCCCCTCACCGTGGCGACGGCCGTCGACGTCCATGCGCACGCCATGCCGATGCCGGTGCTGACGTGGTTGGCCGACCGTGGACTGGCCGACCTGTCCGGGGTCGAGCAGGGCGTGGTGCGGCTCGACCCGTTGGTCAGCGGGGTGGGCCCCGGTGCCCCGCTGCCGCTGCCGCGCTCCATGATCGATCCGCTGGTACGCCTGGCCGAGCTGGACGCCGCCGGGATCAGCCACCAGTGCATCTCGCTGCCCCCGTTCCTGATGGCCTCGATGGCCACCGACGCCAACTTGGTCACCGAGCTGATGCGGCGCGGCAGCGAGGCGCTGGTCGACTACTGCGCGGCCGGCCCGGAGCGCCTGCTGCCGCTGGCCGGCGTGCCGATCGGGTTCCTCTCGGCGGCCGACACGGCCCGAGCCGCCCTGGACGGCGCCGGCGTCCTCGGCCTGGCGATCGGCACCCGGGGGGCCGGGCAGGACCTGGACGCCGCGGTGAACACCGCACTGTGGCAGTTGCTGCACGAGCGCGAGACCTTCGTGCTGCTGCACCCGAGCGGCAACCCCGCCCCGAACCGGTTGGGCGACTTCTGGTTTCCCCAACTCATCGGGTATCCGATGGAGACCGCGATCGCCGTGGCGCGGCTGGCGTTCTCCGGCGTGCTCGAGCGGACGCCGCTGCGGCTGTGCCTGGCCCACGGCGGGGGATGCCTACCCGCCCTGCGGGGCCGGCTCGACCTGGGGTGGTCCCGCAAGGCGGTCGCCCGGACCACGAGGGTGACCCCGAGCGAACTGGTGGGCGACCTCTACTACGACACGGCGGTCTTCGACCCCACATCGTTGCGCCGGTTGGTCGAGGACGTCGGCGCCGACCACGTCCTGCTCGGGACGGACCACCCCTTCGAGCTCGCCGAGCGTGATCCTCTCGGCTTCGTCGCCGCCGCCGGCCTGACCCCGGACGCCGAGCGGCAGGTACTGCAGGGCAATGCCGTCCGGCTCCTGGCCGGGCCGCGCGCCGGGTGACCCTCGCCCTCTGACCCTGTCGGTGTGGCCGTACCTCTGTCGGGTGGCGGCCAGGCGGGTGAACGGTGTGGCCTGCTCGTGGGTCTGCGCCCGGCGGACGCCTGATCGTTCTTACCGTGGGTGATGTCAGAGACGGTGGACGAGCAGCGAGGTCAGGATCACAGTGACGCACCGTGGTGGACTCAGTCGCCGGCTGACCCTTGCCCTGGTCGCCCTCCTGGTGGCGGTGGTCGGCATCCCGATCGGGGTGAGCGCCGCCGAGGCGGCCTACAACCCGACCCCGCGCCCGGCCTGGAATCCCACCTCGGGGCGGGTCTACGCCATCGCCCGGGCCGGCAACACGATCGTCTTCGGGGGCAGCTTCACCGCGCTCTGGTCCCCGACGACCGGGGCCACCGTGGCCCGCAACTACCTGGCAGCGGTCGACGCCGTGACCGGCGAGCTGCTGCCCTGGAACCCGTCGGCCAACGGCGAGGTGCGGGCGCTCGAGGCCTCCGTCGACGGCGGCACGGTGTACGTGGGCGGGGCCTTTACCGCGGTCGGCGGCCTGACCCGGAACCGGATCGCCGCGCTCGGGGTGCCCAGCGGGTCGGTGCTGACCTCCTTCACCGCCAGTTCCCCCGCCACCGTGACCTCGCTGGAGCTGATCGGCGACACCCTGTATGCCGGGGGGTACTTCACCAGCCTCAACGGGGTGGCGCGCTCGCGACTGGGCGCCCTCGATGCCACCACCGGCGCGCTACGCACCGGCTTCACCGCCTCCTCGGACGCCTCCATCCGCACTCTGATGGCGGCCCCGGACGGCTCGGCGCTCTACGTCGCCGGTGAGGTGACCAGGTTGTCCGGCGCCACCCGGGGGTATCTCGGGTCGGTCAACCCGGTGACCGGGGCCGCCACCTCGTGGAACCCCCCGATCCCGTGTGTGGACGCCGTCCTGCCTTGTTACGTCTGGGATCTCACCCAGGATGACGCAACCGTCTATGCCGCCGTCTCAGGCCCGGGAGGGCACGTCATCGCGTACTCGAAGTCGAGTGGCGCCAAGCGATGGGACACCCACGGGGACGGTGACGTCCAGGGCATCGACATCTACCACGGCGTGGTCTACGGGGGCGGGCACTTCGATCTCGACTTCGGCGGCCAGGCCCGGGCCGGCATCGTCGCGCTGCGGGCCAGCAACGGCGCCGTGCTGTCCACCTTCGCCCCGCAACTGCTGAACGGGCTCGGCGTGTTCGCCGTCCTGGCGGGCAGCGACCACCTGCGGCTGGGGGGTGGGTTCACCCGGGTGGGGGCGAACACCGGTGAACAGCGGTTCGCCGAGTTCCCGATCCTCCCCGACACCGCCCCGCCCAGCGTCCCGGGCAGCCTGCGGACCACCGCGGTGATCGACACCCGGGTCGACCTGGCCTGGAACGCCTCGACCGATGACGAGGCCCTGGCCGGCTACCGCGTCTATCGCGACGGGGTGCTGATCGCGTCCCCGACAACGACGACGTGGAGCGAGTCCGGGCTCAGTCCCGCCACCGCGTACCGGTTCACCGTGGCCGCGGTCGACGAGGCGGGCAATGTCTCCGCCCAGACCCCGGCGCTGACCGTGACCACCAAGCCGTTGACCCAGGTGCTGGTGCCGATGGGGTCGGCCTGGCGCTACCTGTCCAACGGGTCCAATCAGGCAACCGCCTGGCGTACACCGGCTTTCGACGACAGCACCTGGGCCACGGGGCCGGCGCAGCTCGGCTTCGGGGACGGCGACGAGGCGACCGTGATCGGCAGCAGCGGCACCACTCGCTACTTCCGGCGGGACTTCACGATCACCGCGCCGGGCCAGTTCAGTTCGCTGACCGCCTCGCTGGTGCGCGACGACGGGGCCGTGGTGTACCTGAACGGCACCGAGGTCTGGCGCTCGAACATGCCCTCGGGCACGATCAGCTCCTCGACGCTGCCGTCGAGCGCGGTCAGTGGCACGGGCGAGAGCCAGGTGTTCACCCAGACCCTGCCCACCACGGCCCTGGTGCCCGGCACCAATGTGATCGCGGTCGAGGTGCACAACTCCTCCTCCTCGAGTGACGTCTCCTTCGACCTGGGCCTGGACGCCGCGGTCGCCCCGGACCCGGATCTGGTGGCGCCGAGCACGCCCGCGAACCTGCGCACCACGGCGGTGACCAGCACCAGCGTCGCCCTCGCCTGGGACGCGGCCACGGACAACCGGGCGGTCACCGGGTACCGGGTGCTGCGGGACGGCGCCACGGCTGCCACCGTGACCGGCACCAGCTGGACCGACACCGGCCGGACTGCCGGGACCACGCACTCCTACGCCGTGCTGGCCCTGGACGCCGCGGCGAATGCCTCACCGGCGAGCGACCTGTTGAGCGTGACGGTTCCGTTGCCGCTGGGCACCCTGCTGCCACGCCAGAGCACCTGGAAGTACCGGGCAGGAACCAGCGGGGCGACCGGAACTGTCTGGGCAGAAAGCAGTTTCGACGACAGCGGATGGTCATCGGGCAGAGCGCAGCTGGGCTTCGGCGACGGTGACGAGACGACCGCGGTGCCGTCCGGGTCGATCACGTACTACTTCCGCTCCACCTTCACGGTGGCCGACCCGAACACCGTGGCCGCGCTGCAGCTCTCCCTCGTGCGCGATGACGGGGCCGCGGTCTACCTCAACGGGGTCGAGGTGGCCAGGTCGAATCTGCCTGCCGGAACCCTGAGCTCGAGCACCCTGGCCTCTTCCGCCCTGTCCGGATCGGCCGAGAACACCCCGGTGACCTTCACCGTCCCGGCCGGCCGGTTGGTGGCGGGCACCAACGTGATCGCGGTCGAGGTGCACCAGAATGCCGCCTCCTCGAGCGACGTGAGTTTCGACCTTGGCCTGACCGCGTCCTGACCGCGTCCTGACCGTGTCCTGACCGCGCGCTGACCCGCCCTGACGATGCCCTGGGCGGGTGGCGGCGGCTCATGTCCTCCCTGCGGCTGCCGACGGGAGCGTCGTGGACGGCACCGGCACCCAGGTCGGCGAGCAGACACGGCGGTGGGCACTGCTGCTGGCCGCCGGGGTTCTGGGGGTCGGTGCCGTCACCGGGGCCTGGGACGACTCGCCCCCTCTCGGCCAGCCGACGCCGGGGCACGAGGCCTCCGCCGTGGCCCTCGGCGCGCCGCCCCTTGTGCCCTTCCCGGGAACCGGGTACCGCTTCCTGGACCTGCAGGACGACGGGCTGACCCCGGTCGCCTGGGACCCCTGCCGGCCGGTGCACTACGTGGTGCGTGAGGCGGGGTCGCCGCCGGGTGGCCGGGAGCTGATCGAGGCGGCCGTGGGCCAGATCTCGGCCGCGACCGGGCTGCGGTTCGTCGCCGACGGTGCCACGGACGAGTCCCCCTCGCCGGCCCGGCCGGGCTACCAGCCGCAGCGCTACGGCGATCGGTGGGCGCCGGTGCTCATCGCCTGGCAGACCGCGGCCGAGAACTCCGACTTCGCCACCGATGTCGTCGGTCAGGCCCGCAGCCTGTCGATGACCAGTCCCGGGCGCCCCGCGGTGTACGTCACCGGTCAGGTCAGCCTGGACGCCGAGACGCTGGCGGCCCAGCTCACCGCGCCGGGCGGATCGGCGCTCGCCCGCGCGGTGATCGTGCACGAGCTGGGTCACCTGGTCGGCCTGGGCCATGTGGACCAAGCCTCCGAGATCATGTATCCCCGGGCCAACCGGGTGATCACCGAGCTCGGGCCGGGCGACCGCACGGGCCTCGCCCGGCTGGGCCATGGACCGTGCGTCCCGGAACTGTGAGGCGCGTCGGTCAGACGGTGAACCGCGAGACCAGGGTCTGCAGCCGGCTGCCCATGACGGCCAGCTCCTGAGTTGCCCGCAGGGTCTCCTGCACGCTGCTGGTCGTGGCCCCGGCCGAGCTGGCGACCTGCCCGATGCTCGCGCTGATCGAGCGGGAGCCGACGGCGACCTCGTCGACCGAGCGCTGCATGCCCGAGGCGGTGGCACTCTGTTCCTCCACCGCGCCGGCGATCGAGGTCTGGTGATCGCTGATGGTGGAGATGACCTGCCCGATCTCGATGATCGCCTGCACCGCGTCGGTGGTCTCGCGCTGGATCTGGCCGATCCTGCGGGAGATGTCCTCGGTGGCTCGCGCGGTGGCCTGGGCCAGTTCCTTGACCTCGCCGGCCACCACCGCGAAGCCGCGTCCGGACTCGCCGGCCCGCGCTGCCTCGATGGTCGCGTTGAGTGCCAGCAGGTTGGTCTGTTCGGCCACCGAACTGATCAGGGCCACCACGCTGCCGATCTCCTGCGAGGAGTCGCCGAGCTGTTGCACCGTGGACGTCGTCCGGTCGGCCAGGTCGACCGCGGTCGAGGCCACCTGCGAGACCTCGTTGGCGCTGCGCGCGATCTCGCCGATCGCCTCACCCATCTGGGTGGCGCTGTGGGAGAGCTCCTGCACGCTGACCGCGATCTCCTCGGAGGCCCCGGCCACCGAGTCCGCCTGTTCGGTGGTGCGCTCGCCCTCCTGGGCGATGGTCGCGGAGGTCGCCGAGAGTTCCTCGGTGGCCGCGGCCAGCGTGGTCGCGGCGTCCTTGACCTCGCGCACGGTGCCCGCGACGTCCTCGACGAAGACGTTGAACAGACTCGAGATCTCGGAGAGCTCGTCGCGTCCGTCCTCGGAGAGGCGATGGGTGAGATCGCCGTCCCCGCGGGCGATGTCGTGCAGCCGTCGGCGCAACTGCTCCAACGGCCCCCGGATCGAGCGCACGATGATCACCGAGCCGACCAGAGCGATCAGCAGGACCAGGCCGGTCACCGTCAGCGTGAGCGTGATCGAGTGCCGCCCCGCCGTGGCGGCGTCCTTCTCGGCTTGTTCCTGCAGGGCCGTCAATCGCTCGGCGAAGGTGGCCAGCTTGCCGGCGGAGGCCTCGAACAGTTCGATCTCCCGCCCCAGCACGAGGTCATCGGCCGCCCGTTTGTCCGCCGGCCGTCCGGTGCGGTATCGGACAACGATGTCGCGATCGACACTCATGAACTCCTCGAGGGCAGCGGAGGACTCCTTCAGCAGCTGGAGCTCGGCCGGGCCGACGAGGCCCCTGCTCCTCTGTTCCAGGGCGGCGAGCCCCTCGATCGTCGGGGTGGAGGCCTTCAGGAACGCAGCTCGGGACGGGGCCGCGTCCGCGGCTCCCTCCGGCCCCTTCAGCGCAACGTCCAGCGCGTACGCGGTCTGCCACCCGTTGAGGTCCGCCAGCCGGTAGCGCATCTCGGCCGCCTCTCGGCTTCGCGCGGCCACGGCGCTCGAACGGTCCTGGCTGGCGGTCGCCGATCGCTCGGAGGTGACCGCCACGGTGGCGATCGTGACCAGCGCGATCGCCATCACGGCCAGGAGCCCGGAGATCCGGGTTGCCATCGACCAGCGGCGCAGCACGAGCATGTGGGGGGCTCCTCGGCGGGGGGAAACCTCGGACGGACCTCTTGTGGTTCGTGCATCGGCGCCCCGGGGTGACCGGTTGAGTCCGGCACCCGCTGAGCTGGGCCACTCGGGGGGTCCCGTGCCCGGAACGTGCGGGTTGTGAGTGGCCGGTGCCGACCGGGTCAGATGCCCGCCTGGTCGATGGCCGACTGCAGCGAGGTGACGTACCCGTCACTGGTGACGGTGGCCCCGGAGACCGCGTCGATGTCGGCGCTCTGGGCGTCGATCACCTCTTGCTCGAGGATCGGCAGGGCGTAGGAGTTGATCTCGAGGTCCTTGTGGTTCTCCTGGGGGTACTGCACCGCCTCGGACGCCGTGATCGCGCCGTTCTCGACCGTGATCTGCACCTGGACGACGCCCCAGCGAGTGTCGACCGCCTCGCCGGTGTAGGTGCTGGCTGCCGCGGTGGAGCCGGACTGCGCCGAGGTGTCACCGCTGCTGCCGGACTCCGCTGAGGTCGCGGCGGTGGGGGAGGCCACGGAGTTGGTGCTGGTGGGGTAGCTGAACAGCAGCACCAACCCGCCGACGGTGCCGGTGACGGCGGCGACGATCGTGCGCATCGGGATCTCCAGGGGGCCGGGAACCGTCCGGCGCCGTTCACCGGATCGAGATCACTGTCGGCGACCCGGCTGAGAATGTGCTGTGCGCCGGGTGTGTCTCGGGTGTGTCTCAGGGTGTGGCTCGGGGTGTGGCTCGGGTGTGCGGGTTCGGGGCAGTCGGGGCCCCGGTCGCGGCTCCGGGGCTCCCGGCTGCCGGTGCTGAGCGGGCACCTGTCGGTGGTGCGTCCTAGGGTCGAGGGCATGTCCACCCCCGATCCGGTCTCGTCATCGTCAGCTCCACGCCCGGCACCCCCGTCCCTCGTCTCCCCGCCGATCGCCGTCCGCGCTCGGGGACTGGTCAAGGCCTACGGCAGCATCCGGGCCCTGGACGGCCTCGACCTGGAGGTTCCCGCCGGTAGCGTGCTGGGGGTGCTGGGCCCGAACGGGGCCGGCAAGACCACCCTGGTGCGGGTGCTGACCACTCTGCTGCGTCCCGACGCGGGCAGCGCCGAGGTGGCCGGGATCGACGTCCTCGCCCAGCCCAAACGGGTGCGTGAGGTGATCGGCCTGTCCGGCCAGTACGCGGCGGTCGACGAGTACCTGACCGGGTTCGAGAACCTGGACATGGTGGGCCGCCTCTACCACCTGGGCCGCGGGCCGGCTCGGGCCCGCGCCCGGGAGTTACTGGCCGACTTCCGGCTCGAGGATGCGGCCGACCGGCCGGTGAAGACCTACTCCGGTGGCATGCGGCGGCGGCTCGACCTGGCCGCTGCCCTGGTGGCCAGGCCTCAGGTGCTCTTCCTCGACGAGCCCACCACCGGGCTGGACCCCCGCTCCCGCAACGACATGTGGGGCGTTCTGGCCGACCTGGTCACCGGCGGGGCCACCCTGGTGCTCACCACGCAGTATCTGGAGGAGGCCGATCGGCTGGCCGACAGCATCGTGGTCATCGACCACGGGCGGATCATCGCTCGCGGCACCGCGGACGAGTTGAAGGCCCAGGTGGGTGGCGAGGTGATCGAGGTCGTGGTGGCGCAGGCGGCGCAGATCCCGGCCGCCGCCAAGGTGCTCGCCGCGGTCGGGGTGGGGGAGCCGTTCATCGCCGAGCACATCCGGCGGGTGAGCGTGCGGGTGGCGGGTGAGCGTCCGGCAGCGGCCCTGCTGGTCGAGGCCCTGCGCGAGCTGGACGCCGAGCAGATCCCGGTGCTCGACGTGGGGGTGCGCCGGCCGACCCTGGACGACGTCTTCCTCACCCTGACCGGCCACGCCGCCGAGGACCAGGCGCCCGAATCCGGGAGCGACAGCTCCCCGAAGCAGAGGGAGAACGCCCGATGACCGCCCTGGTTCAGGCGCTCGGCGACGGGGTCGTCGTCGCCCGGCGCAACCTGATCAAGATCAAGCGGGTGCCGGACCTGCTGGTCTTCGCCACCCTGTCGCCGATCATGTTCGTGTTGCTGTTCGCCTACATCTTCGGCGGGGCGGTCGACCTGGGGGGCACCGGTGGGGTCGATCCCGGCCTCTACCGCGAGTTCCTGATCGCGGGGATCTTCGCCCAGACCGTGGTGTTCGGCGCCACGATCACCGGGGCGAGTCTGGCCGAGGACCTGCAGAAGGGGGTCATCGACCGGTTCCGGTCGTTGCCGATGAGTGGTTCGGCGGTGCTGGTCGGCCGCACGGTGGCGGATGTGGCCAACAACCTGATCGCCATCGTGGTGATGGGGCTGACGGGGCTCGTCGTCGGCTGGCGGATCCGCACCTCGGTGATCGATGCGTTGATCGGCGTCGGGGTGCTGCTGCTGTTCGCCTACGCGATGTCCTGGGTGATGGCGGTGGTCGGGCTGCTGGTGCGCACCCCCGAGGTGGTCAACAACGCCTCGTTCATCGTGATCTTCCCTTTGACCTTCTGCGCCAACACCTTCGTGCCCCTGGAGTCCTTCCCGGCACCGCTGCGGGCGTTCGCGGAGTGGAATCCCGTCTCGGCGGTCACCCAGGCGGCGCGCGAGCGGTTCGGCAACGTGGTGCCCGGTGCCGGGGTGCCGGACGTGTGGTCGTTGCAGCGCCCGGTGACCTACACGATCCTGTGGACGGCGGTGATGTTGGTGATCTTCGTTCCGCTGTCCATCCGGATGTACCACCGGGCCGCCTCCCGCTGAGGTGGCGCGCCTCTGTGCAGTGGCCAGGCCCTGGTCAGGCGGGTCACGGTGGCCCGTGCACTGACCTGGTCGTCGGTGAGCCCCCCCGGGCTCGAACCCGGAACCAGCGGTTCTTGGTCCGTCGTCGGGTTCAGTTCCCGCGACATGACGATCTGGGTACCGTCTGGAGCGTGGCGGACCACAAGGGCGTAGAGCCTTCGCGGTTTGCGGTTGCGCGGGCGCTTGCTCAGGACGTCGTCAAGTGGATCCTTGACGACGTCGTCGGTGAAGCGGTCCTCGCCGTCGTCGCTTGCTTGGCGTTCGCCGCGGTAGTCGGCGCTGCGGTGTGGGGATGGAAGCACCACCCCGCAGCCACGACGGTGATCGGAACCGCTTCCGGCGCCCTTGTGATCTACGGTGCGTGGATCCTGTTCGGGCCGCCTTCGCACCGGACCAGGTCGTCCGCGCTCGCGGCACTGGCAACGTTGATCGTCGTCGTGCTGGTTGGCGCAGTGCTCTCGTACTGTCCGTGCGGGCTCTTCTAGCCGAGCGCGTCCGCTCCCGAATCGGAGGGTCGGCGGTTCGACCCCACCCCTGGCCACTACCGAAACGGCCTCGACGTACGACCGGCGGATCGCGCAGAGCTCGCCACGGCGCGCGCCCGTGACCATGGCCACCCAGACGAAGTTGCCCCAGGTCTCGTCCTCCTCCCAGGCAGCCTGGAGCAGGCGTGCGGCTTCCTCGGGGGTCGGTGGGGTGGGGTTCGGCCGCGGTGCGGACGGGGGTGAGGCGCCGGGTTTGTCGTGATCCAGCGCCAGCGCACGCCACGGGTCAGCGCACCGGACAGGATGAAGTGGATCTGCCGGACCGTGGCGGCCTGCATTGGCGTGCACTCGTGCGGTTGGCACCGCTTGTCGCACCGGTGATCACCGTGGACCCGGTGGTCGACCAGGCCCGCGGCGCCCCGGCACCGTCGCCGGCAGCGACGCTGCTGCGCGTAGAAGCGGTCGAGGAGCCGGTCGACGGTCGCCTTGGTCCGCGGGTTGCGCCGCTCGTCCACCTACGCCGGCAGTCGGGTTCGGGCCTTCTCGGCCTCCTGGCGGGTCTCGCGGACCTCGACGAGCGTGTTCTGACGCCCGGTCAGCGGATCCGTGCCGGCGTTCACCCGCACCCGGTAGCTGCCGCTCGGCAGCCGGTCGAGCGATCCGCGGACTGCCGACTTCGTGCGCCGCCGCGAACCCGTGGACTCGGGCACCGTGTCCTTCCCTGATGCAGCCAAGACACCAAGGTAGAGCACGTGTGTGTCACGAACGGTGTCACGAGCAGCGACGACCGATCCTCCGAGGAGGGCAAACTGAAGTTCAGAAGGGGTGGGCCCCCCGGGGCTCGAACCCGGAACCAGCGGATTAAAAGTCCGATGCTCTGCCATTGAGCTAGGGGCCCGCCGCCACGTGCCCCCGGCGAGGGCGCGGCGCGTCCAGTATGGCGGAACGGCCGGCCCGGTGCCCCGGCGCGGCGAAGCGAGGGGCCGCCGCTGCGTGTCCGCACTGTGAGATGACCACGTCCCAGCGGGGACGTCCCCGGGGTCATGGCACTCTGTCGGTGGTCAACGGACGGCGGGCCAGCGCTCTGGCGGCGAGCGTGCTCGTGGACGCCACCGCGCTGCCGCACGACGCAGGCATCCGAGGAGAGCGCCATGACCGAACGGGCCAGCTGGGTGGGACGCACCGTCGTCGAGATCGCGGCTGCGGTTCGATCCGGGGATGCCGATCCGCGACGGGTGATCACCGAGCACCTCGACCACATCGAACGGCTCAACCCCCGGGTGGGGGCCTTCGTCGCGATCCGCCGCGAGTCCGCCCTGGCCGAGGCGGCGGCCGTGGCGGCGCGGGGCGACCTGGCCGACCCGGCTGCAGCGCCGCTGGCCGGCGTCCCGATCGCCGTGAAGGACAACGTCGCGGTCGCCGGTGAGCCGACCCGCTACGGCACCGCGCTGACCGCCGCCGCGCCGGCAAGTGCCGACCACGAGCTGGTGCGGCGGTTGCGGGCCGCCGGAGCCGTGATCGTCGGCATCACCCGGATGCCCGAACTCGGGGTGTGGGCCACCAGCGAGGACGCCGCGGGCGCCGCGTGCAACCCCTGGGACCTCGACCGGACGCCGGGTGGGTCCTCCGGCGGCAGCGCCGCCGCGGTCGCGGCGGCCATGGTGCCCGGAGCACACGGTAACGACGGACTGGGGTCGATCCGGATCCCGGCCGCTGCCTGCGGCGTGATCGGGATCAAGCCCGGGCCAGGCGTCGTGCCCCGCGACATCGGCCAGAACGGCTGGCGGGGACTGGTCGAGAACGGCCCGATGGCCACCACCGTCGCCGACGCCGCGCTGCTGCTCTCGGTGATGGCCGACCGGCCCGACCTCGCCGTGGTCGACCCCTCGACCGAACGCCTGGTGATCGCCGGATCGACCGCGGTGCCCGTCCCGGGAGTGAGTGCCGATCCGCAGATCCAGCGGGCTGTGGTCGGCGCGGCACTGGCCCTGCGGGAGGCCGGACACGAGCTCCACCATGTCGATCCGCCGTACTCACAGGCGACCGCGAACGCGATCCTGGCCTGGTACACCGCAGCCACCGCCGACGAGGTGGGCGCCGTTGCCGACGCCACCGGGCTCGAGCCACGCCAGCGCCGGCATGCCCAGGTCGGACGGGTGGCGCAGCGGCTGCGGCTGGTCCGCGAGCGCGATCGACAGCAGTGGCAGGAGCGCGCGGCCCGGTTCTTCGACACCCACGACGTCGTGCTGACCCCCGTGCTGACCTCCCTGCCGCCCGTCGCCGCGGGCTGGCGCGAGCGATCCTGGACGGCGAACCTCGCCGACGGGATGCGCTGGGCACCGATGGCCAGTTGGTGGAACTTCGCCGGGTACCCCGCGGCCACGGTGCCGGTCGGGATGCACTCCGCCGGGATGCCGATCGGCGTGCAGATCGTGGTGGCCCCCGGCCAGGAGGCCCGGCTGCTGTCCGTCGCCGCCGAGCTCGAGCGCCGCCTGCCCTGGACCCGCCATGCCCCCCTGGCGACAACCATGGACTGACTGATCGGCCAGCTCGGGTGACCGAGCCTCCTCGTGATCACCGAGAGATTGTTGTCGTAGGTTGACCGAGTGGAGCTGCCGCTGCTCGAGGACGACCGCGACGCCCCGGGAGTGATCGAGCCGTCCCTGATCTTCCGGCCCCGGGACGTGCCCCGAGCGCTGGTGCTCTGCTTCTTCCCCGAGGTGGTCGAGGCCCTGGACAACCCGCTGCCCACACAGCTGCGCGGGGTGTTCGGCGGGCGCGCCATCCACCGGGTGGACGTCGACGGCGAGCCGGTCGCCGTCCTCTACCCGGGGGTGGGCGCCCCGGCCGGGGTGATCTGCCTCGAGGAGGCCGCGGCCTACGGCTGCCGGGACGTGATCGCCGTCGGGGGTGCCGGGGCGCTGGTCGACGGCCTGGACGTCGGTCACCCGATCGTGGTCGACAGTGCCGTCCGCGACGAGGGCACCTCGTTGCACTACCTGCCACCCGGGCGCACCGTCCAGGCTCACCCCGACGCCGTTGCCGCCACGGAATCAGCGCTCCTGGCGGCCGGCGTGCCGTACACGAAGGGCCGTACCTGGACCACCGACGCGATCTACCGGGAGACCCGCGAGCGGGTCGATCGCCGAGTGGCCGAGGGGTGCCTCACGGTGGAGATGGAGGCGTCGGCGTTCTTCGCCGTGGGCCACTTCCGTGGGCTGCGGGTGGGCTCGCTGCTGTACGCCGGGGACGCGCTGCACGGGGAGCAGTGGAGCCATCGGGGCTGGTTCACCGCCACGGGCGTCCGCTCGGCGATGCTCGCCCTGGCGGTCGAGGCGGCCGCACGCCTGCGCCGGATGCCGCACCCGACCTGACGTCGTCCAGGAAGGATCGAGAGATGTCACTTCCCGACCGCGCTGAGGTCGTCGTCATCGGGGGCGGGGTGGTGGGCGCGAGCATTGCCCACCACCTGGCGCGGCGGGGGCGCACGGACGTCCTGCTGCTGGAGCGAACCAGACTCACCGAGGGCAGCACCTGGCACGCGGCCGGGCTGGTGGGCCAACTGCGCAGCAGCGCCAGCCTGACCCAGCTGATGCAGACCAGCGTCGAGACCTACCGCACGCTGGAGGCCGAGACCGGCCAGGCCACGGGGTGGCGCGAGGTGGGTGGACTGCGCGTGGCCTCCAGCCCGCAACGCTGGCAGGAACTGCGGCGGGTTGCCACCCAGGCACGCGGTTTCGGGTTCGACATCCACCTGGTGAGCCCGCGCGAAGCGGTCGGCCTGTTCGCCCCGATGAACCCCGAGGGCGTCCACGGTGCCACCTGGACGCCGTCCGACGGGTTCGTCGACCCCACCCAGCTCACCTTCTCGTTCGTCGCCGGCGCCCGGGCGCGGGGGGTCCGCGTCGTCCAGGGGTGCCGGGTGACCTCCCTGGAGCGGCGAGGGCGCCGGGTGACCGCCGTGCTCACCGAGCAGGGCCGGGTGGAGTGCGAGGTGGCGGTCAACGCCACCGGCATGTGGGGCGCGCAGACTGCTCGCCTGGCCGGGGCCAGCGCCGCGGTCACCGCGGTCGAGCACCAGTACGTGGTCACCGACACCTCGGCTCACCTGCCGCCCGACCTGCCGACCTTCCGCGACCCGGACGCCCGGATCTACCTCAAGCCCGAGCTCGGCGCGTTGGTGGTCGGTGGGTGGGAACAGGGCACGCGGGCCTGCTGGCGGACGATCCCCGCCGACCTCGGTCCGGAGCTGTTCGCCCCGAACCACGACCGGTTCGCCCCCCTGGCCCAGGCGACCGCGCACCGAGTGCCGGTGTTCGCCGACCTCGGCATCCGGACCTGGGTGAACGGACCGATCCCGTTCTCACCGGACGCCGAGCCGCTGATGGGGCTGACCGAGGACGTGGACAACCTGTTCCACTGCTGCGGATTCTCGGCCGGCATCGCGGCCGCCGGCGGGGCCGGCTGGGCGCTGGCGAACTGGATCATCGACGGTGATCCCGGACTGGACCTGTGGCCGTTCGACGTCCGGCGGTTCGGGGTCGGGCAGGCGGTGCCCGCAGTGCTCGAGCGATCGGCCGTGGAGTCCTACGGCCACTACTACGACATCGCCTTCCCGAACCGGGCGAGCATCCCGCCGAGAGGGCAGCGGCGCAGCGCCGTCCATGACCGGCTGCGCGCGCGGGGGGCACTGTTCGGCGCCAGGTTCGGCTACGAGCGCGCGCTCTGGTTCGCCCCGGGCGAGGTGGACCCGGCCGAGACCGAGACCTTCGGCCGCAGCGAGGCCTGGCGGCACCAGGCCGCCGAGCACCGGGCCGTGCGCGAGGGGGTCGGGGTGATCGACCAGAGCTCGATGGCCAAGTTCACCGTTCGGGGCCGGGGCGCGCTGCCGTTGCTGCAGCGCCTGGCCGGCAACAACCTCGACGTGCCCCTCGGGCGGATCGTCTACACCCAACTGCTCAACGCCCGGGGCGGGATCGAGGCCGACGTGACCATCACCCGGCTGGCCGAGGACCGGTTCCACCTGGTCACCGGCAGCGGCTTCGGACGGCATGACGTGACCTTCCTGCGTCAGCATGCCCCGGACGACGGCAGCGTGCTGATCGACGACGTGACCAGCGCCTACGGGATCCTGAACGTGTGCGGGCCGCTCGCCCGAGATGTGTTGCAGCCGTTGATGTCCCAGGCACTGGACTCGGCGTCGTTCGGGTACATGACGGCCCGGGAGACGGACGTCGGGTGGGCGCCGGTGCTCGCCCTGCGAGCCGGGTACGTGGGGGAACTCGGCTGGGAACTGCACCTGCCGACCGAGTATGTGGCCGACACCTACGAGCGGATCCTGGCAGCGGGCCAGGCACACGGCATCCGGGACGTCGGCTATCGCGCGCTCGAGTCGCTGCGGCTGGAGAAGCAGTACGTCGCCTGGGCCGTGGACGTCCGGGCGGACACCAGTCCCTTGGAGGCAGGGCTCGCCTTCGCCGTCCGCCTGGACAAGCACGAGTTGCTGGCCGGCCCGGCGCTGCGTGCTCAGGCGGAGGCGGGCATCACCCGGCGGCTGTGCTGGTTCAGCGCCGAACTCGGCGCGGTGCCGGCGCACGGCGGGGAGATGATCGTCCACCCGGGCAGCGGCGCACAGGCCGGCGTGCGCAGCGCCGGGTACGGGCACACCGTGGGACGCACGATCCTGTCGGCCTATCTGCCGGTGGAGCTCGCCGGGGAGCGGGAGTTCGAGGTCGAGGTGATGGGGGAGCGGTTCGGCGCCGTCCGCCATGACCAGTGCCTGTACGACCCGGCCGGTGACCGCCTGCGCGGCTGAGCCCGGCGCGCGCCGTCCGAGGGGGCGGCCGGGTTAGGTTGTCGCCATGGCCACCAGCCGTCGTCGT
Organism: Kineosporiaceae bacterium; assembly: GCA_016794595.1. GTDB lineage: Bacteria > Actinomycetota > Actinomycetes > Actinomycetales > Kineosporiaceae > JADJPO01. Next base: position 51,828 of record JAEUJN010000050.1, read on the forward strand.
GACCGTGCGGCCCGCCGGCGCCGGCGCCGCATGGCGAGCGCCATCCACGACCTGACCGATGCCCAGTGGGCGGGGCTGGTCGAGGCCTGGGGTGGCTGCGCCTACTGCGGTGCGGATGGAGCGGATGGTGCGCTCCAGCGGGACTGCGTCCAGCCGCTGTCCCGGGGCGGGCGCTACACGCTGGAGAACGTCGTCCCCGCCTGCCGGCGCTGCAACGCCAGCAAGTGCAACCACGAGGTGACCACCTGGATGCGGCGCCTGCGCCTGGACGAGCGGGCCTTCCTCGGCAGGTTCCTGGAGGTGCGCGCCCTGCTGACATCCCCGACCGGATCCGATGGGTCCGCGGGCGACCCTGTGGACGGCGAGCCCACAGGCGATCACCCGGACGACGCGAGCACGGGTTCGAGGATCACGACGGCGGTCTCGGTCGGCCGCCGCCCGGCATAGCCGTCCAGGCCCTTGTCCAGGTCGCGCCAGCGCTGCCAGAGCCGCTCACGCTCGGCGCCGGTCGCGGCGCGGGCCCGGACCTCGCGGCGTCCGGAGGTCAACTCCACCGTGGCCTTGGGGTCGGCCTGGAGGTTGAGCCACCAGGCCGGTTCGGGCGCGCCCCAGCCGTTCATGGCCAGGGTGACCAGGTTCGGGCCGTCCTCGACGTAGCCGAGGATGACCGGGCGCTGCTGGCCGGTACGCCGCCCGACGGTGGTGACCCGCATGGCGCCCCACCTGTCCGGACGGGCCGGCCACAGCCCGCGGCGGCCACCGGTGAGCCGGAACCAGGCGCGGTGGGCCTTCCAGAACAACCGGATCACCCAGCGTGGGGGAAGGAAGGGGGAGCGGGGGGCGGGTTCGGACACGGCACGCCTCCGATCGATGCCGGGGTGGTGATCGCAGTCTCCGCCCGTGGCGGTCGAGGGGGATCCGGGGTGAACCCTGAGCCGGGCCTGGTGCGTCCCTGAGGCGTCCCTGAGGCGGCGCCCGGCACCGGGTGACGGCCGCTCCGGCCGGTCGCATAGCGTGGGGCGCCACCGGCCGCGACGGAGCGCCGGGACCCCGAGGAATGGAGCGGTGAGCCGATGACGACACGCCCCCGCCTGACCGCGGACCAGCTTGCCACGGCTCGTGGTTCGGCTGCGGGCGGTCGCTCGCAGGCGTTTGCGCTTCCGGGCTACGACCGGAGCGCGGTCACGGCCGGCATCGTGCACATCGGGGTCGGCAACTTCCACCGGGTGCACGAGGCGGTCTACGTCGACCGTTGCCTGCACCTGCCCGGCCAGGAGCAGTGGGGGGTGCACGGCATCGGGCTGGTCGCCGCAGCGGCCTCGGCGGCCAAGGCAGCCGACCTCGCCGAGCAGGATCACCTGTACTCGGTCACCGAGTTCGCCCCGGACGGCTCGCACTCCTCCCGCGTGATCGGGGCGCTGGTCGGCTACTCCCACGCGCCGGCCGATCCGCAGGCTGCCCAGGACCGCCTCGCGGCGCCGTCCACCCGGATCGTGAGCCTGACCATCGGCGAGAGCACGTACAACCTGGCCGAGGGCAGTGGCGAGTTCGACCTGGGGCTGCCCGCGGTGGCAGCCGACCTGCGCGAGCGGGATCGGTTGCCGCGCACCGTGTTCGGGGTACTGGTCGCTGCCCTGGCGCGGCGCAGGGCCGAGGGGACTGCGCCGTTCACGATGATCTCGTGCGACAACCTGCGCGGCAACGGGGACACCACGCGGCGGGCGGTGCTCGGGTACGCCCGCGCGGTCGACCCGGGCCTGGCGCACTGGATCGAGGACGAGGTCAGCTTCCCCAACGGCATGGTCGACCGGATCGCCCCGCAGGTCGACGCGGCCCGGCGCGAGGAGCTCAACGCGATCACCGGGCTGGACGACCGGCTGGCCGTCCTCGGCGAGGACCACCTGCAGTGGGTGCTGGAGGACCGATTCCCGGCCGGGCGCCCGCGGTGGGAGGAGGTCGGGGTCACCTTCAGCGACGAGGTCGCCCGCTACGAGGCGGTCAAGGGGCGGATGCTCAACGCCTCCCATGTGTTGATGTCCCACCTGGCGGTGCTGATGGGGCACCGGTACGTGCACGATGCGCTCGCCGATCCGCGGGTGTACCGGTTGCTGCGCACCTTCATCGACGTCGATGTGCTGCCGCTGATCACGGGACCGGCCGGGGTGTCCCTGACCGACTACCGCGACCGCATCCTGTCCCGGTTCGCGAACCCAGCGGTGCGCGATCAGCTGCTGCGCATCGCCTCGGACGGCGCCGCGAAGATCCCGGTCTTCCACACGGTGACGGTGCGAACCCAGGTCGAGCAGGGGCTGGATCTCCGGCGAGAGGCGTTGCTGCTGTTGGGGTTCCGGCGCTATCTGCGGGGGGTCGACGACCGGGGGGTGGCCTTCGACGTCCACGAGCCCCTGGTCTCGCAGCAGGATCTTGATGCCTGCCGGGGGAGCGACCCGCGCGCCGTCCTGAGGCTGCCGTCGTTCAGCGCGCTGGGGCTCGAGCAGGTGCCCTCGTTCGTCGAGGTGTTCGACGAGCTGGCCGTGGTGATGGAGCGCGACGGGGTCGCGGCGGCCGTCGAGCAGGCGTGCTCGCCGCGCGGCTGATCGGGATCCCCGGGGGTCACGATCCCAGCACGAGCAGGAGCGTGAGGGTCACGAACAGCACGCTCTGACCGCTGTGCACCACGATCCCGAACCAGGCGCTGCGCCAGCGGCGGCTGGGCCAGGCGAGCACCACGGTGTCGATGAGCGCGGACGGCACCGACCACGGCTGGTGCACGTGGTAGATCGCGAACAACAGGCCGTTCGCGATCCAGTCCGAACGCCCGAATGCCCGGCTCATCCGGGGCAGCAGGAACCCGCGGAACAACAGCTCCTCCCCGAGCACCGTGTTGAGCAGCGCGAGCGCGACGACCACGGCGAACCACGTCCAGTTGCCGTGGAAGAAGGTGCGGCCGTCCGGCGAGCCCAACAGGGTGCCCAGGTCGCGGGCGGCCGGGATCGGCACGGCGGGGAGCAACTGCACGAGGGCGGAGCCGGCCAGGAGCGGCACGAGCCACCACCAGGCCCTGGGCGCGTGACGTCCGGTCGAGGGGTCGCTCGGCGCCTGGAGCCACAGCGCCGCGCGGATGCCGCGGATCTCCCCTCGACGTCGCTCGCGGGCAACCAACCCGGCCACGAGCAGGAACTGCCAGGCCAGTCCCACGGTCATGGCGGCGATGAGCGCGCGAGCGAACGGCAGCGGCCCGGTCAGGTGATCGGCGGCCATGGGGGCGACGACCCACGAGAGCAGGCCCATCGGGACGGCGGCGGCAGCCCAGACGGCTAGCACCCCGGCGCGGGTGTACTGCGGGACGGGGGTCGTCGTGACGGCGGGGTGGAGGGCGGTCGAGGTCATCTCTCGAGTTCACCTGTGGACGTCGGGCGAGCGACATCCGGCGAACCCGAGGGACTTCTCGGGTGCTGGCCCCCGTGGTGACGGCGGAGGTGGGAGGGGCACCTGCTCGTATCAATCCGGCGATGCGGTCGATCCGCTGGAGGCAGGGACGCAGAGCAGCCGTTGCCCGAACCTCCATCGGGCCGCGAACCGATCGGCGTGCCGCCGCGTACAGCAGTTGACATCGCGTCCACCGAACCCGCACCGGCCGTGCGCATGGCGGCCCCATCCCTGCCTGGAGTCCCCGTGAAGCTGAAGTCCCCGATCGTCGTCCTGGTCGCCGGCGCTGCGCTGGCGGTGGGCCTGATCGCCGCGAACATGAGCGTGTTCGACGCCGACAGCGCGAACGTGGTCGCATCGGTTCCGGTGCCGTCCGCACCGATCACGTCCACGCCCCCTTCCTCCTCGCCGTCTGCCTCGCCGTCTACCTCGGGGTCTGCATCGCCGTCCGCGTCGTCGGTGCAGGTCACGCCGTCGGTGGCAGCGGTCGCGACCTACGCGGGCAAGGTCACGGGGGGTGGGTCCCTCTCCATCGTCGTCAAGGCCACGAGCGTCATCGCCTACCTGTGCGACGGGACGAACGAATCCTGGCTCGGGGGGACGGTCGACGGCAGCACGCTGACCGCCCGCAACAAGGCAGGCGACACGCTGACCGGCACCCGGGGTGGGGGCAAGGTCGTCGGGTCGATCACCGTCGACGGCACGACCTGGACCTACTCGACCCCGTTGGTCAAGAAGCCCTCGGGCCTGTACCGGGCGACGGCCGAGATCCGAGGCGCCAGCGTGGTGGGTGGGTGGATCGTGCTGCCCGACGGCACTCAGGTCGGGGTGCTACGCCGCGACGAGGTTGCCGAACCTGCCCCCGCGATCGACCCGGCGAACGGTGCGGTGACCATCGACGGCACGCTCGTCACGGCCACCGAGCCCGATCCCGTCCAGCTGACGGCCGGCTGACCGCCGGCCGACCTCGCACTCTCGCGAGTCTCCGTGTCCGATCCCCTCCCCCGTCAGGAGCCTGCTGTGAGCCACGATGCCCTCCCGCCACTGCCCGAATCCCCGCCGAACCCCGCTGTCCCCGCTGGTCCGCCGACTGCCTCGGCCGCGCCGTCCGCTCCCGCCGTGCCCACAGGCTCTGCTGCACTGATCGCCGTGCTGCTCTCGGGCAGCGCGGTCGCGGTGATGATCGGGGTGTACGGGCGCCTGCACTCCCCGACCGGGGTCGCGATCAACATCGCCGGGTTCTCCGGTCCGCAGGAGGTCAAGGCCTGGCTCGGCACGGTGGCCTTCGCCCTGGCGCTGGTGCAGCTGGTCTCGGCCCTGGCGATGTACGGCAAGCTGCCCGTCCGGGCCCCGGCCTGGACCGGCACCGTGCACCGGTGGTCCGGGCGGATCGCCTTCCTCGCCGCGGTGCCGGTCGCCGTCCACTGCCTCTATGCCCTGGGCTTCCAGGCGTTCGACACCCGGGTCCTGGTCCATTCCCTGGTCGGCTGCCTGTTCTTCGGGGCGTTCACCGTGAAGATGCTGGCGCTCTCGCGTCCCGGGCTGCCCGGATGGCTGCTGCCGGCGTTCGGTGGCCTGGTGTTCACCGGGCTGACCCTGCTCTGGCTGACGTCGTCGTTGTGGTTCTTCACCACCTTTGGCGTGCGCTTCTGACCGGCGCTCCTGAACGGCAATAGCGGTTCTCGACCTTCCCGCTGGCACGGCCCTCTGGCTGACAGTGATCTCACGACGAAAGGAACCTCCCCGATGGACACCCCCGACTCTCGCTGCCCGGATCGCCGCTGCCTGCTGACCGCGGCCGCGGTCGGTGCGACTGCCGTGCTCGCCGGATGCTCGACCTACGGGCAGTCCGCGTCCGCACCGGCAGCTGCCTCCCCGGCCGCCTCCGCCCCGGGCGCGGCGGCTGCCTCCGAACCCGCTGCGGCCGAGGGGATCGTCGCTCTCGCCGACGTGCCCGTCGGGGGTGGAAAGGTGCTGGCGGACGCCAAGATCGTGGTCACTCAGCCGGCCGCAGGCACCGTCACGGCGTTCTCCGCGGTGTGCACGCACGCCGGGTGCACCGTGACGGACGTCGCCGGGGGCACGATCAACTGCCCGTGTCACGGGAGCAAGTTCGCCCTGACGGACGGCGCCGTCGTCGCCGGTCCGGCGCCGAGGCCGCTCGAGCCCGTGACCGTCGCCGTGCAGGGCGGCCAAGTGGTCCGGGCCTGACCAGGCGCCCCTGTTCGCTCGCCCTGCCCTGGGCTCGGCCGGGCTCGCCGGGCGCCAGGTGCCCGGCAACCCGCCGCCGGTCACCCTGCCCGATGATGTCAGCGTGCTGCAACGGCTGCTCGGTCGACTCGTGTGGTTGTGGTGGCCGGTCCTGTTGCCGCTGATCATGAGCGTGGTGAGTGGTCTGCTGGTCGCCGACACCGTGCAGGCCACTCGGACCTTGACCGACACCCGGCGGTCAGCGGCTGCCCAGGCCACCGTGGTCAGCAGCGAGAGCGCCGGGAAGGGCGGATGGTCGACGGTCGTCCGGTTCACGGACACCGCGGGTGCCCAGCACACGGAGCACCTGGTTGTCGGGGACAGCCGGTTCAGCGCGGGGCGAGTGGTGACCGTGCGCTACGCGGTGGCCGACCCGACTCTGGTGGCCGCCGAGCCGGTCCGGCGCCTGCTCGGTGACGACCTGGCCGAGGGGGTGATGTTCGCGGCGTTCGGCGGTATCTGGCTTCTGGGCGGCCTGGCCTACCTGTCCTTGTCGACGCCGGGGGCGTTCCTCGACCGCCGGGTCGCCGCCTGGAACCGGCGCCACGGCCGGCCCCCAGCGGAAGGGCGCATGGTGTAGCTGTTCGGGTGCTCAACGTCATGGGATAGGCGGCTCGGCCGCCGCTCGCGCGAGGGCACGGCGAGGGACGACGGCGGCCATGGCAGGCTGTGCCGGTGGTCACGGGATGGCAGGACGCGCGGCGAGGCCGGCCAGGACGGCCGGGGTGGTGGCCGGGACGGTCGGCGCGGTGGGCTCGGCGGCCGGCCGCGCTGCTTCTGGTCGCCCTGCTGCCGGTCGCACCGACCGCGTGCTCGTCCTCCGATCGTGGCCCGGACGCCGCCCGGTCCGGTCGGCCGGTGGCGGGCACCGACGCTGCCGCGGCGGCAGTGGTCTCGACGGCGTCGGTGAGCGGCGGACAGTCCGCGGAACCGGCCTCCGGCTCACCGTCGCCGACCGCCTCCGGTGCCCCGCTCACCCGCCCGCAGGCGCAGGCCCGCTGCACCGCCGTCCTGATGGCCGGGCTGACCCGCACCGAACGGGCGGGCCAGGTGCTGATGATCGGCGTTCCCGCCGGGTCCGCGGGCAGCGCCGCCACTCTTGCCACCCGCTACCAGGTGGGGGGCGTCTTCCTGCGCGGGCGCAGCACCGTCAGCGCCACCGTCCTGCGGCGGCAGCTCGCTGCCGTCCAGACCGCCTCGCGCCGGGCCACCGGGATCCCCGTGCACGTCGCCGTCGACCAGGAGGGCGGCAAGGTGCAGACCCTGTCCGGCGCCGGGTTCGTCACCCTGCCACCGGCCCGGACCCAGGGCACCTGGACGACGGCCACCCTGGCAGCGCGCACCCGCGCTGCCGCCAAAGCCCTTCGTGCCGCAGGGATCACGCTCAATCTCGCCCCGGTCGCGGACACCGTCGCGGTCGCCGACCGGGCGAGCAACCCCCCGATCGGCAGGTCCGCGCGGGAGTACGGCAGCACGCCGTCCGCGGCTGCTGCCGACGTGGCCACGGTGGTCACCGCGAGCCGGGCAGAACGCCTGAGCACCGCCGCCAAGCACTTCCCGGGCCTGGGTCGCGTGCGGGCCAACACCGACACCTCGGCCGCCGCGGTCGATGCGGTCACCACCGCGCGCGATACCAACCTGGCCCCGTTCACGGCCTCGATCGACTCCGGGACCGCGATGGTGATGATGTCCTCTGCGCGCTACCCGAAGTTGGACTCCAAGGCCATCGCCGCCTTCAGCCCGGCGATCGCCACCACGCTCCTGCGCCGCGACCTCCACTTCACCGGCGTGGTCGTCTCCGATGACCTCGGCAACGCCAAAGCCCTTGCCTCCGTGCCGGTCGGCAGTCGCGCCGTCCGGTTCATCGGGGCCGGCGGTGACCTGGTGCTGAGCGTGAACACCGCCCACGCCCCCCTCATGCGCACCGCCCTGCTCGCCGAGGCCAAGCGCTCGGCGACCTTCGCCCGACGGCTCGACGAGGCCGCCACCCGGGTGGTCGCGGGTAAAGTTGCCGCCGGGCTGATCGGCTGCACCGCAGCTCAGCTCGCCGCCGCCCCCGTCACCGGTTGAGAGGTCCAGCATGCCCTTCGACACCCTGGCCGCAGTGCTCGGTTGGATCGGCACCGGCATGCTGCTGCTGGCCTACTGGCTGGTCTCCAACGAGCGCGTGCACGGCGAGAGCGTGTCCTACCAGGTGCTGAACATCGGTGGCTCGATCGGGCTGGGGGCCGCCGCGGTCGCCGGAGGGGTGTGGTCCGCAGCCACGCTCAACGCGATCTGGGGAGCCATCGGCCTGGGCGTGCTGGTCAAGGTCGCCCTGGGCCGTGGCCGTGCGCCGCGCGAGGAGACCTAGCAGAGCTCCCCAGCACTCTCCATCACCCCCCGTCAGTCCCTGGACAACGCCCGAACGGGCGAGGAGGGTGAGCTTGTCGTCCCCCAGCAAGGGGGCGACGTTGTCGCGCGACGGTCATCTCGAACGTCCCACCTTGCCGGCGCGGCAGCCTCGCGTGCACGTCTTCTCATCGGGTCCTGGGTCCGACCGAGGAACGCGCCGGAAGGTCAGGAGGGGAACACGGGACGCCCAGCGGACAGGCGACAGCGTGAGAGGGAGCCGGACGGACCAGCAGGCCGTGACGAGTGAGGGAACCGAATGAGCGAGCGGCTGCAGGCCCGACTTGCCGAACTGCGGCGCGAGTACGAACTTGGACAGCGTCGTCTCCAGGAGCTCATGGGTCAGGAGGTGACGCTCCGCGAGACCTTGCTGAGGATCAGTGGGGCGATCCAGGTGCTGGAGGAGATGTCCGGTACCCCCGACGCCCCTTCGTCAGCCACCGGGGGTGCCACTGCTGCCACCGGAGGGGTCCCCGGCACCCCTGTGGAGGGGATGCCGGTCTCGTCGCGGCCGTGACCACCCATGTACCCGTGCGGATCACAAGCGCCCGCTGCGCGGACCGGAGACGGATCTCTCGGTGCCCTGGACCCGCTGCCACCGCTGTATGCCCGCTCGGGCCGGACAAGGACCCACCTGAAGCGACGAAGGAGCTCATCGTCATGAGCGCCACTCCAATGGCCCGTACGCAGTACATGGACCTCCCCAACGGCACTCTGCGTTCCGGCGCGACCGGCCATGGGGAGAGCCTGACCGACGTCGAGAGCGGCCTGCTGCCCCTGGCCCGGGCCAGTGCGTCGAGCCTGCACTCTTGGGGCGTGGCCGACGGCCTGGCCGTCAGCGCGCGAGCGACCAGACCCGACGTCACCGTCTCGCCGGGCACGGGGCTCGACGTCCTGGGCCGGCTCATCGTGCTCGCCGCCGGGGGAGCGGCCGTCGTCCAGCCGGACGTCCCGCCCGATCAGCTGGAAGTGGGCACCACGCTCGTCCCGACCGAAGGCGCCGATGGCCTCGTGCTTGAGACGAAGGAACTGGCGCCAGGCACCATGCTGCTGACCATTGCGTTCCGGGAGGCGCAATCGGGGCCGGACAACGCCCCCGTTCTGCTGCATGCACCCTGGTTGCGATTCCAGGCTCCCGGCGACGTGCCGGACGACGGCCTCCAGTTGGTCCTGGCCCAGGTCACCGTGGGTGAGCACGGCGCCGTTGTGGCCGTGGATGCGACCCGACGGCGACTGGCAGGAATGCCGGTGGGTCGCGTGGAACTGCGCCGTCCGGTGTCGACCGGTGGGGTTCCGCTCAGCGTGGATCAGGTGACCCGGGCCGCGCTCGCTGTCACCTCGGACGGCGGCATTGGGCTCACCGGCGCAGTTGACGGCCACGAGGTGCCGCTGTTCGGCGTGGACTCAGCGCTGACGTCCCTGGCCCTGCTTCCCGAAGGTGGGAGTGTCGGCATCGGGATGGGGACGCCTCCGCGGACCTCCCTTCACGTGGAAGGTTCGCCGGTGCACAGTGGTGGCCCGGGTGGAGGGCTCTCGTTCGCCGACCGAAGCGTCCGGGCATTCGTCGAATCGCCGGATGACGGCCAAAGGTGGATCTGGTACGCCGAGAGCGGTGTTGCCCGGTTGTGGTCCGGTCACGACGTGGTGGAGGCCCGATCCTCAACCCCGGGGGAGAGCAGTCTGAGGGTGCTGGGGACTCTCTCGGTCACGGGTGCGGGGGACTTCTCGGGGGGGATGAGCCTCGGTTCGGAGCTGGTCACGAACAGCCGGGATGTGTTGCTGCGGGGGAGGGGGGACTTCAGCACCGGGCTCGGGTGGTATGGCGGCGGCAAGCCCTTCGAGGGCGCGACCATCGACGGTCCCGTGCTGTTCGGCGCGACCGGCGGCGCGCTCGGTACGACGGCGCGTGGACAGCGGCGGGTGCTGGAATGGCACCGGGACGATGTCGCATGTCGAGTCCCGCTGACCGCGATGGCAGGGATGACGCTCGCCGACACCGCCCTTCGGCTCAGGGCAGATCAGAACCACGGATTGGGGTGGCACGGGGCAGGCAGGCCCTTCGCGGGCCTCACCCTGGACGGGCCGGCGCTCTACGGTTTCGGCGGCGGGGCCCTCGGGACGACCAGTGGAGGGCAGCAGGTCGTCATCACCTGGACATCCCAGGGCAGCGCGTCGGTGCACGGTTCGCTAAGCGTTCTGGGCACCCTTGATCTGAGGGCACCTGCCGATGTTCGGTTGACGGCTGATGACTGGCACGGTCTCGGCTACTACGGGGCCAGTTACCGGGATCGAGAAGGGAAGCCTCTCACCAAGAAGTTCGGCGAAGAGGGCCGTGCTGTCGACGGGCCCGTTCTCTATGGCTATGCGGGTGGCGCGCTCGGGGTGCGACGGGACAAGACGCTTGCCCTGGAGTGGCGAGGGGAGGAGGTCGTGTCCCGCAAGTCGCTGCGTGCCGACGCAGGACTCGCGGTCACGGGGGACCTGTCGATCAGCGGCGGCGCGCTGCGTCTGGGTATCGTCAACCCCGAGGGCCAGATGCTGGCTTTCGGGAACAACGATGCGCCGTCCGGCCTGTCCGACTTCCGCTTCTGGATCCGCCACAACCTCGGGGTGCAGGGTTGGATCAGCGCACAATCCTATCGCACGTATAGTGACGTCCAGCTGAAGACGTCCCTGGAACCGCTGGTCGATGTGCTGGACCTTCTCCAGGCCGTGCGCGGACAGTCGTTCCGGCTCCGCGCCGAGGATGGAACAGCGCGGGGCCCCCGACAGCTCGGGGTGATCGCTCAAGACGTGAGCAGGGCGTTCCCCGAGCTGGTCAGGCCCCTTGGGCCGAACCAGTGGCTCACCGTCGATTACGGGGGCCTCACTGCTGTGCTGGTCGAGGCCGTCAAGGAGTTGTCGATCCGGCTCGCTGCCCTGGAACAGGGGCGAGCGACCCGCATCTAGCCCCGGGCCGCCAGGCGCCTGCCGACCAGGACGCCCAGCGCCCCCAGCCCGAGCGCTCCCGCGACCAGCGTGGCGGTCGGGACGCCGCCGGTGGTCCAGACGTTCACCCGCAACGACTCCAGGGCGATCCGCACCACCGCGTACCAGATGAGCCAGACCAGGAACAGTTCCCCGCTGCGCAGCCGCCCGCCCCACCGGCGGGCGATGACCAGCAGCGTGATCGCGCCCAGCACCCCGCTGATCGACTCGTAGAGGAACAGCGGGGCGAATCCGGTGGTGGCCTCGGGGTGGGTGCTGCACGGCCACTGCGCCACCCGGTGCTCGCAGTCGATGGCCACGCCCCAGGGCAGCCCGGTCGGCGGGCCGTACAGCTCCTGGTTGAAGAAGTTGCCCCAGCGGGCGAACGCCTGCATCAGGAAGGCGCCCGGGGCCACGACGTCCGCCCAGGCCCAGAAGCTCTGCTGCCACCGCCGCAGGAGGACGGCCAGGGCCAGCGTCGCGGTGATGATCCCGCCGAGCACGCCCAGCCCCCGATAGGGCGGGGTGACGATGGCCGTCAGGTGATCGGAGTAGTAATCCCACTGGTCGATCACGTGGTAGATCCGCCCGCCGACCAGCCCGGCGACCGTCACCACGATGATGCCGTTGTCCACCACCCGGACGTCGAGCCCCCGGCGCCGCGCCTCGCGGGTCATCACCAGGTAGGCGGCGGCCAGACCGAGGGCGTACCCGATGCCGTACCAGGCGATCGGGATCGGTCCGAGCTGGATCGCCACCGGATCCGGCGTCCACGGGATGAGCCCGAGGTGTGCCCCGCCGGCCGGGGACCCGTTCACCTGGATCGGCATCCGGGGAGTCTAGGCCGGAGGCGACCGAGCCACCGTCGGCCGGTGCCCGGGTCGGCTCCGTCGGGGGAACGCCGGGACGCCGCGGCGAGCGGGCCGGTCACGCGCGGCCGACAAGCCGGGATCAGGTGGTCGCGCCCTTGGCGCAGTTCGGCGGGCGCTGACCCTAGGGTGTGGGCCATGAAGGCCCTCGAACGCAAATTGCACTCGATCACGCACGGCACCTACACGCCGGACGACTTCCTGATCGCGGACGCCAAGGACGCCGACATGGCCTTCGGCGTCCAGGCGCCGGCCCCCGTGCCGGGGTCGGTGCCCGAGCCGGGTGCTCGGCTGCGCTACCGCACGCGCCCGCAGTACCTCGAGCACATGGCCGAGGAGGTGCGGGCGGGAGTGATCGACATCCTGCTCACCTCGGCCTCCAACGGTGAGCGCCTGGCCAACGACGGCCTGTTCAAGAGCAGCGACGTGACGCTCGCCGTCCGGGCCAACGACAGCACCGACATCTGGAACCCGCGCGGGGGCACCTACCCCTCCCACCCCTCGCGGCCGTTCCGGACCGCCAGCCTGGAACGGGTGCGCGAGTACTGCTCCCTGGTGCTCTACTCGGTGACCTTCAACAACGACCTCGAGCACGATCTGGCCACCCTGGAGGCCTACGCCGCCTTCCGCGCCGAGGCGCACGACGTCGGGATGCGGCACTTCCTCGAGGTGTTCAACCCCAACGCCCCCGTCGGCCTGGACGGCGCCGACGTCGGGGCCTTCGTGAACGACCACATCATCCGGTTGCTGGCCGGGGTGACCCAGATCGAGCGGCCCCTGTTCCTGAAGATCGCCTTCAACGGCGCCGAGTCGCTGGCCGAACTCGTGCAGCACGACCCGTCCCTGGTGGTCGGCATCCTGGGCGGGTCGGCCGGGACCACGCGGGACACGCTCGAACTGCTCAGCCAGGGCGAACGGGCCGGCGCCCGGGTCTCGCTGTTCGGGCGCAAGGTGCAGCGCGCCGAGTCCCAGCTGGACCTGCTGGCGGTGATGCGTTCGGTGGTCGCCGGCAAGGCGACCCCGGAGCAGGGCGTCCAGGCCTACCACGATGCCCTGCGCGGCAAGGGAATTGCGCCCGCGTTGCCGCTGGAGGAGGACCAGCGGATCACCGAGCCCGTGCTGATGATCGGCTGAGGTCCGGTGAGTGGCTCGCAGCGCTCGGGGGAGCGGTCGGGGGTGCTGTGTGCCGGCTCGATCGTGGTCGATGTCGGCAAGGTGATCGACCGCTACCCCGAGCAGGAGAAGCTGGCCCTGATCGAGTCGGTGTCGCTGAGCACCGGGGGTCCGGCGGTCAACCTCGCCGTCGACCTGCACCGGCTGGGCGCCACCTTCCCGATCGCCGTCCAGGGCGTGGTCGGGGACGACCCGCACGCCGACTTCCTCGTCGATGCCCTGCGGGCCAACGGCGTCGACGCCTCGGGGATCCGGCGAGCGGGCGAGGCGGCGACGTCCTTCACCGACGCCATGGTGGTGCGTGACGGTGGTTCGCGGACCTTCTTCCACCATCCGGGCGCCAACGGCCTGATGGGTCCGCAGGACGTGCGGCTCGCCGAGTCCCGCGCTCGCATCCTGCACATGGGGGCCCCCGCGCTGCACCCGCTGATGGACGCCGACGGTCCGGACGGCGAGCCCAACGGCTGGGTCACGGTGCTGGCGGCGGCCCAGGCCCAGGGCCTGCGCACCAATCTGGAGATGGTCTCGGTCGAGCCCTCCGTGCTGCGCCGGATCGCCCTGCCGTGCCTGCCGCACCTGGACTACCTGGTGATCAACGACCTGGAGGCCTCCGCCCTGGCCGGGGTCGACCCGGCGAGCCTGGGCACCGCGGGGGCCGGCGCCGTCCCGAACTGGCCGGAGCTGGAGGAGGTCGCCCGCCGGTTGGTCGACCTCGGCGTGGGGTCCCTGGTGGCCGTGCACTTCCCGGCCGGCTGCGTGGCGGCGTCCCCGGATGGCGGGCTCTGGCGCCAACCCTCCGTGCGGTTGCCGCGCGAGGAGGTCGTCAGCAGCACCGGTGCCGGGGACGCGTTCGCCAGCGGGGTGATCCTCGGGCTGCACGAGGGCCGCCCGGTGGAGGAGTGCCTGCGCGCCGGGGTGTGCGTGGCGGCGGCCTGCCTGCGCTCGGCCGCCACCTCGGACGGCGTGCTGCCGCTGGCCGACTGCCTGGACCTGGGCGAACGCTTCGGCTTCCGCTGACCCACCCCCCCGTGGGGATGGCCGGTCGGATAGGCGGCAATGGCGGTTGACCGGGGGGGGGGCGGCGCCCCCCTCGGGGGCTCCCACCCCCCCCCCCCTTATATTGCACCTCAAAGTTACTACATCACCCACCACCCCCGGGGGGGTGGGTCAGCGGAAGCCGAAGCGTTCGCCCAGGTCCAGGCAGTCG
>JAEUJN010000109.1 GCA_016794595.1 Kineosporiaceae bacterium
TGGTTGTAGAACCCGTAGCACCAGTCCAGGACCACCCTACGAGCCTGGGCAGGACTGGTAAAGTCGTTGCAGGAGAGCACTTCCCACTCCAGGGAGGAGAACAGCGCCTCCGCGGCAGCATTGTCGAAACACGAACCGACCCGGCCCATCGACTGACGGATCCCCAGCCGACGGCACAACGCGGTGAACGCATTCGCCGTATAGGTCGAGCCCCGGTCGGTGTGGAAGATCACCCGCTGCGACTCGTCCTGGCGCCAACCAGGCCCGTGCACCGCATCCACCCCGCCGCGGGTGGCCACCGCCATCTGAATCGCCGCGCACGCAAGCTCCGCGTCCGGATGCAGCGACGTGGCTGCCCCCAGCAACCGTCGCGAGTACAAGTCGATCACCGTCGCCAAGTACAGCTTCGGACCCGGCCGGCCGTGCTCGTCCCGGGTCGGGATCTCGGTGATGTCCTATGCCGAGCTCCGGACTATGCCGACGTTGCTCGTGATGGGCTGTGCTGGCGCGGCTTTCGGCGTTGGAGTGTCGGCATGGTCAGAGGGCTGTGAGCCAGGTGAGGATGTCGGGCTCGGGGCGGTAGATGCCTGGTTCGACGTCGGGTGGTCGGGTGCGGTCGAGGGCTGCTTGTTTGATGGCCATGTCGGCGTGGAGGTAGGCGTCGGTGCTGTGGGTGTCGGCGTGCCCGAGCCACAGCGCGATGACGGCGACGTCGACACCGGCGGTGAGCAGGTTCATCGCTGCGGTGTGCCGCAGGGTGTGCATGGTGACGTGTTTGGTGGTCAGGCTTGGGCAGGCGGTGGTTGCGGCCGCGACGTGGGTGGCAAGGCGATGCTCGAGCGCGTCGCGGGACAGCGACTGTCCGTGGGGACCGCAGAACAGTGCGGTCCCGGGCCTGGCGGACCGCTCTGTCAGGTAGGCCGTCATCACTGCCACGGTCGCGCCGGTCAGGGGCGTGCTGCGTTGGCGGCGTCCTTTGCCGGTGCAGGTGATGTGGGGGCCGGTGCCGAGGTGGACGTCGTTGATCGTGAGTGAGCAGACCTCGCTGATGCGCAGCCCGGTTTGCACGGTCATGACCAGGAGTGCGTGATCGCGTCGCCCGGTCCGGGTCGAGGGGTCGGGGGCGGCGAGGAGGGCTGTGACCTCGTCGGGGGTGAGGAACTCGATGACCGGTCTGGTGGTGCGTTTGGGCGGGATCGCCAGGACCTGGGTGATCGTCGCTGCGTGTTCGGGGTGGTTGGGCAGGGCACGGCTGAGCACGGCGCGGATCGCGGTCAGTCGGACGTTGCGGGTCTTGGCGCTGTTGCCGCGTTCGCGCTCGAGGTAGTCGAGGAAGGCGGTGATGTTCGTCGGGGTGAGAGCGTCGAAATCGACCATGTCGACGCTGACCCCGAGGGTGGCGGTCAGGTACTTCAGCAGCATCCGCCACGTGTCGCGGTAGGAACCGATCGTGTGACTCGACAGGTCCCGTTGACTGTGGGCGAACGTCGTGAAGTAGGTCTGCAAGCTGGCGGCAAGCGCGTTCATGAGGGTTCTCCTGGTGCGGTGCCGGCGTTGAGCTCGAGCCGGCCGGCGGCCAGGGCCATGAGCTGTCCGGTCGCGCTCAGGTACCAGTAGGTGTGGGTGGCGTCGCAGTGCCCGAGCCAGGTCGCGAGCAGCGACAGCACCCGGTCGGGGTCACCGCCGTGGGCGTAGGCGGCGGTCATGTGCGTGGTGGCGAAGGTGTGCCGCAGGTCGTGCAGGCGCGGACGTGCTCTGCCGCGCGGGAGGAGTCCGGCTTCCTTGCGGACGCGAGCGAACAGTTTCTGCACGCTCACGTAGACGTACCCGGTCCCGTGGGCCGTCACGAAGACCGGACCATCGGGGTCGGGGTTGGTGGCCGCGCGGGCTGGCAACGCGATGTAGTCCATGAGCGCGGCCGTCGTCGTGGGGTGCAGCGGGACGAGCCGCTCAGCAGACTTCCCGGCTTTGATGACCAACAGGTCGTTGGCGTGATCGATGTCGCCCACGCGCAGCGCCAATGCTTCCCCGATCCGCAGCCCTGTGGCGGCAAGCAGCCCGATGGCGGTGCGCATCGTCGCGGCGATCCGCTCGTCGTTGAACACTCGGCCACAGGCGGCGAGCAACCGGTCGAGGTCGTCTTGGCTGTAGATGAAGGGCACGGCTCGGGGCTTGCGTGCTGGCAACAGTCCGGCCGGGATCACCGGGACGTCGACGTCGTTCGCGTTCAGATAGCCGGCGAAGCGCCGCACCAGAGACAGTCGTGTGGACCACCACGAGGGGTGCGCGTCGGGGTTGAGCCGTGCCCAGGCCACGGCCTCATCGATGGTGAACGTCGTCTGCCCGCGGGCTTCGAGCCAGGTGCAGAACAGGCCGACCTGCCGCTCGACGTCGTTGAGCTGGAACCCCAGCGCCCGGCGCATCACCAGGTACTCATCGAGCCGTTCACGCAACGTCGGCGCCGGCGTCTTCGCCGTGGTGTTCTTCGGGCGCCTCATCGCGGCACCTGCCCGAACGGGACGACCAGCTCGCGGAGTGAGGCGAGGTCGACCTTGGCGTAGGTCATCGTGGTGACGGTGTAGACGTGGCCCAGCAGTTCCTTGGCTTCACTCAGCGTGCCACCGCCGGCCAGAACGTCCATCGCGGCGGTATGCCGGAGCCGGTGTGCATGGATCGGATCGATGCCGGCCAGGCCCGACAGGCGCGCGATGACCCCTGACAGGCCCGAGGTCGTCATCATCCGGCGTGGGGCCCGCAGGCGCACGAACACAGCCCGATCCAGTGCCTCAGGTCGCAGCCGCAGCCAGGCCTCCAACGCCTGTCCCACATCGACAGGTAGCGGCAGCACGTGCTCGCGGCCCTTCCCGGTGACTCTCACCTGCCCGCTGGCCCAGTCGATGTCGTCGAGCCGCAGGCGGGCGGCTTCGCCGGCCCGCAGCCCGAGTCGGACCAGCATCAACACCAGTGCCCGGTCGCGTGTCCCGATGGGGGTGGCCGGGTCGCAGACGCCCAGGAGCGCCGCGACCTGTTCGGCGGGCACTCCTCGCGGCACCGACCGCTTACTCCCCGCAGGCTTGAGGATCCCGGCACTCAGGTCCCGCTCAAGGCGTCCGGTGCTCAGCGCCCACCGCAGCAGGCAACGGACCGAGCCCACGATGTGAGCCCGAGCGGCAACACCGTAGCCACGGCCACGGTCAGCGACATACTCGTTGATCACCGACGCGTTGAGCCGGTCCCAGCACACCGACCCGTCGGCCGCCGTCACCACGTCCAACAGGTCCGCGGCGTAGTAGCAATAGGCGACGACGGACTTCTCGCTCAGCCCGCGCTGACCCTGCATCCACGCGCGCCACTCGGCCACCGCTGCCTGAGCCGGCGTGAGTTGCCATTCCTCGACCACGGCCGCCCGCAGGTAGCCGGAATCTGTCAGGAACCGGCGGAGGGCGCCGATCCAGGTCTTCACCGATGAACACGGCCGTTCACGGGACCGTTCCGCCCTCACGAACCGAGCCAGCAGCTCCTCGTCGATCTCATCGACGCCAGCGCCGACCTCTGCCATCCAGGCGCTCAGCCGCTGGGCCAGGTTCACGGCCGCGGCCACCGAGCCCGGCGAGTACCCCTTCACCGCGAACCACCACCGACACTCCTCCAGAACCCCCGGTACCAACGGCCCAACAGGCCGCCGCCCGATCCGAACCGGATACGGCCGGGCCGTTGCCGATCTCTTCGTCACGAACCACACCTCCAGACACCTCATGTGCCTGAAGCGTGATCACCACACCGCGACTATGCCGACCTTCCAACCCAATCCACGTCACTGAACTGCGCAACCTCGAGCAACGTCGGCATAGTCCGGAGCTCGGCATAGGACATCCAATGCCGATGTCGGCATTGGATGTCGCCGACCCACCTGGCGTTCGGACGGTCCGCGGTGAAGTTCCGCTCGAGCAGGTCCGGGAACGGTGTCTTGGTCTTGTCCTGCCTGGTCAACCCGTTGCGCCGCTTGATCCGGCGGGCGACCAGGCCCTGGCGGCGCATCGAGTCGGAGACCGTCCAGCCGGCATCGCGCAGATCGGCATGCAACCGCGGCGAGCCGTGCCGGCCCACGCTCCATCCGCAGCTCCGCGACCTCCGCGCGCAGCCGGCGCAGCTCCTCCACGTCATCCTTGGACAGGCCGTCGCTGCCATCGCGGGCCGCGCGGGCCTGGTTCACCCAGTTCCCCAGCGTGCCCTCCACCACACCA
>JAEUJN010000012.1 GCA_016794595.1 Kineosporiaceae bacterium
GCACCCCCCCTCGCCTGCTGCCCCCCCCCCCAGCCCCCCCCCCCGGGGGTTTGGTCCGTTTAACCCTAGATTAGTGTCCTTACACCCCGGGGGGGGAGGGCAGGTTGATCACGCAGCGAGATCCTCTGCCACGCAGTGTCCCGGACCTGTCGACAACCGGGCAGGATCCGTCCGCCTGCCCTAGGTTCGATCACACACGGGATCGCGAGGCCGCGGTCCCGACGACCGCACCAACGCCATCGGGCGCCGTTCGCTGCCCGCTGGCCCCACCGAGAGGACGCCCCGGGACATGGGCCTGTTCGACAAGATCAAGGACGCACTGACCGAGGACGACGCCGAGCGCGCGGCCAAGGCCAAGGAGATCGCCGACAAGGCGCAGGACGCCGCGCAGGAGGCACAGGCCACCGCCACCGCCGCCCGTCAGTCGGCCGAGGAGCTGGCGGCCAAGGCCGACCCGACGAAGGCCGCCGCGTCAGCCCAGGAGGCCGCAGCCGCCGCGGCCCGCGAGGAGGAGGCCAGGGCCAGCGCGGCGGCCACCGCCGCCGCCACCCAGCAGGCACTGGATGACGCGGTCGCCGCGGAGAAGGCCGCCGAGGAGGCCGCGGCAGCGGCCGCCGCGCACAAGGCGCACGAGGCCCACGTCGCCCATCAGGCCCGCGCCGCGGCCGCCGCCGCGGCCCCGGCCAAGCGCACGTACACCGTGGTCAAGGGCGACACCCTGAGCGAGATCGGCCAGAAGTTCGGGGTCGACTGGCGCGAGATCGCCAAGGTCAACAAGATCCCGAACCCCGACCTGATCCACCCGGGCCAGGTCTTCGTGATCCCGAACGACTGACGGCACCGCTCGGACGACCGACGACACACTCGATCGGCCGACGGGCCGGGCCTGCGGGTCCGGCCCGTCGGCCGTCGTGGCGACCCGAGGCGGGCCGGTCGCCTACCCTCGCTGGCATGACCATCCAGGACCACCCCACCGTTCTGCGAGTCCGCGAGGCCCTCGACCGCGCCGGGGCGCACGGCCAGGTCGTCGTCCTGGACGACCACGCCCGGACCGCGGTGGCCGCGGCAGGTCAGCTCGGGGTCCAGGTGGCCCAGATCGCCAATTCCCTGGTGTTCGCGGTTGCCGATCCTGACTCCCCCGACGGGCGGCGTCCCCTGCTGGTGCTCACCTCGGGCGCCCACCGGGTGGACACCGACAAGGTGGCCGCCGCCCTGGGCGTCGACCGGCTGGAGCGCGCCGACGCCGACTTCGTCCGGGAACGGACCGGGTTCGTCATCGGCGGGGTCGCCCCCGTGGGCCATGCTCGACCCGTTCAGACCCTGGTCGACCGGGCACTGGCCCTCCATGATCAGGTCTGGGCGGCTGCCGGACATGCTCGCACCGTGTTCCCGACCACCTTCGAGGAACTGGTCCGGATCACCGGCGGTACCCCCGTCGAGGTGGCCTGAGGAGGTGTCGAGGTGAGCGCCCGCAGGCCCGCGCCGACCGTCCCCGAGGACCTCGAGGCGGCGATCGAGCTGCTGGAGGCCGCCCCGACCGATCACGTCCGCGGGCTGGCGGTCACCCGTCTGGGGCCACACCGAGAGTCACGGGAACAGGCAACGGAACAGACTCCCGCACCTCGCCAGACCCAGACCCAGACCCGGACACAGACCCCGACCGTGGTGCTGGTGCACGGACTGGGCGCCTCCCGCGTGGTCTGGGCGCCCGTGGTGCCCGACCTGGCCCGCCACTACGACCTGGTGGTCGTCGACCTGCCCGGCCATGGCGCCTCCGACCCGCTGGACGGCACCGACCCGAGCTGCCTGGCCGTCGGACGCCGGGTGGCCGCGACCTGCGCCGAACTCGGGGTGGTCCGCCCACACCTGATCGGCAACTCCCTGGGTGGCTGGATCGCGCTGGAGATGGCCGCCGACGACGCGGCGGCGTCCGTGCTCGCGCTGGCGCCGGCGGGGCTGCGCATCCGGCCGGTCACGCCGAACCCGATCCTGAGGGTCAACCGGGCACTGGCCCGGCGCACCGCACCGATCGCCGACGCCCTGCTCGACCGGTCCCTCATGCGCCGGGTGGTCTTCGCCACCGGCAGCAGCAACCCCGCGGCCCTGCACCCGGCTCTGGCGCGTGGCATGGTGCACGCGCTGGTGGCCAGCACCGCCTACGAGGCCATGCTCGACGCCTGTTCGCGGCGCCGGTTCGAGCGTCGCTCGTCCGTCCGGGTGCCGACCACCGTGGTGTTCGGTGACCGGGACTGGATCCTCCCGCCGGCCAACCAGCGTCCCGAGCTGGCCCCACCCGGTGTCGACTGGCAACGCTGGCCACGGTGTGGGCATGCACCGATGTGGGACCAGACCGAACGCACCCTCGAGCTGGCACACCGGCTGATCGCCTCCGCGAGCGGGGCGACGTCCCCGGCCAGGATGGAACACTCCTCCCCCGCAGGGGACACCTGATGGAGGTCCTTCCCTGGGTCTTCAGCAGCGCCTGGGCGAGCGGCCTCAACAGCTACGCCGTCGTGCTCCTCCTCGGGCTGTTCGGACGCTTCGCCGGCGCGGACGGCGTGCCGCCCGCCGTCCAGCGCACCGACGTGCTGATCGTGGTCGCCGTCCTGACCGCGGTCGACCTGGTGGCGGACAAGATCCCCTACCTCGACTCGGCCTGGGACGCCGTCCACACGGTGATCCGGCCCGGGATCGCGGCCGCCGTGGGCGCCCTGCTGGCCGGGCAGGCCGGAACCCTGAACGAGGCGGTGGCAGCCGGCATCGCCGCGCTCACCGCCCTGGCCAGCCACTCGATCAAGGCCGGCCTGCGGGCGGCGGTGAACACCTCGCCGGAGCCGGCCAGCAACCTGGTGCTCAGCAGCGCCGAGGACCTGACGGTGGCGGGGGTGGTGACCCTCGGCGTGCTCCACCCCTGGGCGGCGGCAGCGGTGGCCGGCACCCTGCTGGTCGTCGGCCTGGTCCTGGTGATCCTGGTGATCGGCCGGATCCGCGCGTTCCGGGCGCGCCGGCGGCAACGCCGCCTGGAACGCAGCCGGGCCCGCACGGTGGTCTCGGGCCCCGGCACCGGGCACGATGTCTGACCATGGCCCGCGTCGTGGTGATCGGTGCCGGGCTGGGTGGCCTCAGTTGCGCCGTCCGGCTGGCCCTGCGCGGCCACCAGGTGGTGGCCTGTGAACAGGCCGACACGATCGGCGGCAAGCTGGGCTGGTTCAGCCGGGACGGCTTCTCCTTCGACACCGGGCCGCAGCTGCTGACCCTGCCCGCGGTCTACCGCGACTTGTTCGCCACCAGCGGGACCCCGCTGGACGAGGTGGTGAACCTGCAACCCGTCGACCCGACCTACCACTTCCGCTTCGCCGACGGGGTCGAGCTCGAGCTGCCCAACGTCTCCCGGCCGGCCATCGCGGCAGCGTGGGACGCCGCCCTCGGCGGTGGGGCCGGCGCCGACTGGACCTCGCTCGGCGAGCGCGCCGCGCGCATCTGGGACGCCGTCCGCGAGCCGTTCCTGACCCGGGCCCAGGAGGGCCCGCTGGCCCTGGCCCAGCAGGCCCGGCGCAGCGGCGACCTGCGCACCCTGGCCCCCTGGCGCTCGCTGCGCGGCCTGGGCCGGCAGTACCTGCACCACCCCCACCAGCGGATGGCCCTCGATCGTTGTGCCACCTACGCGGGGTCGGATCCGCGCCGGGCGCCGGCGACCCTGGTCACCTCGGTCTTCATCGAGCAGGCCTTCGGTGCCTGGTACGTGCGCGGCGGGATGCGCGGGCTGGTGGAGGCCCTGGCCGAACGGGCCGGCGAGCACGGGGTCCAGCTGCGCACCGGCTCGGACGTGGTCGAGGTCCTGTTGGACAGCAGTGGCCGGGCGCGGGGGGTCCGGCTGAGCGACGGGGAGCACCTGCCGGCCGACGTGGTGGTGGCCAACGCCGACGCCACCCACCTCTACCGTGACCTGGTCGGCGGCCCCGAGGCCGAGCTGGCCCGGACGGCGCTGCGCCGCATGGTGCCGAGCAGTTCGCTGTTCACGATCATGCTGGCGTTGCGCGGCCGGACGGCGGGCGCGAACGGCGCAGGTCCGGCCCACCAGCAGGTGGTCTTCCCGCAGGATCCGGACGCCGAGTTCGACGCGGTGTTCGGTACCGGGCCGCACCGGCTCACCGGCCCGCGGGTGGCGGAGGAACCGACGATCGTGGTCAGCGCGCCCGACGACCCGGCGCTGCGCCCGGACGACGCCCACGAGGCCTGGTCGGTCCAGGTGATCGCCCCGCGGCACGTGGCCACCGGTTCGGAGGATCCGGCGGCGGGCCGGATCCTCGGCCGACCCCGCGGGATCGACTGGGCGGCACCCGGGGTGGCCGATGGCTACGCCGACCGTGTCCTCGCCCTGATGGCCCGGCGCGGGCTGGAGGTGCGGGACCGCGTTCTCTGGCGCGAACTGCGCACCCCCGCCGACGTCGAGCGGCGCACCCGCAGCGTGGGCGGTTCGCTGCACGGGCCGAGCAGCAACACCAACCGGTCGACCTTCATCCGCCCGGCGAACCGTTCACCGGTGCCCGGGTTGTTCCTGGTCGGTGGGTCCTCACACCCGGGCGGCGGCGTGCCCTGGGTGGGGCTGTCCGCCGCGATCGTGGCCGGCCTCATCGGCGACGCCTGAGGGCGATCGACCGACCCGGTCGGGTCGGGTTCGGGTGTCGAGTGGACCGTTCTCGGGCGACACACCCGGTGTGTCGGCTCCACGGACCGTGCACTCGGCGCCCGAACTAGGGTGGTGGACCGTGCCGATCCCCGAGTTCATCCTGGCCCTGCGCGCCAAGGTGGGCAGCGACCCGCTCTGGCTCTCCGGCGTGACCGCAGTGGTGCACCGTGACGACGAGGTCCTGCTCGTGCGCCGGGCCGACACCGGGGAGTGGACTCCCGTGACCGGCATCATCGATCCGGCCGAGCAGCCGGCCGACGCCGCGGTGCGGGAGGTCTGGGAGGAGGCGGCGGTCCACGCCGTGCCCGAGCGCCTGGCCCTGGTCGGGGTCAGCGAGCCGGTGCTCTACGCCAACGGAGATCGGGCGCAGTACCTCGACCTGTCGTTTCGCCTGCGCTGGGTCTCGGGGGAACCGCACCCGGCCGACGGGGAGAACACCGAGGCCCGCTGGTTCCCCCGCGACCGGCTGCCACCCATCCCGGCGACCATGCTGCCCCGGCTGACCGCGGCTCTGGACGACGCGTCGACCACCCGCTTCCTGGCCGGGGACACGCTGGTCACCCCCGGGTGAGGGCACCCCACCCCGGGATCGGTCCGTCCGCCAGTGCCTCCAGGGGACAGGTCGGCAGGGCGATCCACCCCTCCCGACGAGCCGGCTCGGCCTCCTCCGCGGACGGCCGGGTGGCGGCACCGAGGGTCACCGCGCGGGCGGCGAACGCGGCGATCAGCGCGTCCAGCGCGTCGTCCGAGGCCAGGCACACCTCCTGGACGTCCCCCACATCCAGCCAGGGCGCTGCCCGGCCCAGGCCATCCAGCAGCTCCGCGCGCAGGGAGCGTTTGTCGGCGCCCTTGTAGCGACGGTGGGGCAGTCCCCAACACCACAGCGAGGCCGCCGGGTACACCTCGGCGACGCAGCCCGTGCCATCGCGCTCGACGGATCGTCCGCATGCGGCCAGGGCGGCCAGGATGCCGGCGGCCCGGATCGCGGTCAGCCCGATCCGGTCGGTGGACACGCTCAACGGGGTCAGGCCGGTGGCCCGGTGCACCGCTCGGTCCGTGGCTCGCAGGGCCAGCCTGCGGCGCCAGGCGATCCCGGCGAGGTCCTGGGGAGCCACCACGTGCCCCTCGCCGACCACGGTAGGGGTTGCCCTTGGCGGGGACGCCGGGCACGGAGCGCCCGACCACTGCCGACCCCGCTCGTCGTCCCGAGGTCACAACTCCGTATCGCTGCCCGGCGCCTGGTTGTGCACTGCCGGGCCACCTTCCTAGAGTTACGACAGCGCTGTCTGACAGCGCTGTCAATGGAGCAGCGATTCACCCCCAGCCCGTCGACGGCGCACTCGCCAGGATCGTCCAGGAGGCCACAGCTGTGATCGTCCTCGGTGCGAACCTCACCATGGACCGCACGCTGAGCATGGAGCGGCTGATCCCGGGTCACGTCATGCGTCCACGCACCGCGGTGGCGACCGGTGGTGGCAAGGCGGTCAACGTCTGCCGGGCCGCCTGGGCACACGGCGTCCGCCCGCGTCTGGTGGCCAACCTGCCGGGCCGGTGGGGGGACATCGTCGGCGACATGCTCGAGGCCGAGGGCCACGACCTGCGCCGGGTGCCCACCTCGGGTGAGATCCGCAGCGCCATCGTGATCCTCGAGGACGACGGCCGGGCCACCGTGCTCAACGAGCCCGGGCCGGACCTGACCGCTGCCGACCGTCGGGCGCTGATCGACGCCCTGGACGACGAACTCGGGGGGGCCGCCGCGGTCGGCCGGCCTCACCGGGTCCTGGTCGCGAGCGGCAGCCTGCCCCCGGGTGACCACGCCACCGGGCTGTACGCCGAGGTGGTCGAGCGAGCCCACGCCCACCGGGTCCCGATCGTCCTGGACGCCGCCCGGGCCGATCTGGACGCCGCCCTGCCGGCCCATCCCGACATCGTCACCCCCAACCTGTCCGAGGCCCTCGCCGTCCTCGGGTCGGCACTCGCCGGCGAGAGCGTCGAACCCGACCTGCCCGACGTCCGCCGGGTCGCCCTGGCGGCTGCGAGCGCGCTGCGGGCCGCAGGTGCCCGGGCGGCCCTGGTCACCGTCGGACGCCACGGCGTCGCCGGGGCCTATCCCCTGCGCCCCGGCTCGGTCGCCGGCTCGACGTCCGAGACGAGCAGCCCGCACCCTGACGAGATCACCTTCTGGGTGGACGCCCCGACGGTTCGGGAGGTCAACCCGATCGGTGCCGGCGACTCCTTCGCCGCGGGCCTGGCGGTCGGCCTCGACCGCGGCCTGTCGCTGCCCGAGGCCACCGTGCTGGCCGTGGCGACCGGAGCGGCGTCCGTGGCCACCGAACTCGCCGGTGGGGTCGACCCTGACCTGCTCGCGGCCCTCATCGACCAGGTCACCGGCCCGTGAGCCGACCCGGTCGACCCACACTGGCCGATGTCGCCAGCCGGGCCGGGGTCAGCCTGAAGACTGCCTCCCGGGCGGTCAACGGCGAGTACGGCGTGGCCCCGGCCACCGCGCAGCGGGTCCGGGAGGCCGCCCGGTCGCTGGGCTTCCGGCCCAACGCGCTGGCCCGGTCACTGGCCGCCGGTGGGCCGAGCGCCGCCGTCGGCCTGGTGATCCCCAGCGTCTCCGACCCGTTCATCGCCGCCGTGGTCGGCGCGGTCGAGGCGGTCCTCGCCCCCCGTGACCTGCAACTGATCACGGCCAGCCACCACGACGATCCCGATCGCCAGCGGCGCATCGTGCGCACCCTGGTCGAGCGGCGGGTGGACGCGCTGATCGTGATCCCGGCCCCCGGCCAGGCCGACTACCTGCAACCCGAGATCGACCACGGATTGGTCGTGGTCGCCGCCGACCGGCCGATCGAGGGGGTCGAGGTCGACACCGTGGTGGTGGACAACCCGGCGGGTTCGGCCGAGGTGGTCCGCCGGCTGATCCGTCGCGGGCACCGCCGGATCGCCGTCCTCGGCAACGACGAGCGGTTGTGGACGCTCCAGCAGCGCCTCAGCGGGTACCACGCCGGTCTGGCAGCCGAGGGGGTGGACCCGACCCCCGAACTGATCGAGGTCAACTGCGCGGACTCGGCCCTGGCCGAGGTCACCATGCTGCGACTGCTCGGCCTGGACAACCCGCCGACCGCCGTGTTCGCGATCCAGCACACCGCCGGCCGGGGGGCCCTGCGCGCCCTGCGGGCTGCGGGGATCGAGCTGGACCTGGCGGTGTTCGACGAGATGGTCGACACCGATCTGCTGATCACCCGCCCGGTGGCCATCGTCGCCTCCGGCCCGGACCGGCTCGGCTCACTGTGCGCGTCGATGGCGATCGAACGGCTGGACGGCCTCGACGTACCCGCCCGCTCGGTGATGCTCCCGCCGCTCTTCCTCGACCAGGGCCAGACCTACCGCCCGCAGCCCAGCGAGCCGCGCCCGGCACCCGCCGGAACCGTTGCCGGCGTGAGGGTCTCGTCATGAGCGCCCCGGGACGGGCGACCGTGACCGCCTCGACCGCACCGACGGGTCAGACCGGTCCGAACGGGCTGATCGGCCTGGACGTCGGCACCACCCGGGTGAAGGCCGTGGCCTTCGACCTGGACGGCGCGGCCCTGGGCACCGCCGAGGTCCCCACCCCGTGGCAGCGCTCCGCGGCCGGGGTGGAGATGGCGGCGCCCGACCTGGCCGAGGCCGTGCGCACCGTGCTGGTGCGCGCCTGCGCCCCGCTGTCCCGGGTCATCGGCCTGGGCGTGACCGGGATGGGCGAGTCCGGGGTGCTGACCACGGGCACCGGCCCCGGAACCGGCTCCCTGAGCGAGGCCGACCAGGTGGCGCTCGCCCCGATCCGCGCCTGGCACGACCTGCGCGGCGACGTCCGGACGATCGAGGACCGACTCGGAGCGAAGGCGTTCGAGTCGGCGATCGGCATGCCTCTGAACCCCCAGCCCTCCCTGCCCAAGATCCTCACTCTGCGCACGGAATACCCGCCGGCCCTGGCCGCGCGGAGGTTCTGGTCGATCCCGGAATGGGTCGTCCGGCTGCTCGGCGGTCACCCCGGCAGCGAACTGTCCCTCGCCAGCCGCACCGGCTTGCTCGACGTGCTCGACGCCACCGCCTGGTCCGGCGCCCGGGAGCTGCTCGGGATCGACCTGCTCGGCGAGCCCCGGCCGGCCGACACCCCCTGCGGGGAGGCGCTCGGGCTCGACGGCGCCCCGGCGCTCGCCGGCGCCGTCCTGGCCGTGGGCGGGCACGACCACCAGTGCGCCGCCCTCGCGGTCGGTGCGGCGCGGCACGGGACCCTGTTCGACTCCCTGGGCACGGCCGAGGCCCTGCTGCGGTTCGCCGACGCCGGCTCCATCGGGCGCGAGGTCGTGGCCACCCTGACGGCCGCCGGCCTCACCGTGGGACGCACCGTGGTCGAGGGCCGGATGTGCATCCTGGCCGGGCTGCGGACCGGGATGGAGCTCGAACGGCTCGCGGCCGACCTGGGCGCGACCACCCGCGACCAGCGGGCCGCACTCGCCGATCGGCCCGAATGGGTGACCGCCGTGCGGGACGCCGTCCGGGGGGCCGAGGCGGCCCTGCAGGCGATCGAGGACGCGGCCGGGCCGTACACCGCCGTGCTGGCCGCCGGGGGCTGGCTGCACGACCGCGCGGTGCTGGCCGCCAAGCGGGAACAGTTGCCCGGGCTGCGCATCACCGGTCTGGACGAGGCGGGCGCGACCGGCGCCGCCTACCTGGCAGGCGTGGCGGCCGGGGTGCTGCCACCCACCCGGGACCTGGACCGACCCCCCTGGTCGGTCGACCCCGCTCCCCCGACCCACCCCGACCCGGTCCACCCGGACACCCGAGATCATTCCGACAGAGAGGTTCCCCGATGACCACCCTGGACGCCATCGCCGACCGCGACGGCCGGTTCGCCGTCCTGGCCATGGACCAGCGGGCCAGCCTGCGCAAGATGCTGACCACCGCCGGCCAGCCTGCCGGGGACGCCGACCTGACCGCGTTCAAGGTCGACGTGATCGGCGCCCTGTCGCCGCTCGCCTCGGGCGTGCTGACCGACGTCGAGTACGGCGTGGACGCCGTCCGCTCCGGTGGTGCCCTGGCCGACAGCGCCGGCCTGCTGATCGCCGCCGAGCCGGCCGAGAAGGAGAAGGTCGGCGGGGAGTACCGCACCACCCGCGACCCTGCCCGCAACGCCGCCTGGGTGCGCGCCAACACCGGGGACGCCATGAAGTTCCTGCTCTACTGGAACCCCGACCGCGCGGCCGACGAGCACGGCGACCTGGCCGAGATCGCACTCAGCGTCACCGGCGAGGTCGTGAAGGACTGCGCGGCAACGGGGATCCCCAGCGTCATCGAGCCGCTGGTGGCCTTCGCCCCCGGCCTCGAGCCGAGCCGCGAGCAGAAGGAGGCGGCCGTCGTCCGGTCGGCCACCCGGCTCGCAGCGCTCGACATGGACCTGCTCAAGCTCGAGTGGCCCGGCAGCGCCGCGGCCTGCGCCACGGTGAGCGAGAACCTCGGCCGGGTGCCGTGGGCGGTGCTGTCGGCCGGGGTGGCCTACGAGCAGTTCCTCGAGCGGGCCGGGATCGCGCTGGACGGCGGCGCCTGCGGCTTCATCGCCGGCCGGGCCATCTGGGGTGAGGCGGTCGGCATGCCCGGCCCCGAGCGCCGGGCGTGGCTGACCGAGGTCGCCGTCCCCCGGCTGCGGGGCCTGGTCGACCTGCTCGATTCCCACGGGCGGTCCTGGAGAGAGGTGCGTCGATGAGCGAATCCGTTGGCGGCCAAGGGGTCCCGGCCCTCGAGGCACGCTCCATCGTCAAGTCCTTCGGCACCGTTCGCGCCCTGCGCGGCGCCTCGTTCCAGGCCTACCCCGGCGAGGTCACGGCCCTCGTGGGCGACAACGGCGCCGGCAAGTCGACCCTGATCAAGGTGCTCTCCGGGGTGTACTCCCCGGACGAGGGTGAGGTACTGGTCGACGGGCGACCGGTGAGCATCCCGACCCCGCAGGCTGCCTCCGCACTGGGGATCGAGACGGTCTACCAGGACCTGGCTCTGGCCCCCGACCTGGATGCCGCCTCGAACGTCTTCCTGGGCCGCGAACTGCGCCGGTTCAAGGTGCTGCACGACCAGCGGGAGATGCGCAAACGGACCGCGGCCAGCTTCGCCGAGCTGGGCGTGGGTCTGGTGCAGGACCTGCGGGTGCCGGTGGCCTCGTTCTCGGGTGGCCAGCGCCAGTCGGTGGCGATCGCCCGGGCCGCCATGTGGGCCGAGCACGTGATCATCATGGACGAACCCACCGCAGCGCTCGGCGTCATCCAGACCGCCAAGGTACTCGAGCTCATCCACTCCGTCCGCGAGCGCGGGCTGGCGGTGGTGTTCATCTCGCACAACCTGCCCCAGGTGATCGAGGTCGCCGACCGGATCGAGGTCATGCGCCTGGGCGCTCGCGTCGCACGCTTCCGCCGGGGCGAGGCCGGCGTCGAACGACTGATCGCCTCGATCTCCGGGGCCTATGCCAATGAGGAGGTGGCCCGGTGAGCGAGACCACGAAGGCCCTCGACGCCCAGGTCGCAGCGGACGCCGCCGCCGCCGAGGAGGCCCGGCCGTCCCGACTGCGGCAGCTGGTGGCCACCCCGATCATGGCCACCCTGGCCTTCCTGGCCGTGCTGCTGCTCGCGTTCTCGATCCTGGCCCCGGGCAAGTTCGGCACCACCTCGAACCTGACCCTGCTGGCCCAGAACGTGGCCATCCTGACCGTGGCCAGCGTCGGCACCACGTTCGTCATCGCCACCGCCGGCATCGACCTGTCGATCCCGAGCGGGATCATCCTCGGGGAGGTCTTCGCCGCCCAGGCACTGATGATGATCAGCGCCGGGGACGGCAAGGCGATCGACGTCCCGGCCGACCAGACCAGGGCCGGCTACGTGCTGGCCGCCCTGGCCGGCGCCCTGGTGGCCGGGCTGGTGATCGGTGCCGTCAACGGCGTGCTGGTCGCCTACATGCGCATCCCCCCCATGCTGGCCACCCTGGGCACCCTCGGCGCCGGCCTCGGAGTCGCGCTGCTGATCCGCAAGGGGGTCAACGTGGCCACCTACGCCCTCAACCCGGTGGCCACCGGCACCTTGATCCCCGGCGTGCCCGGGCTGACCAACCTGGTCCTGATCGGCCTGATCGTGGTGGTCATCGGCTACGTCGCCCTGCACCACTCGGTGTTCGGCCGGCACACCCTGGCGATCGGGTCCAGCGAGGAGGCCGCGCGCCGGGTGGGACTGCGGGTGGAACGTCACCTGCTCAAGGTCTACGTGCTCGGTGGCCTGGCAAACGGGTTCGCGGGGTTCCTGTCCCTGGCCTACTTCTCCACCACCTCGGTCGGCGGGCACACCACCGACAACCTGCAGGCGATCACGGCCGTCGCCCTGGGCGGCACCAGCCTGTTCGGGGGCGTGGCCACGATCCTCGGCACGCTGATCGGGGTCTGGATCCCGGCCGTGCTGCAGAACGGCTTCATCATCATCGGCGTCAACCCGTACTGGCAGATGATCGCCGTCGGCATCGTGCTGGTGCTGGCGGTCTGGTCCGACCAGTTGCGACGCCGCTCCCAGAACCGGCGCTGAGATCCAGCGTCTCGTCCACCCTCGACCGGGTCACACCCGATCCGGTCGGGACCCAGCTCCACCCGGCACGACAGCTCCACCCGGCACCACAGCTCCACCAGCACTCGGGAACGACACCACAACATCAGAAGGAGTCACTGTGAAGACCACCCGGCTCATCGGTGCGTCGGCGGTCGCGGTCGGCGCGCTCGTCCTGGCGGCCTGCGGATCCTCCGACAGCTCGACCTCGGCCACCTCTTCCGCTGCCGGCGGAGCATCCTCGGCGGCGGCCGGCGGCGGCGGCAAGAAGGTCACGCTCATGGTCGGCGTCAAGGGCGACCCGTTCTACATCTCCATGGAGTGCGGGGCCAAGGAGGCCGTCGCCGCAGCCGGTGCGACCCTCGACGTCCAGGGCCCGGACAAGTTCGACGCCACCCTGCAGAACCCGATGCTGGACGCCGTCGCGGCGGCCAAGCCGGACGCGCTGCTGGTCGCTCCGAACGACGTCAAGGCCTCGACCCCCTCGCTCAAGCGGATCCAGGACGGCGGCAGCAAGGTCGTGCTGGTCGACACCGTGGTCGACGACCCGTCGATCGGTGTCTCCCGGATCGCCACCAACAACTCCCTCGGTGGCGAGAAGGCGGCCGAGGCGCTGCAGACCCTGGGTCTGAAGGCCGGCTCCAAGGTCCTGGTCATCTCGACCGACCCGGGGATCTCCTCGGTCGACGCCCGGGTCGAGGGCTTCGGCAAGAAGGCCAAGGAGCTCGGCTTCGTCCTGGTCTCGGACACCCAGTACTCCCACAACCAGGCTGCCGAGGGCGCCAAGGTGGTCTCCGCCGCCCTGGCCAAGGACGCCGACCTGGCGGGTGTGTTCGCCACCAACCTGTTCACCGCCCAGGGCGTGGCCACCGGGGTGAAGCAGGCCGGTAAGTCGGGCGCGGTCAAGGTCGTCGGCTTCGACGCCGGCCCGGACCAGATGAAGCAGCTCCAGGCCGGTGACGTGCAGGCCCTGGTCGCCCAGAAGCCCTACGACATCGGCAAGCAGGGTGTCGAGCAGGCGCTCGCCTCCCTGTCCGGTGGCTCGGTGACCGCGAAGATCGAGACCGAGTCCCTGGTGGTCACCCAGGACAACATGGCCGACCCGGAGGTCGCGAAGTACATCTACAAGTCCAGCTGCTGACCTCACGGCGCGCCCGGTTCCCTCGACCGGGCGCTCGTGCGGCGCCCCCGTGGGCGCCGCCCGGCACGGGATCGCGGTCCCTCCCTCCCCTCCCCTCCACCCGCGGGAGGTGACCGCGATCCCGATGCCACCCGCGTGTCCGTACCAACCAGCTCATGCTCCGTAGCTGACGACTCATGCTCCGTAGAGGTGCAGCTTTGGGCGCTTCACGGCCCCCAACCTGCACACCTGCGGAGCATGAGCCGGTTTAGGCTCCGGGCATGGCAGCGCTGGCGACCACGATCAGTGTGCTGGGGGCGGTCGCCCTGTTCGAGCCGGTCAATGGCTACCAGGTGCGCCGCGAGCTGCTCAGCTGGCAACTCGACCAGTGGGCGCAGATCAAGCCCGGCTCGATCTACTCGATGCTGGCCACGCTCACCCGTCAGGGGTATGTCGAGCGCCACGACATCTCGGACGACGGTCGCCCCGTCGCCGTTCACGTCACCACCGCGGCGGGTCGCACCCACCTCGCCCAGCTGCTCGATCACGCGCTGACCGAGACAGACCCGTTGTCGCCTCTGCCGTTTCACGTCGCGCTGATGATGGCCGGGCTGCTCCCCCGCGATCGGGTGGCAGGCTGCCTGTCTCGCCGCCTCGACAATCTGGCCGCCCTCGATCGCGGTCTGCGCAGCAAGCTCGACCGGATGGCCTCCGGTGAACACACCCCACCGGACGTGGTGGACGTCGTCCGGCTCAGTCACGACCTGGTCCTCACCGAGATCGCCTGGGTTCAGCGGCGCCTGGCCGATGTCGAGGCGGGCCGGTTCACCTTCCTCGGCGAACCGGCAACCTGGGCGCCACCCCCGGACGATCCGGGCCACCAGATGACGGCCGAACGCGCGCTATACCGCCGGTTGCTGGCGCTGCCCGACTCCGGCGACTGAGCCCACACGCGCAGGTCACGTCGTCCCTCGCCTTCGACGTGACAGTCCGGCCGACGGTCGCTAGCGTTCTCATATTCAAACTTGAATACATCCGAGTTGACTCTCACATCGCGTGAGGGCCTACATCGGACGTTGTCCCGACCCACCCACTCGTCCACCGAGAGGATCCTCGTGATCACGACGCGATCACTCAGCCAGACCTTTCGCACCCGCCGGGGCCGCGAGATGGTCGACGTCGAGGCCGTGCGCGGCGTCGACCTGCACGTTGCCGAAGGCGAGATCGTCTCCTTCCTCGGTCCCAACGGCGCCGGCAAGACCACCACCCTGCGCATGCTGACCACGCTGCTGCGCCCGACTGCCGGCACCGCCACGGTGGCCGGTCACGACGTGCTCACCGAGGCGGTCGCCGTCCGGCGCAGTATCGGCTACGTGTCACAGTCGGGCTCGACCAGTTCGGTCGCCCGGGCCGGCGAGGAGGTGATCGACCACGGCATGCTCTACGGCATCAGCCGCGCTCAGGCCGAACAGCGGGGCCGCGAGCTGTTCGACCAGCTCGCCCTCGACGGGCTGTGGGACCGCCAGCCCAAGTCGATGTCCGGCGGGCAACGCCGCCGGCTCGACATCGCGATGGGCCTGATCCACGACCCACGCCTGATCTTCCTCGACGAGCCCACCACCGGTCTGGACCCGCAGGCTCGGGTCAACCTGTGGCAGCACATCGCCGACCTGCGCGACCGCCTCGGCGCGACCATCTTCCTGACCACTCATTACCTCGACGAGGCTGATGCCCTGAGCGACCGGGTGATCGTGATCGACAACGGGCGGATCATCGCGGACGACACCCCGGAACGGCTCAAGCAACAGGTATCCGGCGACCTGGTCGACCTCGAGCTCGCGGACGTCGTCCAGGTACCGCTGGCCGCAAAGCACCTGGAGGTCCACGGCCAGGTGGACACCGACGGACGCCACGTGCGCACCCGACTGCCGCACGCCGGGGCCGTGGTGCCGGCGCTGTTGCGCGACCTCGAGGCCGAGGGGATCACCCTGTCGCACCTCGAGATCCGCCGTCCCACGCTGGACGACGTGTTCCTGACCCTGACCGGTCGTTCGTTGCGAGAGGCGGCCTGAGCCATGCGATTCGCCCGTGAGTCCTTCATCGTCTTCCGTCGTCAGCTGCGCATGAACCTGCGCAACCCGGCCTGGGTGATCATCGGTCTCACCCAACCGGTGCTGTACCTGCTGCTGTTCGGTCCGTTGCTCGAGCCCATGACCGCCCAGTTCGGCGCCCAGAACGCCTACACGTTCTTCGTGCCCGGGCTGCTGGTGCAGCTCGGCGTGTTCGGGGCCTTCTTCGCCGGCTTCGGCCTGATCGCCGAGTGGCGTGAGGGCGTGGTCGAGGCCGAACGCGTCACCCCGGCCGGCCGGACGGCGCTGCTGGTCGGGCGGCTCGGCCGTGACCTGCTCCAGATCCTGGCCCAGGCGATCGTGTTGTGCGCGCTGGGATATGCCCTCGGCATGCGGGCCTCGGTGACCGGTTTGGTGATCGGCGTGCTGCTCACCGTGCTGCTCGGCGCCGCGTGCTCAGCGGCGTCCTATGCGGTGGCCCTGACCACCAAGAGTGAGGACGTCATGGCCCCGATCCTGAACTCGGTGCTGCTGCCGGTGCTGCTGCTCTCGGGCATCCTGCTGCCGATGACGCTCGGCCCGGTCTGGCTGCAGACGGTCAGCGACTACATGCCGATCAAGCATGTCGTGGACGGCGTGCGCTCCTCGTTTGCCGGTGACCTCGCCTCGTCCAGCGTGGCCTGGGGGTCGGCGTGGGCCGTCGTCCTGACCGGGCTGGCCGTGTACTGGGGCACCAGCACGTTCCGCAAGGAGAACGCCTGACCCCGTCCCGACCCCCGTCCCGACCCGCCCCCAGCCCGCCAGAACCCGCTCATGCTCCGCCCCTGACCGGTCATGCTCCGCAGGTAACGCAGCCGAGCCCACGGCTGCGGAGCATGGCGCGTCGCCTGCGGAGCATGAGCGGGTTCGTGATGGGTCAGGTCGGTGGGCCGAGGCGCCACTGGACGGCGAGGCCCACCTCGACGCCCACCATGCCGGGTTCCACGCCGACCGCCGTGCCGGCGTCGAGCTCACGCTTCATCGCCATCATCGGCATCGGCGCCGGCATCGCACCGGACTGCTCGGCGATGGTGTGCACCGGGCCCAGGGACACCCCGGCCAGGGCGGCCAACTGGGCCGCCCGATCGGCGGCGTCCGCCCAGGCCGCCGCCCGGGCCCGCTCGCGCAGCGGGGCGTCGTCCTCGATCTCGAACCCGGCACTCTCCAGGCGCAGGTCATCGCCGCCGGCTGCCAGCGCATCGCCCAGAACCCGACCGGCCACAGCCAGGTCCCGCAGAGCCAGGGACATCCGGTGCTCGCTGCGAAAACCCGTGGTGCGGGGCGTACCACCCTGATCCCACACCTGCTCGGCGTGGATGGACAGCCCCACCGTGCGGGCATCGGCCGCGGCCACCCCCGCGCCCGCCAGCACGGCCCGGATTGCCGAGGCCGCCTGCTCGCTGGCTGCCAGCGCCTCGGCCACCGACCCGCGTAGGGCGCTGGCCACCAGCTGCACCCGCATCACGTCCGGGGGTGCGGTCGCCCGCCCGGCGCCGGACACGCTGATCAGCGACATCCCCTGTCCCCCATCGGTCTCGGTCATCGGGTGAGCACCCCCAACTGGTCGAACACCTCGAGTGTCGACGTCGATCGGTTCAGGGTGTAGAAGTGCAGGCCCGGGGCGCCGCCGTCCAGCAGCCGGGCGCTCAACTCGGTGGCCAGCTCGACCCCCACCGCCCGCACCGCGGCCGCGTCGCCGGCCACCGCCTCCAGCCGCTCGCGCACCGCGTCCGGCATCGGCGCCCCGGACAGCTCGGCGAACCGGGTGATCTGGCGGATCGAGGTCACCGGCATGATCCCCGGGATCACCGGCAGGTCGCAGCCGAGAGCCGAGAGCCGGTCGACCAGGGCGAAGTAGGCCGACGGGTCGAAGAAGAACTGGGTGATCGCGAACGCCGCCCCGGCATCCGCCTTGGCCCTCAGCACCCGGGCGTCGTGATCGAGATCCGGGCTCTCGGGGTGGCCGTCCGGGAAGGCGGCGACCCCCACCTCGAACGAACCGAGTTCGCGCACCAGGCGCACCAGGTCCTCGGCGTGGTCCAGTCCCTCCGGGTGCGGCTGCCAGGGCATCCCCGGCCCGCCCGGCGGATCCCCGCGCAAGGCCATCACCGCCGGCACCCCGGCGGCGGCGTAGGCCCCGACCACCTGGCGGAGCTCGGCCCGGGAGGCACCCACACACGTCAGGTGAGCCACCGGGGTCAGCGTGGTCTGCTCGGCGATCGCCGCGGTCACCCGCGTGGTCCGGTCCCGGGTGGAGCCGCCGGCACCGTAGGTCACCGAGACGAAGGTCGGAGCCAGCGGCTCCAACCGGCGGATGGCCTCCCACAACACGGCTTCGGTCGCGTCGTCCCTTGGCGGGAAGAACTCGAAGGAGAATGACCGGACGCCGCGCGCCAGCTTCTGTCCCAAGGTCGCCATGTGACCAGCCTAGACATAGGCTGCGCAGGTGCCCGAACGTCGGTTGGACACCCCGCTGGATGCCGAGGATCTCCGTTCCCGAGTGCACAAGGTGCTGGAGGAGTTCCTGGACCGCCAGGTCTGCGCGCTGGAGTCCGTCTCCTCCGACTGCACGCCGATGGTGGACTTCATCGGCGACCTGATGCGCGGGGGCAAGCGACTGCGTCCGGCCTTCTGTTACTGGGGCTGGCGCGGCGCCGGCGGCGAGGACCGGCCGGACATCGTCATCGCGGCCTCCGCCCTGGAGTTCTTCCAGGCCGCGGCCCTGATCCACGACGACGTGATGGACGATTCGGACACCCGCCGGGGACTGCCGTCGGTGCACCGGCGCTTCGCCGCGGTGCACGACCAGGCCGGCTGGCGCGGCGAGGGTCACCGGTTCGGGCAGGCGGGCGCCATCCTCGCCGGCGACCTCTGCCTGGTCTGGAGCGATGAGCTCTTCACTGCCAGTGGCCTGGCCGGCGACACCCCCCGCGGGGGGCGCGGACGGATGATCTTCGACCGGATGCGGACCGAGCTCATGGCCGGCCAGTACCTGGACATGCTGGAACAGGCGTTGACCACCCGGGCCCCCGCGGAGGCCGTGCAGCGGGCACGCCGGGTGATCCGCTACAAGAGCGCGAAGTACACCATCGAGCAGCCCCTGCTGATCGGCGGTGCGCTGGCCGGCGGGGACGACGCCCTGCTGGCCTCCTACGCCGCCTTCGGGCTGCCACTGGGCGAGGCGTTCCAGCTGCGCGACGACGTCCTGGGCGTGTTCGGCGACCCGGCCACGACCGGCAAGCCCGCCGGGGACGACCTGCGCGAGGGCAAGCGCACCGTTCTGGTCGCCCTGGCCTCGCACCGAGCCACCCCCGCCGCGGCCGAGCGACTCGAGC
The DNA here is from genome assembly GCA_016794595.1 of Kineosporiaceae bacterium. GTDB lineage: Bacteria > Actinomycetota > Actinomycetes > Actinomycetales > Kineosporiaceae > JADJPO01. The sequence goes on from JAEUJN010000012.1 coordinate 18,870, forward strand.
GCCTGCTGGGTGACCCCGACCTGGACGCCGACGGTGTCGAGGCCTGCCGGACGATCCTGCACGAGAGCGGAGCGGTGGGGATCGTGGAGGGCCTGATCGCCGAACTGGCCGAGCAGGCCCAGGCCGCCCTGGCAGCGGGGCCGGCCCTGCTGCCGGAGGCGGTCGAGGTGTTGGATGCCCTGGTGGGCGCGGCGACCGATCGGACCAGCTGAGCATGCGGACCGTCACCGGACCGACCGACCATGTGGTGATCGTCGGGGCAGGGCTGGCGGGGTTGTCCGCCGCCATGCGCCTGGCCGGGGTCGGGCGCCGAGTGACCGTCCTCGAGCGCGAACCGATCCCCGGCGGGCGGGCCGGCCTGATCGTCAGCCCCGCCCCGGGCGGGGGGGAGTACCGGTTCGACACCGGCCCCACGGTGCTGACCATGCCCGAGCTGATCGAGGACTGCTTCGACAGCCTCGGCGAGTCCATGGGCGCCTGGCTCGACCTGAAGCCGATCGACCCGGCCTACCGGGCCAACTTCGCCGACGGCTCCTCGATGCGGGTGCACGCCGACGTCGGGGCGATGACCGCCGAGATCGAGCGGGTCTGCGGCGCGCAGGAGGCTGCGGGGTTCGTCCGTTATGTCGATGCGGTGAGCCGGATCTACCGCTACGAGATGCGGCACTTCGTCGACCGGGTGCTGGACACCCCCTGGAGCATGCTCGGCGGCGGCGGGGCGGCCAACCTGGCACGCCTGGTGGCCATCGGTGGTCTGCGGCGCCTGGCACCGTTCGTCGGCTCCTACCTGAAAGACCCACGCACGCAACGGATGTACTCCTTCCAGGCGCTGTACGCCGGGGTCTCACCGCAGCAGGCCCTCGCCATCTACGCGGTGATCTCGTACATGGACTCCGTGGCCGGGGTGTACGCCGCCCGCGGGGGCATGCACGCCCTGCCGCAGGCGATGGCGGACGCCGCCGCCGCCCACGGGGTCGAGTTCCGGTACGGCACCTCCGTGGCCCGGGTCGAGCTCGACGGCAAGCGCGCACGGGGGGTGATCACCACCGACGGGGAGCGAATCCCCGCAGATGTCGTGGTGCTCAACCCCGACCTGCCCGTGGCCTACCGGGACCTGCTGGGCCAGGTGCCGGCCCGGGTCCGGCGGCTGCGGTACTCGCCGTCCTGCTACCTGCTGCTGGCCGGCTCGCGCGCGAGCTACCCCGAGTCGACCCGTTCCACGATGGCCCATCACGTGATCGAGTTCGGCCGGGCCTGGGAGGCCGTGTTCGCCGACCTGGGCGCCGGCCGGTTGATGGCCGACCCCTCCCTGCTGATCAGCACGCCGACCCTGTCCGACCCCTCGCTGGCCCCGGCCGGACGCCACGTGCACTACGTGCTCGCCCCGACACCCAACCTCGACCCCCCGGCGGGCACGGCGCCTCTGGACTGGGCACGTCTGGCGCCGATCTACCGCGAACATGTCCTGCGCACGCTGGAGGCTCGCGGCTACCACGGGTTCGCGGACGGGATCGAGGTCGAGCACGTCACCACGCCGGCCGACTGGCAGGCCCAGGGGATGGCCGCCGGGACGCCGTTCGCGGCCTCGCACACCTTCACCCAGACCGGCCCGTTCCGACCGCACAACCTCTGGGGCGAGAACGTGGTCTTCACCGGCTCGGGAACCCAGCCCGGGGTCGGCGTCCCCATGGTGCTGGTGTCCGGACGTCTGGCGGCAGAACGGATCTGCGGCCACGATCGGACCTACCGCTCCCGCGCATGGCACTGAGTCGGGCAGGATGGCCCGGGTGAGCGGGCGGGCGCTGGACGCGGCAGGGATCACCGATTCCGGGCTGCGGGCCGACTACGAGGTCTGCCGTCGGCTGAACAAGGCCCACGGCCGCACGTACTACCTGTCCACGATCCTGCTGCCGCCGGAGAAACGGCCGTACGTGTGGGCGCTGTACGGGTTCGCCCGCCGGGCCGACGAGTTCGTCGACGCCCAGAGCATCCCGGACGCCGCCGCGCTGCTGGACTGGGGCCGCACCTTCCTGGACAGCCTCACCCCGAGCACCACGGCCGGTCCCCCGCCGGCGGACCCGGTGGCCCGCGCGATGGCCCACACCATGCGGCGGTGGGCGATCCCTCGGGCCCACGTGGAGGCCTTCCTCGAGTCCATGCAGATGGACCTGACCGTCAGCTCCTACCCCACCTACGCCGACCTCGAGCAGTACATGTACGGCTCGGCCGCCGTGATCGGGCTCCAGATGCTGCCGATCCTGGAACCGATGGCCCCCGAGGCCGGGTCCCGCGCCCGCGCCCTGGGCGAGGCGTTCCAGATGACCAACTTCATCCGTGATGTCGGCGAGGACCTGTCGCTGCGCGGACGGATCTACCTGCCGATGGAGGACCTGGAGGTCTTCGGGGTCACCCGCGAGATCCTCGCCGCCGGGGCGGTCACTCCGCCGGTCCGCGAGCTGTTGCGGTTCGAGATCGAGCGCACCCGGGCGCTCTACAGCTTCGCCGAGCCCGGGATCGCGATGGTGCACCCGACCAGTCGCGACTGCCTGCGGACGGCGTTCACGCTGTACGGCGGGATCCTCGAGGAGGTCGAGGCGAACGAGTACCAGGTGCTCACGGACCGGGTGGCCGTCCCCCTGCGGCGCCGGCTCGCCGTCTCCGGCCGCGCCTGGCGTCACGCGCGACGGACCCGGCGCGACCAGTCGCGCTGGCAGGCGGCGTGACCGCTGTGGCCCCGACCGCCACCACTGCCGGGGTCCACACGACAGGGTGAACGGCGCGGCGAGGCGCGGTCAGAATCCGAGCGCCTGCGCCCGGCGGCGGATCTCGGTCTTGCGTCCGGCCCGCAGCGCGTCGAGCGGCGAGCCCGCCAGGGTGTCGTCCGGGGTCAGCAACCAGCGCAGCGCCTCGAGCTCGTCGTAACCGGCGTCCAGCAGGACGGTCAAGGTGCCCGGCAGCTCCGGCAGCACCGTGCCCTCGCGCACCAGCCCGGCGGGGATGCTCAGCACCGGCGGCGTACCCCGTCGCACGGCCACCAGGAAGTGGTCCTGGATCAATCGCCGGACCGCGACCACGTCGACGCCGAGGTGTTCGGCGGCCTCCGGCACGGTCAGCCAGTCGGTGAGCTCGTCGAGATCGTTCACGGCACAAGCATGGCCCACGACCGAGCGAGTGAGCATGCGGACAACCTCCAGGCGGACACACCCAGCCCGTCCACGCATCCCCCGATTCGGGACATCACTGCGCTAGTTTCACAACCGCCCCACACATCTCATCTGTCACAGCGGGCACATCTGTCACTTTGGTAGCGGAAGGATCACTCGCCGTGAGCGACACGCCGCACACTCCCGAGGCGTCCCCGGCCCGCCGCAGCGCGCGGCACGCCTCCGGGCCCGACGACGTGCTCGAGACCCTCGCCGACGGGCTGACCGGGAACCTGGACCACGTCGCCCGCCTGGTCAGGCTGCCCTCGCTGCCGGACGGCGCGCCCCAGGCCCTGCGCACTGCCGGTGTCCCACTGGTCACCGCCGCCCTGATGGCCACCGGTCACGCCTCGGCCGGCGCCTCGCCGTCCGTGACCGGACCGGCCACCGCCGGGGCACCGTCGACCATCGCCGCCGCCGGTGGCTCCGGCGCCCTGACCGCGGACACCCCGGCGGCCCCGGTCTACCGGGTGCGCGAAGGCGACACGCTCTCGGACATCGCGGCCAGGACCGGGATCGGCGTGCGAACCCTGATCGAGGCCAACCATCTGCCCTCGACCGGGATGATCCGGATCGGCCAACTGATCCGCCTGCCCGGGCTGTCCTCCTCGGCGGCCGGGGCGGCCGGGCCGGACGGCGCCGCCGCGGCCGGGCGCACGGGCGGCCCGCTCTACGTGGTGGTCCCCGGGGACACCGTGGCCGCGATCGCCGCCCGGTTCGGCATCACCCCGGCCTCCATCGTGCGCGCCAACAAGATCCCCAACCCCTCGCACATCCGCCCCGGGCAGAAACTGCGCCTGCCGGGCGTGCCGTCGCGGGCCCGAACCCACCCCGCCGGCAAGGGCCTGACCGGCACGACGCCGTCCGCCAAACCCGCCACCGCGGCCACCAAGGCCACCCCCACCAAGCCCTACACCGTGCGGCCCGCGGACACCCTGATCGGGATCGCCGAGGCGCACAAGGTCGACCTGGCGGTGGTGTTGACGCTCAACTCCCTGACCCGGGCCAGCGTCATCCACCCCGGCCAGGTACTCCGCCTGCCCGCACCCCCGCAGCAGACGCCGCAGAACAGCTTCGCCGGCCGCACCTACCCCGACGCCGTGGTCCGTGCCGCTGCGGCCAACCGGGCGGCCCTGGCCTCGCGGGACCTGCCCAGCCGCGCCCAGATGCGCCAACTGGTGCAGCAGACGGCCGCCGGGATGGGCGTCGACCCGGCCCTGGCCCTCGCCGTGGCCTGGCAGGAGTCCGGGTTCAGCCCGAAGGTGGTCTCCCCGGCGAATGCCATCGGCACCATGCAGGTCATCCCGCGGACCGGGATCTGGGCCTCGGACCTGGTCGGACGCAAGCTCGACCTGCTCCAGCCGAAGGACAACGTGACCGCCGGGGTCGCCGTCCTGGCCGCCCTGCTCGCCCGGGCCGAGGAGGATCAGGCGATCGCCGGGTACTACCAGGGGCTCGGCTCGGTCCAGTCGCGCGGGATGTTCGAGGACACCAAGGCCTACGTGGCCAACGTCCAGGCCCATCGCAAGCGGTTCGCCGCGGAGCTGGCCAAGGCCTGAACCGACCCCACGGGCGGGCGGGGCCACAGCTTTCGCCCCGAAGGCGGGCTGACGGCGGCCCTGGGGTCCGTAGACTCCCGCTGTGGACACGACGGTTCGCGATCCGCTGATCGGCCGCCTGCTCGACGGCCGCTACCAGGTCGTGTCCAGGATCGCCCGCGGCGGCATGGCCACCGTCTACCTCGCAGTCGACCGCCGACTCGACCGCGAGGTGGCCCTCAAGGTCATGCACCCGCACCTGTCCGAGGAACCCGACTTCATCGAGCGGTTCGTCCGCGAGGCCCGGTCGGCGGCCCGGCTCTCCCACCCCAATGTGGTGGCGGTCTTCGACCAGGGCGCCGACCGCACCGATCACGGCGACCTGCTCTACCTGGCGATGGAGTTGCTGCCCGGACGCACGCTGCGGGACGTGATCAGCGAGCGCGGCGTGCTCACCCCGCGCGAGGCGCTGACCGTGATCGAGCCCGTGCTGGACGCCCTGGGCGCCGCCCACCGCGCCGGCATCGTCCACCGCGACGTCAAGCCGGAGAACGTCATCCTGACCGATGACGGCCGGGTCAAGGTCGCCGACTTCGGCCTGGCCAAGGCCCTGCACGGGGGCTCCACCCAGACCGGGGCCCTGATCGGCACGGTCGCCTACCTGGCACCCGAGCAGGTCGCCCACGGGGTGGCCGATGCCCGCAGCGACGTCTACAGCGCCGGGATCATGCTGTTCGAGATGCTCACCGGCCGTCAGCCGTTCGTGGGCGAGGTGCCCATGCAGGTGGCCTACCGCCACGTGCACGAGCACGTTCCCCAGCCCTCGACCCTGGTGCCGGAACTGCCCACCGAACTGGACGACGTGGTGGCAGCGGCGGTCGCCCGCGAGCCCGACGAGCGCCCCCGGGACGCCGCCGAGTGGCTCCAGGGCGTCCGCCGGGTGCACGCGCAGCTGTCCCCCGAGATCCTGGACGCCCGGCCCGCCCTGCCGACCGCGATCAGCTGGCCCTCGGCGGCTGTGCCGGTCGAGGGGTCCCGGACCGAGGTGGTCACCACCCCGGGCCCGGACGGCGCCGGCCCGGCCGGCGTCCCCGCCTTCGGCCCGTTGTCGGCGGCGTCGGGCGACCCCTCGCCCGACCCCCTCGCCGACCCCTTCACCGGGCCCTCCGGCAGCACCCCGGGCGGCCCGGCCACCCCGGCGCCGGCCCGGGGGCCCAATCCGACCGCTCCCCTGCGCGGCCTGCGCACCCTGCGCGAACGCAGCCGGCGTGAGGCCCGCGAGCACGCCGGGATCGAGGACCCGGTCGACCCGTTCGACGGGGTGGCCGCCTCGGGCGGGCGCTCACCACTGCGCGGCGAGGCCCGAGATCTGCGTGCCCTGGCCCAGCAGCGCCGGCAACGGGGGCTGTTGGGGCTGGCGGTCGTGCTGGCCCTCACGGCAATCCTCAGCGTGGGTGGCTGGTGGCTGGTCGCCGGGCCGGGCGCGTTCACCGAGACCCCGGCCCTGGCCAACCTCAGTCAGTCCGAGGCCACCGCGGCTCTCGCCAAGCAGGAGCTCGACGTCCGGGTCGGGACCGGCGAGTACAGCGAGTCCGTGGCCTCGGGCCGGGTACTGCGCACCGAGCCGAGCACCGGACAGCGGGTGCGCAAGAAGGGCACCGTGACCCTGGTGCTGTCCCTGGGAACGGTCAACCGGACGGTGCCCAAGCTGGTCGGCAAGTCCCGGGACGCCGCGCTCGCCGCGCTCACCCAGAGCGATCTCAAACCCGGGCGGATCACCACCGAGTACAGCGACTCCGCAGCCAAGGGCACCGTGATCGGGACCAAGCCGGGCTCGGGCAACAAGGTCAAGGTGGGCGCCCCCATCGCCCTGACGGTGAGCGACGGTCCCGAGCCGGTCCAGGTGCCGGACGTGGTCAACCAGTGGATCGAGGCCGCCCGCCAGATGCTCGCCGGCGCCGGCCTGCAGGTGAAGGTGATCGACGAGGTCAACCCCAACGTCGAACAGGGCAAGGTGTTCGAGCAGGACAAGGCGGGGGGGTCCATGGAACCCCGCGGGTCGACGATCACGATCAAGGTGTCCCAGGGCTCCCAGGTCCCCGTACCCGACGTGCGCAACCGTCCGTTCGAGGACGCCAAGCAGGCGCTCGAGCAGGCCGGCTTCCAGGTTCAGCGCCAGGACGTCTTCGGCGGGTTCACCAATCAGGTGCGCCGCCAGCAGCCCGATGGCGGCACGATGGCACCACCGGGCAGCCTGGTCGTGCTCTACGTCGTCTGACCCAGCTCCGCCGTGGTGCGGCGGTCCCGCTCCGAGCCCTGCACGTGAGCGGGACGAACCTCACTCCAGGTAGGAGTACCGCTGCTCCTGCCAGGGATCACCGAGCACGTGGTAGCCGCGTTCCTCCCAGAACCCGCGCCGCGGGCCTCGCAGGTACTCGAGACCGCGCAGCCACTTCGGGCCCTTCCAGGCGTAGAGGTGGGGCAGGATCAGCCGCAGCGGGAATCCCTGCTCCGGGCGCAGCGGGAGGCCGTTGACGTGCGTGGCCAGCACCGTCTGCTCGCTGGCCAGGTCCTCCACCCGCACGGTGGCCGAGTAGCCGTACTCGGCCCAGGTCATCACATGGGTGGTCCCGGGGGCCGGCGGGATGGCGTCCAGCAGGGTCTTGCCCAGCACGCCACCCCAGACGATGCCGCGCACCGTCCAGCGCTTGACGCAGTGCATGTCCGCCACCACCTCGTCGCGCGGCAGGGCGGCGAAGGCCTCGGCGTCGAGGTGATGGTCGGCCCCGTCGCCGGTCGACCCGTTGACGGTCAGCCGCCAGGAGTCGGGACGGTAGCGGGGCACCGGACCGTAGTGGGTGATCGGCATGCTCTCGGCCAGCCTCTGCCCAGGAGGAAGGGCCGCGTCCGGCTGCCCACCCACGTCGGTCACGACGCCATCCTTGCACTCCGTCGGCCCCGAGCCGGAATCGTCCGACCCGGCCCGAGCGCGCTCAGCGCTCGGTCAGGCCCTCGGCCACCAGGAAGGCCAACTCCAGGGCCTGCTGGTGGTTCAGCCTGGGGTCACACAGGGTCTCGTACCGGCTGGACAGGTGCGCCTCGTCGATGTGCTCGGCCCCACCGAGGCACTCGGTGACGTCGTCCCCGGTGAGCTCGATGTGCAGCCCACCCGGGATGGTGCCCAGCGTGTTGTGCACCTCGAAGAAGCCCCGAACCTCGTCCATCACGTCCTCGAAGCGGCGGGTCTTGTACCCGGAGGCCGCCTCGAAGGTGTTGCCGTGCATGGGGTCACACACCCACAGCACGTGCGAGGCGACGTCCCCGAGCCCTTCGATCAGCCCGGGCAGCACGTCCCGCACGGTGCTCGCCCCCATCCGGGTGATGAACGTCAGCCGGCCCGGTTCCCGGTGGGGGTCGAGTCGCTCGGCCAACTCCAGGGCCTGGGACGCCGTCGTGGTCGGCCCGAGCTTGACCCCGATCGGGTTGCGCACCTTGGACAGCAGGTCGACGTGCGCGCCGTCCAGCTGGCGGGTGCGCTCACCGATCCAGACGAAGTGCGCCGAGACGTTGTACGGCGCCCCGGTCCGCGAGTCGATCCGGGTCAGCGGGCGCTCGTAGTCCAGCAGCAGCGCCTCGTGACTGGCGTAGAAGTCGACCGTGCGCAGGGCATCGAAGTCACCCCCGCAGGCGGCCATGAACCGCATCGCCCGGTCGATGTCCCGCGCCATCGCCTCGTACCGGGCGTTGGCCTGATTGGCCACGAACCCCCGGTTCCACTCGTGCACGTGCCGCAGGTCGGCGAAGCCGCCCTTGGTGAACGCCCGGATGAGGTTCAGCGTGGCGCTGGCCGTGTGGTAGGCCCGCAGCAGGCGCTGGGGGTCGGGCCGGCGGCTCGACTCGTCGAAGGCATAGTCGTTGACCATGTCGCCGCGATAGGCGGGCAGTTCCACGCCGTCGCGGGTCTCGGTCGGCTTGCTGCGCGGCTTGGCGTACTGACCGGCCATCCGGCCGACCTTGACCACCGGCATGCTGGCGCCGTAGGTCAGCACGACGGCCATCTGGAGCATCGTCTTGATCTTGTTGCGGATGCGGTCGGCGGTGGCATCGGCGAACGTCTCGGCGCAGTCGCCGCCCTGCAGCAGGAACGCCTCGCCGCGCGCCGCGGCGGCCAGGTTGCTCTTGAGCTCGTCGCACTCCCCGGCGAACACCAGCGGCGGGTAGCCGGCCAGCTCACGGTCGACCCGCTCCAGCGCGGCGGCGTCCGGCCACGTGGGCTGCTGCGCGGCGGGCAGGTCCCGCCAGGTGTCCAGGGCGGCCAGCAGGGTCTGCTGGGTGGACTGCGCGGTCAGCTGATCGATGCTCGTGCTCACCGGGCAAGAGTAGTCGAGCCGGTCCACCGCCGAGCCAGGGGTTTGCCCAGCGCCCAGGGGCCCCGACGGGTCAGCCCCGGGGACGCCACAGGCCCTGCACCTGGCGGTCGTAGGGCGCCGTGACCGTGCCGACCAGTTCGTACCCCGTGGGGAACTCCCGGCCCACCACCGCCGTGGCCGGGGCGGTGAGCGCGTCGTCCTGGCCGAACGGCACCAGCACCCAGGCGGCCGACCACACCGACTCCTCCTCCTGACGAAGGGCGAACTGCGCCGACCCGGCAACGTTCGGCCAGCCGGGAAAGGCCGGCAACAGCACCGAGGGTGCCCTCCCGTCCAGGATGAGCACGGACGCCGGGTGCCAGGTCAGATCCAGCAGGGGGGTCCCGGGGGCGAACCCGCCCCGGACGCCGAGTGCCCTCAGGTCATCGATCCAGGCGGCCGTCGTCGGGTCGACGAGCACCTCCGGGGTGCCCGGCACGATCTGCCGGGGCACTGTCTGCTCGGCCATCGGCGCGATCCGGTAGGGAGCGACCAGCCGCGTCGTCGGCACCAGCACGGCGCCCAGCACCAGCGCTCCGACCCCGAGCGAGGCCACGGCGGCCGGGGCGGCGCCGTCCGGCAGGGCGCTGAGGCCGATCACGGCAGCGGCCAGCAGCACCGGGAAACCCCCGTGCAACTGCGTGGCGTACTCCACGTTGGTGCCCACCGGGTAGGCCAGGCCCAGGGCGAACAGGGCGACGGCGGCGAGCAGTGCGGATGCCGGGTGCCTGTCACGGGCGGCGTCCGGCCCCGGGTGCCGGTCATCGACGGTGCTCGGTGGCCGGGGCCGATCCAGCAGGTGCAGGGCCAGGGCCAGGGCGGCGACCAGCAGTGCCGCCTCACCGGCCACGATCAGCGGGGGAATCGACATCCCCAGGCCGGGGACCCCCCCGGGGTAGTCCCAGAGCACCACCGCCAGGGTCACCCACCATGCGAGGGCATGGGCGGCCGCCAGCCACCAGCCCGGTCGGATCGGTGCCCCTCGCCCGGGTGCGGCGACGGCCCGCGGCAGGCGCCCGGCCAGCCACCGCCAGAGCAGGACGACGATCACCGCCACCGCGGGTAGCGCGAGCAGCCCGAGGAACGGCCGGGGGCGATCGATGGCCAGGTTGCGCAACCCCGCCCGGGCGGCCGGCCCCAGGGTGCCCGGCGCGTAGTGCCCGGGGTCGACCACGGAGAGCATCCCGCTCACCCGCTGGTAGGTGGCCACGGTGAACGACAGGGAGTGCACCGCGGTCAGGTGCAGCCCGGCCAGGACCAACCCGGCGGCCATCGCGGCCAGCGCGGCCTGTCCGAGGGCGCGGCGCCCTGTGCGGGCGGCTCCCGGCCACAGCACCGTCACCGCCCGGACGGCGATCGCCAGCGCCACGACCAGCGCTGCGGCCAGCGCGGTGGTGGCCTTGCCGACCGCGGTCACGAATGCCCCACTCGCCACCAGCACCCCGGCCAGGACTGCGGCCCGCCCGGTCTCGGGCCCGCGCAGGACCTCGAGCAGACCGGCGGCCAGCAGCATCAACCCCACGGCGGCGAACCAGTTGTAGCTGGGAGTGCGGACGAACACGGTGTAGTAGCACAGGGCGGCGGCCACCACGGCCGGTGGCACCAAGGCGCGCAGCGCCGGCGGCCAGGCGACCCCGCCGGCACGCTCGGCGAACCCGCGGACGGCGCGCGCCAGCACCAGGGCGGCGACCACCAGCAGCACCGCCGCCAGCACCCGCAACCGGCCCAGGTCCTCACCGACCGCGCGCAGCAGGGGCCCGGAGTACCAGCCGAACATCCCGTTGAAGGCCTTGTCCGACGCCCAGGGCTGAGCCGCCATCAGGTAATGACTCTCGTCCATCGCGTCCAGCCCCCGCGAGGGGGTCGCCAGCACCGCGTGCAGGATCGGCAGGTTGGCGGCCCAGGCAACGATGGCCACCGGGCTGCGCACCGACACCGGGATCGAGCGGGGCACTCAGGCGCTGCGTTCCACCGGGGGCTCGCCGTCGCCCGACCCCGAGGGGTGCTGATCCTCGGCCGGACCTCCCACCGGGCCCGCGGTGGGGTCCGGGGCCTGCCCCTTCTCGACGGCCCGCTGCCCTGTGCTCGGCCCCGGGCCGTCACCCGCCTTCTCGGCTGCCCGCTCGGCGACCTTCTCGCTCAGCCTCTCCGCCACGGCGCTGGCCGCGCTGGCCACCGCGCCGGTGGCCACTGCGCCGGGCTTGCGCTTGGCCGCCGCCAGCCGTTCCTTCATGGTCGAGGCGTAGACGTCCACGTACTCCTGGCCGGACAGCTCCATCAGGGCGTACATGATCTCGTCGGTGATCGAGCGCAGGACGAACCGATCACCCTCCATGCCCTCGTACCGGGAGAAGTCCAGCGGCTGGCCGATCACGATGCCCACCCGGCCGAGATGAGGGATCTTGCGCCCGATCGGCTGCACCTTGTCGGTGCCGATCATGGCGACCGGGATCACGGGCACCCGGCCCTCGAGCGCCATCCGGGCCACCCCGGTCTTGCCGCGGTACAACCGGCCGTCGAGCGAGCGCGTGCCCTCGGGGTAGATGCCCAGCAACTGCCCGCGGCGCAGCACCTTCAGGCCCGTGGTCAGCGCCGCGTCGGAGGCGCTGCCACCGGACCGGTCGATCGGCAGCTGTCCGCTCAGGTTGAAGAAGGCCCGCTTGGCCCGGCCCTTGAGGCCGTGACCGGTGAAGTAGTCGGCCTTGGCCAGGAACGTCAGCCGTCGTTCCAGCACCAGCGGCAGGAAGATCGAGTCCGAGAAGGACAGGTGGTTGCTGGCCAGGATGGCGCCGCCGGTGGCCGGAACGTGCTCGACCCCCTTGACCCAGGGTCGGAACACGGTGAACAGGATCGGCCCGAGGATGATCCGCTTGAGCAGCCAGTAGAACACGGTCCGTCTCCTTCTACCGGTCTCGTCCCACCGGTCGCCTCGTGCCGGTCCACTTGCCCGACGCTCACCCGACGCTCGCCCGACACTCGCCTGGCGCATGATCGCGATCCGCCGGGGATCCCGCGGCCGCGGCGCGCCAGGGGCCACTGTAAGGCCGCCGACCCACCCGCCGGGGGTCGGCGAGCAGCTCTCGAGCGCACCGGTACCCCTCGGCCCGCCGGACAGCATGGCGTCCGCCCTCGCGCGGAGCGCCGAGCGCGTGTCACCATGGCCGGGCCGGTGCCGTGCGCAGCGGCACGCGCGGCGATGACGCCCCGCAGGGCGGTTCCCCGAGACCTCCCGCAGGGCCGTAGGCGAGGAGAGGCACGTGGCCGTTCTGCCGGGGGCCGAGCCCTTTCACCACGACGGTGGGCCCGTCGGCGTCCTGCTGTGTCACGGCTTCACCGGGTGCCCCCAGAGCCTGCGGCCGTGGGCGGGGTATCTCGCCGACGCCGGCCTGAGCGTCTCGCTGCCGCTGCTGCCCGGGCACGGCACCACCTGGCAGGACATGAACCGCAGCCGGTGGCCCGAGTGGTACGCCGCGGTGGACGTCGCCCTCACCGAACTGCGCGCGCGCTGCTCGACGGTGGTCGTCGCCGGACTGTCCATGGGTGGGGCTCTGGCCCTGCGCCTGGCCGAGGTGCGTCAGGACGACGTGCACGGCGTCGTGCTGGTCAATCCCGCGGTCAGGCTGGAGGATCCGCGACTCAAGGTGCTGCCCGTGCTGCGCCATCTGCTGCCCTCGCTGCCCGGGATCGGCAGCGACATCAAGAAGGCCGGGGTGACCGAACTGGCCTACGACCGCACCCCGTTGCACGCGCTGCACTCGATGGTCCAGCTGTACGCCACCGTCGTCTCCGACCTGTCCAGCGTTCGGCAACCGGTGCTGCTCCTGCACTCCCCCGAGGATCACGTCGTGCCCGCCTCGAGCTCGGAGTTGATCCTGCGCTCGGTCGGTTCGCAGGACGTGACCGAGGTGCTCTGCCACGACAGCTATCACGTCGCCACCCTCGACAACGACGCCGAGCTGATCTTCAGCGAGAGCCTGGCCTTCGTCCAGCGGCTCGCCGCCGCGGCGCCTGCCCGATGAGGACCCCCGGATGAGCACCGGCGACCCCGAGCGGGAGGACGGCGAGCCGACGGCCGAGGCGACGGCCGAGGCAGCCAACCCGACTCGTCCCGAGCTGGGAATCGACCCCGACCTGGACTACGACGCCGCCTTCGCCGCCCTGGTGGCCCAGTTCTCGGCCACCGATCTTCCCGACCTGGCCGACCTGCCCCCACTCGCCGAGCGCAGCGGCCCACCCGAGCGCCCCGACCTCGGCGACCCGGCCGAGGGCAGCCCCGCAGACCCGATCGTCGGTGCTGCTGCGGCGCGGGTCGAGTCGCGCACCCCGACCTCGCCGGTGGCCGATGAGTCCGACCTCGGCTACCCGGCCGAACTCGATCACCATTACGAGCCCCCGGAGCCACCGCCGCTACCCCGGGGAGATCTGTACTCACGACTGGCCTGGGGCGGTGTGATCGGTGGGCCCGCCGTCCTGCTGCTGGCGGCCTTCGTCGGTGGCGACGTCCCGTCGATGGCCATCGTCGCTGCCCTGGTGGCGTTCGTGACCGGGTTCGTCACCCTGGTGGCCCGGATGCCGAACGAGCGCCCCGAGGACCCGGAGGACGGCGCCGTCGTCTGAGCCTCGCCCCGCGAGCCTGCCTGCCGGTCACCTCGGCCCAGGCATCCCGTCAGGCATCCCGTCAGCCACCCCGTCAGCCCAGGACGGCGAGCACCGGCCAGTGGTCGCTCGCCCGGTGCACCAGGTTCTCGGGTGCCCCACCGTCCCCGTACCCGAGCACCCGCACCTGCTCACTCACCAGGACGGCATCGATCCGCCCACCCGGCCGGCGAGCCGGGAATGTCGGCCCGGCGTGCGGAGCGGGATCGCCGACGAGCCCGGCGAACGCCTCCCAGGCGGGCGCCCCCGGGGGCTCGTTGAGATCCCCGGCGATCACCGTGGGAAGCGAGCCACCCGCCACCGAGCGCGCGGCGTCCAGTTCGGCCAGCACCCGATGGGCGTGGTCCACCCGATCGGCCGGGCCCAGTGGCAGGTGCACGCAGGCCACGGCCAACTCCAGGGACGGCGTCCGCAGCCTGGCCAGAACCGCGCCGCGGGTCCTGGTGTACCAGTGCGCCACCGGGAACCGGACGGCACGCGCCGACCCCGCCGTGACCGCCGGGCCGACCAGCAGGGCCGTGCCGCCGCTGCCGCGGCCACCGACCACGTGCCGCAATCCGGTGGACCGGGCCAGGGCTCCGATCCGCAGGGCCGACCCCGGGCGGCGCGGTGCCTCCTGGAGGCAGAGTACGTCCGGGGCCAGGTGGCGCAGGACCGCCTGCACGGCGAGCGGGTCCCCGGACAGGTCACGGATGTTCCAGCTGACCACGCGCACGTCCATCACCCCGATCGCTCGGCTCCCACCTGCGGCGGACCGGTCAGCGGTCGGCCACCCGGGCCAGGTCGGCAGCGCCCACGAGCCCGGCCTCGGGTCCCAGCTCGGCCCGCAGGATGCGCGGCTCGGGACGGAAGCCGCGCCCGGTCAGCACCCGGCGGAAGGAGTTGCGCGCCGGACGCAGCAACAGCTCGCCGGCGTCGGAGACCCCACCCCCGATGACGAACAACCCCGGGTCGAGTGCCGCCGCCAGGTTGGCCAGGCCGATCCCGAGCCAGCGTCCGACCTCCTCGAACAGCTCGATCGCCAGCGGGTCGCCGTCCCGGGCGGCGTCGGTGATCACGGGGCCGACCAGGGCATCGACATCCCCGCCGACCCGCTCCAGCAGGGGGACCACCACGGGCGAGTTGGCCCGCGCCAACTCGCGCGCCTCACGCCCCAGCACATTGCCGGAGGCGTACTGCTCCAGGCATCCGCGGTTGCCGCACTCGCAACGCTGACCCTCCGGCACCACGATCATGTGCCCGAACTCGCCGGCCATCCCGTGCCGACCGCGCTGGACCTGCCCGTTCAGCACGATGCCGCCGCCGATCCCGGTTCCCAAAGTGACGCAGACCAGGTGGTGCTCCCCCCGGCCGGCGCCGAAGCGCCACTCCGCCCAGGCCGCGGCGTTCGCATCGTTCTCGACCACCACCGGCATCGCGAGCGCCTCGGCCACGGTCGCCCGCAGCGGCTCGTTGCGCCAGGCCAGGTGAGGAGCGAACAGCACCCGCGAGCGGTCGGCGTCGACGAACCCCGCGGCGCCGATGCCCACCGCCCCGATCCGGTGGTGTTCACAGAGTTCGGTCACCACCTCGACGATGGTGTTCTCCACCGCCTTCGGGTCCCGCGAAGGGGTCGACCGACGGGCGCGGGCCAGCACCTTGCCGTACGGATCGACCACGCCGGCCGCCACCTTGGTGCCGCCGATGTCGACTCCCACCGCCAGCTCGTCGCGCAACGGGCTCATGCCTCACCTGCCAGGTCGGCGGCTCCGATCATCCCGGCCTCATTACCCAGGGCGGCCCGCACGATCCTCAGCGCCGGCCGGTGACCCCCGCCGGTCAGGCTCTCGGTGTACGCCGCCCGGGCGGGGCCGAGCAACAGCTCACCGGCCTGGCTCACCCCGCCGCCGATGACCACGATCTCGGGGTCGAGGGAGTCGGCGAGATCGGCGATGCCGTCACCGAGCCAACGGCCGACCTCCGCCAGGGCACGCCGGGCCACCGCGTCCTCCCGCCGGGCGGCCTCGGTGATCATGCTTCCGCCCAGGGTGGCGAGGTCCTCGCCCGCCAGTTCGCGCAGCACCGGGGCGCCATCCGGGTCCTCGGCAACCAGCTGGCGCACCCGTCGCGTGAGGGCGGTCCCCGAGACGTACTGCTCCCAGCAGCCCGCCTTGCCGCAGCGGCAGGGACGCCCACCCGGGACCATCCGCACGTGCCCGAACTCGCCGGCGCCACCGAAGGCTCCCCGGATCAACCGTCCGTCGAGCACGATCGCCCCGCCCAGGCCGGTCCCGACCGTCAGCATCAGCACGTCGGTCGAGCCGCGGGCCGCCCCGAACCTCACCTCGCCCCAGGCGGCGGCGTTGGCGTCGTTCTCCACCACCACGGGCAGCCGCACCAGCTCGGAGATGGTCCGGCGCAACGGCAAGTCCCGCAGCGCGAGGTTGGGGGCGAAACGGACCACCGACCGGGTCTGGTCGACCAGACCGGCGACGGCCAGCCCGACCGCCGCCACGCGATGGCGCGCGGCGAGTGCGCACACGGCCTCCCCGATCCGACCCTCCAGCGCGGCCGGGTCCTCGGGGGTGGGCAGGCGCAGCCGTTCCAGGATCGTGCCGTCGCCGGCCACCGCTCCGGCGGCGATCTTCGTGCCTCCGACATCGACCCCGATCCGGACGACGTCGGACGGGGCGGGGGGGTCCTGGACGCTCATGTGATCTCGATCCGTTCGGCCACCGGGAGGTCGCTGCCTCCCCCGGGGCGGTGGGTGGGCCCGGAGCCGCCGACCGGGGACGACGGAGGCTCGACGGGGCCGGCCTCCCCACCGTCCGGCATCTGATCTGGACCTCGATCCGATTCCGGCTGGGCGCCGGCGCTGCCGTCGGCGGGCTGCGGCATCGCGTTCAGAACGGTGCGGACAGCCTCGGCGAGCTGGGTGACGATCGAGCCGACGCCGGCTGCGAGTTCCGGGCGGGTCCCGCGCACGACGTCCAGCACCTGGCAGATCGGGCACACCCGGCAGGACGGCGTGTCGAACGCCGTGGCACCGCGATCGCCGCCCGCTTCGGCCTCCCGGTGCGCGGCAGCCACCGACTCGCGCAGCGACGCGACCAGCCGGGATGCCTCCTCTGCCAGGGCCCGCGCCGCAGCCCGCGCCTCCTCCCGTGCGCGCTCCCGGGCCAGGTCCTCCTCCGTTCGTCCGGTGCCGTCACCCGACGGGGAACCGGCCTGCTCATCGGTGAACCCCTCACGATCCACGGTCGATCACCCCCGCCACAGCGCCGGATCAGGCGCGAACCGGACGGTCAACGACCCCGATCCGGCGCCGTCGTCGAGCCGCGCACCGACCACCCGGCACCGCCGCAGCGCGCTGGCCAGGGTGAGCACGCGGGTGTGCTCCCCGACCCGGACCACCAGTTCGTCCGCCAGCCGGGCGGCCTCCACCTCGCCGCGCGCCACGGCGGGCAGGCGCAGGGTGAGCTCGAAGTCGGGGCCGGCGGCGACGATCGCCATCGGCTCACCGGCCTCGTCCGTCGTCGGGGCCGGGTCGAGTGCCTCACCGGCGGCGGGGTGCGCGGCGAGCCAGGGGGCGACGCCGAGAGCAGGGCCCGGCGCGACCTGGGGCAGGTGACGTCGGGGCACGGGCACGGGCAGGTCGGGCAGGGCACCCTGGGAGCCGTTCACCACGATCGTCTCGACCCGCAGTCCGTACAGGGACAACCGGGGCAGGGCCCGCACCACCCGGCGAACAGCCGTCGGCTCGGCAGAGGTGACCACCCGGATCGTCGTGGCCGGGCCGACCAATCCCTGCGAGAGGGCCGACAACCGGGCGATCGCCTCGTCCACGGCGTTGACCAGGGGATCGACGGGCAGGGTCATCGCCCGGTCGACCCGGCGCCCGACGGTCATCATGTGGCGGGCGCAGGTGAGCACGGCGTCCAGGCCCCCGAACAGCCGCAGGGCAGCGGCGAGCGGGCCCAGATCGACGACCACCAGGTCCCACGGTTCGGTGAGCACCCCCGCCAGCTCGATCAGGACCGCCAGCTCCTCCACCCCGGGGACCCGCCCCGCCAGGTCCGGCGGGAGGGGGTCCAGCCCGAGCTGATCGAGCATGCCGGTGGAGTACCCCCGGGTGAGCAACTCGGCCACGGCCGAGCGGCCTCCCGGCACGCGGACGGCGAACGGCAACTCGTCGCCGAGCCCATCACTCGGTTCACCACTCGGTTCACGATCCGGGCCGCCGTGGGAGGTCACGCCGAGGACGTCGCCCAAGGACTCGGCGTCCAGGGTCACCAACACCACCCGCTGCCCGGACCGCGCGGCGCGCTGAGCGGTGGCTGCGGCAACGGTGGTGGTCCCCGAACCCCCTGCGCCGGTGAGGAACAGCAGGCGCAAGGCTTATCCCTCGACCCGCTTCTTCAGCGACCCCAGCGCGGTGTCGATGATCGCCTTCTCGGCCTTGCGGCGCAGCATGCCGAGCATCGGCATGCGCAGCTCGACGGCGAGCCGATACGTGACCTCGGTTCCCCCGGATGCGGCGCGCAACCGGTAGGAACCGTCCATGGCCTTGAGCATCCCTGCCTGGACCAGATTCCAGGACACGGTGCCCGTCCCGTCCTCGGTCACGTCCCAGGTATAGGCCAGGGTGTACGTGTCCTTGATCGCCCCCGCATCGAGGGTGAACCGCACCTGCTCGGCCCAACCACCCTCGTCCTCGGAGAGGATCTCGGCGTTGCGCACCTCGCCGGTCCACTCCGGATAGGCCTCGAAGTCGGCGATGACATCCAGGACCTCGGCCGGATCAGCGCCGACCACGATGCTCGACTCCGTACTGTCGGCCATGGTGTTGCCCTCCTGATTCGGCTGCTCGCAGGCTACCCGGAGAGCACCAGGCCCAGCAGCCACATGCAGGCGAGCACCACTGTCAGGCCGATGGCGACCCCCCCGATCGCGAGTGCCGCCCGGCGCGCAGGCGCCCGGGTCAGCCCTGTCAGGCCGTTCATCCTCCCCGCGGACGCGGCGGCCTCCTCTACGGCCAGACGGGTGACCAGCTCGTCGATCACCTGCTCGGGCACCGTGCCGCCGACCAGGCCGGCGCCCGCTGCGATGTCCGGGGAGGGCCGCTGCGCGGGGGTGAGCGGGGGGTGGTCCTGAGTGGGCGCCATCGGCGCCGGGGCGGCCTCCACGAACACGGACGGGTCCGGCTGCCGTCCGCCACCGGGTGTCGGGCCGAGGGACGGCTCGGCGTGTCGGCCAGGATGTGACCGGGTGAACGGTCGATGGCACATGCCACACCACGTGGCGTCGGGGTCCCGACGCGCCCCACAGGCCGGGCAACGAGAGCTCACGGCTGGGCCATCGACCCCCTCGAGGCCCCTCTTGAGCCCCCGCAGCACCGGTGGACGGGTCCTCGCAGGCGGGCCCACGGAGGGGACGGGGGGTGCAATGATTCACCGCAATGAGGAAGGGAGAGGTGCTGGACCGTGGCTCGTCTGCTCGTCATCTCCCGCTCGATGGCACTCGCCATGCGCCTCGCCGACGTCCATGAGGTGCTCGAACACCCGGTGGAGGCGATCGATGACCTCTCCCGTCACTCGGACATCGACGCGGTGGTTCTGGACGTCGGCGAACCGCACGCCGCGATCCAGGCGCTCGACCGGCTGAGGGCCTCCGGCGACACCTCCCCCGTCCTGATCGTCTCGGGGTACCAACCTGCCTGGGCAAGCCTGGTCTCGGTCGACCTGCCGGACGTGGTCGTGGTCCCGTTGCCGATCACCCGAGCCGCCCTGCTCGACGGGGTGAACGAACTCATCGGACGCCGCCCGGCCCCCCGGACGGCACGCGCAGGCGGATCGATGCCCGCCCCGGCACCGGTGGGCTGGCGTGAGCCGCCGACCTGGACCCAGGGCGCACCCTCCCCGACCCGAGCCAGCGGCCCGGACACCGACCGGCCGCCAGGCTGGGGCGAGCTGGCATCCTGGGCCCAACCGGCCCCGCCGGCCACCGCCGAGCCCGCGCCGGCTGCCGCCACGGTGGCCGCGCCGGTCTCCCCGGCCCCGTTCTCGGCCTTCACCCCGCCCTCGATCCTCCCGGTTGGACGATCCTCGGACGAGGACCGGAACAGGTTCGCGGACAACGGCTCCAGGGAGGTCCGCGGCTGGGAGCTCCCGCAGTTCCGGGGCGAGAACCCCACCCTCACCCAGGGCGCGGACCGCGACGCGGACGACGGCCTCGACGAGGTGCCCCTGCCGGTCGAGGAGATCGGCGAGGAGCTCGGCGCCCCGGCGGACCTCGACCCCGAGGCCCGGGCCATCGACCCGGACGAGGACCGCGAGGACCAGCTCGACGCACCGGACCCGGACAGATCGGACCCGGGCGGACCGGATCTGGAGTGGCTGCGGCTGCTCGCGCCGCCCGCCGAGGACTCGCCCGCAGGCCGGCCCGACCTGGGGACCGTCGACCCGCCGATCCTCGATGCACCGACCGACCTGCCCTCGGAACGAGGTGGTATCCACCGCTCACCGGAGGTCGACCGGACCGGCGTCCGGCAGATCCCGGTGCGCGAGCCCGAGCCGGTCCCCCTGCGGATCCCTGCGGCCTTCGGCGGGCCCGGCCCGTCGGCCCTGAGCACGGAGTCAGCGACCGGTGAGTCGGCGACCCCCGAACACGCGAGCATGGAGTCGCCGGCCCCACCCGTCGGCGAGCAGGCCGATGGCTCGGGGTTCTTCGGGGAGCAGGCCCGCGGTTTCACCGAGCCCGGTGCCCACCGGCGACGGCGGGGCGGGTCCTTCCTCACCTCGTGGCTGCGCCGGGGCGAGCGCCCCGCCGAGAACGGGAGCCCGTTCGAGCAGCCCGTCGCTCCTGCACCCTCGGCGATCGAGGACGACCTCCTCCCGCCCGACGGTCAGCCCGATCCTGATGCGGCGTCCGGCGGGCTCTGGGTTGCCCCGGCGTTCGAGCCTGCGACGTTCCCGGTGGCCCGCGAGCTGCCGCCGTTCGGGAGCGTCGAGCCTGCGGTGGCGATCCCGGATGAGCCCCTGCAGCCGCCCCGGGGCCAGCCCCCGCACGGTCGGAGCCTGGTCAGCGAACCACCGCTCGGGGCGCCACCCGTGGTCGCGGCCGATCGCCACGTGCCGATCACCCCGGTCGTCGACCGGCGGATGGTCGAGACGGGGCTGGTGCAACCCCCTCCGCTGCCACTGACCCCGCCGCCCCTGCCGTGGCCCACCGGGACGGGGTCGGTCGAGGACGCAGCAGACACCGCGGGCCCCACGGAAACCTCAGCCCCCACGGAAACCTCAGCCCCCCGGGAGCCCGCCAACCCCGAGGATCCCGGTCACCCGTCCACGGACGACGCCCTCCCCGACAGGGGCGTCGGCGGGGAGGGCGGACGGGCGCAGGGCGGCGGGGACGGGTCCCCGGCCTCCCCTCCCACACCCGCGACATCGTCACCGTCACCAGCATCGTCACCGGCACCGGCACCGGCCATGACCCTCGGACCGGTGGATACCCGGTCACTGATCCTTCCCTACGTCGGCCCGGAGGGTCCCCGGCAGGCGGCGAGCCGACGAGACGAATGGTCGTCGCAGAACTTCGACTGGTGGCGGGCCGAGCCGCAGTCCGACAGCGACGTCGTCGGGGCTGCGGTCGACACCGCGCCCGACCCCGCCGTCGACGAGAGCCCTCCCGCCGACCCCGTCCAGGGCCCCTACCACGGGGAGCACCCCGGCACGGGCATGACCTCCGGTGAGGTGGACCTCGACGCGACGGACGACGCCGCCTGGACAAGGTCTTCCGTGCCCGAACCACTCCCGGCCACGGTGTCGGACGTGACCGGCGAGGGCACCCGGGAACAGGACGTCGCCGCTCCCCCGGTGCACGCCGCCGGGATGATCGACAACCGGTCCGGCGACCAGCTCGACCATGCCACGGACGGAGTCCCTCACGGGGCTGACGAGGATACCGAGCAGGCCCACGACGGCTTCCTCGGTCCGGAGCAGGACGCGGTGGGCGTCGCCGTGGCGGCGTCCCCCGAGGCCACGGAGCCCGACGCCACGGATCCGGACGTCACGGATCCGGACGCCACGGATCCGGTCGGCGACCGGACCGAGCCGGCGGCTGCGATCGACCCGCCCGCTCGGGTGAGCGTCCCGGAGCCGCAGGAGGAGCCGGTCTCGGCGGCCGACGACCTCTCGCTCGCCGACGACCAGCCCGAGGACGACGATCCTCGGGAACCGCAGGACGAACCCGAGAGCCTGGACGACGGCCCGTCGGTCGATCTGCGCAGTGACCCGCCGCTCCCCAGTGGACCGGCCGCGCCGACGGTGACCTTGCCGGTGCTCGGCACGGTGGCCGCCACGCGCACGGTGCCTGCCCCCGCCAGGACCACCCGGGTCACCCCCCTGTCCCCGGTGGTCCCCGCGGCGAGCGCCTCGCTGGTCAATCTCGTCGCCCAGCTGACCGAACGATCCGGTGATCTCTTCGGCGTTGCGGACACCGCCCAGGCGCTGGCCGACGAGATCGTCGAGCGGGCCGAGGCCGACGCCGCCGCAGTGCTGGTGCCGGACGGCGGGGTGTGGCGGGTCAGCGGCGGGGTCGGACTGCGCCCGCTGGAGCGCCGTCTGGTCCTGGACGCCTCACACTGGCTGATCTCCGAGATCGCCATGGGCGGGCGAGCACTGCTGATCGAGGACACCGACGTCCTTCGCCCCAAGCTGGCCGGCGCCCCGCTCGCAGCGTGGCGGCACCTGCTCGCGGTTCCCGTCCCCGGGGTGCGGGCAGCCGTCGTCCTGGCGAGGGGTTACGAAGCCGGTCAGTTCGGCGAGCCGGACCTGAACGCCGTGGTCGAGCCGATCCGCGACGGCGCTGCGCTGCTCCAGACCGCGCTGCAGATCCGCAGGCTGGCCAGAGTGCTGGCACCACTGCGCGAAGTCGATTCGTCGCACTGAGTATCCAAAACCACCCCTTCGGCGGGTGGGGTGTGGCAGATTGACCCGTGTGTGGGTGACGCCCGGGCGCATCGGCGCCCCGTCCTGGGCAACCGTCGGACGCGCGCTCGCCATCGCCTACGGATCGGTGATCACGGCGGTGGCCGGCCAGCCCGGGCACGCCGTCGCGCTGGCACTGCTCTTCGTCCCGGTGGCCCTGGTCGGCCGGGCGACCACCTCGGCGCAGCGCCTGCCCTTCTGCCCGGTTGCCGAGGCCTTCGCGGCGGCCGTCCTGGTCTCCGCACTCGCACCCGCCGGGGCCGCCTTCGTGCCCTACCTCCTGCTGCCCTTGATCCGTGCCGGATATCAGGGCGGACTTCGCCGGGCGGCGCAGGCGTTCGGGGCGGCGGCGGGCACCCTGGCACTGATCGAGCTCGCCCTGCGCCCGGGACTGGCAGGGGGCGGCACCGCGCTGACCCGGCCGTTGGCCTGGTTGCCGCTGCTCGCGGCGGCCGGCGCGACGTCCGCCTGGGCCCGCCGGGTGATGCGCGTCGAGCGACCGCAGGTCGAACCGGCCTACGCCGACGCGCACCGGCTGCTCTCGGAGCTGAACCTGGTCGCCCGCCATCTGAGCCTGGGCCTGGACCCGCACACGTTGGCCACGGCCCTGGTGGAGGAACTCCAGGGACTGGCCGTCGGCGCCCGCGCCACCGTTCTGGTGCGCTCGGCGGCCGGGCGGTTCGTGCCGGTGGTGGGCGACCCACCCAACCCCCTGACCGAATCGGTGGTGCTGGACACCTGGGTCGCGGCCGATCTGGTGCGGCGCGGGCGCAGCGGCGTGACCGTGCTCGGGCTACCCGTCCTGATGGGTGAGCGGGTGGTGGGGGTCGTCGTCCTCGCAGATGCCACCGGGGCGCAGTCGCTGGACGACGAGTCCGTGGAAGCGTGCCGGGCGGCGATCGCCCAGGCCGGCCCACGGCTCGCATCGGCGCTGCTGTTCGACGACGTCCGCCGCCTGGCCACGGTCGACGAGCGACACCGGCTGGCGCGCGAGATCCACGACGGCATCGCGCAGGACATGGCCTCGGTCGGGTACCAGATCGACGACATCGGCAGCGACGCACCACCCGAGGTCGCCGCCCGCCTGCACTCCCTGCGCGAGTACCTGACCACGCTGGTCGCCGAGTTGCGGCTCAGCATCTTCGATCTGCGGGCGGGCGTCGACGAGACCGTCGGCCTGGCCCGCTCACTGTCCGACTACGTCCAGCGGGTGGCGACCCAGGCCGGGCTGGCGGTCCACCTGTCCACCGAGGAGTCCCCGCATCGCCTTCCCCTGGCCACCGAGGTCGAACTGCTGCGCATCGTGCAAGAGGCGGTGACCAACGTCCGGCGGCATGCCGCTGCCGGCAACCTGTGGCTCAGCGTCCTGGTCGACCCCCCACGGGCGCGCGTGATCGTGGCGGACGACGGCCGCGGCCTGGCTGCCCCCCGTCCGGACAGCATGGGGATCACCGGCATGAAGGAGCGGGCCACCCGGATCGGGGCGAGCCTGACCGTTCGCCCCCGGGTCGACGGCGACCCTGGGCCCGCCGGGGAGGAGTCGCCCCGGGGAACCGTGGTGGACATCCAGTTGGAGCCCAGCCGATCAACTACACGGAGTAATGTTGCGATCACACCTACGAGAGGTTCTGGCACATGACAGAGTCGCCGCGCCCGGCCCGCCACCACAGAGGGGAGGCATCGTGACGGGGGTGCAGGAGCAACAGATCACCGTTCTCCTCGTGGATGATCACCAACTCATCCGCGAGGGTCTGCGCCGGGCGTTCGACCGCGCGGGCGACGTCGAGGTGGTCGGTGAGGCCGCAACGGTGGCGGAGGCCGTCGATGCCCTCCACCGGCTCTCGCCCGACGTCCTGGTCACCGACGTGAAGCTGCCGGACGGAGACGGCATCGTGCTCGCGGAGAAGGCCCGCAAGTCCTCCCCCGCGCTGGGTGTGGTGGTGCTCACCATGTACGCCGGGGATGACAAGCTGTTCGCCGCCCTGGATGCCGGTGCCTCGGCGTTCGTGGGCAAGGACGCACCGGCCGAGGAAGTGGTGGCGGCAGCCCGGCACGCGGCAGCCAACCCGCGCGCCTTCACCGCGCGCGACCTGGCGGACGCCATGCAACGACGGATGAACGCCCCCACCGGGCCCAAGCTGTCCCCGCGCGAGCGCGAGGTGCTCGATCTTCTGGTGGACGGTCTGGCCATCTCCCAGATCGCGCGCCGGCTCTACATCAGCGAGTCCACGGCCAAGACCCACGTGGCGAACATCTACGAGAAGCTGGGCGCCGGCAACCGGGCGCAGGCGGTGATGGCCGCCGTCCGGCTCGGACTGGTGGAGAGGCAGAACGAGTGATGCCTGCCCGCCTGCGCTCACGAACCGAGGACGACGGAGCCTCGGCGGTGGAGTACGGCCTCCTGGTGGCGGCGATCGCGGCGGTGGTGATCGGGGTGGTGATCGGGCTGTCCTCGATCGCCCGCACGGCGGTCGGCTGACCCGTCGAGGCGGCAGCCGCGAGTAGCCCCGCACCCCCGGCTCCCGGGTGTGCCTCACCCGCACCGTGAACCCCCACCGCGCGCCCTAGGCTGACGCCCGTGCCGGCCCACCTGTTCGCCCTCGCCGGAGGGGCAGTGCTGGCCGCCGTCGCCGGGGTGGCCTCCTACAGCGTGGTCCGCTACCACCCTGGCATCGTCGCCACGTACGCGGTGGCGGCAGCGGTCCTGGCGGCGGCCCTGCTGTCCACCGTGCCCGGCCGGACCCGCGCCCGATGGATGGGCATCCGCCAGGTGGCCCCGGCGGGAGCGCTGATCTGCTCCGGGGTGATCACGGCAATCGTGCCGGTCTTCACCTACCTGCCCGCGGAGCAGGCGGGCCTGGTCCGCGGGATCCTCGCGACGGCCGCGGTGCTCACCGGCAGCCTGCTCCTGGCCCCGTCCGGGATCCCTGGGATCCCCCGCGGGCCGAGGGGCGCCTCCCGGGTTGCCGCCGCGGTCCTGGCGACGGCGAGCTGCGGGCACGTGGCCGCGGCCGTCCTGCTGATCCGCGGTGATCCGGCCCCGGAGATCGACGTCTGGTACACCCTCCAGGGGGCGGCGGATGCGCTCGGGGCGGGACGCAACATCTACACCGAGGTGTGGGTGGGGCCGCCGGGGGTGATGGCCGCGTTCACCTACCTGCCCTGGACGGCACTGCTCCTCGCCCCGGGACGATGGCTCGCCGGTGACGTCCGGGTCGCTCTGGTGACGATCACGGTGGTCTCGGCTGTGGCCCTGTCGCTCCCGGGCCGCAGCAGCGAGCGGCGGGACGGTGGGGAGCGGGCGAGCAGCGGCGAGCGGACGGCGTCCGGTCACGATCCGCGGGTGGGGGCGGGCGCCGGGGCAGTCCTGCTCCTGCTGCCCGGAACGGCGACCCAGATCGAACAGGCCTGGACCGAACCCCTGCTGGCCGCCTGCCTCGTCGTCGCGGCCCGGGCCCTGCGCGACGAGCGCTGGAGCCGGGCGATCATCGCCCTGGCGATCGGCCTGGCCTGCAAGCAGCACCTGGCCCTGCTCCTGCCCCTGCTGGCGGCCTGGCCTCGCTTCGGCGTCCGGCGCGCGCTCGTGACCGCGGCGACCGCGGGCCTGGCCGTGCTGCCCTGGTTGCTGGCCGATCCCCGGGCGATGATCGAGGACACCGTGGCGGTGCTGGTCAGGTATCCGCCGATGCGCTTCGCGGACAGCCTGTACATCCTCTCGCTCAACGAGTTCGGCTGGATGCCCCCGTTCTGGCTGACCGGGGTCGTCGTCCTCGGCGTGCTGGGCGCGGTCGTCGCGCACCTGCGGCGGCACGACCCGAGTCCGGCACAGGTGCTCGGCTGGGGCGCTTGCGTCCTGCTGGTCGCCAACCTGGTCAACAAGCAGGCGTTCTACAACCAGTACTGGCTGGTCATGGCCATGATCGCCATCGGCTGGGCCCTCGCCCCCACCGGAGGACCCGGCCTGCGATCCGGCCGACTCGACCGATCCGTTCCCTAGAGCCGAACCGCCTTGATCAGCCGCCCGTCGAGCCGCGCCGAGGCAATCTTGATCACATCACCGGTCTGGGGCGCGTGGATCATCAGCCCCTTACCGAGGTAGATGCCGGTGTGGTTGTAGTTGTTGAAGAACAGCAGGTCCCCGGGCTGGAGGTTGGCCTGGGAGACCGTCGTCCCCTCACGTGCCTGCATGGCGGCGTTGTGCGGCAACGAGACCCCGGCCTTCGACCAGGCCGCCATGGTCAGCCCACTGCAGTCGTAGCTGCCGGGCCCGGAGCCGCCCCAGCGATAGGGCTTGCCGAGCTGATCGCAGGCATGATCGATGGCGATCCGGGCCTTGGCGCTGGCGGTCTCGATCCCGACGTTGGCGCACTTCAGGGTTCCGGACGCCGGGACATCGACCCCCACCGACTCCAGGTCCTCGCGGTCCATCGTGCTGCCGATCCGGCGGTAGGCGGCGCGCTGAGCGGCGTCCAGCCGGTTGTACAGCGCCTCCGCGGCGTCCAGCTTGTCGTCGATCTGCTCTCTCAGCTTCTTCAGGCGCGCCGACTCGGTGGTCAGCTCCCGCTTCTGCGCCTCGAGGTTCTCCTGGTCCTGGGTCAGCCGGCGTTCGGCGGCAACCAGTGCCGCCACGGCCTGAGCGCGCCGCTCCCCCAGGGTTTCCCGCAGCCCGGTGGCGGCCAGGACGGCGTCCGGGTCGTCGCTGAGCAGCAGAGAGACCATCTCCAGGTCGCCGGCCTTGTAGGTCTCGGCGGCCAGGCGCCCCAACCCCTGGCGGGCCACCTCGACCTGGGCCTGCTGCTGCTTCACGCGGGTCTGAGCCGCGGAGATCATCACCGAGACACTGGCCAGCTTCTCGCGCGTGCCGTTGTACTGCTCGGTGGCCTCTTCGGCCTGATGCCGGAGCTCGGTGACCTGACGCCTGACCGTGGCCACATCGGGCTGGGGCACCGCGACGGCACCACCCACCCCGGTGATCGCCACGGCAATCGTGGTCGCGGCCACAGCCGCTGCTGTCATCCCCCGCCGCACAGTGAGGTGCAGGGACACTCGGCCATCGCTCCGTTTCGTCCGAAGCCCCCGGCGGCCCGCCGGCCCGGTCGTCGTGACCGAACCGTGACATCGAGTCGACCCTAGCCGGTCGGAGGTTGACCGCCAAGAGCGTGCCGAGGGATGTGAGCGACGCTACCGAGGCGGGGAGCCACCGGCGGGCATCTGGGTGGCACCACTCATCCGGTTGCCCGTCTCTTCACGGTGACATCACCGTGCGTTGACGTTCGCCCGCCCGGGACGAGCCGCAGGGGCGGGACCAGGCCCGATCCGGCCAACACGGCGATGGCTGCCCGGTCCACCCCGTCCAGTTCGCCATCAGCCGGTGTCGACGTCAGCACGGTGACCACACAGTCACCGCACGCAACGTTGCGAACTTGGCAGGTGTCGCAGTCGATCAGCATGGTCGGCCCCTCGTCGGTTCAGGCCGCCGGCGGATCCGGCAGCAATCCGGACGCTAGGGCCCACCACCGACAGACCCTCGCCGGCACGAACCGGAGGCCGGTCCGACGAGTTCCCCCGACCGGGAGCCGCCAGGGTCATCGGGCGCCGAGCAGCCTCACCAGCGCCAGGGAGTCCATCACCCTGGCGCCAGCCCGCCGGACCCCCGAGCCCACCTCACGATCGGTGCTCACCACGATCAGCGGCCGGCCCTGGGGCTCGGCGTGCACCAGCCGGCGGATGAGCTCATCGGCGTTCATCGGGGGCAGGGAGAACAGCACCCGGACGCCGCGCTGCGCGGTCGCCGGGGCCGACGGGGTGGCCTCGGCACCGTCGAAACAACAGGTGACCTCGATCCCCGTGCGGGCCGCCAGCGCGGTCAGACCATCGACCAGGCGACGCCTCTGCTCGACCAGGGTGACCTCCGGGTACCCGGTCTTGGTGACGTTGTACCCATCGACGATCAGATGGGACTGAGGGACGGCGATCAGCTCGGCGAGCAGGCCGGGATCGTCGTCCGCCCGGCCCCTGGTCGGCACCCGCTCTCCCTCACCGCTCACGCCGACGGCCGACCTGACCTCCTCGGCGATCACCTCGGCAGGGCGGATCTCCACCGGCGGCAGCGCGAGTTCACGGCGCAGGCCCGCTCCGGCATCGACCACGGCGTCCAGCAGCAGACGCACCCGTGCGTCGGCCAGGGCGCGACCCGTGCGCGCCTGCTGGCGAGCGGCCTCCGCTCGGCGACGCTCGGCGTCCAGTTCGGCGCGAACCCCGGCCAGTTCCTCGTCCAACCGGCGGGCCCGCTCCGCCTCGTGCTGTTCCCGGTCGGCGGCCTCGGTGGCCTGCAGCCGGATCTGGGCCCGCAGGCGGTCCGCATCGGAGCGGGCCCGCCGCAGGTCACGGCGGATCGTGGCCAGCTCCTGCTCGAGCTCGGCGATCCGCGCGGTCGACTCGCCGAGCTCGGCCCGCAGCCGGTCCCGCTCGGCCTCCACGGCCTCGACCCGGCGGGCAGCGGCCCGCTCGGCAGCCTGGCCGGATCGATGCTCCACCTGTCGGGCGAGGCGCTCCCGCACAGGCTCCGACAACGCCGGCCAGTCCTGCGGCTGCAAGAGGTACAGCCCGGCCAGCAGCTCCTCATCCGCGATGGCCTCGGGCTCGGGCAGTTGCCCGCCGTCCAGGGCCTCGGCCACCGCGGGGTGGGCCGCCCGCCAGGCCCCTGCCACCTGCTGACGGAACACCACCTCGCCGTCCAGCGCCGCCCACAACGGACCCGCCCCGGCGCTGGCCCGGCGGGCGGGCGCGAACGAGCGCACCTTGCGCAGCGACACCGGCACCTGGTCGGGCTCCAGGTCACCGAGCACCTGCGCGGCGCGCGCCAGCAGCCGCCGCCGAACCGGCTCGGGCGGCCCGAGCGGCTCGGCACTCATCGAGGCAGGTCGGTCCGGGGCACGAGTTCGATCGCGTCATCCCGGTCGCACCAGCGGCACCGCACCTGCTCGATGTGATCCTCGAGCACCGTCCGCTCCTCCACTGCGCCCTCGCCGGCCAGGTCGAGGTGGACGAACTCGCGGACCCGTGACGTCCGGGTCACGTCGAAGCGGGTCAGGTTGCCGCAGGCCCCACACCGCCAGCGAAGGTCCGACACGCCAGAGAGCCTAGCCTGCCGCCGGATCACGCCCGAGGCCGCCGGGGTGTCGCGGCTCGCTCACGCCGGTTCGACCGACCTGTCGTACCCCACCCCTACCGTCGGGTCCATGAGCGCTGCCGTGCACCACCGACTCGATCGGCCGGGCGCCCAGATCACCTTGGAGGAACTGGGAACCCCGCTGCACCAGGTGACCTTCGTGGTGGTCGACCTGGAGACCACCGGCGGCAGTGCCGCCGAGCACGCGATCACCGAGATCGGGGCGGTGAAGGTCCGTGGCGGCCAGGTGCTCGGGGAGTTCCAGACCCTGGTCAATCCCGGCGAGCCGATCCCCGCTTTCATCTCGGTGCTCACCGGGATCACCGATCCCATGGTGGCCGCGGCGCCTCGCCTGGGAGCAGCGCTGGCCGCCTTTCTGGAGTTCCTGAGTGGCGCCGATGCGGTCGTGGCGCACAACGCCGGTTTCGACACCACGTTCCTCGCGGCCGCCTGTGCCGGCACGGGTCGGGTCTGGCCCCACCTGACCGTGATCGACACCGTCAAGCTGGCCCGGGCCGTCGTCCGGGACGGCGAGGCGCGCAACCACCGGCTGTCCACCCTGGCCCGGCTGTTCCGCTCCCGGGTGGAGCCGAACCACCGGGCACTGACCGACGCCCGGGCCACGGTCGACGTGCTGCACGCGCTGATCGAGCGGCTGGGCCCGCTCGGGGTCCACAGTCTCGAGGAGCTGGCCGCGGTGAGCACTCGGGTGCCCGAGAGCACCCGGCGCAAACGGCACCTGGCCGATGACCTGCCGAACGCCCCCGGGGTGTACATCTTCCGGGACGACCGGGGCCGCCCGCTGTACGTGGGCACCTCGGGAGACGTGCGCGCCCGGGTCCGGACCTATTTCACCTCCACCGAGAAGCGCACCCGGATGTCGGAGATGATCGCGCTGGCCGATTCGGTCACCGCCGTGGTCTGCGCCACCGGGCTGGAGGCCAGGGTGCGCGAGCTCCGGCTGATCGCCCAGCACTCCCCGCCCTACAACCGCAGATCCCGGTTTCCCGACCGGGCTCCGTGGCTCAAGCTCACCGTGGAGCCGTTCCCCCGGCTGTCCGTGGTGCGGTCGGTGCTCGATGACGGGGCGACCTACATCGGCCCGTTCTCCTCACGCCACCAGGCGGAGTTGGCCGTGGCCGGGCTGCACGAGGCCATCCCCCTGCGGCAGTGCACCCCCCGGCTCCCCCGGCGGCCCTCGCCGAGGGCGCGAGCCTGCATCCTGGCCGAGATCGGACGCTGCGCCGCTCCCTGTGTGGGCGGCGTGGACGTCGAGGGCTACCGCGAGGTGAGCGAGCGGGCCCGACGGGCCCTCACCCAGGACGCCACCCCGGTGGTCAGCCACCTGCTCAGCCGGACCTCCCTGCTGGCCGGCGCCCACCGCTTCGAGGAGGCGGCCACCCTCCGCGACCGGCTGATCGCCGTGGTCCGGGCCACCTGGCGAGCCCAGCGCCTTGCCCCCCTGGCCGCCACCCGCGAACTCGTTGCCGCCCACCCTGTCCCGAGCGTCGCCGTCCGGGGGTGGGAGCTGATCCTGGTCCGGTACGGCCGGCTGGCCGCGACCACGGTCAGTCCCCCCGGCGCCGATCCCAGGCCTCACATCGAGGCCCTGCGATCCACCGGGGAGCAGGTGATCGCCCCGCCCCCGGTACCGCTGCCGGCAGCTCACCCGGAGGAGACCGAGCAGATCCTGCGGTGGCTCGAACAGCCGGGCGTGCGACTGGTCGAGTTGGACGGCGAGTGGAGTTGTCCCACGGACGCCGCCGGGCGCCACCTCGCCCGACTGCCCGCCCCACCCCGCACGCTAGGCTCCGGACGACCGATCAGGGAGAGCGCATGATCACTGCCATCGTGCTGGTCCGCACCGAGGTGGACCGGATTCCGCAGGTTGCCGCAGAGATCGCCGCCCTGGACGGCGTGAGTGAGGTCTACTCCGTCACCGGGGACGTCGACCTGGTGGCCATGGTGCGCGTCCCCGAGCACGATCAGCTGGCCGACGTGATCGCCGATCGGCTGAGCAAGGTGTCGGGCGTGCAGTCCACGCGGACCTACCTGGCTTTTCGGGCCTACTCCCGCCACGACCTCGAGGCGGCGTTCGCGCTCGGCCTGGACGAGGACTGACGGCTGGGGCCGACCGGCGACGACGGCGAGTTCTGACCCGCCGCCCGGCGAAACCCCGGCCGACCGTCGGGTCGGGACCGGAGGCTCAGGTGCCGCTGGCAGCGACCCACCGGTCGAGCACACCTGCCGCCGATCCGCTGTCCACCGCAGCGGCGACCTCCCCGAGCGCCGTCCGCAGGCGGTCGGGCAGTTCCCCGGCGCCGGCCCCGTCCGCGGCCACCACGGCTGCCGCGGCGTTGAGCAGGACGGCATCTCGGATCGGGCCCGGATCTCCCGCCAGCACGGACCGGACCACGGCTGCGTTGTGTGCCGGATCGCCGCCGACCAGGTCGGACAGCTCCGCTCTGGCCAGGCCCAGGTCGACCGCGTCCACCCGGGTCCGCCGGACCTGGCCCTCCTCGACCACCCAGATCACCGACGGCGCCGTCGTCGACAACTCGTCCAGCCCGTCGTCCCCGCGGAACAGCAACGCCGAGGTGCCGCGGGTGGCGAACACCCCCGCCATGATCGGCGCCATCCGGGGATCGGCCACCCCGACCGCTGCGGCCGCCGGCCGGGCGGGGTTGGTGAGCGGACCGAGGAAGTTGAACGCCGTCCCCACCCCCAGTTCACGCCGGGTCACCGCGGCATGACGCATCCCGGGATGGAACACCTGGGCGAAGCAGAAGGTGATCCCGACCTCGGTGGCGAGCTCGGCCACCCGCGCGGGGCCGAGGTCCAGCCGGACGCCGAGAGCCTCCAGGACGTCCGCGGCGCCGGTCGAGGACGAGGAGGCCCGATTGCCGTGTTTGACCACCCGACGACCGGTTCCGGCCACCACCAGAGCTGCCATGGTGGAGATGTTCACAGTGTGACGTCGGTCACCACCGGTACCCACCACGTCAACACAGCGACCCGGGACGTCGATCCGCACCGCATGCCGCAACATGGCGTCCACCAGCCCCGCCAGCTCCTCGACCGTCTCGCCCTTGGCGCGCAGCGCGACCAGGAAGCCGGCCAACTGGGAGGGTGTCGCCTCGGCGGACATCACCTGGTCCATGGCCCAGGCACAGTGATCGCGCGAGAGGTCCTCACCGGACAGCAGGGCCGAGATCAGCCGGCCCCAGGTGAGCTCACCCATCAGCTCGTGACGCGGGGACGACGGACCAGCTCACCGACGGCCGCGGCCACCGCGACCGGGTCGAGCGGGTGAGCCACCACCTGATCGGCCTGCGACCACGTGGCCAGCCAGGCGTCCTGCTCCCGACCGGTCAGCACGAGCACCGGGGGGCACTCGAAGATCTCGTCCTTGAGCTGCTTGCACAGGCCCATGCCGCCGGCCGGGGTGGCCTCGCCGTCCAGGATGATCAGGTCGAGTCCACCCTCGTCGACCACCGACAGCACCGCGGGCGCGGTCGCGCACTCGACCCATCGCACCGGGGGCAGATCCGCCGCCGGACGCCGCCCCACCGCCATGCGGACGGCAGTACGGGTGTCCACGTCGTCGCTGTAGAGCAGGACGGACAGCTCGTTCATGGTGCGATCTCCGCCTCGGGTCGAAGCCGGTTGGACTGGCTTGCGCATGGTACCGGCACCCTCGAGGGCGACCGTTCGGCGCAGGTCACGGCCGGATATGGGCAGCCCGGCACGCCGGTTGCCCAACCCCCTCGGTTTCGCCCTCCGGGTAGGGCTAAATTGTGCGCCGTGGCGACCGCATCCATCGTTGACAACGCCCCGGGTTCCCCGATCCACGCGACGGTGAACCGACCGAACATGGTCCAGGTGGGCACCATCGTCTGGCTCGCGAGCGAACTGATGTTCTTCGCCGGCCTGTTCGCGATGTACTTCACCATCAGAGCCGTCCTGCCGGACGTCTGGGCGGAGAACACCGAGCTGCTGAACATCCCGTTCTCGACCGCCAACACGATCAACCTGGTGCTCAGCTCCGTCTGGTGCCAGATGGGCGTGTTCGCGGCCGAGCGGTTCCAGCCGGCCGCGAAGGGTCCCTGGTGGACCCCGTGGACCCGCGAGCACGGCCTGAAGAACTGGGGCATGCGCGAGTGGTACGTGCTCACCTACATCGCCGGCGCGCTCTTCGTCGCCGGGCAGGTGTACGAGTACGCGAAGCTCATCTCCGAGGGCCTCACGCTCTCCTCGAGCGGGTACGGCTCGGTCTTCTACATGACCACGGGTTTCCACGGCCTGCACGTCACCGGTGGCCTGATCGCGTTCCTGCTGATCATCGCCCGCAGCTACATGGCGCGCCGCTTCGGGCACGCCGAGGCCACCAGCGCCATCGTGACCTCGTATTACTGGCACTTCGTCGACGTGGTGTGGATCGGCCTGTTCCTGGTGATCTACGTCCTCAAGTAGGAGTCGCCGCCCGCGCAGGACGCGCACAGCACCGTCGTGACCCATCGCTCGCCCAGGAGATGAAGACGTGACCGCACTCGCAGCCCGGCGGCGACACCCGCTGGCGACAGCGATCCTGGTGATGATCGGCCTGATCGTCACCGGCGTCCTGTACGCCGCGGCGACGTCCGGGAAAGCCGCCGCCGCTGTGTCCGCAGCGGATGAGATCGAGGCCGGCAAGAAGCTGTTCCTGGCCAACTGCTCCACCTGCCACGGCCTGAACGCCGAGGGACGCCGCAACGCGCCGTCCCTGGTCGGCGTAGGCGCCGCCGCGGTCGACTTCCAGGTCGGCACCGGCCGCATGCCGATGGCCGCCACCGGCCCCCAGGCGCCCAAGGTCTCGCCGGTGCGCTACACCCAGGACGAGATCAAGGCGATGGCGGCCTACGTCGCCTCCCTCGGCCCCGGCCCGGCCATCCCGAGTGCCGAGGACGTGGATCCGGCCAAGGGCGATGTCGCCATGGGCTCGCTGATCTTCCGCACGAACTGCGCGATGTGTCACAACTTCGCCGGTAAGGGCGGCGCCCTCACCCGCGGCAAGTACGCCGCGGGCCTCGAGGGAGTGACCCCCGAGCACATCTACGAGGCGATGGTCACC
Source organism: Kineosporiaceae bacterium (assembly GCA_016794595.1). Taxonomy (GTDB): domain Bacteria; phylum Actinomycetota; class Actinomycetes; order Actinomycetales; family Kineosporiaceae; genus JADJPO01. Next base: position 53,923 of record JAEUJN010000012.1, read on the forward strand.
GGCCCGCAGTCCATGCCGGTCTTCACCGACCAGACGATCAGCCCCGAGAACAAGCGGGACATCATCGCCTTCCTGCAGTCGGTCGAGGAGGCTCCGGCTCCCGGTGGTCTGAGCCTGGGCTCGTTCGGCCCCGTGACCGAGGGCCTGGTCGCCTGGCTCGCCGGGTTGGGCCTGCTGGTTGGTTGCGCCGTGTGGTTGGGAGCCAAGTCATCGTGAGTGAGAACCAGAACCTTCCCGACGTTGCCCGGGAGGACGGCCACGGAACCGTGGCGGTCTCCCAGCGATTCGACAACCCCGGTCTGCCGCCTCATCGGCAGCGGGTCACCGACATCGACGCCGCGGCGGCCAAGCGAGCGGAGCGGCAGGTCGCCACGCTGTTCGGCCTGTCCGGCGTGGGCACGATCCTGGCCCTGGTGGCCTACTTCGCGCTCCCGTACGACCTCGAGGCGGGCTACATCGAGCACCTCGGGCAGGTGAAGCTGTCCAACGCCCTGATCGGGGTGGGCCTGTTCATCGCCCTCTTCGGGATCGGTGCCGGTGCCGTGCACTGGGCCAAGACGCTCATGCCGGACGAGGAGCGGGTGGAGGAGCGCCACGAACTCCGTGGCTCCGACGAGGACCGCGCTGCGGCCCTGGGCATCCTCAGTGAGGGCGCGGAGGAGGCCGGTCTGGGACGGCGTCCGCTCATCCGCAACTCCCTGATCGGCGCCATGGCGCTGGCCCCCCTCCCCGCGGTGGTCCTGTTGCGCGACCTCGGCCCGATGCCCGAGGCCAAGCTGTCCGAGACCATCTGGAAGAAGGGGACGCCGCTGGTCCGCGACCCCGAGGGCGGCAAGCTCAAGGCGTCCGACCTGGTCAACGGCTCCGTGGTGCACGTGCTGCCGGAGGGCCTCGAAGAGACCGAACACCCGCTCAACGAGAAGGCCAAGGCGCCCGTCCTGCTCATTCGGCTGGACCCTGAACTGCTCGACGAGGCGTCGTCGGCCGGAGCCTATGAAGGCATCGTGGCCTACTCCAAGATCTGCACGCACATGGGGTGCCCGGTGGCCTTGTACGAGCAGCAGACGCATCATTTGTTGTGTCCCTGCCACCAGTCCACTTTCGACCTGCGGCAGAACTGCAAGGTGATCTTCGGCCCGGCGCGGCGTCCGCTGCCACAGCTGCCGATCACCGTTGACGAGGAGGGCTACCTGGTGGCCGCCGATGGGTTCCACGAGGCCGTTGGGCCGAGCTTCTGGGAGCGAGGATGACCACCACCACGACCGCGAAGAAGGCCGGAAGCCTGGCCAACTGGACCGACGAACGGCTCGGCGCCAGCAAGGGGGTCAAGTTCCTCGCCCGGAAGATCTTCCCCGACCACTGGTCGTTCATGCTGGGTGAGGTGGCGCTCTACAGCTTCATCATCCTGCTGCTGACCGGGGTGTTCCTGTCCCTGTTCTACATTCCGAGTGCCGGTCACACGGTTTACGACGGGGTCTACGCACCCCTGGTCAACCAGCAGGTGTCGGAGGCCTATGCCTCGACCGTGGGCATCTCCTTCGACGTCCGCGGCGGTCTGCTCATGCGGCAGATCCACCACTGGGCGGCCCTGGTCTTCGTCGCCGCGATGACCGTGCACATGTTCCGGGTGTTCTTCACCGGCGCGTTCCGCAAGCCGCGTGAGCTGAACTGGGTCATCGGGTGCGTCCTGGTGCTGCTGGGCATCGTCGAGGGCTTCCTCGGCTACTCACTGCCCGACGACCTGCTCTCCGGCACCGGCATCCGGATCGCCTCGAGCATCATCCTGGCGATTCCCGTGGTCGGCTCGTACCTGAGCTTCTTCCTGTTCGGGGGCGAGTTCCCGGGCGAGTCCTTCATCCCGCGGATCTACACCATCCACGTGCTGCTGCTGCCGGCCATCTTCCTGGCCCTCATCGGTGCGCACCTGGTGATGCTGGTCATCCAGAAGCACACCCAGTACCCCGGTCCCGGCCGCACCAACACCAACGTCGTCGGCTACCCGCTCTTCCCGGTGTACACAGCCAAGGCCGGCGGGTTCTTCTTCATCGTCTTCGGCGTCATCACCCTGCTGTCGGCGCTGGTGACGATCAACCCCATCTGGGCCTATGGCGGGTACGACCCGTCGCCGGTGACCGCCGGCTCCCAGCCCGACTGGTACATGGGCTTCATGGACGGCGCGGTCCGGTTGATGACCGGCTGGGGTGAGTTCACGGCGTTCGGCTTCACCTGGTCGTTCAACATCCTCATCCCGGCGCTGCTGATCCCGGGACTGATGACCATCCCGCTGATCCTCTACCCGTGGATCGAGCAGTGGGCGACCGGCGACCGCCGCGAGCACCACCTGCTCGACCGTCCGCGCAACGTCCCCACCCGGACCGCGCTCGGCGCCATGGGCATCACGTTCTACATCCTGCTGTGGATCAGCGGCGGTAACGACATCATGGCCACGGTCCTGCGGCTGTCGATCAACGACATCACCCTGACCCTCCGTGTGTTGATCTTCATCCTGCCGCCGGTGGTCTACATCGTGACCAAGCGCATCTGCCTCGGAATGCAGCGCAAGGACCGGGACAAGGTGCTGCACGGTCGTGAGACCGCAGTCATCGTCCGCACCGAGTCCGGTGAGTACTTCGAGGTGCACGAGCCCCTCGACGAGTACAAGCGCTGGAACCTCGTGCAGCACGAGACGCACGAGCCACTCGCCGAGCTCCCCTCGGAGGACGCCAACGGCGTCCGCCGGCCGGGCGCCGGGTCCGGGTGGAAGCGTCGGCTGTCGAAGTTCTACTTCGAACAGCGCGTGGAGCCGGTCACCCCGGCCGAGCTCGCGGCCGCGCACCACGACCACCACGGTCACGAGGCGATCGAGGCGACGTCAGCTCACCACTGAGGCCTCGCCGCACTCACGCCAGTGGGGCCCGGACAACCGTCCGGGCCCCACTGGCGTTCTCGGTGAGACATCGACGTCACAACGGAGGGGTGCGCTCCCCCTCGCCTCGGGTGGCACTCCCCCGGTCCAGCTGATGCGCCCCGTTGAGCCAATTGTCCCGGAGACGACGCGCTGACCGGTGTCGGACCAGCCTCTCCCAGCCGAGAGGTCTCCACGAGCTCTTCAACCGAGACCTGTCGACGAGCTGGGGCAGCTCAGTGTGCGCACCGGATGCTGCGAACGCCTTGGGCAGGACGAGGCTCGCGCCCCCTCGTGATCATGCACTTCCGAATAGTCGAAAGTGCATGATCACGCGAGTGACTCTGTTCGCCGGCGCCGGAAGCCCCTGACCCGGACGGGCAGCCACCCCAGCCCGGATGGGCAACACCCGAGCACCTGATCCCGGATGGGCAGCACCCCGAGGTTTCGCTGACCGGTGTGACCCTCCCAGCGGCCCAACAGTGGCCCGCCAGTAGCCCTCAGGAGCCTCAGGCGGCCGCGTAACGGTCGAACGACATGTTCCACTCCGTGTACCCGTTGCCCCACTCCAGGGCCCGTGGAGAGCCTGTGAAGACCACGACGTCACCCACCAGGGAGTTGTCGTACAGCCACCGGGCGTTGGCGGTGCTCATGCCTGTGCACCCGTGGCTGACGTTGGCCCGGCCCTGTGATCCGACCGACCACGGCGCTGCGTGCAGGTACTCCCCGCTGTAGGTCAGGCGGAGCGCCCAGTTGACCAGCAGGTTGTAGTAGTCGGGATCGTTCTTGTCCGTCCCCAGGGTCGAGGCGTCCATCCTGACCTGGGACTCGCGGCTCATCACAACCTTGATCCCGTTCCGGGTGCGGAACCCGGACTTCCCCGTGGTCACCGGCATCGTCTTCACGACCTCGTCGCCGCGCTTGACCGTCATGGTGTGCTTGGCGGTGTCGACCGTCATGATCTGGGACCGTCCGACCGAGAAGGTGCTGGTCGTGGTGCGCTTCCCCCAGACCCCGTCGGCCAGCTCGACCTTGGACATCGCCGCGGTCACCTTGACCTTCGTCCCCGCGGGCCAGTACACCCGTGGGCGCCAGTGAACCTCGGTAGAGGAGAACCACCGCCAGGCGCCCTCGACGGACGGCGTGCTGTCCACTGTCAGGGCAGCCTCGGCCGCCTCCTTGTTCTTCACCGGCTGGGAGAACACCACCACCACGGGCATGCCCACCCCGACCGTCCAGTCGTCACCGGGGATCAAGGTGGTGGAGACCAGACGATTGGCGCGCACCGTGCTGAAAGTGGAGGACGCCTTCACCACCGTGCCGTCCTCCCCGATGCCATCGGCAGCCAGGGTGTAGGTCGTGCCCGGGGCGAGAGCCTCGGTCAGCTTCCAGCTGCCGCCGGCGTCCAGGGTGCCCTGAAGCTGTTTGCCGTCCCGAGCGGTCAGCCGGACCCGGCTCAATCGCCCGCCCACCACGTCGACGGTGACCGGGCGGTCAGGTCGAACCTCCTGAGAGCCAGCTGCCGGAGAGAGCGACAGCAGGGCAGGGGCCGCGGCCCGCTCGCCGTCGGCCGCCCCGCTCTCGGAGGGAGAGCCCCCGGACGGTGCCACCACATGGGCCACGGTGGCTCCCGGTGAGCTCCCGACACTGGGCTGGGCGGATCCCGCGTCGCATCCGGACACGACCAGCGCAGCCCCCACCAGGGCTGCCATGACCGCGGGCTGGAACCTCGTGCGCACCTGTTGTTCTCCAGTCATCCCGTTCGAGGAACGCGTGAACCCGTCCTGGTCCGCACGTCCTCCGCCGTTTCTTCCAGGACGTCCCCCGACGACGCTGGGTTGCACCAGGGGGTTCGGCAGTTCGGCCCTCCCAGATTACGGGAGGCCGCCAAAACGCCGATCGGTGGCACACCGGCATCCAGGCCGACATGCCACCGATCACCGAGTGCGGGGTTCAGTGAGCGAACTCCCCACGGTAGTACTCGAACACCCAGCCGATCAGCGCGACCGCCGCCAGCGGAACGCCGATGATGAACAGCCACCATCCCGCGGCGAGGCCGGCGAACACACACGCGGCCGCCAACCCGAGCGGCATCGGCCACCACGAGTAGGGAGCGAACACGCCGTACTCTCCGGCTCCCTGGTGGATCTCACCCAGCGGGTCGTCCTCCGGCCGGGCGTCGATGTGCTTGGCCGTGTAGGCCAGGTAGGCACCGATCATCAGCGACATGCCGCCGGTGAGATAGAGCGCCAGGAAGCCGAGCGGCTCGTTCCACTTGGTCATGAATCCGTAGACCGTGCCCACCGGGATGTAGAGCAGTCCCAGATAGACGAACAGTCGCGTCTCGACCTTCACGGACGGTCACCTTCGATCGTGGGGTCCTGGACATCCGCCGGGCCCAGCACCTGGGCAAGGACGGTGTCATCCGGTGCGGTGACGGCAGCGGCGGCGGCCTCGGGATGGTGCAGGTCGAAGGCAGGACGCTCACTACGGATTCGCGGCAGGGAGTGGAAGTTGTGCCGCGGCGGCGGGCACGAGGTCGCCCACTCGAGCGAGGAGCCGTACCCCCACGGGTCGTCGACGGTCACCTTGGCGCCCTTGGACTGGGTGACGTAGATGTTCCACATGAACGGCAGGAAGCTCAACGCCAGAATCCCGGCGCCGATCGTCGAGACCTGGTTCTCGAACTGGAAGCCCTCCGTGGGCAGATAGTCGGCGTACCGACGCACCGCACCCTCCACCCCGATCCAGTGCTGGATCAGGAAGGTGGTGTGGAAGCCGATGAAGGTCAGCCAGAAGTGCCACTTGCCCAGGCCCTCACCGAGCATGCGACCGGTCATCTTCGGCCACCAGTAGTAGAACCCGCCGTACATGGCGAACACCACGGTGCCGAAGATCGTGTAGTGGAAGTGGGCCACGATGAAGTAGGTCTCGCCCACGTGGAAGTCCACCGGGGGCGTGGCGAGCATGATGCCGGTGACCCCGCCGAAGAGGAACGTCACCAGGAAGCCGAGCACCCACAGCATCGGGGTCTCGAAGGTGATCGACCCTCGCCACATGGTGCCGATCCAGTTGAAGAACTTCACCCCGGTCGGGACGCCGATCAGCATGGTCATGAAGGCGAAGAACGGAAGGTTGACCTGACCGGTGTAGTACATGTGGTGCGCCCACACGGCCATGGAGAGGCCGGCGATCGCGATCGTGGCGAAGATCAGGCCCTTGTAGCCGAAGATCGGTTTGCGACTGAAGGTGGGGATGATCTCCGAGACGATGCCGAAGAACGGCAAGGCCAGGACATACACCTCAGGATGGCCGAAGAACCAGAACAAGTGCTGCCACAGGATCGGGCCACCACTCTCGGGTTCGAACAGTTGCGCCCCGAACCGCCGGTCAGCGCCCAGCCCGAGCAGCGCGGCCGCCAGGGGCGGGAAGATCATGATGACCAGCACCGAGGTGATCAGGATGTTCCAGGTGAAGACCGGCATCCGGAACATGGTCATGCCCGGTGCGCGCATGCAGACGATCGTGGTGATGAAGTTGACCGCGCCCAGGATCGTGCCGAAACCACCGAGTGCCAGACCGAAGATGCCCAGGTCGGCGCCGATGCCGGGGGTGTAGGTCGAATTGGACAGCGGCGGGTAGAGGAACCACCCGAAGCCTGGGGGGCCCTGCGGCACCAGGAAGCTGGTCGCGGCGACCAGACCGCCGAACAGATAGAACCAGTAGGCCAGCATGTTCAGCCGCGGGAACGCGACGTCCGGTGCACCGATCTGCAACGGCATCACCGCGTTGGCCCAGCCGCTGAACGCCGGGGTGGCGAACAGCAGCAGCATGATCAGGCCGTGCATGGTGAAGAACTGGTTGTACTGCTCCTTGCTGATGAACACCTGCATCCCGGGCGCCCACAGCTCCGCCCGGATGACCAGGGCGAGCAGGCCGCCGATGGCGAAGAAGAACATCGCCGTCGCGAGGTACAGGTTGCCGATCACCTTGTGGTCGGTGGTGGTCATCCACCGCACGGCCAAGGTGCCTCTGCCGGGCCGCGGGGGGGCCAGACTCGTGGGGGGCTGGGCGATCGCGGTCATTCGTTGCTCCCGGACGCGGGTTCGAGGGTCTGGGTGTTCCCCGGGACGGCGCCGCCGCCCGGACGGGTGTCGCTACGGCTCAAGCCGCTCTCCAGCTGGCCGACGTTGCCCTTGGCCTTCAACTCGGCCATGTGAGCGTCGAACTCGGACTGCGAGACCACCTTGACGTTGAACAACATCTCGGAGTGGTACTCACCGCAGAGCTCGGTGCACTTGCCGATGTAGGTGCCCTCCTTCTGCGGCACGACCTGGAACCGGTTGGTCACGCCGGGGATGTTGTCCATCTTGTAGAGGAAGGCCGGCACCCAGAAGGAGTGGATGACGTCGCGGGCCTGGAGGATGAACTCCACCCGCTTGCCGACCGGCAGGTAGATGTTCGGGATCTCGGCCTCCGGGGCGGGGGTCCCGTCGAGCTCGGTCTGCAGACCGACCTCGTAGACGTCCGCGTCCGGGTAGTTGATGTCCCAGCTCCACTGCTTGCCGATCACGTTCACGTGCACGTCGGGCGTCGCCGAGGTGTCGTTGATCTCGGACTGGTACTGAGCCGTGTAGTAGAAGAGGACGCCGATCATCATCAGCGGGATGATCGTGTACATGATCTCGAGCGGGATGTGATAGCGGATCTGATCCGGCAGACCGGTGTCGCCGCGGCGACGGCGGTAGGCGATCACGCACCAGATGATCAGGCCCCACACCAGGACACCGACCGCCATCGCGGCGATCCACGAGCCGACCCAGATGTTGGTGATCTTCTCGGTCTGGTTCGTGGTGTCGGTCTCCCCCGGCAGCCACAGCCGAGGCCACGGACTGTCGGCTCCGCAGCCGGACAACACGACCAGGAGGGGGAGCATGACCAGTGCGACTCGGCGACTGGTGCCGCGACGGAGGCGGCTTTCCTTGTGCGAGAGCAACGTCGGCCTTTCCACGAAAGCTGGCCCGGTCGGCACACAGGGCACCCGCCGGGGACACGATCCCTGCGGCGCTCACACTAGCGCCTGAGCCCTCGGTCGTTGAGACGCGTCCGAACAGAAACGCCGCGGGTGCCGCCAGCGTCGCCGAGCGGTCGAGCCGTCGGCATCACCCACCGGCCGGCCTGGCAGGCCAGGTTCACGCCGGGCGGAGCGGCCCGTGCGGCCAACGGGCCGGCGGACAGTCCAGGGCGGCGTCCAGACGCCGAAGGTAGTCCTCTCGTGTGATCTCGGTCACGCCGAGGCTGCACAGGTGTGGCGTGGCCCATTGGACGTCGATCAGCCGCCGCCGATCCTCGTCCCGACGCAGGATCTCGACCAGCCCGAGCAGCGCGACCTTGGAGGCATCCCGCTCCCGGTGGAACATCGACTCCCCGGCGAACAGCCCCCCGATCGCCACCCCGTACACCCCGCCCACCAGTCGATCCCCCCGCCAGCACTCGATCGAGTGGGCCCACCCCAGGGTGTGCAGCCGGCGGTAGGCACGAACGATCTCCTCGGTGATCCAGGACCCCGGGCGCGCGGGGTCGGCGCACCCGGCCACCACCTGCTCGAAAGCGGTGTCCACACGCAGGTCGAACCGGCGCACCGAGGCCCGCAGCGAGCGGGAGACGTGGAAGTCACCCGGGCGCAGGACACCCCGTGGGTCGGGTGACCACCACCCGATCGGCGAGGCGCCCCCCTCCCCCAGTCCCATCGGGAACAGCCCCGCGCGGTAGGCACCCAACACCGTGTCCGGACTCAGGTCGGCGCCGACCGCCACCAGGTCCTGCCCTGGCTCCGCCGTCCGCACGACCTCGGCGAATCGGTATCGGACCGCGCCCATCCGACCGGTCGAGGACCCCACGCCCGTTCGGCTCAGTGCCGTGGGCGGGGAAGGTGGGCGGCGACGTCCTGCGCGGCGTCCGCACCGTAGGTATCGGCGAGCCGCTCCAGCGCGCTGTCCCGGTGCAGGACGTACTCCTGGGTGCCCACGGTCTCGATCACGTGAGTGGCCAACAGGCACCCGACCTGAGCACACCGTTCCAATGGCAGGTCCCAGGCCAGACCCGCCAGGAACCCGGCCCGGAACGCGTCCCCCACCCCGGTCGGGTCCGCCACGGTGCGGGCCGGGACGACGTCCACCCTCACCTGGTCCCCGTTGACGTCGATCACGACGCCGTCCTTGCCGTGGGTGGTGATCCGCACCCCGACCCGGCGCCGGACCTCCGCGGCCGACCAGCCGGTCTTGGTGTGGATCAGCTCGGACTCGTAGTCGTTGGTGAACAGGTAGGCGGCACCGTCGATCAGGTCCCGCACCATCGGACCGTCCGACCAGGCCAGCTGCTGTGACGGGTCGGCGGCGAAGGTCAGCCCCCGCTGCCGGCACTCGCGGGTGTGCCGCAGCATGGCCTGCGGGTCGTTGGGGCTGATCACGACCAGGTCGAGGGGGCCGGCGGCGTGCAGAGGGCCGAGCTCGATCCCGCGCGCCTCGCTCATGGCGCCGGCGTAGAACGAGGCGATCTGCGCCTGGTCGCTGTCCGTCGTACAGATGAACCGGGCGGTGTGGGCCAGCTCGCTGGTGTGCACCGCCGAGCAGTCCACCCCGTGCCGCTCCAACCAGGAGCGGTAGTCCAGGAAATCCTCCCCGACCGCGCCCACGAGCAGCGGCCGCAGGCCCAGCGTGCCCAGTCCGAAGCAGATGTTCGCGGCCACGCCCCCACGCCGGATCTGCAGGTCCTCCACCAGGAAGGACAGGGCGACCCGGTCCAGCCGGTCGGCGATCAAGGAGTCCGCGAACCGGCCGCTGAACGCCATCAAGTGGTCGGTGGCGATGGATCCCGTGACCGCGATACGCACGCAGGCACCCTATCGGGCCCCGGGGATGGCCCCGGGGCCCGACAGCGGCGCTCGATCGCGAACGGTCAGCAGAAGCTGTCGCCGCACGCGCAGCTGGCCTGCGCGCTGGGGTTGTCGATCGTGAAGCCCTGCTTCTGCAGGGTCTCCACATAGTCGATCGTGGCGTCGACCAGCTTGTCCTTGCTGAAGTCGTCGACCACCAACTCCATGCCGTCGAAGTCACGGACGTGGTCGCCGTCCAGCAACTGGTCGTCGAAGGTCAACTGGTAGGACAGGCCTCGGCAGCCACCGGGGGCGACCTCCACCCGCAACCGCAAATCCTCGCGCCCCTCCTTCTCGCGAAGCGACTTGGCCATCGCCACGGCCGCCGGCGTGAGTGTCACGCGGTGCGCGACAGCCGCGTCGGCGGCGAACTCGGTCGTGTCGTTCTGCACGGTCATCGGTGTCTCTCTCGTCTCCGGTGATCAGAAGTGCACCGGGTGGGGAACAGGTCCGTCGGGCTCAACGTCGGCGCCGCCCCGGCTATGCCTGCCGCCGCCGGCCGACGATCAGCCGACGCCGGAGTCTGGTCAGGTAAGCCTTACTGCGGCGCTCTCAGGATACGGCCGAGTGGGGCGGGGCGCTCGGGTCCGTGGCGACCGGTTCGGCGGGCAGGCTCATCAGAAAGGCGGATCAAGATCCCACCTCTGCCGGTCGACGGTTCCAGCGAGGACGGGAGGTGGGCCTGGTGGAGTTCACGCTGCGTCCTGGCATGCGCCTGATGCGCACGATGGGCGTGGCCGGCAAGTTCGGGCTGATCGCCGTCCTGCTGCTGGTGCCGATGTGCACCAGCATGATCGCCTCCTACCGTGAGGCGACCGAACAGATCTCCATCGCCGATCGCGAGCGGGACGGGCTGCGCTACTCCCGCCTGCTCGTCCAGCTGGTCATCGACCTGGCCCAGACCCGGAGCCTGGCCGACCAGGGGCAGGAGCCCGGCGACGCCTGGCTCAGCCTGATCCACGAGATCGACGACCTCACCCTGGCCCATGGGGACGCCCTGGGCACCACCGACGACTGGCGGCGGCTGAGAGCTGCGGTCCGCGACGTGCACGACAACGGGATGAGCCACGCCGAGCGCAGCGTTGCGGCCGACCTTGCCACCCGGCATGCCCGGCAGGTGATCACCACGGTGGCCCATTCCTCTCACCTGGTGATCGACCCCGGGCTGGACACCCACCACCTGATCGCGGTGCTCATCGACCACATTCCCCGGGTGGTGATCGCGGCCGCCGACGCCCAGGCGGTCCGCTCCCCGCACGGGTCCGGCGACAGCCTCAGCCTGCGGCTGGCAGCCGGTGACCTCTCCGCGGCCGGCCGGCGACTGTCCCTGGACCTGACCACGGCGATGACCGAGTCGCCCTGGCGAGGGCTGCGAGATCGGGTGAGCACCGAGGCCTGGGATCTGAGCACGACCGTCAACCGCTCCGCGCAAGTGCTCGAGGACGCCGCCCAGACCGGCACCTGGCCGGCGGCGAACACCTTGGACTCGGTCAACCTGACCAAGGCCGCCGAGGGGCTCGCCACCGCCCTGGTGAGCGCCACCGATGAACTGCTCACCCAGCGCCAGCAGGCGCTGAGCCGTGACCGTTCCCGGCCGTTGGTGCTGACCCTGGTGGCCATGGCCGTGGCCTTCTACCTGCTGACCGCCCTGTTCCGCGCCACCTCCCAGGACGTCCGCGCCGTCCTCGAGGACATCAATGCGGTGACCACCGGTGGGGTGGACGAGCACCGGGCACTGAGCGGGTCCGACGAGTTCGCCCAGATGAGCCGGGCGGTCGTCTATGCCCGCGACCAGCTCACGGCCTTGGTCGGAGCGCTGAAATACCAGGCGACGCGGGACGAGCTCACTGCCCTGGCCAACCGCGCGCTGTTCACCGACAAGATCCAGCAGGCCCTGGCGGGCGGCACCGGTCAGGGCACGATCGCGGTCGTCATGCTCGACCTGGACGCCTTCAAGGACGTCAACGACAGCTTCGGTCACGACCTGGGAGACCGGTTGCTGCGCACCGTGGGTGCCCGGCTCCACCGCAACGTCCCCCGGCGCAGCATCGTCGCCCGACTCGGCGGCGACGAGTTCGCCGTCCTGGTCACCGATCCCCGGGCGACCCAGACGCCCGCGGAACTGGTGAGCAAGCTGGAGGCGGCCCTCGCCGAACCGATCGACATCGACGGCCGCCGGCTGCGGATCCAGGCCGGGATCGGCATCGCGCTCGCCAGCCCGGCGGCCACGGGTACCGCACCGGCGATCGGCGCCGTCGAGCTCATGCGCAACGCCGATGTCGCCCTCAGCGAGGCGAAGGCCCTGGGGGCCGGACGATCGATGATGTTCGAGTCGAGCATGCACGACGCCATCCGAGCCCGGACCGAGCTGTTCGCAGACCTGGTCGGGGCGATCGACCGGGAGGAGCTGTCGGTGCAGTACCAGCCCCTGGTGGACCTGGCCACCGGGACGCTGTACGGCGTCGAGGCCCTCCTGCGCTGGGAGCACCCGGTCCGGGGCCCCATCTCCCCCGCGGTGTTCGTCCCGCTGGCCGAGGCCACCGGGTTGATCGGCTCGATCGGCCGCTGGGCACTGGAGCAGTCCTGCCGCCAGCTCGCCGACTGGCAGCGCGACTTCCCCGACGGGTACCCCCTGACCGTGGAGGTCAACCTGGCGCCCGCGCAGCTGGCCGACCCGAACCTGGTCGCCGATCTGGTCGCGCTGGTGCAGTCCAGCGGGATCGACCCCTCGGCGCTGGTGCTGGAGATCACCGAGTCCGCCCTGGTGGGCGACGTCGAGCAGGCGCTGACGCGGCTGGGGCAGTTGTCCGCGCTCGGGGTGCACATCGCCCTGGACGACTTCGGGACCGGGTATTCCTCGCTGAGCTACCTGCGCCGCCTGCCCGCGACCATCCTCAAGATCGACAAGTCGTTCGTGCGGGACGAGAGCGACCAGGGGCGCGCCCTGCTGCAGGGCATCGTGGCGCTCGGGCGGAGCCAGGGCATGCAGATCATCTGCGAGGGGATCGAGCGTCCCGATCAGGCAGCCGCCCTGCGCGAGGCCGGCTGCCACCTCGGGCAGGGGCACTTGTGGGCCCCGGCCCTGTCGGCCGAGAGCATCTCCCGGATCATGCGGCGGGGCGGCCGGGTGGACGCCGTGGGTGGGGTGGACTCGACCGGCGCGATGGAGTCCGCCACCGGGATCGATTCGGCCACCAAGATCGACCGCATCCCAGCGCCGCGCCGTCCGGCACAGCCCGCTTCACCCGAGCGGCCCACCGGCCCGACGCTCGGCCACGGGCCGGCCTGACCCCACCCCCGGGCCGGCGGAACTGTCGGCGGAACCGGCAACGGAACTGGAACCCGTACCGGTCCGCAATCAGCCCTGAATCAGCCCTGAATCAGCCCCGCACCAGCCCTGAACCAGCCCCGACTCGGGGGGCGGCGCGCGCTCAGGCGAGCGCGGCCAGCAGCAGGGTCTCGGCGACGCAGGCCCTGAGGAACTCCTCCAGGTGCAGCGACTCGTCGATCCCGTGGGCCCGGGTGTCCGGGTCCTCCACCCCCGTGACCAGCACCGCGGCGTCCGGGTAGACCTGTTGCAGGGCGGCGATGAACGGGATCGAGCCCCCCACGCCCATGTGCACCACCTCGTGACCCCACGCCGTGCGCAGGGCCCACCGGGCGGTGTCGTAGACCTGCCCGCCCACGTCCCCGGCCCAGGCCCGCCCGATCTCGCCGACCTGCACCTGCACCCGGGCCCCCCAGGGGGCATTGCGGCGCAGGTGGGCGGCCAGGGCCTCGAACGCGGCCCGCCCGTCCTGACCGGGGGCGACCCGCAGGGAGAACTTGGCCCGCACGGAGGGCTGCAGGGTGTTCGATGACCCCTCGACCGAGGGCACGTCGATGCCGATCACCGTGAGTGCGGGCCTGGTCCACAAGCGAGAGGTGAGCCGGCCGGTTCCGATCAGCGAGACGCCGTCCAGCACGCCGGCATCGGCCCGCAGGTCGTCCTCGGGGTAGGTGAGGTCGGCCGCCTCGCCGGCCAGCAGGCCCGGGACGGCGACGTTGCCCGCCTCGTCCCACAGGGTCGCGAGCAACCGGATCAGCACCGTGGTGGCATCCGGGATCGCCCCACCGAACATGCCCGAGTGCAGGGCGTGATCGAGGGTGTGCACCTCGACGACGCCGTCGACCAGGCCGCGCAGGCTGGTGGTCAGCGCCGGCTCACCGATCCGCCAGTTGCCGGAGTCCGCGACCACGATGACATCGGCCGACAGCCGGTCGCGGTGGGTCTCGAGGAATGCCTCGAAGGTCGGCGATCCGACCTCCTCCTCCCCCTCGACGAACACGGTGACCCCGACCCCGAGCGAGTCGCCGATCGCCCGCAGCGCGGCCAGATGGACGCAGATGCCCGCCTTGTCGTCCGCCGCGCCCCGGGCGTAGAGCCGCCCCTCACGTTCGGTCGGCCGGAACGGCGGGCTCGTCCAGGCATCGGCCTCGCCCGGCGGCTGGACATCGTGATGGGCATACAGCAGGACAGTGCGCGACCCAGGCGGTCCGGGGCGGTGCCCGAGGACGGCGGGTGCCCCGGGTCGTCCGGTGGCGGGGTCGTCCACACTGAGGATCTCGACCTCGGTCAGCCCCGAACGGCGCAGGAGCTGGGCGACCAGTTCCGCGCTCTCGCGCACCGGCGCCTGATCGAAGGAGGCCGCCGAGACGCTCGGGATCGCCACCAGCTGTTCCAGATCGGCCCGCACCTGAGGGGCCAGGGCGTGCACCCTGGCAGTCAGCGCCGCGACGTCCACGGGTTCCCCCGCCGTGGTGAGCGGTCCGGCGTCCCGGCCGGCGGTCGTCCCCGCCGCGTTCAGGGCATCTGTGGCCATGACCTGCAACCTAGCGCGCGCGTGCCCGTAGGCTGGATTCGTGTTCGGACGCGGCAAGAACCAGACCCCAGAGGCCACCCCGGTCGTGCAGACCCCGGAGCCGACCACCAGCGGCAAGGGACGCCCCACTCCGTCCCGTCGGGAGGCCGAGCAGAAGCGGCGGCACCCGATCGTGGCCTCCTCCGGCCTGCCGCCGAACGCCACCAAGGCCGAGCGCAAGGCCGCGCAGAAGGCCGCCCGGGCGGCCCGCCGCGAGGCCACCTCGCGCGAACGAGCGCTCCAGCGGGAGGCCCTGATCACCGGCAACGAGGCCCACCTGCCGGCGCGGGACCGCGGGCCGGCCCGGCGCTGGGTCCGGGACTACGTCGACGCCCGGCGCAACATCGGCGAGCTGTTCCTGCCGATGGCGTTGCTCGTGCTCGCCATGAGCCTGATCAAGGTGCCAATGGTCCAGGTCGCCTCGGTGGCCCTGCTGTACGGGATCATGGCCGCCGTGATCGTGGACAGCTTCATGCTGCGGCGCAAGCTCAAGGCCCTGGTCGAGAAGCGCTTCGGTGACAAGGGCGCCGGCGCGCCCGGTTACGGGATGATGCGAGCCCTGCAGTACCGCCGCTTCCGGATGCCCCGGCCGCAGGTGGGCCGGGGTCAGTACCCCCACTGACCGACACCGTGCCCCGACCCTGGTTCGATGCCGTGCCCCGACCCTGGTCCCCCGAGGTGACCCGGCCCGCGGATCGCCTCACTCGGCCGGACGCAGACTCATCGCGGCGTAGACGACCTCACCGTCGCGTAGCAGGCTGACCGCCGCCACCCCCGCCTCCAGCAGGTCGGGCCAGGTCTCGCCCACCCACGACTCGGCCTCGGCCTGGCTCGGGAATCCGACCTCGGGCAGCGCGGGGCTGGTCATGATCGTCCCGTCCCCGGCCTCGTACCGCCATGTCCACGCATGCATGGCCTCATGCTGCCATCACCCGGCGGATAGGCTCCCGGATTGTGTTCCTGGTGAGCGGGTCGGCGGGCCACCCCGACGTCACCGCGGGATCGCTCTCGCTGGCCGAACACGCCCCCGACCCCGCATCCACCCGCGAGCTGGACGGCGTCCGGTTGCTCGGCCTGCCGGCCGGTCTCGTGGCCGGAGCCGCGGGGCGCACCCTGCTCTGGGCGCGGCGTCCGCTGGGCGAGGAGGATCTCGAGGCCCTGCGCGGCGCGGCGCTGGACGCCGCCGTGCTCGACCTGGCCGGACGAGACCCGATCGAGCTCGCCCACGACCTGGCCCGCTTGCGCCGGGTGGGGGCGATGGCCGCCCGGGCGGACCTGCTGGCGGTCGGAACCTCCGGCGCGTGGCCGCCCCGCAGGGTGGCCGCTCGGCTGGGGCTGTGGGGGGTACGGCTGGTGACCGGTGGGGTCACGGTGGGCGCCGACAGCGGGGTCGATCACGACCCGAGCCCCGGCCTCCCGCGGCGGACCCTGGTGCTCGGCCCGGCATCCTCGGGCAAGTCCGCCCACGCCGAGGACCTGCTGGCCGCCGAACCCGAGGTCACCTACGTCGCCACCGCGCCGCCGCCCGAGGACGGCGATGCCAAGTGGTCGGCCAGGATCGCCCGGCACCGCGGACGCCGTCCGCAGTGGTGGACGACGACCGAGACAACGCTCGCCGGCTCCGGCGCGGTCGAAGCCGACCAGGATCTGCTCCCGCTCCTGCTGGTCACCCCCGGCCCACCGCTCCTGGTGGACTCCCTGGGCGGATGGGCCGCGGCCCGGCTGACCCGGTGTGGCGCCTGGGAGGACCGGCCGGGGTGGTCCGACCGCTGGCTGCGGGACGTCGAGACGCTGGCCGACGCCTGGCGATCCGCGCGGCGTCCCGTGGTGGCGGTCGGGGAGGAGACCGGCTGGGGGATCGTGCCTGCCACCCCCGCGGGCCGGACCTTCCGCGACGCGCTGGGCTCGCTCACCCAGCGGCTGGCGCGCGACAGCGACCGGAC
Organism: Kineosporiaceae bacterium; assembly: GCA_016794595.1. Classification (GTDB taxonomy): domain Bacteria; phylum Actinomycetota; class Actinomycetes; order Actinomycetales; family Kineosporiaceae; genus JADJPO01. The sequence continues at coordinate 70,606 of JAEUJN010000012.1, forward strand.
ACTGCTCGTGGTCGCCGGACGCGCCGTGGACCTCGACCTGCTGGACAGGCTCGGCGCGTTGGACGTGCTCGACGAGCTGGAGAGGCCCGGCGGGCTGCACGGTACGCCGGGCAGGCGGCACGAGACAGGAGGGCCGAGCCGGTGACCGAGACGACCGCTGTGGACCTGGACGCCCTCGGGCGCCGGGCCGGTGAACCCGACCTGGCCGTGGCCGCCGCCGTCCGCCAGTGGCTGATCGATCACGACCGGGGCACCCGGCTGGGCCGCCTGGTCGAGCTGGCTGCCTGGTGGGCCGGGGTGGCGGGCCACGCCCAGGCGCCTCCGCCGACGCGCACCGCCTGGGGGCTGGAGACCTTCGACCCGCTCGGGGCGGCGGCCGTGCCGGCGCCCGAGGCCGGCGCGCCCGGCGAGGTCGCAACGACCGACCCCGATCAGGGCATCACCGCCGCGCTGAGCTGGGGCCTGGCCCGGGCCGACGAGCTGGCCGACACCGGCACGGACCTGATCCTGCTCGCGATCCAGGACACCCCGCAGGTGGCCGCAGCGAGCCTGCTGCTGGCCGCCGACCTGCTCGCGCTGGATCCGGTCGAATCGATCGGCTGGCCCACCGACGGACCCGACGGCCTCGACGACGAGGCGTGGATGGACGCCGTGGTGGACCTGCGCGACGGGCTGTTCCGCACCCGGGGGCTGCGGGGCGACCTGACCGCCCTGCTGGCGGCTGCGGGCAGCCCCGAACTGGCGGCAGCCACGGCGCTGCTGGTGCAGGCGTGCATCCGGCGCACCCCCGTCCTGCTCGACGGGGACAACGCATTGGCGGCCGCACTGCTCGCCCGGCGGGCGGTCTACGGCGGCAACCTCTGGTGGCAGTGCGCCCACGCCGGTGACACCGAGCTGAGCGCCAGGGTGCTCGCCTCGTTGCAGCTGCAGCCGGTGCTCGACCTGGGACTGGCGGTCCAGGACGGTACCGGGGCCCGGTTGGCGCTGCCGATCCTGGTCGAGGCCGCCGGATTGCTGCGGTGAGGGACGCCGTCCGGCTCGCCGTCGGGACGCTGACCCGCTGGCCGGTCACCCCACCGACCACCGTGGACCGGCGCACCGCGCGGGACGCCATGCTGCTGGCCCCCTGGGTGGGGCTGGCGCTCGGGGTCCTGGCCTCGGTGATCGCCTGGCTGGCCGGTCAGCTGGGCGCCTCCCCGCTGGTCGTGGCCGTGCTGGTGCTCGTGCTGCTCGCCCTGGCCACGCGCGGCCTGCACCTGGACGGGCTGGCCGACACCGCCGACGGCCTGGGGTCCGGACGCGGGGCCGCCGACGCGCTGGAGATCATGCGTCGCAGTGACCTGGGACCGATCGGGGCGGCCACGCTCGTGCTGACCTTGATGGTGCAAGCCGCCGCGCTCGACCAGGTGCTGACCCGGCACGGGCCGGTGGTGCTCGGGGCGCTGGTCGCCGCCTCCCGCCTCGCCCTCCCGGTGGCGTGCACGACCACGGTTCCCGCGGCCCGATCCGGAGGGCTGGGCGCCGCCGTGGCGGGCAGCGTGCCCCTGCCCGCCGCCGTCCTGGACTTCCTCCTGGTCGCGGCCGTGGCCGCCGGTGCCTTCACCCTCGCGGGTGCCGGACCGCTCGCCGGGGTGCAGGTCTGCGCCGCCGGCCTGATCGCCACCACGCTGACCATCCGGGTGACCCGCCGACGCCTCGGCGGGATCACCGGCGACGTCCTGGGTGCCGCCGTCGAACTCGCCCTCGCGGCGGGGTTGCTGACCGCCGTGCTCAGGCCTGCCTGACCTGCACGCTGACGAACGGCGGGTTGACCAGCCGGCAACGCACCGACCGCCCCCGCACGTCGACGGCCACCTCGCTGTCCAGGGGCAGGGACGGGTCGACCAGAGCCAGCGCGATTCCCTGGCCGAGGGTCGGCGAGAACGTGCCGGACGTCGTCCGGCCGATCACCGCGCCGTCCTCGCCGACGACGTCCATGTCGGGCCGAGGGATCCCCCGCTCCAGGGCCAGAAGCCCCCGGGCCAGACGGATCGGGCCCTGCTCCCGCTCGGCGAGCAGGGCCTCTCGCCCCCAGAACGCCGGTTTGCGCCAGCCGACGGCCCAGCCGACCCGGGCCTGGACGGGCGAGATCTCCAGCGACAGTTCGTGCCCGTGCAGCGGGTAGCCCATCTCGGTGCGCAGGGTGTCGCGAGCCCCCAGCCCGACCGGGAGCCCCTCCTGCCGGCGGACCTCGGCCAGCACGGCGTCCCAGACCTCGACCGCGATGTCCGAGGCGGGAAGCAGCTCATAGCCCCGCTCGCCGGTGTACCCGGTGCGGCAGACGATCAGCGGGTGGTCCTTCCACGTGGTCTCGACGAAGTGCATGTAGTCGTGCCCGGACGGCAGGCCGAGGGCCTGCAGCACCTCGTCGCTGCGCGGGCCCTGCACGGCCAGCACCCCGTAGTCGGCGTGCCGGTTCACCACGCTGACGCCCGCGGGCGCCTGCTCGGCCAGTCGGCGGGCGACCTCCGCGGTGTTCGCCGCGTTCGGCACCAGCAGGACGTCGTCCGCGCTGCGCAGGTAGACCAGCAGGTCGTCGACCGTCCCGCCGCCGGCATCGCAGCACAGGGTGTACTGCGCCTGCCCGGGGCCGATTCGGTCCAGGGAGTTGGTCAGGCAGGAGTCGACGAAGGCCGCCGCCCCGGGACCCTTGACGTCCACCTTGCCCAGGTGGCTGGCGTCGAACAGCCCCACCCGATCGCGCACCGCGTGGTGTTCCTTGACGACGCCGCCGCCCGGGTACTCGATCGGCATCTGCCAGCCACCGAAATCGGCGAGCTTGGCACCGAGCTCGACGTGCCGCTCGAACACGGCGGTCCGGCGCACGGATCCGGTGGGGCGGGCAGGCTCACTCATCGGCTCACGCATCGACTCACTGATCGGCTCGCTCATGGGCGCAACCTAGTGCTCCGCGGCCCTGACCTCCACGGACCGCGGGCCCGAGCTGGTTAGAGTCGCGCCGTGGCCACCGTGACCCTGTCCGCCAAGTCCCCCGCCGCCGTCCCCGCGCAGGCCCTGGTCGTCGCCGTGGCCGCCGGACCCGACGGGCCCCGGATCCTGGACGCGCAGCTGCCACCCGCCCTGGTGCGCCGTCTGCGGACACTGGTCGAACCACTCGGGGTCAGCGGCTCGACCGACGAGGTTCACCGCGTCCCGGTGGACGGGCTGGCCGCGCCGGTGGTCGTGCTCACCGGCGTCGGTCGCCTCGGCGGTGGCCGCGCACTGCCGGAGCCGGAGGCCCTGCGGCGGGCGGCCGGTGCCGCCACGCGGTCCCTGGCGGGGCTGCGCACGGTGGCCTTCGCCCTGCCCGTGGACGGCGAGCGGCTGGGCGCGGTGTGCGAGGGCGCCCTGCTGGGCGCCTACGCCTTCTCCCGGTACCGCACCACCTCGGGGTCCGAATCCCCGGGGGCAGGATCCGGGGCAGAGCCGGGGTCCGGATCGCCTGCCCGTGCGCCCAAGGCCCCGGTGCGCTCGGTGGTGGTGCTCACCGACCAGTCGCGTTCGCGCGCAGCCCGGGACGCCGCCCGGCGCGCCCAGGTGGTCACCGACGCCGTCCTGGCCTGTCGCGACCTGGTCAACACCGCACCGTCCGACCTGTACCCGCAGACCTTCGCCGAGGCCGCGACGGCCGCCGTCGCCGCCTTACCGGTGAAGGTGACCGTGCTCGACGAACGCCGGCTCGCTCGCGGCGGCTATGGCGGACTGCTGGGGGTCGGCCAGGGATCGCGGCGTCCACCCCGGCTGGTCCGGCTGGATTACGCCCCGGCCGGGGTGCGCAGCCACGTCGCGCTGGTCGGCAAGGGCATCACCTTCGACACCGGCGGCATCTCGCTCAAGCCGCCGGCGAACATGGACCGGATGAAGTGCGACATGGCCGGTGCGGCCGCGGTGCTCTCGACCGTGGTCGCCGCCGCGCGGCTCCAGCTGCCGGTGCGGGTGACCGGCTGGCTTGCCCTGGCCGAGAACATGCCCTCGGGGACGGCGCTGCGACCCTCGGACGTGATCACGATCCGCGGAGGTAAGACCGTCGAGGTGCTCAACACCGATGCCGAGGGCCGGCTGGTGCTGGCCGACGCACTGGTCGATGCCGTGGCCGCCGGCCCCGACCTGATCGTCGATGTCGCCACCCTCACCGGGGCCCAGATGGTGGCCCTGGGGACGCGGGTGAGCGCGATCATGGCCAACGATGAGGCCCTGCGGGAGCGAGTGCACCGGTTGGCGGACCGGGTGGGTGAGCAGTTCTGGCCGATGCCGTTGCCCGCGGAGTTGCGGGCGGGCCTGGACTCGCCGGTGGCCGACATCGCGAACATGGGCGAACCCTTCGGCGGCATGCTCACCGCAGGGGTGTTCCTGGCCGAGTTCGTCGGCGGACTGCAGGGGCCGGTGCCGTGGGCGCACCTGGACATCGCCGCGCCGGCGTTCAACTTCGCCCAACCCCACGGCTACACGCCCACCGGCGGCACGGGCGTCTCGGTGCGCACGCTCCTCGCGCTCGTCGAGGACCTGGCCGTTCACGGCGACAGCACGCCCAGCGGGCGCATCCCGGGATGACCTCCCACGCAGGGTGATGACAGGATGACCACTGGCCTCCCGACCAGGGACGCCGGCCCGAACCGGCCGGTGACCTGCGGTGCCGGGCCGGGCCGACCGATGATCCACCCGTGCCACCCGATACGACGCCATGAGAGACGACAGGGAGCGCCCCGTGACTGACTCTGCCGACGGTTCGGTCTTCGACCTGGTCATCCTGGGAGGAGGCAGCGGCGGATACGCCGCAGCCCTGCGCGGCGCCGAACTCGGCCTCTCGATCGCCCTGGTCGAACGGGACAAGCTGGGCGGGACCTGCTTGCACCGCGGGTGCATCCCGACCAAGGCCCTGCTGCACGCGGCCGAGGTGGCGGACTCCACCCGGGAGAGCGCCCACTTCGGGGTCAACGCCACCCTGGACTCGATCGACATCGGCAAGGTCAACGCCTACAAGGACGGGGTCATCGGCCGGCTCTACAAGGGCCTGCAGGGGCTGGTCAAGGGCAAGTCCATCACCTACGTCGAGGGCGAGGGGCGCCTGGTCGCGCCGAACGCCGTCGAGGTCGGCGGGCGCCGGCTGACCGGGCGCACCGTCGTCCTCGCCACCGGCTCCTACGCCCGCTCGCTGCCCGGGCTGGAGATCGGTGGCCGGGTGATGACCAGCGACCAAGCGCTCACCCTGGACTTCATCCCGTCGAGCGTGATCGTGCTCGGTGGCGGCGTGATCGGGGTCGAGTTCGCCAGCGTCTGGCGCTCGTTCGGCTCCCAGGTGACCATCATCGAGGCCCTGCCCCGGCTGGTTCCGGCCGAGGACGAGGCCTGCTCCAAGGTGCTCGAGCGGGCCTTCCGCAAGCGCAAGATCGCCTTCAAGACGGGGGTGCGGTTCTCCGGCGTCACCCAGGACTCCACCAGCGTGACCGTGTCGCTGGAGAGCGGCGAGAGCCTGACCGCCGATCTGCTGCTGGTCGCGGTCGGCCGCGGCCCGAACGCCACCGGCTTCGGCTACGAGGAGAACGGCGTCGCCATGGATCGGGGTTTCGTGCTCGCCGACGAGCGGCTGCGGACCAACGTGCCCGGCGTCTTCGCCGTGGGTGACATCGTGCCCGGCCTCCAACTGGCGCACCGGGGATTCCAGCAGGGCATCTTCGTCGCCGAGGAGGTCGCCGGACTCAACCCGGCACCGATCGTCGAGTCGGGCATCCCCCGGGTCACCTACTGCGACCCCGAGATCGCCTCCGTGGGCCTGACCGAGGCCCAGGCCAAGGAGAAGTACGGCGCCGACGCCGTGGCCAGTTACGAGTACAACCTGGGCGGCAACGGCAAGAGCCAGATCCTGGGTACCACCGGGTTCGTCAAGCTGGTGCGCGAGAAGGACGGGCCGGTGGTCGGCGTGCACATGGTCGGAGCCCGGATCGGCGAGCAGGTCGGCGAGGCCCAGTTGATCGTCAACTGGGAAGCCCTGCCGGAGGAGGTCGCCCAGCTCGTGCACGCCCACCCGACGCAGAACGAGGCCCTCGGGGAGGCTCATCTCGCGCTGGCCGGCAAACCCCTGCACGCTCACGCCTGACACCCGCCCGACCGCTCGCGCAGACCACCCGTTTCGAAGGAGACCACCACACGATGTCCGACTCCGTGCAGATGCCGGCTCTCGGCGAGAGCGTCACCGAAGGCACCGTGACCCGTTGGCTCAAGCAGGTCGGCGAGCGGGTGGAGGTCGACGAGCCGCTGCTGGAGGTGTCCACCGACAAGGTGGACACCGAGATCCCCTCGCCGGTGGGCGGGGTGCTGGAGCAGATCCTGGTGGCCGAGGACGAGACGGTGGCCGTGGGGACCCAGCTGGCAGTGATCGGTGACGGCAGCGGCGCCGGGGCCGGCGCACCGGCCGCTGAACCCGCGCCTGCCGCTGCCGACTCCGCCCCCCCGCCCGCCCCCGAGCCGGCTCCGGCTCCCGCCCCGGACCCGGAGCCCGCAGCCGCCCCTGCAGCCGGTGGCGACGAGGGCAGCCGCGTGCAGATGCCGGCGCTCGGCGAGAGCGTCACCGAGGGCACGGTCACCCGCTGGCTCAAGGCCGAAGGCGACCAGGTGGCCGTCGACGAGCCGCTGCTCGAGGTCTCGACGGACAAGGTGGACACCGAGATCCCCTCGCCGGTGGCGGGCATCCTGACCAAGATCCTGGTGGCCGAGGACGAGACGGTGCCCGTCGGTGCCGACCTGGCCATCGTCGGCGGATCGGTGGCGGCGCCCGCTCCCGCAGCTCCGGCGCCCACACCGGCCCCTGCCCCCGCACCGGCACCCGCCCCCGCACCGGCTTCCGCACCGGCCCCTGCCCCCGCTCCTGCCTCGGCTCCGGCACCCGCCCCGGCTCCTGCGGCCGCCTCCCGTGGCGGTGACGTGTCCGCCTACGTGACCCCCCTGGTGCGCCGGATGGCGGACGCCCGGGGCGTCGACCTGGCCACGGTCAACGGAACCGGAGTGGGCGGCCGGATCCGCAAGCAGGACGTGCTGGACGCCGCGGCCGCCGCCGAAGCGGCCAAGGCCGCCCCGACCCCTGCCCCCGCCGCCACCCCCGCTGCTCCCCGGGCCGCGGCAGCGCCGTCCGCCAGCGCCGCGGCACTCCGCGGTCAGACGATCAAGATGTCGCGGCTGCGCCAGGTGATCGCTGCACGCATGGTCGAGTCGCTGCAGGTGTCGGCGCAGCTCACCACGGTGATCGAGGTGGACGTCACCCGGATTTCCCGCCTGCGGGATCGGGCCAAGGCCGACTTCGCTGCCCGCGAGGGCGTCAGGCTGTCCTTCCTGCCCTTCTTCGCCCTGGCGGCGGTCGAGGCGCTCAAGCAGTACCCGGTGCTCAACGCCACCATCAACGGCGACCAGGTCACCTACTTCGACGAGGAGCACCTGGGGGTGGCCGTCGACACCGAGCGCGGCCTGCTGGTGCCGGTGATCAAGGGTGCCGGGGGCATGAACATCGCCGGTATCGCCCGCAAGATCGCCGACCTGGCCGACCGCACCCGCAACAACAAGGTCACCCCGGACGAGCTGGGCGGGGGCACCTTCACCCTGACCAACACCGGCAGCCGGGGCGCCCTCTTCGACACCCCGATCATCAACCAGCCCCAGACCGGCATCCTCGGCACCGGGGCCGTGGTCAAGCGTCCGGTCGTGGTCAAGGCGGAGGACGGCGGCGAGACCATCGCGATCCGCTCGATGGCCTACCTGGCGCTGTCCTACGACCACCGGATCGTGGACGGCGCGGACGCCGCCCGCTTCCTGGTGACCATGAAGGACCGGCTCGAGGAAGGCGCCTTCGAGGCCGACCTCGGACTGTGAGCCATTCGAGGTTCCTCCCCCGTTCCCGCTGACCCGTCACCGCAATATGCTGACGTGTCAGTCAACTGGGGAGGACCCGTGGCGCCATCCGGTACCCGTCGTCGCACCGCACTGCTGAGCCTCGCCGCCGGCCTGGTGGCGGCGGCCTCGCTCGGCGCACTCGAACCCGCCTCGGCCGCCACGACTGTGACGGATCTGGGGCTGGTGCCCGGCGGCAGCTACGCCAGCGCGCGAGCGATCAACTCCGTGGGCGGCGTCATCGGCCTGGCCACCGACAGCGCCGGTACCTACCGGCAGGCCCGGTTCGCCGGGGGGACGGCCACGCTGCTGTCGTCGTCCTGCTGCGCGTCGTCCCTGGTCGCGCCACTGACCCTCAACGACAGCGGTGAGGCCGTCGGCTGGGGCCAGGTCTACGGGTCGCTGAGCAACGCGGCGTACTGGAACGCCGCCGGGGTGACCGTACCCCTGCAGGCCGTACCCGGTGGCAATGGCACCGGAACCCGGGCCTACGACATCAACAACTCCGGGGTCATCGTCGGCAGTGACGTCAGGTCCGTCCCCACCGCCTACGGCACCGCGCCCGAGTATCACGGCGTGGTGTGGAACCGCGGGGCGTTCGTGCGCGACCTCGGCTTCCTGGGGCAGGCTGCCCCTGGCCTGGCCAACGCCACCTTCGCCCAGGGGATCAACGACACCGGTGTCATCGTCGGGCAGGCCGTGGTCGGCACGGAGTACCGGGCCTTCCGGTGGCAGGCGGGCACCTTCACCAACCTGGGCGCCGGTTCGGCCCTGGACCTCAACACCTCCGGCCTCGTGATCGGTTACGCACCCGGTCAGATCCCGGTGACCTGGACGGGGACCACGCGCAAGAACCTGCCCGCCCTCGGCGGCGGCGCCACCGCCTACGGCCACACCGTCACCGATCTGAACACCACCGGCGACATCGTCGGGTACGCACCCGGGTCCAACGGTCAGCACACCGCGGTGCTGTGGCGCAAGGGCAAGGCGATCAACCTGGGCCGCGCCGGCTCGGGCACCGTGAGCCGGGCCTACGGGATCAACGACGCGGGACAGATCGTCGGCGAGGGCAACGTGGTGGCCGGCGGCCCGATGCATGCCCTGCGCTGGACCGTTCGCCGATAACTGCCCGCCGGAGCCCGGGCGGCTAGGGTCCGGTGACATGGAGGTCGCCGGACGGGACGTCGAGGTCACCCACCCGGACAAGATCGTGTTCCCGGCGCTGGGCCTGACCAAGCTCGACCTGGTGCGGTACTACCTGGCCGTCGCAGGCGGCGCGCTGCGCGGCGTCCGCGATCGCCCGATGGTGCTCAAGCGGTTCGTCAAGGGCATCGACCAGGAGGCGTTCTTCCAGAAGCGGGCACCCGCCAAGCGCCCGGACTGGATCCGGGTCGCCCGGCTGGACTACGCCCGCGGCACCTTCGCCGAGGAGACCGTCGTGGACGACGCCGCCGGGCTGGCGTGGGTGGTCAACCTCGGCTGCATCGATCTCAACCCCCACCCGGTGCGCTCGGGTGACCTTGACCACCCCGACGAGTTGCGGATCGACCTCGACCCGGTCCCCGGGGTGGGCTGGGAACAGATCCTGGACGTGGCGCAGGTGGTCCGCGAGGTGCTGATCGATCACGGCCTGACCGCCTGGCCGAAGACCTCGGGGTCGCGCGGGTTCCACATCTACGCCCCCGTGGCGCCGCAGTGGCCCTTCCGGTCCGTACGCCAGGCGGCCGAGACCGTGGCCCGGGAGGTCGAACTGCGCGCGCCGACCCTGGCGACCTCCCGGTGGTGGAAGGAGGAGCGGCAGGGGGTGTTCGTCGACTTCAACCAGAACGCCAAGGACCGGACCGTCGCCTCCGCCTACTCGGTCCGCGCGACCGTGGACGCCCGGGTCTCGACCCCCCTGCGCTGGGAGGAGGTGGCGACCTGCCGTCCGGAGATGTTCACCGTCCGCACGGTTCCGGCGCGGTTCGAGCGGCTCGGCGACCCGTGGCAGGGCATGGACGAGGCCACCGGGTCGTTGGAGTCCCTGCTCGCCCGGGCGCGAGAGCTCGGCCCGGCCGAGCGTGCCCCCCGCGGCTCGGGTCACGACCCGACGGCCGGGCGTCGCCGCCCGCAGCGCCCGCTGGTGGAGATCGCGCGTGCCCGCACCCGCGAGGAGGCGATGGCAGGGTACGAGCAGTGGGCACGGCGCCACCCGGACGTCGCGGCCCGCCTGGAGCCGTCCGACCTGCTGGTCGACGGGATGCGGGGACGCAGTTCCCTCTGGTATCGGATCAGGGTGAACCTGCAGCACGTTCCGGAGCCGGAGCGTCCGGCGCAGGAAGCGCTCGAGGTCGACTACGACCCCTGGGAAGGAGTGGTCTGGTGAGGATCGCGATCGCGGGTTCGTCCGGCTTGATGGGGACGGCGCTCGCCGAGCGGCTGGTCTCGGACGGGCACGAGGTGATCCGCCTGGTGCGGCGTCCGGCACGCTCGGGTGAGGAGGTCACCTGGGACCCGGCGGGCGGGGTGCTGGCCGCCGGTGCGCTGGCCGGCGTGGACGGCGTGGTGAACCTGGCCGGTGCCGGGGTCGGCGACAAGCGCTGGACGCCCGAGTACAAGCAGGTTCTGCGCAGCTCTCGCCTGGACAGCACCGCCGTGCTCGTGGACGCCATGCTGGCCCTGGACGCCCCGCCGTCCGTGCTGGTCAACGCCTCGGCCCAGGGTTATTACGGCGATCGCGGGGAGGAGCTGCTGACCGAGGACGCGGCCCCGGGCACCGGCTTCCTGACCGAGCTGGTGCTGGACTGGGAGGCAGCAGCTCGCCGGGCCGACGAGGCCTCGGGCGGGGCGATCCGGGTCGCGATGATCCGCACCGGGCTGGTGATGGCACCTCGCGGCGGGGCGTTCGGGCGGCTGCTCCCCCTGGCCCGGCTCGGTCTGGGCGGCCCGCTCGGCTCGGGCCGGCAGTGGTGGTCGTGGATCACCCTGGCCGACCAGGTGTCCGCGATCGTGCACCTGCTCACCCACGAGGTGCACGGACCGGTCAACCTGTCGGCACCGAACCCGGCCCGGCAGAAGGAGATCGTCGATGCCATCGGCCGCGAGCTGCACCGCCCCACGGTGCTGCCCGCCCCCGCGTTCGCGCTGAGGGCCGTGCTGGGCGAGTTCTCCTCCGAGGTGCTGGGCAGCACCCGGATGGCACCCCACGCGATCCAGCGCAGCGGGTTCACCTTCGCTCATCCGGACCTTGCCTCCGGGGTGCGCTGGGTCCTCGGCCGCTGACCGGCTGCCCTGACCGGCTGCCCGCGAGTGCCGACAGCGCGATCTGCCACATACCGTCTAGCCTCGCCGTCATGCCAGCCCCCACCGGCCAGCCCGCCGTGACCGAACCGCTGGACCTTCCGTCGAGCGTCGAGGTGGTGGTCATCGGGGCCGGACTGGCCGGCCTGGCCTGCGCTCGGCGGCTGCACCGAGGCGATGCCGACGGCACGCGCCCGAGTGTGGTGGTGCTGGAGGCCGCCCCGAGGGTCGGAGGCCGGATCGGCACCGAGCTGGTGGACGGCTACCGGTGCGACCGGGGATTCCAGGTGCTCAACCCGGCCTATCCCGAGGCCCGGCGGGTGCTGGACCTGCAGGCGCTGGCGCTGCAGCCCTTGCCGGGTGCCGTGGTGGTCGCCACCGAGTCCGGACCGCGGGTGCTGGGCGACCCCCGGCGCACCCCGCCGGCGCTGCTGCCCCGGGTGCTGCGGGACGCCGCCCGCTCCCTGGGCGGGCCGGCGGAGAAGCTGGCCTTCGCCCGGTGGGCCCTCGGCTGTGCCCGGCGCCGACCGGCCGAGCTGCTCTCGCCCGCGGACCAGCCCTGGTCGCAGACCCTCACCGAGGCCGGGGTGGACGGCGAGCTGCGGCGCGCCGTCCTGGAGCCCTTCCTGTCCGGCACGCTCGCCGAGATGGACGGCAGCACCTCGCGGCGATTCGTCGAGCTGCTGATCCGTTCCTTCGTCCGCGGCCGCCCCAGCGTGCCGTGGTCGGGCATGCAGGCGATCGGCGACCAGCTCGCGGCGCAGATACCCGCGATCCGGCTCGGGGTCGAGGTGCAGCGGCTGGAGGCCGGCAGCGGCGCTCACCGGGTCGCGACCGCGGCCGGGACCATCACGGCTCGCGCGGTCGTGGTCGCCACCGATCCGGCGACCGCGGCTCGGTTCACCGGTCAGGACGAGGTCCCCACCCGGCCGCTGACCACGTTCTGGCACACCACCGACGTGCCCGATGGCCCAGACGGCAAGGACGGCGCAGACGGCACGGGCGGCGCAGGCAGCACGGAGGGCGCCGGCAGCGGACTCGGCCGGTTCGGCGCCACCGGGGCGATCCACCTGGACGGCGAGCGGCGCACCCCGCTGGCCAACTCGGTCGTGCTGAGCGCCTCGGCGCGGGCGTACGCCCCCTACGGGAAGGCCCTGATCGCGACCACGATCCGTGGCCTTGCCTCGGCCGACCCCACCGAGGCGACGTCGGAGCCGGGGGTCCGGCGCGAACTGGCCCGGATCTACGGCGCCGACACCACGGCCTGGGAGCTGGTCAGGCTGCACGAGATCCCGCGGGCGCTCACGGTGATGGCACCCCCGCTCGACGTCCGGCGTCCGGTCGACCTCGGCGGCGGCCTGTTCGTCGCCGGTGATCACCGGGACACCGCCTCGATCCAGGGGGCCCTGGTCTCCGGACGCCGAGCCGCCGACGCGGTGTTCGCGCACCTCGGGATGACCGCCCCGAGGCGAGAACGGATCGGTGAGGGGTGACCCGCCGGCTGGGCACCGGGACCGGTCAGCGTCGCCCGGGAGAGGCCGTGGCCGTGACCACCCGCCAGCCGTCCTCGGTCAGGCGCAGGGTGAGCCGCACGCTCTCGTGACCGCGGGCCGCGCCAGTGGCGATCACCCGGCCGTCGGCGCCCAGCTGCCGGTAGGCCGAGGTGCTCACGTCGGCCACCAGCTCGACGACGGAGCCCGGCCGCAGGGACGTCGAGGACACCACCGCGCCGCCCGGGGCACTCACCCGGTGGACGGTGAAGGTGAGCCCCTGTAGCCGGGATCGGCTGCGCTGCAACCGTTCCACGGCTGCGCGATCGGCCGCCAGGGCGGGCGACCCGGGCGCATCGACCCGGGTGAGCGCCTCGGACGAGGCCGTGGAGAGCGCCGCGGCCCGCGCCGCGGCCAGCTCTCGGACAACCCCCAGTCCGGCCGGCTCGACCCTCGCGCCGACCGAGGCCGCCGGACTCGACCCGTTCGCCGGACTCGACCTGCTCGACGAGCTGGCCGAACCAGGTGCACCCGCGACCGGCGCGGGACTCACCGCGATCGCTGCTCCCTCGCCGTCCGTGCGATCGACCAGGGCCAGCCCCAGCACTGCGCCGATCGCGGCCGGGATCGCCACCAGCCCGATCCCCAGAACCCACGTCGCCACCCGGCGGCGAGACGGCCGGCCCCGCCTCGGGCCGCCGTCCCCGTCGGCGGCACCCGCCCTGCCTGAGCGGCGAGGCCGCCCTACCCCCCGCGAGGTGGGGACGCTGTCCGGGTCCGGCCGCCGGTGGCCGGCCACCGCCCGGTCGCGCCGGCGCAGCGTCGGCTCCGGACGGCTGGCCAGGTCCGGCTCCACCTCGGCCGGGCCCCGACCGATTGGACCTGCCGGGCCGACCTGTCCTGCCGGGCCAACCTGGAGGGGCAGGCCGGTCCAGTGCGCCGGCGCGACCAGTCGGAGCGGGAGGGGTGGGCAGAGCTGCCACGCCCGGCGGGCCACCTCCGCCGCGGAGAGCGCGGACACCGCGGCGCCGGCCCGGGTGCCCGGGGATCCCGAGGCCCCCGAGTCGCAGGAGCCCGCGAGCTCCAGCAGCCCGAGCGCTGCCGGATCACTGATCGCCAGCAGCTCCGCGCGGCCCGGGTGCAGCCGGCCGGTGAGGCAGGAGCGGATCAGCGCGCCCAGCGCCCGGACGTCGTCCGCCGCCGGCTCACTCCCCCGGTCGGCGGACCCCCGGGGACGTTCCCGGGCGGGCGGGGCCACCGAGACCGCACACCCCAGATCAGCCAGCACCGGGCGTCCCTGCCCGGTGAGCAGGATGTTCGCCGGGGTGAGGTCCCCGTGCGCCAGCCCGGCCCCGTGCAGCGCAGTCAGCCCCCGCGCCACCCCGACCAGCAGGGTGCTGATCTCGCCTGGCCGCAGGGCCCCTCGCGCCGCGAGCAGCTCCGCCAGGCTCCCGCCCGCCGCGTGGTCGGTGACCAGGGCCAGCCGCCCGTCGGCCGCTCGGACCGCGCGCACCAACCGGAGGACGTGCTCGTGGTCCACGCGGCGCAACATCCGGGCCTCACGCTCCACCGTGGCCTCGGCCTCCGGATCCCCGGGATGGGCGAGCTTGACCGCCACCGGGCCCGGTCGCTCGAGATCCTCGGCCAGCCAGACCGTGGCATGGGCCCCGATGCCCAGCCGGTGGCCCACGCGCACCCCCGTCACCACCGGCGCCCCGGGTTCACGCGACCGGGCTGCCTGAACGGGCCCGACAGACGGGACTGAACCGGCAGCGCTCACCGGGTCCGACGACGAGAGCTGCGGTGCAGGGGGTGACAGCCGGCCATCGCCGGCGACGGCGTAGCTGATCGTGGACATGGGCACAGCGTGGCAAGAACCGCCCACCTCGTGCCGACGTTGTCCACAGGCATGATCAACTCACCGGTGCCCTGCTCGGCCCACGCTCCCCGGTCCAGGTCCGTCAGCCGTTCGCGCCGGGGTGGCCGAGATCTGGGCCGCCTCCTCACGCGCCCCGGCCAGCCACCCCAGCAGGCGCCCGACCTCCTGCGGGCCCCGGACGCAGTGGCCGGCCAGGGTCGGGCCCTGCCCCACCTTGACCGCCACGTCCCCCGCCCCCTGATCGAGGGCGGCGAACGCCGCCTCGTCCGTGACGTCGTCACCCAGGTAGACCACCGCTCCGGGAGGCACTCCCAGATGTGCGCGCAGCGTGCTCAGCGCCGTCCCCTTGGTTCGGCCGCTGACCGACACCTCGAGGACGTCCTTGCCCCGGATCAGGCGGACCCCTGGCCAGCTCGCCGGTCCGGCAACCACCTGGGCCTCGGCCCGAGCGACGTCGGCCGGCGGCAGGCCGCGTACGTGCAGCGTCGCCGAGGTCGGCTTGCGCTCGGTCCGCGATCCGGGCAGCCCCGAGGAGATCGCCTCCAGGGCGTCCCCGAGCAGGCGTGCCCGAGCCAGCTGCTGGCCTGCCGGGAGGTCCTGGTCGAGGATCGGGTCGCCGGTGGCGAGCTCGGCGCCATGGCCGCCGACCAGCAGGATCCCCGGCTGAACGGGTGCCACCTGGCGCAGCGTGGGCAGGTCGCGGCCCGACACGAGCACCACGACGGTGCCCGGCAACTCGGCGAGCCGGTTCAGGGCCGCCACCGATCCGGGGAGGGCGCGGGCCTGCGCCGGATCGTCGACCAGGGGCGCCAGGACGCCGTCCACGTCACAGGCGATCAGGATCGACTCCCGGGTGGCCAGCTCGCCCAGGGCCGCGAGAAGCGGGTCGTCCCCCCCGGGCGCGGGGTCCTCCGGGGCACCCAGCGCTGTCAGGAAGGACGCCGCCCAGCGGCTCACGTCCTGGCCGAAGACCTGGCGCCGCAGGGCGCGCATCCGCCGCCCGGCCTCTCGGTCGGGCGCTCCCAGGGCCGCCATGATGGCCTGTTTGGTGCCGTCCACGTCGTGGGGGTTGACCAGGTAGGCCTGGTGCAGCTGGGTGGCCGCCCCGGTGAACTCCGAGAGCACCAGCGCGCCCCGCTCGTCGTGTCGGCAGGCGACGTACTCCTTGGCGACCAGGTTCATGCCGTCCCGCAGAGCGGTCACCAGCATCACGTCGGCCACCTGGTAGAGGGCCGCCAGCTCCTCGGCCCCGAAGGGCTGGTGCAGGTAGTGCACCGCCGGGTGACCGATCCGGCCGTGCACGCCGTTGATCCGGCCGACCACCACCTCGACCTCGTGGCGGATCTCCTGGTAGGACCCGAGCCGCTCCCGGCTCGGGGTGGCCACCTGGACGAACACCGACTCCGGCGTGCTCAGCCGGCCCTCGTCGAAGAGCTCCTCGATCGCCGTGAGGCGATGCAGGATGCCCTTGGTGTAGTCGAGCCGATCGACGCCGAGCAGCACCACCGCGGGATCGCCGAGCTCGGCCCTGATCTGCGCGGCCCGGGCCCGGACGGCGGGCGAGCGCGCCAGGTCGTCGAGCAGCCCGGCATCCACCGAGATCGGGAAGGCGTCACAGCGCACCGCCCTCACCGGCTCGCCCGATCGACCCGAGCGCGACCCCGGTGTGCCAGGAGCCGGGACCAGGGCAACCCCTCGCCGGGTGGCGTGGCCGAGGCGCCGGCAGGCACGCAGCAGGTTGTTCGCGTCGGCCGGCCGCTGGAACCCCAGCAGGTCGGCGCCGAGCAGCCCCTCCAGCACCTGCCTGCGCCAGGGCAACTGGGAGAGGATCTCGTACGGCGGGAACGGGATGTGGTTGAAGAACCCGATCCGCAGGTCGGGGCGCAGGGTGCGCAGTGCCCGGGGGACGAGCTGGAGCTGGTAGTCCTGCACCCACACCGTGCCGCCGGGGGCAGCGTGCTCGGCCGCTGCCTGGGCGAAGCGCTCGTTGACCGCGACATAGGCCTCCCACCAGTGGCGATGGAAGGTCGGCGGCACGATCACGTCGTGATAGAGCGGCCACAAGGTGCCATTGGCCATGCCCTCGTAGTAGTCCTCGACCTCGGCCTGGCTGAGCTCGACCGCAACCAGGTGCAGCTCGTGCCGGTCCAGCCCGTCGGGTACCGGGCCCGCGGCCCCCGTCCACCCGATCCAACACCCGCGGCGGCGGCGCAGAACCGGTTCCAGCGCGCTGACCAGACCCCCTGGGCTGCGCTGCCAGTGAGCGGTGCCGTCCTGGTCGACGTGCCGGTCGACCGGCAGCCGATTGGCCAGCACCACCAGGGCGTGCGCGCCCGGCACGCGGGTCATGCCCTCATCCTGGCCACGCCTCATCCTGGCCACGCCCTCGGCCCCCCTCCAGTCGAGCCGATCGAGCCGGTCGACGGCGGCGCCTTCGCCCGGGTGGACGTGCCCCGGTGCCCTCAAGCGGGCAACAGGAGCACCCGATCCACCGGTGAGGCCAGTGTCGAACAGACCCGAGAGGAACAGCCCTGATGACCGCCGCGCTGCGTCGATTCAAGATCAGCACCAGGATCATCGCCCTGGCCGCAGTGGCCGTGATCCTCCTGATGGTCGTGATGGTCACCGCACTGGGCCGGTTCGGCCGGCAGGAGACAGCCAGCACCGCCACCCTGGACGCCATCCGGCTCGCCCACGTCGCCATGGAGGCCAAGTTCCGGACGGCGGACGCGGCCGGCTGGCAGACCGGCTACGCCTTCGACTTCAACCGTGGCGTCCCCCGCGCGGCCGAGGATTCCGTGGGCCAGCGCAAGGAGTTCGTCGCCTCCTCCGCCGCCCTGACCGAGCTGTATGCCCAACTGGGGGAACACTCCCTCCCGCCGGAGCAGGCGGAGCTGCTGACCACCGCCCGGACCGCGTTCCAGGAGTTCCTGGAGATCGACCAGCAGATCGTCAAGGGCTACCGGCAGGGGACCAAGGAGTCCATCCTGGCCAGCAACGAGCTCGCCTCCGGCGCCTCGCTGGACGCCTTCGGCACGGCCGCCACCGCGACCAGCGAGCTGGCCGCCCTGATCACCGAGGACGGCACCACCGCGGCCGGCGACGCGGCCGCCTCGTCGGCGGCGGGCAGCCGGACGCTCTGGTTGATCGGCGGCACCGGGCTGATGCTGCTGATCATCTTGGCCACCCTGGTGGTGGTCAGCATCGCCCGGCCGTTGCGCGCGATCTGGCATGGCCTGCAGGAGGTCGTCGCCCACGAGGGCGACCTGCGCACCCGGCTGCCGGAGGGCGGCCAGGACGAGCTGTCCCTGGTGGCCTCGACGTTCAACCGGTTCGCCCAGGGGACGGCCGGCATCGTGGGCTCGGTCACCCAGCGCACCTCGGCCCTGGCGGCGACGTCCGGTCGGCTGAGCGAACTGGCCCATTCCCTGGCAGGGTCGGCCGAGGCAGCCTCCGACCGAGCGGCCCACGCGACCGGCGCTGCCTCCGAGATCTCCTCCAGCGCGCAGGTGGCGGCCACCGGAACCGAGCAGATGAGCACCTCGATCGAGGAGATCTCGCGCAGCACGACCGAGGCGAGCCGCGTGGCCGGCCGGGCCAGCGAGGTCGCCCGGACCGTCAACGACCGGGTCGCCCGGCTCGGGGAGTCCAGCGCGCAGATCAGCGAGGTCGCCCAGGTCATCACCTCGATCGCCGAACAGACCAACCTGCTGGCGCTCAACGCCACCATCGAGGCGGCCCGGGCCGGGGATGCCGGCAAGGGCTTCGCGGTCGTCGCCACTGAGGTCAAGGAACTGGCGCAGGAGACGGCCCGGGCCACCGAGAACATCTCGGCCCGGATCAGCGCCATCCAGACGGACACCGCCGGCGCCATCGAGGCGATCGAGCAGATCACCCAGGTGATCGACCAGATCAACGACCTGCAGTCTGTGGTGGCCGCGGCCATCGAGGAACAGAGCGTGACCACGGCCGAGATGGGCCGCAACATCAGCGAGGCCGCGCACGGCAGCAGCCGGGTCGCCGACGCCGTGGCGGCCGTCTCGGAGATCTCCGAGCAGACCTCCACCAAGGTCAGCGACATCCGGCAGGTGGCCGAGAACCTGACCTCACTGTCGCGGGAGCTGCAGCACCTCACCGACCAGTTCCAGACCTGACCCGGAAAGGCTCCGCCGAGGTGGGGCAAAGCCGGGCGGGAACCCGAACCGACGCGAGCCGGGCAGAATCGGTCAGCCGGCCCTGGGTAGCCTCACCGGCATGGCTGCCGACTCTCCCACCATCCTGGCCACCTCCGGGGGGCTGCGGCTCAACGAGGAGGGACGCCGCCGCCTGGACTTCGCCCCGCTGGTCCATCTCGCCGTGGAGCTGTCCGGGGTGGCGGGGCGCGTCCCCCGCCTGTGTGCGATCGGGACGGCCGGCGGGGACCAGCGCGCCGCGGCGGCCGAGCTGGACGAGGCCGCGCGCGGGGTCGGGTTCGAGCTCAGCCACCTGCACCTGTTCCCGATGCCGAACGTCGCCGACGTCGAGGCACACCTGCTCGCCCAGGACGTGATCTGGGTCGGCGGGGGCTCGGTCGCCAACCTGCTCGCCGTCTGGCGGGTCCACGGTCTGGACGACGTCCTGCGCCGGGTCTGGCAGGCCGGCGTGGTGCTCGGTGGGGTGAGTGCGGGGTCCATCTGCTGGCACGCCGGCGGCGTCACCGACTCCTTCGGTCCGCTGCTGAGGCCGGTCACCGACGGCCTCGGCTTCCTGCCGTACGGCAATGGCGTGCACTACGACTCCGAAGCAGGACGACGCCCGGCGGTGCACGCGCTGGTCGCGGACGGCACCTTGCCGATGACCTACTGCACCGACGACGGGGCGGGGCTGGTCTACCGCGGCACCGAGTTCGTCGAGGCCGTGGCGGAAGTGCCACGGGCCGGCGCCTACCTGGTGGAGCGGGGCAGCGACGGGGCACGCGAGCACCGGCTCCCGGTCCGACGCCTCTGAGCCGCGGCCACGCCAGTTATTGGGGGTGCTGTTATTGGAGGTGCTGCCGGCAGCGCTGGACGATCAGCCCGCAGGAGGTGCCGAGCCGGTCGTGGGGGGCGGGGAGATCACGGCATCCAGGGTGTGCTCCCTCGGCCCGGGGAAGATCGGCGTGCGCCCGCGGACGACGTCGAGCACGGCCTTGTCGATCGCCGGCAGCTCCCGGGCCCAGCCGTAGCCGCTGGCGCTGGTGTAACCCAGGTCACCGGCGACGGCACCCTCGGTCGCCACCCCCAGGCGCCGGCACAACCAGACAGCTCGCGGCAGGTGGAATGCCTGCGTGACCACGACGGCCCGGTCGATGCCCCACACCGATCGGGCGCGGTAGCAGCTGGAGTAGGTGTCGAACCCGGCGTGGTCCAGGACGATCGCCGAGTCGGGGACGCCGAGCCGCCGGGCGTGGCGAGCCATCACGTCGACCTCGTCGTGGTCGGTGCGCGAGTGATCACCGCTCATCAGCAGGGCGCGAACGGTTCCTGCCCGGTACAGCTCGACGCCGACCCGGATCCGCTCGGCCAGGAAGGGCGACGGCTCGCCGTCGATCACACCGGCCCCGAGCACGATGGCCACCGGGGCGGGTGCGACCTCTGCCACCGCCGAGTGACGGTGCGGGGCCGTCCCGATCATGACCACGGCCGGCGGCAGGGCCACCAGGGCCACCACCAGGCCGGCCGCGAGGCCCAGGCGACGCCTGCTCGCGCGGTCACTGAGGCCGCTACGCCTGCTCACCGGCCACTGCTCACACGGCCCCGGCCAGCGGGACCACCCGGCGTTCGGCGGCGCTCACCCGGGCGGCGTCCAGGACTGCGAGCACGTGCACGGCACCCAGCGGGTCGACCGGCAGGGCGGCCTGCCGAGCCTGGAAACCCCGGTGGGCCAGCGCGTTCAGGACCGCCGGGTAGTAGTCGCCGTGCCCGCCCTCGGCGGTCGGCACCGGGTGACGTTCGCTGCCGGTGACCAGCCAGCCGGTGTGGCCGGGCAGGTCGTCGAACCCGCCGAAGGCGTGCGCCTCGGACTCGAAGGTGGTCACGACGTACGCGGCCCGCGACCCCAGGACCCGGGTCCGCGGCCCCGGCGCGGCCGCCAACGAGGAGGCCCCCAGGTGGCTGTGCACGCCCCCGACGTGCTGCAGTGCGAGGAAGATCTCGTCCTCGGCCGGGGTGCTCCGGGCTGCCAGTTCGGCGTAGAGGCTGCTCACCGGCCCGAACAGGTCCACCGCCGAGTCGACCAGGTGACTGCCCAGGTCGAGCAGAATCCCTCCGCCCTCGGCGGCCGGGGCGTTCTCGCGCCAGCGATCCTTGGGCACCGGCCGCCAGCGCTCCCAGCGCCGCTCGAACCGGTGCACGGCGCCGATCGGCCCGTCGTCCCCGGTGGCCAGCAGCCCGGCCAGGGTGCGGTGCTCGGCGTCCCACCGACGGTTCTGGAACACGGTCAGCGGCACCTGCGCATCGCGGGCGGCCGCCACCACCGTGCGGGCACCGGTCGCGGTGGTGGCCAGCGGCTTGTCGACCACGACCGGCACCCCGGCCGCGAGGCAGGCCAGGGCGTTCGCCGCGTGCACCCCGCTCGGCGAGGCGATCACGGCCAGGTCGA
This sequence comes from Kineosporiaceae bacterium, assembly GCA_016794595.1. GTDB lineage: Bacteria > Actinomycetota > Actinomycetes > Actinomycetales > Kineosporiaceae > JADJPO01. The sequence goes on from JAEUJN010000012.1 coordinate 91,786, forward strand.
GGCCCCCGCCGGCCAGGGCGCCCTCCAGGGTGGGGACCACCAGCGCACCGGGCAGGTCGGCGTGCACCTGGGCCACCCGGGCGGGCGAGGAGGTGACCACCACGGACGGCGCGGCCCCGGCCCGGGCGAGCAGTGGCGCGTGAATGCCCCGGCCCGCCGACCCGTAGCCCACCAGGAGGACCCGGGCCCGCGCCCTGGGACTCATCCGCGCCTCACCTGGTCATCACCCCTGCGGCCGCAGCCTCACTGGTCACCTCGGGCCAGTCTGCTGGGTCGCCAGATGGCCCGCCCGATGTCGTGACTCAGGGCGGGGACCAGCAGGGATCGCACGACCAGGGTGTCCAGCAGCACGCCGAAGGCAACGATGAACGCGATCTGGGCCAGGAACAGGATCGGCAACACTCCCAGTGCCGCGAAGGTCGCCGCCAGCACCACACCGGCGCTGGTGATCACCCCTCCGGTGACCGCGAGCCCGGCCAGCACCCCGCGCCGCGTCCCCTGGGCAATGGACTCCTCCCGGACCCTGGTCATCAGGAAGATCGAGTAGTCGATCCCGAGGGCCACCAGGAACACGAAGCCGTACAGGGTCACGCTGGGGTCGGATCCGGCGAAGCCGAACACGTGATTGAACATGATCGCGGCGGTGCCCAGGGTGGCCGCGAAGGACAGCACGTTCGCCGCGATGATCAGCACCGGGGCCACCAGGGCCCGCAGCAGCAGCGCCAGCACCACGAAGATCACGGCCAGGATCACCGGGATGATCAGGTTGCGGTCTGCCTCGGAGATGTCCAGGACGTCGAGGTTGGTCGCCGTGTTACCGCCCACCAGGATCTGCGGGCTGACCGCGTCCAGGTCCGTCCGCAACCGGCGCACGGTCTCGTAGGCCGCCGGGGAGTCGGCCGGGTCGGCGAGCGTCACCTGGAGCTGGACCAACCCGTCGACCTGCTTGGGGGGTGCGGCCGGGTCGACCGGCCCGCCGTTGCTCTCGACCGTCCACTGGCTCGAGGCGACCCCGGGGGCTGCGGCCACGGCCTGCTGCAGCTCGGTGGCCTTGTCCGCCGGGCCGATCACCAGGGCCGGGCTGCCCGAGCCCCCCGGGAAGTGCTCGGCCAGCGCCTTGTCCCCCACGGTCGATTCCACCTCGGTGAGGAAGGTGTCCGCCTGAGAGACGCCCTCGGCCTTCAACGTGGGCAGGAACGCCGCCAGGCCGAGCAGCACCAACGCGGTGATCGTCCACACCCGCCGGGGGTGGCTGCCGACCAGGCCGGCCACCCGGGCCCAGATCCCGCGGGTCTCCGGACCCTCCGTGCCCACGTGCGGCACCCCCGGCCAGAAGACCCAACGCCCGTGCTCACCGGCGGAGTTGCGACCGGGCAGCACCAGGACGGCGGGCAGGAAGGTCAAGGCCGACAGCATCGCGGCCGCGATCCCGATCGCGCCCACCGGCCCGAGGCCCTTGGTCGGGCCCAGGTCGGACAGCAGCAGGCACAGCAGACCGATGATCACGGTGGCCCCGGAGGCCAGGATCGGCTCGAACGCCCGGCGCCAGGCCAGCCACATCGCCTCGTAGCGGTCGTCGTGCCGGCGCAACTCCTCGCGGTAGCGAGCCACCAGCAGCAGGGCGTAGTCGGTCGCGGCGCCGATCACCAGGATCGACAGGATTCCCTGTCCCTGGCCATCGAGGGTGATCACGTCGTTCTTGGCCAGGAAGTAGACCACCACGCTGGCCAGGGTCAGGGCCAGCCCTGCGGAGAGCAGGACGAAGATCGGGATCACCGGACTGCGGTAGACGATCAGCAGGATCACCGCGACCGTGGCCAGGGCGACCAGCAACAGGATGCCGTCGATGCCACCGAAGGCCTTGATCAGGTCGGCGATGCCTCCACCGGGGCCGGCGACGTAGGCCCGCGCCCCGTTCGTCGCGAGTTCGTCGTCCGCTTCCCGGATCACCTCGACCGCCCGCTGGATCGGCGACTCCCCGTCGGCGAGCGTCGTCCCGAAGTCGGCGAAGTCGAAGTTGATCAGGGCCAGTGCGGCCTTGCCGTCCTGGGACGGCAGCACCACGACGGGTCCCTCGGCGAGGTAGTCCCCCACCGGCACCGACGGGTTGCCCGCGACCGGGATCTGCAGGGTCGGGATCCGCTGCGCGAACTCCTGCACGGCCGCGAACTGGGCCGAGGCCAGCGCCGAGTCGCTCTCCAGCAGCAGGAAGGCCGGGAAGGTCTGCGACTCCGCGAACCGGGTGGCGCGCTCGGCGGCCACGGAGGACTCGGCGTCCGCCGGCAGGAACGAGGACGTGTCGTTTTTCTGGACCTGGGAGAGCTTGCCGGAGTACGGACCCCCGATCCCGCCGACGGCCAGCCAGATCAGCACGAGGACGGCTCCGAGAACCCACCGCCAGCGGCGCAACCAGCTCGGCCGCGGGGGCAGGTCGCCGTCCGGGTCTCGGCCCTCGCCGGGTGAGGTGGGGGCCAGGTAGCTGTGCACGCCGGGGTCGGCGCCCGGCGAACGCGATTCGGGGGTCACGCCGAGGAGCGTACTGATCAGCACCGACAGCCGAGCGCGCGGCAGGGCCGGCTGGCGGCAGGGCCGGTCGCCGCACCGGCCGGCTCCCCGGGCCGAACCCCGTGCCACCCACGTAGGCTGACCGTATGAGCGAGGTGGCCTTCGAGGTGGTCGGCATCGGTGCGGACCGGGTCGACTACCAGCGCGCCTGGGACCACCAGCGCGTCGTCCACGAGCAGGTCTGCTCCGGACAACGCCCGAACACCGTCCTCCTGCTCGAACACCCGCCGGTGTACACGGCGGGCAAGCGCACCGAACCACGCGAACACCCGGACGACGGCACCCCGGTGATCGCCGTGGACCGTGGCGGCAAGATCACTTGGCACGGTCCTGGCCAGCTCGTCGGGTACCCGATCGTGCGGTTGCCCGATCCGGTGGACGTCGTGGCCTACGTGCGGCGACTGGAGGAGGCCCTGATCGGCATCTGCGCCGACCTCGGGGTCAGCGCCGGGGTGGTCAAGGGCCGTACCGGGGTCTGGATCGCCGGCGACCCCTCCGGTGGCACCGGCACCGCCGGCACGCCGGCACCGATCACCGGGGTCGGCCCGGTCGGCGCGGGGGTGACGGAGGCCGCGCGCCGGGATCGCAAGATCGCCGCAATCGGCATCCGGGTCAGCCGCGGCGTGACCATGCACGGGTTCGCGATCAACGCCAACCCCGACCTGAGCGCCTTCGGGCGGATCATCCCCTGCGGTATCGACGACGCCGACGTCACCTCGCTCAGCGCCGAGCTCGGCCGCGAGGTAACCGTGTCCGAGATCCTGCCGATCACCGAGCGGCACCTGCGGGCCACCCTCGGCAGGGGCCTGACCCCGCGCCGGGCCAGGATCTCGACCCTGTCCGGGAGCCGGTCATGACCTCCGCATCCGAGTTCCTGCCCGGTGACTCCCCGGCCGATGGCCCGGTGCCCGTCGACCAGGGCGGTGAGCCCCGACGCCTGCTGCGGGTCGAGGCCCGCAACGCGCAGACCCCGATCGAGCGCAAGCCGGAGTGGATCAAGATCACGGCGCGGATGGGCCCGCAGTACCGGGACCTGCAGAACCTGGTCCGCTCCGAGGGCCTGCACACCGTCTGCCAGGAGGCGGGTTGCCCGAACATCTTCGAGTGCTGGGAGGACCGCGAGGCCACCTTCCTCATCGGCGGCTCGGCCTGCACGCGGCGGTGTGACTTCTGCCAGATCGACTCCGGGCGGCCGGAACCGCTCGACCGGGACGAGCCCCGCCGGGTGGCCGAGTCCATCCGGTCCATGCAGCTGCGCTACGCCACCATCACCGGCGTCGCCCGCGACGACCTGGACGACGAGGGCGCCTGGCTCTATGCCGAGACGGTGCGCGCCGTCCACGCACTCTCCCCCGGGACCGGCGTCGAGATCCTCACCCCCGACTTCTCCGGCAGGCCCGAGCTGCTCGGGCAGGTCTTCGAGGCCGCCCCCGAGGTCTTCGCGCACAACCTGGAGACCGTGCCCCGGGTGTTCCGCCGGATCCGGCCGGCGTTCTCCTACGAGCGCTCGCTCGGGGTGATCACCCAGGCCCGGGACGCCGGGATGGTGACCAAGTCGAACCTGATCCTGGGCATGGGCGAGACCCGCGAGGAGATCAGCCAGGCGCTGACCGACCTGCGCTCGGCCGGGTGCGACCTGATCACGATCACCCAGTACCTGCGCCCGTCGAACCGCCACCACCCGGTGGAGCGGTGGGTGCGCCCGGAGGAGTTCGTCGAGCTGCGCACCGAGGCCGAGGAGTTGGGGTACGCCGGGGTGATGTCCGGACCGCTGGTCCGTTCGTCCTATCGGGCGGGACGTCTGTGGTCTGCGGCCCTGGCCACCCGGGCCGAGCGCCTATCCTGACCCCATGGCGCGATTGTTCGGTAGATCCGGCGAGACGGCGACCCCCAAGCCCAAGAAGCAGGGCAGGATCCGCCAGCTCTGGGCCATCTTCCAGATGACCCGCAGGGTCGACCCTGCGGTGATCTGGTGGATGCTGGGCTCCTTCCTCGGCACGATCGCCCTGGGCGCCCTGCTCGGGTTGTGGATCGCCGGGCCGATCTCCATGGGTCTGCTGTTCAGCGCGCTCGGCTTCATGCTCGCGCTGATCGTGATGGCCCGCCGGGCCGAGCGCGCGGCCTTCACCCAGATCGCCGACCAGCCCGGCGCCACCGCCGCTGCGCTGCAGAACCTGCGCCGCGGCTGGAACGTCGAGGAGAAGCCGGTCGCGGTCGACCCGCGCACCCAGGACATGGTCTTCCGCGCCGTCGGCCGGCCGGGCGTCGTCCTGGTCACCGAAGGGCCCGTGCCCCGGGTGAACAAGCTCGCCGAGCAGCAGTCCAAGCACATCAAGCGGGTGCTCGGCGACGGCGTCCCGGTGATCGTGATCAATGCCGGCGACGGCGAGTCGCAGACGCCGCTGATCAAGATCAGCCGAGTGCTCACCCGCAAGCGCCCCGAACTGACCAAGACCCAGGTGAGCGAGATCAGCAAGCGACTGCGCGCGCTGGGTGGGGTCAAGCTGCCGATGCCCAAGGGCATCGACCCGACCCGGATGCGACCCGACCGCCGGGCCATGCGCGGCCGCTGAGGCGGCCGACTCCCTGCCCCGCCGGGGCAGCAGCCGCCGGAGGGGTCAGAACCGGACGATCAGCGTGCCGGCCGCCTTGTCGTGCAGGCCACGGTTGTCGCTGTCCCAGACCACGGGCGGGATCACCAGGCAGAGCAGGACAGCGCGAGCCAGCGCCCGCAGCGGGCCGGGCGGGGCGCCGTCCGGTTGTTCCACCCGCAGCCGCAGCAGCCGGTGACCGAAGGTGAAGCCGGCCGTCCCGACCAGGAGCACGTTCATCGCCAGCAGCGCGACCAGCGGGGCGAACGAGCCCCAGTCCAGGGGCCGCATCAGCCCGCTGCCGATCAGCAGGGCGAGGGCCCAGTCGATCGCCAGGGCCGCCACCCGTCGTCCCAGGGGCGCCAGCGAGCCGGGACCGGACGCCGGGCGCCCCAACCGCTGACCCGGATGCCCCTGCGGTGAGCCCGGCTCGGACGACGCGCCGGGACCCTGCAACCATCCACCGAGATTCCGCCGTTCTCCCACGACACCACCCTAGGATCGTCCGCGGGCGAAGCGTGACCCGGATGACACCTGGCGCGGGGGTTCGTAACACCGCGGAAACAGACGGGACACTGCCGGGAAATCGCTGCTGCCTAGCGTTCCGACCAGTTCCGGAGCAGGTCGACGATGTCCGCGCTCCAGCACCAGCACCACCCGCCCACTGGAGGTTGGATTTGTTCAGCAACGCCGACGAGGTCCTGAAGTTCATCGAGGATCAGGACGTCAAGTTCGTCGATGTCCGGTTCTGCGACCTTCCGGGCGTGATGCAGCACTTCAACGTGCCCGCGAGCTCCCTGGACGCGGCCTTCTTCACCGACGGCCAGATGTTCGACGGCTCCTCGATCCGTGGATTCCAGGCGATCAACGAGTCGGACATGAAGCTGATCCCGGACCTCGACAGCGCGGTCGTCGACCCGTTCCGGTCCGAGAAGACGCTCAACATCAACATGAGCATCGTCGACCCGTACACCGACGAGCCGTACAGCCGTGACCCGCGCCAGGTCGTCCGCAAGGCGGAGGCGTACCTGAAGTCGACCGGGATCGCCGACACGGCGTTCTTCGCCCCCGAGGCCGAGTTCTACATCTTCGACGACGTGCGCTTCGAGACCAAGCAGAACGAGGGCTACTACCACATCGACTCGATCGAGGGCGCCTGGAACACCGGGCGGATCGAGGAGGGCGGCAACCGCGGGTACAAGACCCGGTACAAGGGTGGGTACTTCCCCGTGCCGCCGGTCGACCACTACGCGGACCTGCGCGACCAGATGAGCCTGGCCCTGGGCAACGTCGGCCTCAGCGTCGAGCGTGCTCACCACGAGGTCGGCACCGCCGGTCAGGCCGAGATCAACTACCGGTTCAACACCATGGCCAAGGCCGCCGACGAGGTCATGCTCTTCAAGTACGTGATCAAGAACGTGGCGTGGCAGAACGGCAAGACCGTCACCTTCATGCCCAAGCCGCTGTTCGGGGACAACGGGTCCGGCATGCACGTGCACCAGTCGCTCTGGAAGGACGGCGTCCCGCTGTTCTACGACGAGCGCGGCTACGGTGGCCTGTCCGACATTGCCCGCTGGTACATCGGTGGCCTGCTGCACCACGCGCCCTCGCTGCTGGCCTTCACCAACCCGACGGTGAACAGCTACCACCGGCTGGTGCCGGGCTTCGAGGCGCCGGTCAACCTGGTCTACTCGGCGCGTAACCGCTCGGCCTGCATCCGGATCCCGGTCACCGGGTCCAACCCGAAGGCCAAGCGGGTCGAGTTCCGCGTTCCCGACCCGTCGAGCAACCCCTACCTGGCGTTCTCGGCGATGCTGCTCGCCGGCCTGGACGGGATCCAGAACCGGATCGAGCCGCCCGCACCGGTCGACAAGGACCTGTACGAGCTGCCCCCGGAGGAGCACGCCGCGATCCCGCAGGTGCCGGCCTCGTTGCCCGAGGTGCTCAACGCGCTCGAGGCCGACCACTCCTACCTGACCGACAGCGGGGTGTTCACCGAGGACCTGATCGAGACCTGGATCGACATCAAGCGCACGCTCGAGGTCGACCCGATCCGGCTGCGTCCGCACCCGCACGAGTTCGAGCTGTACTACGACATCTAGACCTGTGAGGCGCTGACCTGCGGCAACGCGGGTCAGCGGGGCGCCTGGCGCACATCTGGCGCACCTCCCATCGCGAGGCCATCGGCCGGGGCACCGTCAAGAACCCGGTCGATGGCCTCTCTCATGCGGCTGGAGCTGTTCGGCAACAGGTGTGCGTATGTACGCAGCGTGAACCCCGGATCGGCATGCCCGAGCCAGTCAGACAGGTCCCGGATGCTCGCGCCGCCCTCCAGCACGACCGAGGCGTAGAAGTGCCGGAGCGCGTGCATTCCGTTCTCCCGAGAGTCCGGAACCGAGGCCGCTCTCAGCGCCGGTTTCCAGATGCCGGCGTTGAAATAGTTCCGGTTCAGCGCCCCTCGTTCACGCGTGACGAAGATCAGGCGGGCCGTGGTGGGCTTCCCACCGGGCACCTTCCAGGGCAACGTCACCGGCGATGCGGGGTGCTGGCGTAGGTGCGCCGCCAGCCGGAGCTTCACCGACTGGGCCAGCGGCACATCGCGCTGCTTGCCGCGCTTGGGGTCAGAGAACACCAGCCGACTACCAACGATCTTCACCTGCCGGCGGACGTGGATGACGCCCCGAAAGAAGTCCACGTCCTCAACCGCCAGGGCGAAGATCTCGCCCTGCCGCAATCCCGCGCCGGCCCCCAGGGTGACGAGCTCCCGGTACCGCTCGGGCAAGGCAGCACGAACCGCGGATACCTGGCGCTCGGGCCAGGGAACGACCTTGCGGACGGGCTTGGCCGGCGGACGAGCGGAGCCGCTACGGCAGGGGTTCCGCGCGAGCACGCCATCGGCCACGGCGGCGGCGAAGATGGCGGACAAGTTCGCGTACACGACGCGGATTGTGGTGGCGCCCAACGAGCCCTGGAGGCCGCGGGTCCAGGCCTGGATCATTGACGGGCGGATCGCGCGCATCTCGTGGCCACCGAACGTCGGCAGGATGTGCACCCGCAGTCGGATCTCCACGGACTCGCGCGTGGACTCCTCGAACGTCTGGTTGGCCAGCCAGGTGGTGGCGTAGGAGCGCAGGCGGACCTTGCCTGCGGCCGGGTCGACGTACTCGCCCTTCGCCAGGTCGACGGCGACCTTAGCCAGCCAGGCCGCGGCGTCGCGGCGGGTGGTGAACGATCGGCTGCGCTGGCGGTTGTTATCGTCCCGCCAGCGGGCCGCGTAGCGCGTCCCCCTGCCGTACCGGGTCGTGCGCTCCTGGCGCGACTCCCCCGTGATCGGGTCCACCACGGTGCGGTGCCAACGGTCGTCAATGTCAGCCATCGTCGCCCTCCACCGGAGCGAAGCCCGGCACCTGTGGGCCGCCGCGGAGCACCCGCCGAGATGGCCGGGAACGCTCTTCTTCGTAGGCAGGGCGCACCAACTCAAGCAGTCGCTCGACATCCTCGGGGGCGGCCGGGGGCATCTCGCCTCGACCGCGCATCTCTTCGGCCGCACTCAAGGCGAGGTACCCCGCCCCCCAGGCAAGCCCCTGCTCATGGCGCTCTACAATTCCGGCCCCGTCCTCGTGCTTGATGATGCGCACGGCCTGCCAGAACTCGCGGAGCAGCTCGATCACCCGGCGGGCCTCCGGCAGCTCCGGGGTCTCGTCGTCCTGGTGCCAGTGGTCGTCGGTCGGGGCGATCCACTCCATCAGCGCGGCCTTGGACATGGTGCGCCCAGGGAACACCTCCACCTCACCCGACTTGGCGGGCATCAGCAGCGCCAGCGGCGGCACGCGGAGGGCCAGCGCCAACCCGAGCCAGTCCTCGACGGTGACCGACCGCCGGGGTCGTCCCGGGGCGGGCTTCCTCTCCAGGTTGACCAAGGCCTGCTCGGTGAGCTTGGTCGCGCCGGCGGCCGCGCACTGCTCCGCAAGGGCGCGAACGCTCCAGCCGTGGATCGTCCGGTAGTGCCGGATCCGATCCGCAAGAACGTCACCAACGCTCGGGGTGTTCTGGGGTTCAGCCACGGACCGACGGTAACCCAAGTTTGGCGACATGCCAAGACTCATCGGAACTTGCCAGGTCGAGCCTTAGCTGTTTAGATCCTAGAATCTCGGCGAATTCCTCTTGATCTTAGAGATTTGCCAACACCAGCACCGGAGGCTCCGATGGACAAGACCAAGCTGATCACGCCGGAGGCACTGAGCGACGAGCTCGGCGTGCCGGTCAAGACTCTCGCTCAGTGGCGCTACCTGGGCACCGGCCCGGCCTACCTGCGCGTCGGCCGGTTCGTGCGCTACCGGCGATCCGACGTCGACGGGTGGCTCGGCGCGCAGGTCCAGAAGCCGAAGGGTGCGGCCTGATGAGCACGCAAACGGGCCGCGGCGCCGGTGAAGGGACCGGCGCCGCGAGGGTTGAGGAGTCACCGGCAGGGCGCTCGCTCGGGCTCATCGTGCCACGAGTCGAGATGTTGGTCTGCGCGATCGATGGTCCACTCGCCGGTCTCATCGTGCCAAGGGCTCGCTGGAACGCCCGGGTCAACCTTGCCCGCCTGACCCAGGAGCGGTTCGGCACCCCTCAGCGCGTCCTGGCGTACACGCCGGCGATGGAGGCGCTCATCGCCGTGCGCTATGACCCGGACGGCGCGCTGTGAAGCCGCTGGAGTCGGCCCTGCGCATGGCCAGCCGTGGCTGGTTCGTGTTCCCGGTCGAGCCGGGCGGCAAGCGGCCTGCCATCCGCGCGGCACACGCCGGCAGCGACGGGCGGGCGGGATGCCGCGGTGAGTGCGGCCGGGACGGTCATGGCCTGCACGACGCCACCACGTCGCCGGAGCGGATCCGGAGCTGGTGGGCCAGCTACCCGCGCGCCAACGTCGGCGTCAGCTGCGGGCCCTCGAAGGTGGTCGTGATCGATCTGGACACGGCCAAGGGCGAGCGGCCCGCGACGGTGCTCGCCGACCAGGGCGACGAGCAGACACCAGACGATGTGCTCGACGGCGTAGGCGTGCTGCGCTGGCTGTCCCGCCGCCATGGCCGGCCGGGCGACCTGGCCACAGCCCACGTGTGGACGCCGACGGGAGGGCTGCACCTGTACTTCGCCGCTCCCCCCACGCTCGAGGTGACCTCGGGCGCCGGCATCTCGGGCGGCCTGGGCTGGCAGGTGGACGTGCGTGCCCACGGCGGCTACGTCGTCGGTGCATGGTCCCAGAGGCCCGAGGGCCTCTACCGGCCGTCGCGCGGCCTGGGCGTGGCGCAGGTTCCGCCGTGGCTGCTGGACCGACTGGTCTTCGCCGGCCGCGTGCCGTCCATGCCGCCACCGAGGCCAGCCAAGCGGGGCGGGGCGCAGGCCAACGTCGCCCAGCTCCCCGCCTATCTGCGTAGCGCGATCGCAGGCGAGGTCCAGAGCGTGCTGGACGCCGTTGAGGGAGAACGAAATCACACGCTCAACCGCGCCGCGTTCAAGCTCGGCCAACTGGTCGCCGCGCACCAGCTTGACGAAGAGACCGCCACCCAGGCGCTGAGTATCGCGGCCGCAACGGCCGGCCTCAGCGAGGGCGAGGCGGCCTCCACCATCCGCTCCGGCATGAACGCCGGCGCACGACACCCGCGCACTACAGGAGCCCTCACGTGACCACGCAAGAGAACCCGGGCGCGACAGAGCCCTGCGACGCCGATGCCTGCCTGCTGGCGTTGGCGGCCGAGCTCTGGACCACTCGGCGCACCCATGGCGGCCAGATCTACCTGGTCGACAGGTCCAGCGGCGAGACGATCGACCTCAGCGGCCGCAGTGGCCGCAGCAACTGGCAGAGCATGCTGTCGTTCGCCCACCGCAAGCACCACCCGCGGCACGCCAAGCCGAGCAACGCGCGGATCAAGGCGGCGATCGGCCACCTCGGCGCCGCCGCCCAGGAGGTCCCGTGCGACCCCGAGCCGGTGGCCGAGCAGGAGCAGGCCGACGAGCGTGTGCAGCTGCGGGTTGAGGACGACCCCGAGTCCATCACCAAGCTGCGCGAGCTGATCGACAGCGGGGGGCTTCCCAGCGTCTACCTGATGTCGGAATCGCTCGTCCGGATCGAGCGGTCTCCCTCCCCGCACCGGGACGTCGACGTCACGCTGCCGATGCGCGCTACGCCCCTCGACCCACCGTTGGTGCAGCTGCTCGTCGCGCAGCATGTTGATGCCCGCCGTCTGCGCAACAGCGGTGCCTGGGCGCGCTACAACCCGAGCATCGAGCACATCAAGGCGGCGACCTCGGGGAGCGATTGGCAGCGCGTCCCGGCGCTCCGCGGACTCATCGGCGCCCCGGTCCTGCGGCCGGACTGGTCCCTGCTCCAGGAACCGGGCTACGACCAGTCGACCGGCCTCTATCTGTCGCCCGCGTTGGACATGCAGCCCATCCCCGAAAAGCCGAACAGGGACGCCGTCCAGAAGGCTCGTAACTTCCTGCTCAACGTGCTGCTCGGCGAGTTCCCCTGGGTCGGGCCGGCGGACAAGGCCAACATGCTCGGCGGGCTCTTCACCCCGTACGTCCGGGTGGCGCTGCGGGCTCAGACCAGCCCACTGCTCGTCATCACCGCGACGATGCGCAGCTCCGGCAAGTCCAACCTCTCGAACATGATCGGGATGCTGGTCGGCCAGCAGATCATCTCCTGGCCCTCGGGCCTGGCCGCCGAGGTCGAGCTGGAGAAGCTGATCACGTCGGCGTTCACGCGCTCCGCAGGCGCGGTCATCTTCGACAACCTCGACAACGGCGCCACCATCGATTCGCCGACGCTGGCCCGACTCCTCACCGCCGGCACCTGGTCGGGTCGACTCCTGGGGACCAACCGCATGGTCTCCTTCCCGAACGACCGCGAGTGGATCGCCACTGGCAACAACCTGCTGCTGGCCGAGGACATCCCAACCCGCTCGATCCTCGTCGGCCTGGAGCCACAAGACGAGCACCCCGAAGAGCGCACCGGGTTCAAGATCCCCGACCTGGAGGACTGGCTGAGGAAGCCGGAGAACAGGGCCCAGGTCCTGCGCGCGATTCTCATCCTGATCATCGACTGGGTGAACGCCGGCGCCAAACCAGACCGGGACATCGCGGCGATGCGCGGCTGGACGAGCCTGGTCCAGGGCATCGGCGGGATCCTGGCCCACCACGAGATCGGCGGCTACCTGAGCAACGTCAACACCATCCGCGAGGCTGACGAGGGAACCGCCAAGTGGGCCCGCTTCTACACCGCCTGGATCCAGAAGTACCCCCACCCAGTGCGGGCGAAGGAGCTCTTCGACAGCGCCGACCACGTAGCGAAGGGCATGTACCGCGAGAAGGACCCCTGGGACGGCGCGTTCATCACCGGGACCAACGGCCGGCCGCCCGGCAACGCCGAACAGCTCGGCACCTGGCTCAACGCCGAGCGCAAGCGCTGGCGTGGTGGGTACCGGGCCGTGGGCTTGAAGGACCGCAAGGGCTTCACCTGGTGGTCCATCGAACGGGCCGCGGGGGCACCCGATCCGAGCGACGACGAGCCGGCGCCACTATGCGACTGAACGGAATTTCTCTCACGCCGAGGCCTACCCCCCTCGGCACCCTCGGCAACCCTCGGCAAACCGCCTCTGACCAGCAAGGACACCTGCCGAGGGTCTCGGTCACCAACCCTCGGCACTGCTCTCGACCCTCGGCACAAACGCCGAGGGTCGCCGAGGGTCTCTCCACCTCCGGCATCCGACCCTCGGCACCCATCTCTACAGGTCAAAGCCACTTTGCCGAGGGTCGCCGAGGGTCGCCGAGGGCTTCAGCGGATTTCACTAGCAACTTCCAACGAACGCATATGCACGAGACCCACACGCGACTTCCGCAATTGCCCGCCTCAAGGAGGCCAGCCATGACCGCGACCGCCTACCGCACCCACCAAGACTCGGTGACCGAGATCGCAGCCCAGCTCGCTGGTCGAGACCACTTCGTGCTGGCGGGTGTGCTCACTCCCGGCTTCGCCTACGCCCTGGCCACCCTCCCGACCTGGCGTGCTTGGCTGGCCGGTCCTGGCTCGCCCGAGATCGTCTGCCTGCCGTCCGCTCAGGACTCGCGCGACGCCCTGCTCGTCCTGGGGGAGCTGCTCGACGGCCAGGTCGTCATCGTCGCCACCGTCCCGAAGACCGTGCCGGCGTCCCGGGTGGCCGCCGCGCTGGGCAGCACGCAGATCCCCGCCGATGGCTCCCGGGACGTGATCTGCGTGTCCGACGCGGGCGACGACCTGGTGCGCTGGCCGATCCTGCTGGTCGACGCGATCGCCGTGAACGACCCGCAGGGAGCGGCCAGCATCCGGCTGCACGACATCGCCGCGATGAACTGAACGGATCGACCCATGTCAACCGATCCTGACGCCGCGAGCCTGATGGCGGGTGCTCCGACCGCCCGTGACTTCCCGCCGGCGCATCTGCCGGCGGAGCTGGTCGCCACGGTGTTCGGGGTGTGGCCGCAGCAGGATGACGAGGTCTTCGACCTGGCCGTCGTGCGTCGGCTGGCTGAGCTGCGCCGGGTCGTGGAACGTCAGCTGGCCGACGCGGTGGCCGATGCTCGCCTGGACGCCGCCGCATGGTCTGCGATCGCGGCCGCTCTGGGCACCACACGGCAGGCGGCGCACCAGCGCTACTCCAGCCACCCCCTCCTCCTCCCGGATCCGCCGGTGCCGGCCCCCGGCGACCCGCCGCCCAGCACGCCGCCGCCTGCACATACATCAGGCCTCTGACCTGCGACGATGTATAACCGGCGTGCATACCGGCGTGTATGCATTCCCCGCAGGGGACGGTATGCATCCCGCCAGGGGACGCGCCCGGCACCAAACCGTGAAGACCACCGGAGGTACACAGAAATGGCCACCAGCACCCCGATCGAGATCACGTGCTCGACCTGCCAGCGGACCTGGTCGACCAAGGTCCGCGGCCGCGGGGTGATGTGCCGCTGCGGGCGCAGCGTCTACGTCCGCGCCGACGGCACCACCACGACGCCGCCGGCGGCCGCGGATGACGAGAGCACCTCGGCGAAGCCCGCCCGCCGCGTCCCGCGGGTCCGCGGCTACGCCCAAGCCGGTCCCGCCCCGGCCGGTCCCGCCCCGACGCCTCCGGTCCCCGCTCCAGCCCCGGTCCCGAGCCCCGCCCCGGTCCCGATCCCCGCCCCGGTCCCCGCCCCCCGGTCCGGCGACACCGAGCGGGACCACGGCGCCAGTCCCCCGGTCCCGCCCCGCCCGTCGATCCGTGGCCGGCTGCTCGGCCGCCGTCCCGCCGGCGAGAGCCGCGGCCGCGAGATGACGCCGTACGGGCACCTGTACTAGCGCCCAGCGAGGCGACCGCGGCTGCGGTCTATGGCGATGGCCCTCCGCAGAGTCTGCGGGGGGCCATCGGCGTCTGATCGGTTGTGTCAGAAGGGATCAGCGACCAGGGCGACCGACCGACCACTGTCACTGTCACTATCACTGCCACTGCCGTTGGCAGCGCGGGTGATAGTGCCCGACCGACCGGTGGGGGAGGGGTTGTGGATCTTCAAACACGCCCGTTCGGGCGCCCCCCCGCCGCCTGCCTGGGCCCGCTCCGGAACGCACTGGTGCCCGCGACCGGTCGTGCTGATCGCGGGCACCAGTCTGTGCAGTGTGGCGGTCATGCCCCCTGGGCTGGCAAGGAGCAGGGGATGCAGCCCTCACCGGCGGGGGCGGGGACCTGCGCGGTGACGGTGCCGGTGGTGGCTCCGGTGACCGTGGCCCCGACCGGGCGGACCACGCGGATCCGCTCGGTCCCGCCGGCCGAGGTGATGATGCCGGTGGCGGTCCCCGAGGCGTCGGTGGTCAGGGTCCGCACGGTCCTCCAGCTGGTCCCGGTCCAGCGCTGGACCAGGACCGGGCTGTAGGCGCTGCCCCGGTACCCGGCGGTGGTGTAGTGCCGCGCGGACACGGTGACCCAGGCGAGACCGAACCCGGCGACCTGGACCCGGGGCACGCTCAGGACCGTCTGGCGCAGGACCGTGACCTTGACCGAGGACCAGCGGCCGTCGGCCTCATCGCGCAGCGTCCAGGTCGAGGTGCCCGCCGGCAGGATCGCGGTCGGGATCACCGCGGTGATGGTCATCGTGGGCTTGGCCGAGCTGGCCGAGCCGACCAGGCCGATCGTGGGGTGCCACAGCGAGACCAGGTACGTCCCGGCGCGGGTGCGCTTGCTCGCCCCGACGGTGACCTTGACCGTGGTGAACTGACCCGCCTGCGTGGCCGTGGTGGCCTGGGCGGCCACGATCGCGGCCTGGGCGGCCGGGGTGGCGGCGGGAGCCACGACCAGGCCGACGGCGAGCATCAGGGCGACGGCGCCGGCGGTGACCAGGGACCGGATCCGGGTCTGCAACGCGGACAGGACCACCTGCGCCGACTCGGGCCGGCCGACGGCGATCAGCAGACGGGCCGCGCCGGCGGTCTCGATCAGCTCGGCAGCGGCGACACGCTCAGCCACCTGTGCGGTGGCGGCGGGGGTGATGGCAGAGTTACCCATTGCGAGGACCTCCAGTGTCCTTGCGGGCGGTCCCCCGGTCGCGTACAGGTGCTGTAACACCTGCGGCTGCGGGGGCCGCTTCTATGTTCGGTTGACACCCAGAACATCGGCCGGACCGCGGTGATGCTGAGCGGTCCTCACCCGGACGGCGGCCCCCGCGCCGTCCGAGCCGCGTGCTATCGGGCGCCGCTGCCCTTCACCACGCCGACGCCGACCAGGCCGATCCCGAGGCCGACGAACAGCAGCTTGAGCATCACGGGACCGACCGCCTTGACTGCGCCCTCGCCGGCGGCCACGAGGGCCTCCACGATCGCCTTGTTGACCGCCTCGGTCATCTCATCGATGGGGCTCTTGTAGTTCAGGTCGGTCGCGCCCTCGACGGCCTGCTTGCCACGGTTGGCCCGCCGGACCGCTTCCGCGTCGGATTGGTCGGCCGGCTTCTCGTACTTGCGCATGAAGATCGCGCTTGCCTGTACCGGGTCGTCGATCGTCTTCAGGGCATCCCAGACGCCGGTGTCCTGCATTTCCTTGCGCATGAAGCCGATCTGCACGTCCAGGTCGAGCGGGTCGCGGTCGATCAGACCCTTCTTGGCCCAGGCCACCAGCTGGTCCCAACGGCCGCCGACCGACCACTGCGCGATCCCCCGCCCTGGCCCGCCTGGCTCCACCGACCGAGGGTTGACCCCCGACTCGACCTCCAGGTTGCCGACGACGCCGGTAGCGGCACCAGGGTGCATCCCCTGGGCAGTGGGTACCGGCGAGCCCGGGCCACCCAACCGGGGCCCTCGATCGGTATCCCGGGCTCGGGGCCTGGTCAGCGGCCGGCGGTGACTGCGCGGCGGGCGAGGGCGTCGGGGATCTGGGTGTAGATGGCGCTGGTCGCGGGGTCGCTGTGGCCGAGGAGCTTGGAGACCACGAGCACATCTCCGGTCTCGGCGTACCAGTTGGAGGCGGCGGCGTGGCGCAGGGTGTGCGGTGTCCAGCCGGGGCCGAGCAGGGGCCGTAGGAGCTTGCCGACGTGGGCGGGGCTGATCGGGCGGCCGTCGCGGCGGGGGAAGAGGTAGCCCTCAGCCTGGGCGAGCCGTCCGCGTAGGTCGGGGTGGATCGGGATCAGTCGCTGGCGTCCGCCCTTGCCGTGGATGCGCAGGCAGTCTCCCTCGACGTGTTGGGCGTGTAGGCCGGCGATCTCGCTGCGGCGCAGCCCGGCGAGCAGGGCCAGGTCCAGCATGAGCCGCTCGCGCTCCCCTGCGCGGTGCCGGGCGCCGCCGATCACCGCCTGGGGTGCGGGCCGGGGCGCGGCGATCGGTGCCCGCACGACGGGCAACGGGGCGGAGGGGTCTGGGGTGAGGTGGCCGAACTGTGCGGCCCAGCGGTAGAAGCTGCGGTAGGCCCGGCGGGCGGTGCGGCGGGTGTTCGGTGCCCAGCCCTCGCGGGCGAGGGTGGTCATCATGTCGTCGGTGGTGACCTTCCAGGGGTCGGTCCGGATCCGGGCGAGCATGCCGAGGTGCTGGCGGTACAGCTGGATCGTTCCGGGTGAGTGGCCGCTGGCCAGGTGGTAATCCCGGAAGCCCTTGAATGCCTTCTGCCAGGCCCGACTCCAGGACGGCGGACCGTTCTGGCCCGGACGCCGATCCGAGGCGCCTCCGGCCGTCTGGTGGGGTGCTGGCAGCACTGGTGGGGTGGCGGCGCCTGTCAGTCGCCGGCCGGGGTCGTGGTCGATCCGGCCGGCAGCGCAGCCCCAGGCGTAGAAGTGCCGCAGCGCGGTGCGCGCCGCGACCTGGCTGGACGGCGGTAGCGCTGCGGCGCGCAGGGCGTCCTCCAGCTGGCCGGTGCTGGCCTGCCACGGATCGGGCAGGCCCGTCGAGGCGACCGCGAGCCGGGTGAGGAACCGCAGCCGCAGCGCGCGGGTGGCCGCGTCGTAGCCGGCTACCGCTGCGGCGTGCTCCCAGTCCTCCAGCGCGCTGACCCAGCGCGGCGTCAGGGCGTCGGTGTCCTGTTGTGGGGTGGCCACGATCCGCGGCCGGTCGATCGTGTCGGCGGTCACCGGGCACGCTCCAGCGCGTCGAGCAGCTCGCTGAGCCCGTCGCGGAGGACCCGGGCCTGATCGGGTGCCAGCGCGCAGTCCAGGACGCTGACCCAGGGCCGACCACGCTCGCTCACCAACTGGCCGGCGCCGTCCAGGCCGAGCAGGTCGAGCACGTGCACGGCCAGCTCAGCCGGGTGCTGCGGGTCGGGGTCCTGGTCGTACTCGTTGGTCAGCTCGACCGGGGCCGTGACGCGGCGGCTGTGCACGACGACGTCGTGGTCCAGAACTGAGCTGGTCGCCCAGCTGGGGCGAGGCAGGGGTGGGGTGGGCATGGCTCCGGCCGGGCCTTCCGTGGGGGCGGCGAGGCCCCTCGGATCGCGCACCCCGCACGATCCTTGGCCCTCGGTGGCAGCACGCCCCCCGGCGCGAATCCTGTTGTCTGCCAGGACCGTACGGCCACAGCGGGCCGGTCGTTGTCGAGCCATAAACGGTCAGCGTTGGGTTGGCGTGTCAGCGACTCGCCCTGTGAGTCGTTGACTCGTTTCCCAACGCTCAGCGGCTGAAGGTCGAGCCGTTCAGCCGGGCCAGATGTACCGGGTCAGCCCACCGGTCCCCTCCCCCAACCAGCCGACCAATCGCCGTCCGGTACCGGTCCCCGGTCCCGTCCGGCGGGGTCAGTCCCAGCAGACGTAGTCCCAGGGGGCGGTGGGGTCGGTCCTGGTCCTGAACAGCTGGAGCCGGGCGTAGCGCACGTCCCGCCAGGTGATCTCTTCGCGGTCCTCGTCCAGGACCGGGACCGCCAGGGTGAGGTACTGCGGGGGCAGGGGGCCGTCGGTCAGCTCGACCGGGATCCGGTCGCCGGCCAGGGGGCCATCGGTCAGCAGCGCGGTGGGGGCCATTCCCCAGGGTCGCATCGGCCTGAGCGGGGACGTCAACAGCAAGGCGGGCCGAGCGTTGCTCGGCCCGCCTGTCGGTGCTGGCTGGTAGGGGCTGGGTGCGGCCCCGCTGGCGACGGTGCGTAGTGCGGTAGGGCTCGGTGACCTCCCCTGCGGAACCTTGGTTCCTGGCGCTGATCTGCGGTGTTGGCGGTGGTACCCCTACCGGCGTCGTCAACGCGCCTTGACGGCGTGTGACCTGCGGTGATGCCGGTAGGGGTACCGGGTAGAGCGACCCCTACCGGTAGGGGTCTCAGCCCCTACCCGGTAGGGGTCGCGTCGGCCTCCAGCGCGGCCCGCAGCGCGGCCAGCTCGACCCCGGCCCGGTTGACCTGTTCGCCGTCCACCATCCGCTTGCGCTGGGCGATGGTGGCGACGCCGGCGGCCCGCAGCCGAGCCCCCAGCCACGGGGCCTCCAGCCCGGCATAGCGGCCGGGGTGGGCGGCGGCCAGGGCGTCCTCCAGGGAGTGCAGCCACGCGGACTCGGCGTCCCCGTCCCCGCCGGCCCAGGCCTCCACGGTGTCCACGACCACGGCCAGGCGGTCCTCGACCGGGACCAGCTGGTCCCCGATCGCGGCCCCGGTCAGGGTTCCCGCGGCGGTCCTGATCGCGTGTGCGCGCTTGCCGATCCGGTCCGCGGCGTCGGCATCGAGGTAGCTGGAGCGGACCGTGACGGCCTTGACGCCGCCGGTCCTCAGCAGCCCGATGCCCAGGTCGGAGTCGGTGAACAGGGTGGCGTTCATGCCGATCCGGTAGGCGCTGGTGCCGAGCACCATGTCGTTGGCGGACTGGTCGGCCACCCGCAGGCAGAGCCGGTGGCCCATGTTCGAGCTGATCGAGGTGGGCAGGCTCTTGGCGTCCGGGCGCTGGGTGGCCAGTACCAGCACGATGCCCAGGGCCGGGCCCCGCTTGATGATGGCGCGGAGCAGCTGCTCGGCCTCGGCGGCGTACTCGGACTCGAACAGCTCCTGCACCTCGTCTACCACCAGTAGTACCGGCCACAGGCCCAGCGTCCGGTCGTCGCCGATCGCCCGGGTGACCTTCTTCTCCGGGCAGCGGACCGGGCCAAGGGCCTTGATCGCGTTCGCCCGGGGCGAGAGGTAGGAGTGCACCTCCCGGATCGAGCCCATGACTGCGGCCAGGGTCTCGGGGTCGGCCGGGCCGCTGGTGTAGCGGTGGCAGGAGTCCTCCACGCCCTCGAAGTCGCCAGTGCCCTTCAGCTCGTGCACGTGCATCTCCACCGAGGGGTCCAGGGCGGCGCCCAGGACCACGACCCGGACGGAGAAGCTCTTGCCTTGGCGGGGGATCGCGCCCACGAGCAGGTTGGAGTACATCAGCGGGATCCGGACCAGGTCGCCGCGCTGGTCGTAGCCGTAGGGCAGGGCCTTGAAGATGTCGGCCTTCCCGGCCTTGGCCAGCGGCCACGCCGGCTGCGGCATCTTCGACATCGGCTGGTCGAGCACGTACAGCCGCAGCCGGCCCTCATGGGTGTCCGGGTCGCCCTCGGGCCAGACCGCCCCGATCGGGCGGCGCAAGCCTGAGGCGAGCTTGGATCGCTTGTCGGCGACCTCGGCCGCGGTCACGCCCAGCGGCAGATCCACGTTGGCGACCCATCCGGTCTTCACCCGGGTGATCGGGTCGGGGAACAGCTGCGTGGTCCGGCCCTTGTTCACCACCTGCGACAGCGCCGCGATCCCCAGACCGCCCAGGGCCGCAGCGATCGCCTGCGACGTCAGCCGAGGCACCTGCGGGCGGGAGACGACCGGGGAGACCAGCCGGCGGTCGGCGGGCTGGCCGAGGCGGGCCAGACCCATCACCAGACCAGCGGCCACGCCGAGGTTGACCACCCACGGCAGGAACGCCCACATCGCCGGGACCAGGCCGGCCAGGGCCAGCGCGGCGACGATGAGCAGGGTCGCCCGGAACTTCTGCCGCTTCGCCCGGGCCTCGGCCATCTGGTGGTAGGCCTTGTCCGTCGTGGCGGTGATCTTCCCGACGAGCGGGTGCCCGTCGACGTCGGCCGCCCATCGGGTCAGCCGCCACCACAGCGTGCCGGTGCCGCGCAGCGCCCACCACGCGGTGACGGTCGCCACCCGCGGTGCCTGCACCACGGCCCACTGGGCGTAGATGTCGGCGGCCTTGGCCAGACGGACCAGCTCCAGGCGCAGGCCTTCGCTCGAGGTAGCCCAGGAGGGCAGCTCCCGGGCGCCGTCGACGTCGAGCAGCCGCCGGCGGGGCTCGGGCAGGGACACCACCTGCTCGTCCACCGCCACCGGCTTCGCCTCGGCGGTCTCGTCACCGGCGAGCAGGCCGCGGCCCGCCTCGGCATCCGTCGGGTCATCGGGCTGCGATCCTGCGCTGCCCCAGGACGGGGTGATGGTCTCGGCGCTCATCGGGTCTCACCTGCCTGGCCGTCGTCGTCCTGGCCGGCGTGCTGGCCGGCCAGCTGGTCGCCGCCCTGGTCGTCGTCCTGGTCGTCGTCGGCCCACTCCAGGTCACCGGAGCGGTCCTCGTCCTGGTCGTCGGTGGGGTGGCCGTCCTGGTCGATCGGGCCGTTGTAGCCGTTCTCTCGGGCCCAGAAGAACCGCAACGCGGCCGGGTCGGTCACTGGCTGGCCGTTCCACCCGGTGGCGGTGTAGTCCTCCGGCATCGCCGGGATCGCCGCTCCCGGGCCGGCGTTGTCCGGCCGGGTCCACGCCGAGTCGGACCGGCGAGGCGCCGGCACACTCCGCCCGCGGCCGCCGCCGCTGCTCTGCCCGCCGCCAGCCACGCCAGCGCCCTGGGCCTTCTTGCGCTCGCGGTCCTTGGCGATCTGCGCGGCGCCGTTCCACACGATCTGGTACAGCTTCCGCCGCAACTTGCCGGGTCGTTTCCGCTGGGCCTTCTTCGTCGCCATGATGTGGGTGCTCCTTCGAGAGGGGTGGCTCGTCCCGGGCCGGATGTCCAGTCCTGGGCCCGGGACGAGCGCTGGGGGTTGGGGTTACGCCGCCGCCTTCAGCTCGGCGAGCAGCTCAGTCGCCCGAGTGGTGCCGACCGGGATCCCGCGTTCACGCAGCCCGGTCACCAGGGCCTTGCGGGTCAACGGGACGTCCTTCTCGGCCAGCTCCGCCGCGACCTGCCGGCCGACCGCGTGCAGGTCGGCCGGAACGCCGGCGGCAGCCTCTGGGGCCGCCACCACCGGCCGATCCGCCGGCGCCGGGACCGAGGGAGCCGGGACCGGCGGCGGGGCCGCCACGGACGCCTGGACCGGCGCCTGGACCGGAGCGGGTGCGGGCCGCCGGCGGGCTGCTCGCCGCGCGGACGGCGCGACCAGCAGGGCCCCCGAGGCCAACACCATCAGTCCGTCCACGACCAACGGGCCGATGGTCGCGGTGATCACGTCCTCGCCGTAGAAGGTCAACAGCCCCGACATGTGCCGGTAGGACACGATCGCCGCGCCGACGCTGACCGGGGCCAACCCCAACCAGCGCAACGCGATCCACCGCCAGCCCTCGGGCCAGTCGATCCGGGTCATGATCTCCAGCGAGACCACCACCGCCAGCGGCCAGAACACCGACCCGATCACCGCCCCCGCGTGCGGGGCCCAGGTGGCGGGTGCGCCGGCGGGGGGCACGAACGAGTGGGACACGTTCGCACCCACCGACACGGTTCCGGCCAGGCCGGCCCCCACGTAGGCCCAGCTGCGTCCGGTCATCCGGCTCATCGTTCGATCTCCTTACGTTGGCCCTGGGACAACTCCCGGGGCACGACAGTGGCGAGATAGGTCAGCGCGCCGCTCATAGCGCCCACCCGTGGTCCTCCGGGCAACCCCAGACCTCGGGACCACCCGGACCGAGCTGCATCGGCCCCATCGGGCCGCCGCACAGATCGCACTCGGAGTGGTCCGCGGCCAGGTCGGCCAGCGACAACCGTGGCCCCTCCGGCGCGTTGCCGACGACGGCCCCTTCGAGCTTGCCGATCAGATCGCTCAGGAACCCCATCAGGAACGCCTCCCCGTCGCTGCGGCCACGGCGGCACGCTCGCCCGCCGTCAGCACCTGCGACAGCGGCGCCTCCAGCACTGGCACCGCCTCGACCTCCAGCGCGGGCAGCTGCTCGGCCTCGACCGCGCGAGCTCGCGCCTCACTCGGCCAGACGTTGCCCTGCGCCTGGTGCTCGACCCACGCGAGCACCTCGACGTGATCAGGGGCAGTCCTAGCCGAGACCTGCGCCGCGCGCCGGCGGCCGAGGCGGTGCGCCAGCGTGAGCAGACCGCCCATGAGGGCAGCCGTCCCGAGCACCGCGAAGGCCACGCCTGCCCAGCCGACCAGGTGCACGGCCAGGCGGACGACGCCGATCGCCCCGAACGGGATCGCCAGCCACCACACGTTGCCCGTGAGCACCGGGAGACGCTGAGCCTTGATCGGCGCGCACATCAGAACCGCCTCCGGGGCTCATGGGCCAGCGGGGAGTAGCTGTACTCACCGGACCGGCCCAGGCCGCGGCGGCCGCCCTGCGCCCCGAACAGGTACGCGGCAGCCATCCCACCGAGGACAGCGACCAGACCCACCGCCAGGATCGAACCGAGCACCAGGGCGAGCGACGACGTACCCATGACGCCGCCGGCGCCTGCGGCCACCGGAGCGGCCGGTGCCGGGTTCGTGATGGTGATCGTGTTCGTGATCGGAGCCGTAACCGTGGCCGTGGCGGGGGCGGTGACCGAGGCCGACGGCGGCGGGTCTTGAGCGTCCATCAGGTACGCGACAGCAGCCAGCCCTCCGAACGCCGCGACCAGCGGGACGACGGGGAAATCTGTGGTGTCGCTCACCGGACACCCCCAGCAGCCTGGTCGGCGCCCAGCTCGGCCAGGTAGGCCCGCAGCCGAGACACCGGGACCACCCGCGGCGCCAGCACCGATCCCGACGACGCCGGCGACGGGGCGCCGGCGGGCTGCGCCAGGGCCTGGCCCACCTCGAACCCGCTCGGGCCCGTTCCCAGCGCCGTCCTGGCGCGATCAGCCAAGTACGACGCCGACTGCGCGACGGCTTCGACGCTCTGAGGGCTTCCTACAGAACCGATCAGGCCCTCCAGCAGCCGCTGGGTGTGGATCGACTCCCGAACGTTCATCGCGCACCGCCCAGAGCCGCGGTGATGACCTGCGCCAGGTGCGCCTCATGCACCGTCACCGCCGGCACCGGTCCGTCGGCTGTGATGCACACCGGCGAGGCGAACAGCCCGGCATCGCCCAGACGCTCCCCGCACGCGCACTCCTGGCCGCGCCGGCGGTGCAGAGCGAGCATCGCCGTGACCGACCACTGCTCATCGGCCACCTCGCGGCGACCGACCACCAGGCCGGCAGCCCAGGACCGGCGCAGCAGCGACGCCACGGCCGCGATGGCCGACGGGTCACCGCCATCCATCTCCCTGATGATCCGCAGGTCGTAGGCGCCCAGCGGCAGGCCGGTCAGCGCTTCATCGAACATCGCTCCGGCCAGCTGCGCACTGACCTGCGGGGCCTCATGCAACGGCCCCGCGAGTGGAGTCGCGCTGCGCGGTACTTCGGTAGGTTTCGTGTTCACGGTCGGGACCTCCATGGGGTCTCGGTCGAGGCCCCGGCTCAGCGCTTCTATCGCTTGAGCTGGGGCCGCCCTGCTTGGACGGGGACAACTGTGCGTAGTCACAGAGGTGTTGAGGCGGCGCGCGAGCGACGCAGCGCACATCTGGCGCACAATCCAAGCCGAGTGAGCGAGACCTAGTGAGGCCTGGCGAGACGAATACATGCAGGTGAAACCGCGTTTGGCTGCCGCCGCCGCAGGTCAGGTCCGAGCGGCGCTCATTCCTACGACATCTGAGGTCCCACGGTGATCGGACCGGCCTGAGCCGGCGTCGATCCACCGGGCAACTCCCGGTTCACCACCCCGAGATGGCTGTCATTCCTGGTCGAATGGCAGCCATTTCGGCGCTCTGGTGGGAGTTGCCCGGTCGGCACCGGCGGATGCGTGGAGATCGGCACCATGACGGACCTGGGCAGAAGGCGTCTCACCAGCGCTTGTCAGGGTGGATCGACAGCGCACCGATCGCTGCGGCCAGCGCCGCGGTCAGGAAGAGCCCATCCGCCCCCCCGATGCCGGGCAGGGCGATCAAGGCCCAGAACACGAAGTAGGCACCCGCGCCGCCCGCGGCCGTCGTCCAGTGCGACACCCCGTCCTTGCGGCCGGTCAGGGTGACGGCCGCCGCGCCGAGCGCGAAGACCGACCAGAAGAAGTCCCGGGCGAGCAGGACCGGCGGGACCAGGACGCCGAGGGTGGCCAGGGCCGGGACCGCTGCGTGCAGCAGGGTCCGCCAGCCGTGACGGGACACCAGGTCCTCTGCCCAGACCCGGGCACCTTGGATCGGGTTGCCCACCGGCGTCCCGGTCGGTGCGGACGGCGCAGGGCCGGGCCCGGTCCTCGCCCACGGTGGCGGCGCCGCTGGATCGGGGATGCCGGGTCCCACCCAGGATCCCGGAGTGCCGGACGGCTGCCCGGGAGTCGCCATCGGGCCAGCCGTCGGCGGCGGCGGTGGGGCCGAGAACGGCATCGGGGGCGGGTAGGCCGGCGGTGCCGACGGGACCTGGCTCGGGGGCGGACCGGACTGCGGAGCGGCCTGAGGACCGGTCGCAGGGCCCCAGGGCGCCAGGGGTGGCGGCGTCCGAGACACCGCCAGGTCAATGGTGTCGGCGATGGACATCCCGTCGGGATCACCCGACGGATCCGACGCGATCGGCACCTGCTGGGTCGGTGTGCCCTCGGCGGGCAGGACCTCGGTGAACTCCTCGGATCGCGGCGGTGCGCCCACGGCGTCCGGCGGATCGGGTGGCTGCATGTCGGGGCCCGGGCTCACACGGCCTCCTCGCGGGGGACTCTCCCGTGGGGACGCTATCAGGCAGCGAATTGCCGGGATGGTCCCGTGCCCCAGCCCGTTTCGGCTCAGCCGAAGCGCAGTCCACTCGCCCGGCGCACCGGCCGCTCGACGGCAGCCCGGACGGCGCTCTCGCTGCCGATCACGCGGACGTGCCGGCGGGCACGGGTCAGCGCGGTGTAGAGCAGCTCGCGCGTGAGCAACGGCGAGGAGGCCGGGGGCAGCACCAGGCTCACCCGGGCGAACTGGCTGCCCTGCGCGCGGTGCACGGTCATCGCGTGCACGGTCTCGACCGTCGGCAGCCGGTGGGGCCGCACGATGATCGGCCGCTGCGGATCCCCGAAGGCGGCGACGGTCCCGCCGTCCGGCTGGGCGATCACCACCCCGATATCCCCGTTGTAGAGCCCGCTCTCGCGATCGTTCACGGTCACCAGCAGGGGCCGGCCGGGGTACCAGGGCCCGAACGCCCGGCGCCCCGTCCGCCCCGTGCGGCCCATCCGCCCGGGCAGGTCAGGGTCGGTGTCGGCCGCCGCCAGCCAGGCCTCCACCCGTGCAGCCCACGTGCTGACCCCGAACGGCCCGCGCCGGTGGGCGAGCAGCAGGCGGTGAGATTCCAGAGCACCCAGGGCCGCGGCCACATCCCCGGACCGGGCGGCCCCGATCAGCGCCAGGCCCGACCGCTCGGCGTCCGTCCGCACCGGCTGCACCTCGGCAGTAGAGGGCCACTCCCCCGCCGGCTCGACGAACGAGACCTCCTCGCTGCCGGCCCGCAGCAGCTCGATCACCTCATCTGACCGGCCGGCGCGGACTGCCCGGGCGAGCTGTCCGATCACGGTTCCGTGCCGGTGCACCACCTCCAGCCGGATCACGCCAGTGCGCCGGGCCTCGGGATGCGCCACCAGATCACCGAGCACCGCCCCCGCCTCGACCGAGGCCAGCTGATCGGGGTCACCGACGAGCACCAGCCGGGCGTGCGGTGAGATCGCCTCCAGCAGCCGGGCCATCAGCGGCAACGAGACCATCGAGGTCTCGTCGATGATCACCACGTCGTGCGGCAGGTGATGGTGCCGGTCGTGGGCGAAACGGGTGCGCGAGCCCGGCTTCCAGCCCAACAGCCGGTGGACCGTGCTGGCGGTCAGCTCGCCCACCGCCTCTCGGTCGGACGGGTCGAGCCGGGCCGTCTCGGCGCGCACCGCCTCCGCCAGCCGGGCAGCCGCCTTGCCGGTGGGTGCCGCCAGGGCCACCCGCAGCCTCGGCCCAGTGCCCGGGCCCGACCCTGCGTCCGGGCGCGCGACCGCCTGCAGAACGGCGACCAGCCGCGCCACCGTGGTGGTCTTGCCCGTTCCCGGGCCACCGGTCACCACGCACAACCGGGCGCGCGCCGCCGTCGCGGCGGCCTGGCGCTGGCGCGCGTCGTCCGGGTGCGGGAACAACCGGCGCACGGCCGCGTCCAGGCGCAGCTCGTCGATCCCCTCGACCGGGGTGGTCAGGCGCCGGGCCACCTGATCACGCACCAGCGACTCGTCGCGCCAGTAGCGTTCGAGATAGAGCCGGCCGTCCACCAGCCGGACCGCGCCCGAGGCCACCAGGGGGCTGGCCCGCAGGGCAGCCAGCCACTCCTGCGGTTCCGGCAGCGGCAAGGTCTCGGTGTCCGGGTGGTCGGCCCGCGCGGCGGCGCCGCCGGAGGCCAGATCGTCGATCTCGGGCAACCGCATCGCGTCACGATCGTCCAGGAACAGGCAGACCGAGCCCGCGCGGACCCCGCGGACGGCGAGCGCCACCGCGAGCAGCACACGGTCGTCGTCCTCGCCGGTCAGGGCCGCCAGCCGGCGGGCCACGTGCACATCCGCTGCCGCCAGCACGCCTGCCGCGTTGTAGGCGGCCAGCACCCCATCCGAGCGGACGGCGAGCCGGGCGGCGGTCACGACCTCGCCTCCCGCCCGCCGGGGCCCGACGCCCCGGGGCCGGTCCGATGCCCGTCGAGCAGTGCCGACAGCTCGAGCACCAGCCCCGTCGGCGGGCGCCAGCCGAAGACCCCGGCCGGGGTGCCGTCCGGCCCGGCGGGGGTGTCCGGGCCGCACATCCCGCGCAGGAACAGGTAGAGCCCACCGCCGAGGTGCACCTCGGGGTCGTAGCCGCGCTGGCGCCAACGCAGGAACCGGTGCAGGGCAACCAGATAGAGCACCAGCTGCAACGGGTAGTGCGCGGCGCACATCGCGCCCGCCAGCGCCTCGGCGCGGTAGTGAGCCGCGGTCAACGGCTCACCGGGCGGGGCCAGCCGGTTGGTCTTGTAGTCGACCACCAGGTACCGCGGGCCGGACGGCGTGCGCAGGCGCAGCACGGCGTCCAGGCTGCCGGTGAGGTATCCCCGCAACAGCACCTCCCCAGCGGCCCCACCCCCGGGGCCCGCCCCGGTGACGCGCCCGGTGGCGCTGGTGCCACCGCCCCCCCACCCCTGCTCGTGCCCGTCGCCGGCGGCGAGATCGGCCAGCATCGCCGGGTAGGCGACCAAGGGGTCGGCTGGGCCGAGGTACCTGGCGAGCAGCTCGGCGACATCGCCCAGCCGAGGCATGCGCTCCGGCGGGTCCAGATCACCACCGGCCAGGGGAAGTTCGAACTCCACTTCGCACAGCCGGTCGGCCACGGGCAGATCACGCAGCCGCACCCCCCCGGCGAGGGGCCCCAGCGGCGTGGACAGTGCGGCCTCCAACCCGAGTCCGAGCGCCGTCAGCCGGTCGGCGACCAGGGAGCCCTCGCGGACGCCGTCCCGTGCCGTGGCCAGCACCGAGCGCGCACCGCGCTGGACGGCGAGCCGCTGCAGGTGGGCTGCCAGGTCGGGTGCCCCGGGGTCGACGAGTTCCAGCACCTCGTGCACCACCGTGCCGAAGGCCGCACCGGCGGGCAGGTCGGCCAGGGCCGAGCCGATGGCCGTGTCGGCGGGCGAGCCGGGTGTCGAGCCAGCGGGCGAGCCGGGTGTCGAGCCAGCGGGCGAGCCGGGTGTCGAGCTGAGCATCGAACCAGGGGTCGAGCCCGGCCCGGGACCAACAGCGATCGGCAGCTCCAACGACCCCGGGGCCTCGGCCTCGTCGTCGACCCCCACCACCTCGGGCTCGCTCAGCGCCGCGCCTGCGCTCGGGGTCCCCGCGCCGGGGTCACCGGCGTGGGAGGTGGGGGCGCCGATCACGGCCCGGCCGTGCGCCGAGGCGGTGAGCGCGGTGTAGGACAGCCGCCGCCACCCGCCGTCCAGAACCCGGTGCCAGTCGGCCAGTTCCAGCCTCGTCGCCGCCCGCTCGCCGTGGGTGCGGCGGACCGGCAGCGGGGGCTCGGTGACCGCTTCGACGGCGATGGTGCCACCGCTGCCCGCGGCGAGAGCGTTGAGGGACGCCGCGAGGTCCTGATCGCTCGGCAACCGCACCGTGGCGGGCGGCTCCTCCCCCGGGCCGTGCCCGCCGAACAGCACCCGGGTCAACGCCCCGCCCGGACTGTTGCGCGACGGTGCCCACCAGGTGACCACCTGGCTGGCGGCCCGGGTCAAGGACACGTAGAGCACCCGCAGGTCCTCGCCGCGCTCCTCGTGGCGATGGCGGGCGAGCGCGGCCGGGTAGTGGTCGGACGTCGGGCCGCCCACGTGCAGGATCCGTTGCCCGGCGTGGTCGTGGAAGCGCAGGATCTCGATCTCGTCGGATTCGAAGCGGTCCCAGGCGAACGGCACGTAGACCACCGGGAACTCGAGCCCCTTGCTGGCGTGCACGGTGAGCACCTGGACGGCCGCCTGGTCGGTCTCCAGCCGGCGGCTGCGCTCCTCGGCGTAGTCCGCCTCGGCCTCGGCGACCCGGCGCCGCAGGTGGGCGGCCAGGGCCGAGACCCCGGCTTGCTCACGCACCGACAACTCCTGCAGCACCTGCCCGACGTGGCGCAGGTCGGTGAGCAACCGGTCGCCGTCCGCCTGAGCCGCCAGCCGCTCCAGCAGGCCGGTCCCGGTCACTGCCTCGAGCAGCGCGCCCACGCCCCGGGCGGCGAGCAGCCGGGCCCAGCCGCGCACCCGGTCGGCGAGATCGTCGCGGTCCTGCTCATCGGCCCCGGCCAGGCGTGCGGCGTCCCAGCCGACCAGTTCGGTCAGCGCCAGGGCGGCCGTGCGCCCGCTGTGCCCGGGGTGGTCCAGGGCGTCCAGCAGAGTCAGCCACAGCCGGGCGGCGCGGGTGCCGAACACGCTCACCACCCCGGAGACCACGGCCGGCACCCCGGCCTCGACCAGGGCCTGCTGCACCAGGGTGGCCTCGGCGTTCTTGCGGGCCAGCACCGCGATGTCGCCGGGCTGCAGGGCCCGCTCACCCGAGGCGGTGAGCAGCCGGACGCTCTGCAGGCTGTTCACGATGTCGGCGGCCACGTCGGCGGCGATCAGCTCGCGCAGGTCACCGACCCGGGGCATGGCGGTGCCGCGGACGCCGAGCGCGCTGCGGTGCACCTGCCGGATGCGCAGCGGCGCCGCACCGATCAGGCGCCCGCTCGGGCGATCGCGCTCCTGGCCCGAGGTCACCTGGCGCACCACGATGCGCTCGTCGCCCAGGGCGGCCTCCCCGAACACCTGGTGCAGGCCGGCGAGCAGGGCCGCGTCGCTGCGCCAGTTGTGCTGCAGCGTGGCCGTGGCGGTGGCGTCGCGCCCGGCGTCCAGGTAGGTCACCACGTCCCCCCCGCGGAAGGCGTAGATCGCCTGCTTGGGGTCACCGATCAGCACCAGGGTGCGCTCGCCGTGGAAGGCGGCCCGCAGGATCTGCCACTGCACCGGGTCGGTGTCCTGGAACTCGTCCACCATGACCACCTGGTAGTGCTCGCGGATCCGTTGCGCGGCAAGGGGTCCCAGCTCGGAGTGGACGAGGGCGTCGCGCAGCAGCACGAGCAGGTCGTCGTAGTCGAGCAGGCGCCGCTCGCGCATCCGCCGGGCGATCTCGCGGACGGCGGCGTGCGCGGCGCCGTAGCGGTGCCCGGGCAGCGAATCCGGATGGGCCGCAGCCGGTTCCAGGACGGCGAGCCGGTCACCGATGGCCGCCCGGGCGCACTCGGCCACCTGCTCGACGGTGAGCATCGGCCGCTCGGCCGTGGCGTAGCGCTGCAGGTAGACGTCCTGGGCGACCTCGGTGACCAGGTCGGCGACGTCGCCGACCATGACCGCGTCGGTGTCCAGGTCGGCCAGCACCCCGAGCCGGGTCAGCATCTGCTGGCAGAACCCGTGCGTGGTGGCGATGGTGGCGCCGTCGAACTCGGCCAGGGCCCGGGTCAGCCGCTGCCGGCGCCGGTCGAGCTCGGCGTCGTCCACCGCGGCGAGGTGGGCGATCAGCGCATCGGAGCTGGTGCGGCACCCCGCTTCGGCGAGCAGGCGGTGGGCGCTGACCAGCCGCTCGCGCACCCGTTCGCGCAGCTCCGAGGTGGCCGCCCGGCCGAAGGTGACCAGCAGCAGCTCACCGAGTTCGGCGTGGCCCTCGGCGACGTAGCGGGTGGCCAGGGCGGCGATGGTGTACGTCTTGCCGGTGCCGGCGCTGGCCTCGAGCAGGGTGGTGCCCTGGGGCAGAGGTCCGAACAGGTCGAACGGGTCGGGGTCCGGGGTACCGGCCAGCCGCAGTTGCAGTGCCCGGGCCACCGGGTTCGCGACCGGTCCCCGGGTCGGATCCTGGGTCGTGGTCACCGGGTACGCACCTCCTCGTGCGCGAGCAGCGCGTCCCAGACCCTGCGGGTGTACACGCCGAGCCGGGTTCCCTCGTGCGGTGACCAGGACTGCTCGTCCCGGGACGGCGCGCCGCACAGAACCGCGATCGGGGCGGCCACCCCCCAGCAGAGCTCGTGGTAGGGATCGTCGATGGTTCCCTTGTACTGCCACAGTCGAGTCGCCTCGGCCAGGGCCTGCACCTCGGAGTCGCCGCCGTGGCGGCAACGGGCATAGGCGCCGGCCACGTCGACCGGCATCGGCAGCGGCTCACGCAGGGCCCGCCGGCGTAACCGGACGAGTTCGGCGAGTCGTTGCAGCGCAACGGGTTCGGCGGGAGCCTGCAGCTGGGACACGGACGCCCCAGGGCGCCGTCCACCGGCTCTCCCGATGGTGATCGCCGAGGTGACCGGGTGCCGCCCGTCGGCAGCGAGCGCCACGAGCTGCACCCAGGCCCGCAGCCGGTGCTTGGCCCCCAGGCGGGAGTAGGTCGCCCGCACCACGGCAGCGCCGCCGCTCGACGGGCCATCGCCGTCTCCACCGCCAGCCCCGTCTCCACCGCCGGCGACACCACCGCCAGCCACACCACCGTTGCCCCCGGCCTCGATCCCGACCGGCCCGCCGTGCATCACCCCGGTCACGGTGCCGGTCACCCGGCCGCCCCCGGGCAGGTCGACCTGCACGTCGAGGTCGCGAGCCAGCCCACTCAGGTGCTCGCGCGCCGCCCGGGCCAGCGGCGTGACCCGCTGCTCGACGTCCTCCAGGGTGGCCTGTCCGAGCTTGCGCGGCGGCAACACGCCGCGCCGGTACTCCGCACCCAGGGCCTGGCTGCGATCCACTCCGGCCAGGCACGCCTGCAGCAACCGGTCACCGATGGCCCAGGTCGCCAGGCCGTCCAGGCGCAGTGGCAGGTGATCATCGACCTCGTCGTCCTCGCCGGGCAGCCAGACGCCCAGCTGGGTGCGCACGAACCACTTGGCCGGGTGCTCGAGCAGCGCGATCAGGTCGTCCAGGTCGATCGCCTCGGCGTCGTCGGCGTCCTGCGCCACCGGACGCACCGGCAGCGGCGCGGGCAGCAGCACCCGGGGCGCGCCGTCCGCAATCGGGTGCCCCGCCTCGTGCACGGCGACCGCGGCCCGGTGAGCGTGTGCGTCGCGGCTGAACGGTCCGGGCACCCCGAGTGCCCCGGGGGTGAAGTTGCGCCCGTCGACCGGCTGCAGCGGGTGCCGCACGATCAGGTGCTCACGGACCGTACGGCCGTCGCCGGTCGAGGCGGTGGTATCGAGTGCGTCGAGCAGTTCGCCCACCGGAACCGCCGGTGGCCGAGGGGTTCCCAGCCGTTCGTCGGCGCCGCTGTAGAGCACGATCAGGTGCTCGCGGGCGGCCGCCACGGCGTCCAGGAAGAGCTGGCGGTCCTCGCTGCGCCGGTCGCGCTCACCGATCCACGGATCGCGCAGCAACAGGTCGTCGCCGTCACGCGCGCCGAGGCGCGGGAAGGTCCCGTCGTCCAGGCCGAGCAGGCACACCACCCGGTGCGGGACGGCGCGCATCGGCTCGAGCGAGCAGACGGTCATCGCCCCCGTACGGAACCCCGCGCGCGTCGGACGGCCCACCAGGTGCGCGGCCAGCAGCGCCCGGACGTCGGGTAGCCGCAAGGGCAGGCCGGCGTGAGCATCAGCCGTGCCGGCCAGGTCGGTGAGCAGCCGCCGGGCCTCGACGCCCTGCCAGGTGGCATCGGGATCGTCGCCGGCGAGCAGGTCGAGAGCCTGCTCCAGCCGGCCCATCCAGGCGCCCACCGGGTGGGTGCCCTCGAAGGAGTCGAGCACCACGGCCAGCCGGTCGACCAGCTCGGCCAGACGACCGGCGAGGTCGACGTCGGTGCTCTCCACGTCGTCCAGGGGCAGCGCTGTGCCCAGGTACCGGTGCGCGTCGTCACCACCCATCGCCACCCCGGCCAGGATGCGGTCGAGCCCGAACTGCCAGGTGCCCTGCAGCACGTGCGGCAGGCCGAACCGGGCGCGTCGCTCGGCGTCCTCGCCCCAACGCACCCCGGAATCGATCACCCAGGTGCGCAGCCGGGCCAGGTCGTCATCGGTGAAGGAGAACCGCTGCCGGACGGCGGGCGCCGCGGCCAGGTCGAGCAGTTCGCTGGCGGTCAGCCGGCTGACGGGCAGGTCGAGCAGTGCGGCCAGCAGGGCCAGGTGGGCGTTGGTCTGGCGCAGCGCGCGGTCGGCCAACCGAATCGCGATGTGCTGGCCGGGATGCCATCGGACCCGCTCCCCGACCGGCCCGGTCTCGACGGCCCCGCCGAGCCCGAAGGTGGCGGAGATCAGCGGGGCAATCGCTTCCACGTCCGGGCACATCACCACGATGTCGCGCGGCTGCAGGGTCGGATCGTCGGCGAGCAGCCCGGTCACCACCTCGCGCAGCACCTCGACCTGGCGGGCGCGGCCGTGGCAGGCGTGCACCTGCACGCTGCGATCGCCGTCGGCGAACCGGTGCCGGCCGGGGGTGGGATCGTCCTCGGCCAGGGCGGCGTGCAGTGCGGCGAGCAGGCTCGGCGCGCGATCCGTGGCCGGGTGAGGGGTCGTCGCGGGGCCGTGCCGGACGTCGCGGAGCAGTGTCCCGCCCTCGGTCACGGCGATCAGACGCTGCTGCAGTTCGATGCTGTCGCGGGCCATCGAGGCCAGGAACGGGTGCCGGGCGACCAGGGGGCTGTCCGCGCGGCGCGGTGTGCTGCGCGGGTGCGCAGCGACCGATTGCCACAGCGCGGGGCTGGGGTGGGGCAGCCAGAGGTGGACGTCGCGGTGACGGGCCAGCGCGGCGAGCACGCGCAGCTGCGTCTCGGGCAGGCGGGTGGCACCGAAGATCGACAGCCGGGCGGGCAGGGTCGTCGCGGAGGGGTCGGCGATCAGGCGGCCCGTGACGTCGTCCAGGCGCTCGGCGGGGCTGGGGGTGGCCAGGCGCTCGCGCACGCGGCGCCACAGCTCGACCTGCCAGGCCAGGTCGGACGCCGCGCCGTCCGGTTCGCCGGTACTGGCGCCCGCCCGCCCCGCCCACGACAGCAGCAGGCTCGGACGCTGCGTGGCGTAGGAGGCGTACAGCCGGGCCAGGCGGCCGGCGACGGCCAGGCGTCGTCCGGCAGGGGGATCGTCGGCGTCGGCGCCCAGGTGGCGGGCCAGCGGCCGGCACCACGGCTCGTCCAGGCAGGCGTCGATCAGGTCGAGCAGGGGCCAGAGGAGCCGCTCGGCGGCCCACGGGTCGGCGTCCGGGTCGTGGCCCCTCTGGTCGGCCCCGCCGGACGCCTCGGCGAGCTCGGCCAGCACCCCGGCGATCATCCGCGACGGGGAGTCGAACACCACGCCTGCGCAGATGCCTGCCTCGTCGTCCGTGGCGCCCAGCCGGTGCGAGAGGCGCTGGGCCAGCCACCGCTCGATGCCCCGAGTCGGCACCGAGATCACCTCGGGCGCGAACGGATCCTCGCGGGGCTCGGCGAGCACCGCCGCCAGAGGCCCCACGAGCGCCTCGGCGCCCTCCGCCCGGTGAACGTGCAGCACGCCAGCGACCCTAGCCGCCGACACCGACACCGACCCGTACGACCTTCCCGGTGCAGGATGCGCTGGCCCCCCGACAGGCCGGATCCACCGCTGAAGAGACAGGCCCATCCTGGCGCGAGGTCCTCGGCGACACCGCTGCGGATCGGCGATCACGGATTAGAAAATCGGCGAGACAATACTGGAAGAACGGCGAGTACTAGATTGCGGAAGGGATAGCCTCACGGTGTGGAGAAGATCGTCACTCGGCATGTGGCGTCGGTGGTGCTGGAGTCGCTGACCGATACGCGGGTGGTGGTCGTCCAGGGAGCCCGTCAGGTCGGCAAGACGACGCTGGTATCGCACGTGGTGGATCAGGTTGGTGGGCGGCTGGTGACCTTCGACGACGCGATCACCCGTGCCGGTGCGCAGCTGGATCCGATGGCGTTCCTGGGTCAGGCCGGGGACGGGCTGCTGGCGATCGACGAGGTGCAGCGGGTCCCGGAGTTGGTGCTCGCATTGAAGCTCGTCGTGGACCGCGACCGGCGACCGGGACGGTTCTTGCTCACGGGGTCGGCGAATCTGTTGCGGTTGCCTGCGATGCAGGACAGCCTGGCGGGCCGCGCGGAGAGCGTGGACCTGTTCGGGTTCAGCCAGGGCGAGCAGTCGGGGCGGCGGGAACGGTTCGTGGATCGGCTTCTGGCGGGTGAGACGTTCACCGGGCACCGCAGTGACCTGGGCCGGCAGGACTACCTCGCAGCAGCGTGTGCGGGCGGGTACCCGGAGGCGTTGTCCCGTACCGGACGGCGCCGGTCGGCGTGGTGGGACAACTACCTTCGGCGCATCGTCGAACGCGACGCGCCGGATGTGTCGGGCCTGCACCGCTTGTCGGAGCTGCCGGGACTGCTTCGGCTCCTCGCTGCCCGAAACGCGGCTGAGTTGAACCTGGCGTCGCTGGCGAGCGATGCTCAGATCCCGGTCCGGACCCTCGCGCCCTACGTCGATCTGCTCGAGACACTGTTCCTGATTCATCGGATCCCGGCGTGGTCGACGAACCTGTCCAAGCGCGTGGTGTCGCGTCCGAAGGTGGCGCTGCTGGACACCGGGCTCGCCGCGCGGCTGGTCAACGTGACCCCTTCCGGCGCAGCGAGTGCGGCCAATCCGGAGGTGGCCGGGCAGCTCCTCGAGGGATTCGTCGCTGGGGAACTGCGGCGGCAGCTGTCCTGGGCCACAGAGGATGCACGGCTGCACCACTATCGAGACCACGGCGGTGCCGAGGTCGACCTCGTGCTGGAGACCGGTGACGGACGGGTCGCCGGGATCGAGGTCAAGGCAGCCTCGAGTGTCTCCGCCCGCGATATTCGATGGTTGACCCAGTTGCGGGACCGTCTCGGCGCTCGTTTCGTCGCTGGGGTGGTCCTGCACACCGGGGCCACCGCGGCGCCGTTCGGTGAACGGATCACCGCCGTCCCGATGGACGTGCTGTGGGATTGACCCTGGTCTTGGGCGTGTTGGAGTCGGAGAACACGCGTCGCCGGCCGGCAGGGTCCAGGTGTCGGTCCACCAATCGATGCCGTTGTTCTGGGTCTGCTTGGCGATGGCGTCGGTGACGTAGAGCGTGTTCTCGAGCGGGTCGAGGGCTCGGGCGGTGTGGACGGCTCACCCGGGCGCGGCACGACTCGCCGTCCGCGGCGGCAGCGGCATCGCCGGGCCGCACCCGGATCGACTACGCGGAGTCGGGCTCGGGCGGTCGGGGTGCGGGGTGAGCCGCCCGGCGAAGGACCACGAGTGCCCCGATGCTCAGCCCGGCGGGCGCGACGAGCAGTGCCCACCACGCGCCGTGCTCGGTCAGGGTCGAGGACCCGACGCTCGCCTTGGCGAGACCGACGGCCAGGGCGAGCAGCCCGAGGTGGAACGGGAAGTGGGCGACGACCCACACGAGGCGGCGCGCGCTGCGGGAGAGGTCCGCCCCGGCCTGCGCGAGCCCGAAGTAGCCCCACCACACCAGGATGAGCACCGCGAACGTCGCTGCCAGCCCGGCGACGCTGACCGAGGCCAGGGACTCCTCTGCCAGGGTGAGGACGAGCTTGACCAGGATCTCGCCGAGAACGACGATCGTGAGTTCGCCGAGACGATGGGCGACCCGGTGGGGATCCATCCCCCGGCTCGACGCCAGGATCCCCACCGCCGCCCCGACCAGGGCGAGGGAGAGCAGCCAGACGATTACCGTCGCCGGGCCTTGGGCCCACCACGACCCACCGAGGACGACGGCTGCGCCGGCCAGGAGCCCCGCGACCGGTCCGGAACGTGCCGGACCGCGGCCGGGTCCGCGCAGCGCGAGCACGACGGAGACGACGAGCGCACCCCCGAGGAGCAGGTCGAAGACGGCGTCGGCGGCGGCCAGCTCATCGCCTGCGGCCACCGGCAGGAGCAGGACGAGCGCGAGCTGGACGACGACGAGAGCCACCCAGCCGGCCGAGGGCCCCGGTGGGTCCGCGCTGTAGGCCCCGGTCAGCGCCGAGGTGATGAACCACAGGCAGCCCATGACGGCGTAGGTGACTGCGAACCACAGCGCCCCCATCGCAGAGTGATCGCTGCTGAAGGAGCCGGACAGCGCGATGATCCCGGCGGCGATGGCCAGGTCGTAGAACAGGTCGACCCACTGGCGTCCGGGCAGGCGCACACGTGCCGGTCGGCGGCGGGGGGCGGCCGCGGGGGGCAGGGTCGCGGGGGGCACGACGCGACGATAGTCGCCCGTGCCGGCGGCCGGCCGGGCCGCCGAGAGGTCAGCCGAGTTCGTCGAGGAGCCGGCGAGCGGCCGCGTGTCCCGAGATCACGGCACCGTGGACCGTGCTGTGGTGATCGGGCTCGGTCGCCTCACCGGCCCAGAAGATCCGGCCGGCCACCGGCTCGGCGAGCGCCACCCGATCCTGCCGAGTACTGCCGACGGTGTTCGCCGAGTAGCTGCCGAGGGCCCAGGGGTCGCGTGACCATCCGGTGGTCAGGACCGCCTCGGGGACCGGGACCGACGGCCCGAACATGTCGCGCAGGACGCGATGCGCCTCGGCGATGACGGCCCGCGGATCCGACTGCTCGACCTCGCGGGCGGCATCGCCGGCGTTGAGGCCCAACAGCACCGGCGCTCCAGCCCTGGCCAGGCTGACCCACTGCGACCAGTGCCCAGCCTGCGGTGCGATGTACTCGTGCCAGTCGACGTCGACCGGCCAGAACGGTTCGTCGAACCGGAAGAAGCTCTTGCTCAGTACGCCGGTGCCCAGACGCCCGAGCGCCCTGCGGGCGTCGGCCGAGGGCGCCGGTTCGATCGTGATCGCCCCGGACGCGAGGACCGCCAACGGGACCGTCACGACAGCAGCTTCGGCCCGGTGCTCGGCGCCTGCCGCGGTGACCTGCACTCCCTTGTCGTCGGCACGGATCGCCGAGACCGGCGTGTTCAGCCGGACGGCGAGGCCGCGGGCCAGGTGCCGCGGGAGGGCCGCGTAGCCGTCGGGCAGGAGAGCGTCCGCGCCGGCGAACTCCTCACCGTCGTCCACGGTGTGCGCGGAGAGCCGGGCGACGTCGAGGCCCCACTCGGTCTCGTACGTGGCCGACAGGAAGAAGGCCAGGTCCGCCCGCTCGACCATGCTCAGCTGCCCCCACTGCGGCAAGGCCGCCAGCGCCGCGGCGACCGAGACGTCGGTGGTCCGTTGTCCGGCGGTGTCGAGAGCCTCCTCGACCAGGCTCGCCCACCGGTGCTGGTCGCTGTCGCGCAGGCCGCGCTCGCGCAGGGTCTCGGCGATGTGCAGCGCGTGTGAGTCGTAGCTCGTCGTGAGCGTCCGCGCCCCGAGGTCGGTGACGAGGTCGGTCACCGGATTGTCGTCGACACCGTGGATCCACGACGCGCCGAGGTCGATCGGCAGGCCCGGCCAGGCGTCCGTCGTCCAGACCCGGCCACCGACCCGGTCACGGGCCTCGAGCACCTGCACGCTCCACCCAGCGGCCACGAGGTCCCGAGCCGCCGTGAGGCCGGCCATTCCGGCCCCGACGACCAGGACCCGGCGGCCTGGCCCCCCGGAGCTCGGTGGGCGAGAGCCCGACGAGGACGAGGCCCGAGAACACCCGCCCAGTGCCCCGACAGCACCGAGCAGGCCGCCCAGGCCGAGAGCCGCGCCCAGCCCGAGGACCGTCCGGCGGTGCGGTGTCGATCCAGCCACGGCTCACGGTAGCCCGTCGTCACCTCCGGTCGAGGGCCCGGCAGCACCGCGAGCGAGTCCCCACTCGCCGGCGGTCAGGTGCCGCACCCGACCAGGCATCCCCCGCGCTGCGGTCGTGTGCCGGACCTATCTGGCCCGGCCCGGGGGCCCAGACGGCAACGGGGAGAACGCTTCCGGGGTGTGCCGGCCGATCGCACCATTCGAGGTCGGCCGCCTCGGAACTCATGAGTCAGGCGGAACGTGATACCGCTCATGACGGTGGACACGAGAGCCGCTCGCATGGCGCTCGGGGCGGTCACGGCGTTCCTGGTCCTGATCGCGCTGGCCGGCTGCTCGTCGTCCGGCAGCGCCACGCCCGGGACGACCCGAGGATGCCCCGACCGCAACGCCTACTGCGCACCCGAGGGTGCCTCGGTCGCCCGGCCCGACGCCCCGGCGACCTCGCCGTCCGGGACGTTTCGACTCGAGGTACTACCGGCCGAGCCGAGCACCGCAGCCGAGGACTGGCGGTTCCGCATCGTGACCGCGAAGGACGGCAGCATCGCCTTCGAGCCGGCCCGGCCGTGGTTCGACGGCGGCCTCGGCACGGTGATCACCTGGGGGCCGGGCCGTCCCGACACCGTCTGGGTGGCCGCGATGGGCGAGGTGCGGCGGTGGCGGCTGGACGCCGGGCAGCAGACCTGGGTCGCCGCGACGCCCGGTCCGGACGAGACGCTGCCGGACGTCGTCCGCGCGGCGCGCTCGGCCGGCGCGGGGACCGGATAAGGGGCGGGTCGCGAGCCACGGCTCGCGGTAGCCCGTCGTCACCTCCAGGCCCCGGCACCGCCGGGATCGATTCCCCATTCGCCGGCGGTCAGGGACGGCGCACGACGAGGCATCCCCCGCGCTCGGGTCGTGTGCTGGTATCCGCACACCTCGAGGACGTCGTCCGCGAGGCAACTTCCTGGGGATTGGGGGCCGAGCCCGCACGACGCCACCTCGACGACGTCCTGGCCCGGCTGAACGCGGCGCTGGCCGGTGGCGCCGCCCGAGATGATCAACGGGTGACCGAACTGGTCGCCTCCCGACTGGCCCGCCTGACCCGACCCTGATCGGGCGGTGCGCAGCACCCACGGGACCACGTAGCCATCGGGCTGCCTACCTCGAAGCAGTCGGCAGATCGATCCCGTCAACCGAATACACGGTGGTGAGGTCAGCAGCATCACCTCGAAGACCACCATCAGCCGCTTCAACGGCAGGGCAACCAAGCGGTTCCCGGCATCCTCAGGGACGCACCACTTTCGCGCTGCCACCACCTCGCCGCACCGGTTCGGCCGCTGCCAGCCACCGCCCGTGACCGAGAGCTTCCACACCGGTCACGGCACCGATCTCCGCCACGGGGGCGAAGGTGTGGCCGAGCGCCGCAAGACCCGCGGTCGGGAAGGCCGGTTCCGCCTGGGTGGCGGCCCCGTTGCGTTCACTGGCTCGGGCCGCCGCGATCGCCTCGGGCAGCGTCATGCCGAGGTCGAGCCGGTTGACCAGCGTCTGCAACACCGTGGTGATGATCGTCGCCCCGCCCGGGGACCCTACGGCCAGAATGGGTTTGCCGTGCCGGAGCACGATGGTCGGGGCCATCGAGCTGCGCGGGCGCTTGCCCGGCGCGGGCAGGTTCGGGTCGTTGCCGCCCTGGGTGTCGGTGAAGTTGAAATCGGTCAGCTCGTTGTTGAGCAGGAATCCACGCCCCGGCACGGTGATGCCGCTGCCACCGGTCTGCTCGATGGTCAAGGTGTACGCCACCACGTTGCCCCAGCGGTCGGCGGTGGTCAGGTGCGTGGTCGACAGGCCTTCGCGTCCGGCGTCCCGGGCTGCCGTGGCGGCCGGCGGGCAGGGCGCGTGGGCGCCGTCCGGGCTGCCCGGCGCGATCGGTCGCGCCACGGTGGACGTCGGGCTGATCAGACACGCCCGCTCACCGGCGAAACCCTCCGAGAGCAGTTGCGCCAGAGGGACGTTCACCCGGTCGGGGTCACCGACGTACCGGTTGCGGTCGGCGAAGGCGAGCCCGCTCGCCTCGAGGTAGCGGTGCAGGGCTTGGGTGCGGTCGAGCGAGCCGAGGTCCGAGCGCTCGAGGATGTTCAGCGCCTCCCCCACGGTCGATCCCCCGCTGGACGGCGGCGCCATGCCGAAGACGTCGAGGCCCCGGTAGCCGACACGCGTCGGCGCACGGTCGATCGCGCGGTAGGCAGCCAGGTCGGCCTCGGTCATCAGGC
Source organism: Kineosporiaceae bacterium (assembly GCA_016794595.1). Taxonomy (GTDB): domain Bacteria; phylum Actinomycetota; class Actinomycetes; order Actinomycetales; family Kineosporiaceae; genus JADJPO01. The sequence continues at coordinate 133,019 of JAEUJN010000012.1, forward strand.
CGGGCCGGACGACGCGCGTGGCAGCCGGATCGACCGGCGGCGCGTGCACGGTCTTCACCAGGTCGGTGCCGATCTCGCCGTCGTAGAACACGCCGGTGCCCCGCTGACCGATCAACCGGTAGGTGGCGGCGAGGTCGGGATTGCGCAGCACGGTGCCGACCGCGGGCGGCTGGCCGCCGGGCAGGAAGAGCGCCCTGCTGGCGGGGAAGTCGGCGAAGCGGGCAGCGTTGTCCGCGGTCTGCTGGCGGAACGTCGCATCGACGACGAACCCCCGCTGGGCCACCGTGATCGCGGGTCGCAGCGCCTGGCTCAGCGACAGCGAACCCCACAGACGCAACGCTCTTTCCCAGGTGGCGGGCGTCCCGGGCACGCCGACGGAGAGCCCGCTGGTCACCGCCTCCGGGAACGGGATCGGCACGCCGCCGGGCGCGAAGGTGTCGGACTGCATGGCGGCCGGAGCGGTCTCGCGGCCATCGATGGTGTGCACCCGGCGGGTCCGCGCGTCGTAGTACACGAAGAACCCGCCGCCACCGATACCGGCCGAGTACGGCTCGGTCACCCCGAGGGCCGCCGCCGCAGCGACCGCGGCGTCCACCGCGTTGCCACCCCGCCGCAGGACGTCGATACCCGCCTGGGTGGCATCCGGATCGACGGTGGCCACCGCGCCGCCGGAACCGATGGCGGTCGGCTGCTTGTCCGGCGGTTTCGGCGCCGCCGCCACCGGCCCGGTGACGGCGCCGCAGGTGGCCAGGGCGAGCACGGCCACACCCACCCCTCGCACCAGCCCGCGCCTGCGCCTGGGGTCACTCCCGAACCGGCTCATCGTCGTCCCCTCTCGGTGGCGCCAAACTCACGGGACACGAGCACCCATGACGTAAATCCACGTGAACGGTGCATACCGGAACATTCGAGCAGCGTCGCGGCGAGGCGCCACCGCGGGCGGCCGAGGGGGCCCGGACTCAGGGCCGGCGTGCGACGGAACACGGCAGCGCTGCTGGTCGAGATCTCCCGGACGCGGCAGGGTAGGGAGCGTGACTACCGACGCCGCTCCCCTGGTCAGTTCCCGTCCCGAGTGGGCCGCGCTCGCGGCGCACTCCACGTCGATGCGCGAGGTCCACCTGCGCGACCTGTTCGCCACCGATCCGACCCGCGGCGAGCGCTACACCGTCGAGGTGGCCGGGCTGCACCTCGACTACGCCAAGCACCGGATCACCGACGAGACGCTCGACCTGCTGGTCGCGCTCGCCGAGGCGGTCGACCTGCGCGGCGCGACGCAGCGCATGATGACCGGCGCGAGGATCAACGTCACCGAGGGACGCGCCGTCCTGCACACCGCGCTGCGTGCCCCCGCCGACCGCGACATCGAGGTCGACGGGCGCAACGTCGTCCCGGATGTTCATGCCGTGCTGGACGCCATGGCCGGCTTCGCCGAGCAGGTGCGCAGCGGCTCCTGGAAGGGCGTCACCGGCAAGGCGATCACCACCGTGGTGAACATCGGCATCGGCGGCAGCGACCTCGGCCCGGCCATGGCCACCTTCGCCCTGGCTCCGTACGCGGCGGAGAGCCTCGACGTCCGGTTCGTCTCGAACGTGGACGGCGACGACATCGCTCACAAGACAGCCGATCTGGACGCCGAGACCACGCTGTTCATCGTCGCCTCCAAGACCTTCACCACCCAGGAGACGATGACCAACGCCGCCAGCGCGCGGGCCTGGCTGCTCGAACGGCTCGGCGCCGACGCGGGTGCGGACGCCGTGGCCCGGCACTTCGTCGCCGTCTCGACCGCCGCAGACGAGGTTGCCGCGTTCGGCATCGACACCGCGAACATGTTCGGCTTCTGGGACTGGGTCGGCGGGCGCTACTCCATGGACTCCGCCGTCGGGCTCTCGCTGATGATCGCCATCGGCCCGGATGCGTTCCGGGACATGCTGTCCGGCTTCCGGGCCGTCGACGAGCACTTCGCCAGCGCGCCCTACCGCGAGAACGCCCCCGCGCTGATGGGGCTGCTCGGCATCTGGTACGGCAACTTCTTCGGCGCGCAGAGCCACGTCGTGCTGCCCTACGCGCAGTACCTGGACTCCTTCGCCGACTACCTGCAGCAGCTCGACATGGAGTCGAACGGCAAGTCGGTCACCATCGACGGCACCCGGGTCGACTACGAGACCGGCCCGGTGGTCTGGGGAACGCCGGGCACCAACGGCCAGCACGCCTACTACCAACTGCTGCACCAGGGCACGAAGCTGATCCCGGCCGACTTCATCGGCTTCGTGCACCCGGGGGCCGAGGTCGGGGTGCACCACGACCTGCTGATGGCCAACTTCTTCGCCCAGACCGAGGCTCTCGCCTTCGGCAAGAGCGCGGCCGAGGTCGAGGCGGAGGGCGCGACCGGAGCGCTGATCGCCCACAAGACGTTCGAGGGCAACCGGCCGACCACCACGATCCTGGGCGAGAAGCTGACCCCGTTCACCCTCGGCGCCCTGATCGCGCTCTACGAGCACAAGGTCTTCACCCAGGGCATCATCTGGGGCCTGAACTCCTTCGACCAGTGGGGGGTTCAACTGGGCAAGGTGCTCGCGAACCGGATCGCCCCCGAGCTCACCTCGGACGCCGCCCCCGACCTGGCGCACGACTCCTCGACGAACGCGCTGATCCGCCGCTACCGCACCGCGCGGGGTCGCGCCTGAGATATCTGGTCGCCACGAGCCGGTCTCTGCGTCCACAGCCGGGGCGCGTGACCCCACTCTCCACAGGGGTCCCGCGCCGGACCAGTCGCTCGCGGCCGGGCCGGGAAGGGTGCGACCATGCCGCGCCCACCAACCCCCACCCCGACCCTGCACGCCGCCGCTCGGCCCGGCCGGAGCCACCCGTTCGACCTGCTCACCCTGGCCGGCGACGGCCTGTTCAGCTGGACGGCAGCCATGGACGCCGGGGTGCACCCGAACGTCCTGCGGCGCGCGCTGCGTCAGGGTGAACTCGTCCGCCTGCGTCACGGCTGGTACACCCCGGCCGCCTCGCGTCGCACCCCCGAGGCGTGGCACGCGGTGCGCCTGCGGGCCGAACTGGCTGCCCGCTCCCCCGGCCTGGTGGCCACCCACGACAGCGCCCTGGTGATGCTGGGCCTGCCCGTCCGCCCTGAACGGCTGTCGGCGGTGCACCTGGGCCGGATCGGTCCCGGGACGATCGGGCGGTCAGTGGTTCGGCGCGCAGGGCCCGACCCGGGTCCTCACCCGGGCATCGGGAGGGCCGGCCGCGCCTGCGTCGTCCATCGGGTGCCCGCTGGCGCGCGCCACGACGGCGGCTGTGTCGAACCGGCCTTCGCGGTGATCCAACTGGTCTGGACGCCGGGCCCCGTGAGGCGCTGGTCGCGGCCGATGCGGCCCTGCGCGTCGACCTGCTCACGTGCGAGGACCTCCACCGCGCGGCGGACGCCTATCAGCGGACGCTGGGCATCGCCGGGGTGCGGGGCGTGATCGCCTGGGCCACCGGGCGGGCGGAATCACCGGGCGAGTCCCGGCTGAGGTTCGTCCTGCGCAGTCTCGGCCACCAGGTCGAGGTGCAGGCCGCGGTGACGGCAGCGGGCCGCTCTACCGCGCCGACCTGCGGATCGTGGGATCCCGGCTGCTGATCGAGTACGACGGCGTCGGCAAGTACGACGATCCGCAGGAGCTGCGCCGGGAACGCTCGCGGGAGGCGTCGCTGCGCGCCGAGGGCTGGGAGTTCGCCCGGTTCGGCGCGGGCGACCTCGATTCCCCGCAGCTCGTGCGGCGACACGTCGACGCCGCGTTGGCGCGCTGCACTCGAACACCCTGAGGCTCCCGCGCAGCCCGCTGTCCGGGCCGGTACCTGGGCACTGGTGTCGCGAAACTGCACTGGTGCCCCGGACACTGCACTGTCGGGGCGATATACCACCAGAGCAGTGCAGTTTCGAACAGCACAGTGCAGGTTGGGACAGCACAGTGCAGGTTGGGAACACGCAGTGCAGTCTGGGCAGAACAGTGCACCCCGAGCCACATCAGCTGCCGGAGAACAGCTTCCGCTGACGCTCGCGCCACGATCCGGGCTCGTAGTAGCGCTCGGCCCAGGCGTCGGTGGGGTCGAGGTGGCCCATGGGCTGGCGCGCCCCCCGGTTCAGCTCGACGCCCTGCACCATCGCCCGGAAGGCGAAATGCATGAACAGCCGCTGGTACTCGGTCAGGTAGATGTCGGCCAGCCGCTGCACCGCCCGGCGCGAGCTGGCCCGGGTCCGCCCCGGACGGATGACCAGGGTGTTCTCCTCGTTGGTGGTGGTCGATGCCGTGGAGTAGTTCGCCGAGCCAGTGATCAGGGTCGGGTCGGCGGACAGCGGGTCCACCATGATGATCTTGGTGTGGATGTACTTGACGTGGGTGTTGAACCCGGTCAGATGTTCACCGGCCCACTGGTCCAGCGCCGCTCCCGCCAGGTGGCTCCCGGTCGAGATCCGCACGTTCGGGTCGATCCGCGGAATGGCCGACCCCCGCGCGGGCACCTTCTCCAGCAGGACAGTCCGCACCACGGGTCGCACCACGCCCAGCCGGTCACGGAACACCTGGTGCAGCCCGAAGGCCCCGGTGATGTGCGCCGAGGCCGCGCCACCGTCGAAGAGGTTCGCGTACCAGTCGAGCAGGGTCGAGGTGGTGGCCCGGGGAGAGAACACCGCCGTGATCCCGGCGGCCGCCGGCACCGCCTGCAGTGGCGGCTCCCCCTCGTGGACGACGCGCAGACCGGTGGTCGGCACCCCCTCGGCCAACCGTTGCCACTCCTCGGCGTACTGGCGGGCCACGGACCGGTCGCGGATCAGGTGCCCGACGTTGGAGTGCCCGTACACCCCGCCCCGGGTCAGGTTGGTCGACCCGGTCCAGACCGCCACCGGCTCGCCGTCCCTGGTCAGGACCAGGAACTTGTGATGGTGCAGGGCGCTCTTGTTCAGCGCGGTCCGCCAGTGGATCACGCCGTCGGCGTCCAGGCCGTGCTCGGCGGCGGCCGCCCGGGACTGTTCGGCGGTGCGGTCCTCCCCCTCCTCCGCCGGGGTGTCGCGGTCGCGACCGTGCACCACGAGCTGGACGTCGGCCCCGCGCTCGCGGGCCGCCGCCAGGGCCGAGAGCCCGGCCCGCCAGGTGAACTCGTAGAAGGCCCCTCGCAGCCCCCAGCCAGGTCCCAGTGCCTGCTCACAGAACGCGACGAAGGCCTCCCCCAGCCCCCGGGAGAGCCAGACCATCACCGGGTGGTCCTCGGGCAGGTCACTGCCGGGCACGAAGTCGGGGAAGCGCCGCACGAACGCCTGCGACCCCGCGACCCCGCGGTTGAACCACACCCCGTGGAGGCCGTCGTCCTCGCTCTCGGTACTCACCGAGACCGCCACCGTGGCCAGCGGCACCAGCGCCCCCGGGGCCCCGCCCAGGGCACTGATCTCGTAGGTGTAGTCGTGATCGGGCTTGGCGCTGTAGTCGCCCCACTGGAACGCCTGGATAGGGTGCTCCCGCGTGCTGTGCTCGGAGCCCGGCGGCGGGTCGCCGACCACCTCGGCGAACGTCTTCATACCCCGCAGCCAGAAGGTCTCGCCCTCGGTGTGGTCGGTCCGCCGGATGGCGAACCCCAGACACCCGGTCGGATCGGTCAGGGTCATGCCCAGCAACACCGTGTGGGTCCCGGCGACCGCCTGCACGGTCAGGCCACCCTTGCTCCGACGTGTCCGCATGCCCACTCACGGTAGGCATCCCTGCCACCGGTGACCAGCCCCGACCCTCTCGTCGACTGCGTGATGATCAGGGGCCGATGGTCCAGTCCCGGAACCGGACGTCGAAGCCCGAGCCCTGCGGCGAGGCGGCCATCGGCCCCACCGAGACCGGTAATCCGGGGGGCAGGTAGGCCATCCGGTGCGTCGTCCAGGACCCCGCGGTCACCTCGGCGGATTGCCCCCCTGACCCGCCCGTTCCCTGCCCGCCGGGCTCGCCCCCACCGGCGGAGTACTCGACCGTCAGGGCGTCACCGTGCCGACGCACCCTCAGGCGCAAGCCGTCCCCGGCTGCGAACCCCGGCAGCGGCGTGGTGCTCCAGTCCGAGACCGCGTGAGTGACCACCGTGGACAGCGTGCAGGCGCCGTCGACGAGTTCGATCCCGCACTTGACCCAGCGCTCGGCGTCCAGCCGGATCATCAGGCCCGCCTGGTCGTACTGGTCGCGATACTCCCCGGTCACCGCGACCTCGCAGGTGAACTCGCCGGGGACCCGCATGCCGAAGTGGTGCCCGCTGTCCCGGGTGAACCCGTAGTGCGTCTGGCGCCAGAAATCGGTGTCAGGGTCGGTGGTCAGCAGCAGGTCGCTGCCCGCGCGTCGCCACCGGGCGGGTTCGTTCAGCCAGACGGCCTCACCATCGGACATCATGCGCTCAGTCTGTCGCGGATCAGCCCGGTTTCGGCACAGGCTCAGCCGTAGAACACTCGCTCGACCACCGAACGGGCCCGGCGGGTCGCTCGCTGGTAGTCCTCGTCCAGCTGGTGCACCGTGCCCGGTGCGTAGCCCACGATCCGGGCCGCGCCGTCCAGCTCGATCCGCTTGGTGGGGAAGGCATCCGAGGCTCGCCCGCGCCAGAGCACCATCGCGTTGCGCACCCGGGAGGCCAGCCGCCAGGCGGCGAGTAGGGTCTGACCGTCCTCGGCGTCGAGCAGCCCGGCCTCGACCGCGGCCGTCAGCCCCTCCACGGTCGAGGCGGTCCGCAGCGCGGGGAGGCTCCCCGCGTGGCGCAACTGGAGCAACTGCACGGTCCACTCGACGTCCGCCAGCCCGCCGCGGCCCAGCTTCAGGTGACGCAACGGATCAGCGCCGCGCGGCAGGCGTTCGGACTCCACCCGGGCCTTGATCCGCCGGATCTCGCGAACGGCACTCTCCTCGAGGCCATCGGCAGGCCAGCGCAGCGGGTCGATCAGCTCGACGAACGCCGCGGCCAGCTCCGGGTCACCCGCGATCGGCACCGCCCGGGTCAGGGCCTGCGCCTCCCAGGTCAGCGACCACCGCCGGTAGTACTCACCGTAGGACTCCAGGGTGCGCACCAACGGCCCGTTGCGCCCCTCCGGTCGCAGGTCGGCGTCCACCTCGAGCGCCGGGTCCGGACCGGGGGCGATCAGCAGCCGGCGCAGCTCGCCGGCCACCGCCATGGCGGCATCGTGGGCGGCCCGCTCGTCGGCCCCCTCCAGCGGCGCGTGCACGAACATCACGTCGGCGTCGCTGCCGTAGCCCAGCTCGCCCCCGCCCAGGCGTCCCATGCCGACCACGAGCATCCGGGTCGGCAGCGTCCCGCCGTGGGAGCGCGCGACGTGATCACAGGCTGCTCGCAGCACCCCGTCGACGGTGGCCACCGCCGCGTCCGACAAGGCCCGGCCGACCTGGTCCAGGTCGACCAGGTGGGCGAGGTCGGCGATCGCCGTGCGCACCAGCTCGCGACGCCGGACGGCGCGCGCCGCGGCCGCCGCCGCCTCCAGATCCGCTCGCCGGTGCTCGCCCGCGTGCCGGTCGACGGCCCGGCGGACGGCGGCCACGGTCTGCGCCCGCGAGCGGGGAACCAGCTCGGCGTCGTCGCCGAACATGGCCACCGCCTCCGGACCGCGCTGCAGCATCTGGGTCACGAACCGGCCGGAGGCCAGCACCCGGGCCATCCGCTCCGCGGCGGCCCCTGAGTCACGCAGCATCTTCAGGTACCAGTGCGTCGTCCCCAGCTCGTCGCTCACCCGGCGGAATCCCAGCAGCCCAGCGTCCGGGTCGGCACCGTCGGCGAACCAGCCGAGCATCACCGGCAATAGCTGGCGCTGGATGGACGCTCGCCGGCTCACCCCGGCGGTCAGGGCCGACAGGTGGCGCATCGCCCCGGCCGGGTCGCGATAGCCCAGGGCCGCCAGCCGCGCGTTCGCCGCCTCGGGGGTCAGGCGCACCTCGTCGGTGGTCAGGCGCGCGGCCGCCGCGAGCAGCGGCCGGTAGAACAGCTTCTCGTGCAACCGGCGCACCTCGAGGGCGTGCCGGCGCCAGGTGTCCTCGAGCTCGCCGCCGGGGTCGCGGCGGAAGCCGAACGAGCGCCCGATCCAGCGCAACTCGGCGGCGGCGTCCGGCACGACGTGGGTGCGCAGCAGGCGGTGTAGCTGGATCCGGTGCTCCAGCGTGCGCAGGAAGCGGTAGGCGCGGTCGAGCTCGGCGGCATCGTCCCGGCCGACGTACCCGTACGCCGACAGCGCCTCCAGCCCCTCGAGGGTGTTCCCGGTCCGCAACCGGGGGTCGATCCGGCCGTGCACCAACTGGAGCAACTGGACGCTGAACTCCACGTCGCGCAGCCCCCCGGGACCCAGCTTCAGTTGCCGCGCAACGACTCTGGCGTCAATGTGCGCCTCGACCCGGCGGCGCATCGCCTGCACGTCGGTGACGAAGTTCTCCCGCTCGGCGGCCCGCCAGATCATCGGTGCCAGGGCGTCGAGGTAGGCGCGGCCGAGCCCCCGGTCACCGGCCACGGTCCGGGCCTTGAGCAGTGCCTGGAACTCCCAGGTCTGCGCCCAGCGCTGGTAGTAGCTGGTGTGGCTGGCCAGGGTGCGCACCAGGGGTCCGGCCTTGCCCTCCGGCCGAAGGGCGGCGTCCACCGGCCACAGCGTGCCCTCGGCGGTGGTCGCCGAGCAGGCCCGGGTCAGCCCGGCGGCCAGCTTGGTGGCCGTCGCCAGCGCGGCCGCCTCATCGCCCCCCTCGACCGGCTCGGCAACGTAGATCACGTCGACGTCGCTGACGTAGTTCAGTTCGCGGCCACCGCACTTGCCCATGCCGATCACCGCGAATCGGCACGGCTCGGAGCCGGACGGCAACTCGCTGCGGGCCACGGCCAGGGCGGCCTCGAGGGCGGCGGCGGCCAGGTCGGCCAACTCACGGGCCGCGGCGGGCAGGTGCGCCACCGGGTCGGTGGCCACCAGGTCGCGGCCGGCGATGGCCAGCAGCCGGCGGCGGTAGGCCACGCGCAGGGCGTCGGCGGCCTCGGCGCCCGGCAGGCTCGCCACCGGCTGCTCGCCTCCCGGGGCACCTCGCCGGGTCTCGGCCCCCACCGCGGCCAGCAGTTCGCCACGGAGCTGATCGGCCGAGGCCCCGTACGGCTCGCGGAGGACGATCCAGTGCTCGGGGTGCCGGGCGAGGTGGTCCCCGAGGGCCCGGGAGGCCCCGAGGACGGCGAGCAGCCGGTCGCGGGCCTTGCCGCCGGAGCGCAGGGTGGCCAGCAACGCGGCCGGGTCGGCGTCCGGGTGGACCCGGTCGCCGGCGGACATCCGCCCCAGCTCGTCCAGCATGCGGACCAGGGCCAGCAGCGCCCGGTCGGGGTCGGGCGCCTCACCCAGGGCGCTCAGCACCCCGTCGTCGAAGACGTCCTCGAGCGGGTCGAGCAGGCCCGCCAGCGCCGGGTCGGCCAGCAACTCCTCCGCGCGATCCGGCTGCGCGAACGACAACCGGACCAGGCGTGCGGCCAGGGACGTCGATCGAGGCGTGGCGGGCACGGGCTCAGGGTAGCCAGCCCGCCGAGGCTGACCCCAGGGGGTTCACCGCCCCCTGGTCACTCGCCGGTGCCCGGTTCTGCGGCGTTGCGGCAGGCGGCGACGAACGCCTCGACGTGGGCCTCGGCGAGCACCGCCAGGTGGGCCTGGGCGGCGGACATGGCCGCCGCGACCTCGCCCGGGTGCAGGCCCTCGGGGTGCAACGCGCCGTGGTAGTCGGTCATCCACTCGTCCCAGTCGGCCGCGCTGACCTCGGGGTGGTACTGCAACCCCCAGGCACACCCACCCAACCGGAAGGCCTGGTGCGGATACCGATCCCCGGTGGCCAGCAGGACGGCGCCGGGCGGCAGCGCGACGACCGCGTCCTGGTGCCAGTGCGGCACCGAGAACGTCTCCCCCACCCGATCGGCCACGACCGACAGCAGCCGGTCCTGCCTGCCCTGCGGGGTGAGCCGGATCTCGACCAGGCCCACCTCGAGCCCCTGCCCGCCCCGGTCCACCGAGCCCCCGGTGGCCAGGGCCAGCAGCTGGGCGCCCAGGCAGATGCCCAGCGTCGGCAGCCTGCGCTCGACGGCCTCGGCGAGCAACCGCCGGGTGTGCGGCAGCCAGCTCGCGACGTCGTCCTGCCAGGCGGCCATCGACCCCCCGAGCACCACCAGGGCGTCGTGGTCGGCCAGGGTCGGCGGCAGGGCATCGCCGAGATCCGGACGGCGCCGCTCGATCCGGGCGCCCCCCAGGTCGCCCAACCGGCCCAGGCCGGCGTTCGGCTCGTGCTCGATCACGAGCACCCTCAGGTGGCCGGCGGGGCCGGCGGCGTCCGGCTGCACGCTGTCGGGCGTCACAGCAGCGGCAGGTAGCGGTCGAGCTCGAACGGGGTGACCTGGCGCCGGTACTCGGCCCACTCCTGGCGCTTGTTGCGCAGGAAGAAGTCGAACAGGCCCTCACCGAGGGTCTCGGCGACCAGCTCCGAGCGCTGCATCAGGTCGATCGCCGCCTCCAGGTTGCTGGGCAGCGGCTTGATGCCCAGCGCCCGGCGCTCGGCGTCGGTCAGCGCCCACACGTCGTCCTCGGCGCCGTCGGGCAGCTCGTAGGACTGCTCGATGCCCTTCAACCCGGCGGCCAGGATCACCGCGTAGGCGAGGTAGGGGTTGCACGCGGGGTCGAGCGAGCGGTACTCGATCCGGGTCGAGTTGTCCTTGCCCGGCTTGTACATGGGCACCCGGATCAGGGCAGAGCGGTTGTTGTGTCCCCAGCAGACATAGGCGGGCGCCTCGTTGCCCCGGCCGGCCTCGGGCGGCAGCGGGCCGGTGCCGCCCCACAGCCGCTTGTAGGAGTTGACCCACTGATTGGTGACGGCGGTGATCTCGGCCGCGTGGGTGAGCAGCCCGGCGATGAAGTGCCGGGCCACCTTGCTCAGCTGGTACTCGGCCCCGGCCTCGTGGAAGGCGTTGCGATCACCCTCGAACAGGGACAGGTGGGTGTGCATCCCCGAGCCGGGGTGGTCGACGAACGGGCGCGGCATGAAGGTGGCGTAGACGCCCTGCTCGAGCGCGACCTCCTTGATCACCGACCGGAAGGTCATGATGTTGTCGGCGGTGCTCAGGGCGTCGGCATAGCGCAGGTCGATCTCGTTCTGGCCCGGGCCGCCCTCGTGGTGGCTGAACTCGACCGAGATGCCCATGCTCTCCAGGACGCCGATCGCCGCCCGCCGGAAGTCGTGGGTGGTGCCCCGAGCGACGTGGTCGAAGTACCCCGCACGGTCCACCGGCACCGGTACCCGGCCGGGCGCGGGCTCGTCCTTGAGCAGGTAGAACTCGATCTCGGGGTGGGTGTAGAAGGTCAGCCCGTGCCCGGCGGCCCGCTCCAGGGAACGCTTGAGCACGTACCGGGGGTCGGCCAGGGTGTGCTCGCCGTCCGGGGTGAGGATGTCGCAGAACATCCGCCCCGTGCCCTGGTGATCGCCCCGCCAGGGGAGCACCGCGAATGTCGAGGGGTCGGGGCGCACCAGCATGTCGGCCTCGTAGACCCGGGCCAACCCCTGGATGGCAGAGCCGTCGAAGCCGATGCCCTCGGCGAAGGCGCCCTCCAGCTCGGCGGGCGCGACGGCCACCGACTTCAGGGACCCGAGCACGTCGGTGAACCACAGCCGGACGAACCTGATGTCGCGTTCCTCCAGCGTGCGAAGCACGAACTCCTGCTGTCTGTCCACTGCGCAAGTCTCCTCGTGACCGACGGAACGCCGCCACCCCAGGCTAGGCCAGCGCGGGTTACCGGTGTGTGACGCGCCGGATGTGGGGACGACGCGCCGAGGTGCACCCGGGGATCTAGCCTGGAGTCCGCAGGTCCACGACCCCGATCCGGAATGGTCGACTCATGAGCCAGTACCCGCCCCCCGATCCCTACCAGAGGATGTCGCCGGCCGGCGTCCCCGGCAGCAGCTCGATGTCCCCCGCCGAGGAACGCCAGTGGGGCATGCTCGCCCACCTGATCACGCTGGGCGCCTGGGTGCTCAGCAGCGGCTTCCTCGGCTTCGTCGGCGCGCTGGTGGTGTACCTGGTCTACAAGGACCGCAGCGCCTTCGTCCGGCGGCACGCGGCCAACGCCCTCAACGTGCAGATCATCGTGGGCATCGGGCTGCTGATCTCGCTGCCGCTGATGCTCGTGCTGATCGGGTTCCTGACCGCCGCCGCAGTGGGCGTCTTCGGTCTGGTGATGCACATCATCGGCGCCGTCAAGGGCAACAACGGCGAGATGTGGGACCCGCCGCTGACCCCGCGCTTCGTGAGCTGACCGTCCGCCTCACGCACGATCCCCTCGGGTCGACCGACCGCGATCAGCGCATGCTCGCGGTCTAGGCTCGAGCGTATGACCCAGCTGCGCCTGGCCCTGGCCCAGGTCAACCCGACCGTCGGTGACCTGGCGGGCAACGCCGCCCTGGTGCGCGCCTGGTCCCGCCGGGCCGCGGACGCCGGGGCGCACCTGGTGGCCTTCCCCGAGATGGTGCTGACCGGGTACCCGGTCGAGGACCTCGCGTTGCGGACCTCCTTCGTCGATGCGAGCCGGGCCGCGGTCGCCCGGCTCGCCGCGGCCCTGGCCGGCGACGGCCTGGGCGACCTGCCGGTGGTGGTCGGGTATCTCGACCGGGTCGACCGGGACGGCGACGGACAGGGGGACAACGTGGCGCCCGCCGTCCGGGTCGGGGTGCCCAAGGGCGAGCCGCAGAACTGCGCCGCCATCTGCGTGGGCGGGCGGGTGCTGGCCCGCTACGCCAAGCACCACCTGCCCAACTACGGCGTCTTCGACGAGTTCCGCATCTTCGTGCCCGGGCGGGACCTCACCGTGGCCCGGGTGCGCGGCGTCGACGTGGCGATCGCGATCTGCGAGGACCTCTGGCAGGAGGGCGGTCCGGTGGCCCTGACCCGGGCCGCGGGAGCCGAGTTGCTGCTGGTGCTCAACGGATCGCCCTACGAGCGCGACAAGGACGACGTGCGCCGCGAGCTGGTCACCCGCCGAGCCGGTCAGGCCGGGTGCGCGCTCGCCTACGTCAACCTGGTCGGCGGCCAGGACGACCTGGTCTTCGACGGCGACTCGATCGTGGTGGCCGCCGACGGTCAGGTGCTCGCCCGGGCGCCGCAGTTCGACGAACACCTGCTGACCGTCGACCTGGACCTGCCGCCCGAGGCCACGCACGCCGACCCGCCGGTCGTGGACGGCGTCCGGCACGTGGTGATCAGCCCCGACCCGGTGCCGCGCTACTCCCCCGACCCGGCGCTGCAGGCCCCGGCGACCATCGCCGATCCGCGCGACGGCGAGGCCGAGGTGTACCGCGCGCTGGTCGTCGGCCTTCGGGACTACGTGCGCAAGAACGGGTTCCGGTCGGTCGTGCTGGGCCTGTCCGGCGGGATCGACTCCACCCTGGTGGCCGCGATCGCCTGTGACGCGCTCGGAGCGCAGAACGTGGTCGGGGTCTCGATGCCCAGCGAGTACTCGAGCGAGCACTCCAAGGACGACGCGGCCGACCTGGCCTCGCGTACCGGCCTGGACTACCGGGTGGTGCCGATCGAGCCCATGGTGGCCTCGTTCCTGACGGCGCTCGGCCTGACCGGCCTGGCCGAGGAGAACCTGCAGGCGCGGGTGCGCGGCGTCGTCCTGATGGGGCTGTCGAACCAGGAGGGCCACCTGACCCTGACCACCGGCAACAAGTCCGAGCTGGCGGTGGGGTACACGACGATCTACGGCGACTCGGTCGGCGGGTTCAACCCGATCAAGGACGTGCCCAAGACCGATGTCTGGGCGCTCTCGCGCTGGCGCAACGCCGAGGCCGTCCACCGGGGGGAGAAGCCGCCCATCCCCGAGCCGTGCATCGCCAAGGCGCCCTCGGCCGAGTTGCGTCCGGGCCAGCTGGACCAGGACTCCCTGCCGCCGTACGACCTGCTGGACGCCGTCCTGGAGCGATACGTCGAGGGTGCGCACGGCCGCTCGGAGTTGCTCGCCGACGGCTTCGATGCGGCCACCCTCGACGGGGTGGTGACCATGGTCGACCGAGCGGAGTGGAAGCGCCGCCAGTCCGCCCCGGGACCCAAGGTCTCCCCCGTCGCCTTCGGCCGCGACCGTCGCCTGCCGATCACCTCCCGCTGGCGCGAACACGAATCCTGACCCCAACCCGCCCCCCAGCCCGCCCCCCAACCTGCCCCCCAACCTGCTCATGCTCCGCTGGTGACCGCCGATGCTCCGTCTGCGCTGAGAATCTGGGCGATATGTCGGATCATGGCGAGTCACCAGCGGAGCATGAGCAGGTTCGACACCAACCCTTGGAGAAGGCATGAGCGAGTCCGAGCAGCCGAATCCCTACGGCGGACGCGTCGTCGTCCCGGACGCCTCGGCGCCCGGTGCAGTGCCGCCACCGCGCCGGGTGCGCATCCACCACCTGCGCGAGATGAAGCAGCGCGGCGAACGGTTCGCCATGCTCACGGCCTACGACCAGTACGCGGCCGCGGTGTTCGAGGCCGCCGGCATCCCGGTGCTGCTGGTCGGTGACTCCGCGGCCAACAACGTCTACGGCTACGAGACCACGGTGCCGATCACGGTCGACGAGATGGTGCCGCTGGTGCGTGCGGTCACCCGCAGCGCCCGGCACTGCCTGGTGGTCGCCGACCTGCCGTTCGGGTCCTACCAGGCCGGCCCGGACCAAGCGCTCGCGAGCTCGATGCGCATGATGAAGGAGGGGCTCGCGCACGCGGTCAAGCTCGAGGGTGGACGGCGCGTCGCGCCCAGCGTCGAGGCGATCGTCGGAGCCGGCATCCCGGTGATGTGCCACATCGGCTTCACCCCGCAGGCCGAGCACGGGCTGGGTGGCTACCGGGTCCAGGGCCGCGGCGAGGCGGCGGTGCAGCGGATGGTGGACGACGCCCTCGCCCTCCAGGAGGCCGGGGCCTTCGCCATCGTGCTCGAGATGGTGCCGATCGATGCTGCCGCCGCGGTCACCAAGGCGCTGCAGATTCCCACCATCGGCATCGGTGCCGGCCCGCACTGCGATGCCCAGGTGCTGGTCTGGCAGGACATGATGGGCCTGCGCACCGGCAAGGCGCCCCGGTTCGTCAAGCGCTACGCCGACCTCAACCAGGTGATGCTGGACGCCGCCCGGGCGTACGCCGACGAGGTCCGCTCGGGCGCGTTCCCGGCGCCCGAGCACTCCTTCGAGAGCTGACCGGCGCTGCACGAGGCCCGAACGGGCAGGGACGAAATCCGCTCGCCGGACCGTGTCGGGCCATGGCACGCTGACCGGCCGTGGATCTGACCCCCTGGCGCAGCTCGCGGGACTTCCGGCTGCTCGTCGTGGCCGGGACCGTGTTCTACCTCGGCGGGATGGTCACCTACGTCGCCGTGCCCTACCAGCTCTACCGGCAGACCGGCTCGAACCTGGCAGTCGGCCTGATGGGTGCGGTCGAACTGCTCCCCCTGGTGGTCTTCGGGCTCTACGGCGGGGCGATCGCCGATCACCACGACCGGCGCACCGTGCTGGTGCTGACCGGGATCGCACAGGTGGTCCTCACCGCGGGGCTGCTGGTCAACGCGGTGCTGCCCGAGCCGCTGGTCTGGCCGCTGTACCTGATCGGGGCCTGCCTGTCGGCCGCCCAGTCGCTGCAGCGACCCAGCCGTGAGGCCCTGCTGCCCCGGACCGTCCGACACGACCAGGTACCCGCGGCGGTCGCCATGTCGTCCTTCGGCATGCAGCTCGGCCTGCTGGCCGGGCCGGCGGTGGGCGGCCTGCTGATCGCTCACGCCGGACTGGCCTGGGCATATGCCGTCGACGTCACCGGACTGCTGATCGCGACCGGTCTGTTCACGGCCTTGGGACGGCGACGGATCACCGAGGACACCCGGCCACCGAGCCTGCGCGGTGTTGCCGAGGGCCTGAGGTACGCGATCGGGCGCCCGGTGCTGGTGGGCACCTACGTGGTGGACATCGTCGCCATGTTCCTGGCCATGCCGGAGGTGCTCTTCCCGGCGTTCGCGACCACGGTGCTCCACCGGCCCGACCTGCTCGGGCTGCTCTACAGCGCCGGCACCGTGGGCAGCGTCGTCGCCACGCTCACCAGCGGCTGGATCCGCCGCATCCATCACCACGGGCGAGCCGTGGTGGTCTCCGCGGCGGTCTGGGGCCTGTGCATCGCCCTGGCCGGTCTGACCTCGGCAGCCTCGGTGTGGCTGGTGATGGGGTTCCTGGTCGGCGCCGGGGCCGCCGACATGATCAGCGCACTGTTCCGCTCGACCATCTGGAACCAGACCATCCCCGATGCGATGCGCGGCCGCCTGGCGGGCATCGAGATGCTGTCGTACTCGGTCGGGCCGCTGGGTGGCCAGCTGCGCGCCGGCCTGTCCGCGGATGCCTTCGGCGTCCGCCCGGCGATCGTCGGCGGCGGGCTGCTGTGCACGGCCGGGGTCGGCGCCGCGGCGGCGGGGCTGCGCGGGTTGTGGAGCTATGACGCCCGAACCGACGAGCACGCCGTCCGCGAGCAGAACCTGCGTGCCGCGCAGGAGGGATGAGCCCGGGCGCTGCCCGGCTCGGTCGTTGCGTCGGTCCTTGCCGTCAGTCCTCGCCGTCCCCCTCGTTCCAGCGCCGGTCCTCCTCGTCCCACTTCTCGGTCCGCTCACGGGCGGCCTGCAGGGCCCGGGACGCCGCGTCGTGCGTCGGGTAGGGCCCCATCAAGTCCTCACCGCGGGACTTGTCCGCCTCGGTCTCCACCTGTCCCGTTCTCAGGTTGTACCAGTACCGCTGCTCCATACCGGCCAGGCTAACGCCGGCGGCCCTGGACGGCGCGGGCCCGGAGCCTCGCCAGGCCGGGTCCCCGAGGGCACGCCTAGAATCCCGGCATGTCCACTGCCACCGGCGCTCGGCGTCCCCCGTTGACGCCCGGGACGATCAGCCCGCTGCGCGCCGTCCCGGCCTCGATCCCCCGCCCGTCGTACGTGGGCCGCAAGCAGGCCGAGCGGTACACCGGGCCGGAGGTGAAGGACGAGCAGACCATCGAGGCGATGCGCCAGGCCGGACGCCTCGCGGCCCGGGCACTGGCCGCGGTGGCGGAACGGATCGCCCCGGGAGTGAGTACCGACGAACTCGACCGGGTCGGGCACGAGTTCCTGCTCGACCACGGCGCCTACCCCTCGACCCTCGGCTACCCCGGTACCGGGGTCGCCCCGCCGTACCCGAAGTCCCTGTGCACCAGCGTGAACGAGGTCATCTGCCACGGGATCCCGGACTCGACCGTGCTGGCCGACGGGGACATCGTCAACATCGACATCACCGCCTTCCTCACCGTCGACGGCCTCGGCGTGCACGGCGACACCGACGCCACCTACCTGGTCGGGGAGGTGGACGAGGAGTCGCGGTTGCTGGTCGAGCGCACCCGCGAGGCGATGCTGCGCGGCATCAAGGCGATCATGCCCGGTCGCCGGATCAACGTGATCGGCAAGGTGATCTCGGCCTATGCCAAGCGGTTCGGTTACGGCGTGGTGCGCGACTTCACCGGGCACGGCATCGGGACGGCGTTCCACTCGGGTTTGATCATCCCGCACTACGACGCGGCCCCCCTGTTCGACACCGTGATCGAGCCGGGCATGACCTTCACCGTCGAGCCCATGCTCACCCTGGGCACCCACGAGTGGGACTCCTGGGAGGACGGCTGGACCATCGTCACCAAGGACAGGCGGCGCACCGCGCAGTTCGAGCACACGATCCTGGTCACCGACGCCGGGGCGGAGATCCTGACCCTGCCCTGACGGCAGGCGGTCCCGATTTGCCCCGGTCTCGGCCGCACGCGGGCCCTCACCCGGAGCGCCACCGCGTTTCCCGGGGGCGTAACGCTATCCGAACACGCCGCGGATCAGCAGAATACGCACCGTGAAGACGGCGTCCCCCTGGGTCCACCTGATCCGCTGGGCCCTGGGGTTGACCGGGCTGACGGCCGCGGTCGTGGTCAGCGGGGCCAGCGCGGTGTGGTTCTTCGAGCGGGACGACCCGGAGGCCAACCTGCGGCTGTGGTCGGACTGCCTGTGGTGGGCCGTGGTCACGGTGTGCACCGTCGGGTACGGCGAGCACTTCCCGGTCACCATCGGCGGTCGGGTGACCGCCGTCCTGGTGATGATCATGGGAGTCAGCATCATCGGCGCGGTCGCCGCCATGATCGCCTTCGGGTTCGGCTACCGTTTCGCCGCCCGACTCGAGGAGGCCGTGCGGCACGTCGAGAGCCAGCAGACCAGCGAACTCCAGATGCTGCAGGCGGCCGCCCACGATCGGTCGGCCGCTGTGAGCGAGCCCGACGGGCTGCAGGAGCTACTGGTCAGCGTTCCGGACGCCGACTGCGCCGCCTCCCTGACCTGGCTGCTGGCCCGTCTCGGCTGGCACCCCGCGGCGGACGACGACGGCATGGGCTGGGCCCGGGGCGGCACCCGGCTGCGGTTGGCCATCAGACCCTGGACGACGCCGGTCGGCGTCCAGGGGCGCCTCACCTTCGGCGCCGGACGACACGACCGGATGACCCGGATCGCCCGGGAGGCTCTGCGGCACGGGTTCCACCGGGTCGACCCGTCGGCCACACCGTCCGGGGCGCGGTTGGCCAGCGAACTGGCCACCGCGGTGATCGAACGGGTTGTCCTGCGGACGGCGTCCGGATTCGAAGTGGCCCTCGTGGTGTCCTGACCTGCCTCTCTCATAGGGTTGCCGCGCGGTGGAGCGGCCGGGCGAGGGAGAGGACCAGCATCATGGCGACCAGCACGGCAGCAAGCAGACGGGTCAGTGCGGGCGTGGGCTTCGGCATCGACATCGGCGGATCCGGCATCAAGGGGGCACCGGTCGACCTGGGCAAGGGCGAGCTGACCGCCGACCGGATGCGCATCCCCACCCCCCAGCCGTCCACGCCGGACGCCGTGGCCGGGACGGTCACCGACCTGGTCTCCTCCTTCGGGGATCGCTCGGGCACCCTGCCGATCGGCGTGACCTTCCCCGCCGTGATCCAGCACGGGGTGGCCCGGACGGCGGCCAACGTCGACGAGGCCTGGATCGGGACCGACGTCGACGCGCTGCTCACCCAGCGCCTGGGGCGATCCGTGGTGGTGCTCAACGATGCCGATGCGGCCGGGTTGGCCGAGACCCGCTACGGCGCCGCACGCGACGTCCGGGGGGTGGTCGTGGTGGCGACCCTGGGCACCGGGATCGGGACCGCCGTGATCTGTGACGGCGTACTGGTGCCGAACACCGAACTCGGTCACCTGGAGATCGACGGGCACGATGCCGAGACCAAGGCCGCGGCCAGCGCCCGGCAGCGGGAGAGCCTGTCCTGGCAGAAGTGGGCCCAGAGGCTGCAGCGCTACTTCGGCACGGTCGAGAACCTGCTCTGGCCCGACCTGTTCGTGGTCGGCGGCGGGGTGAGCAGGAAGTCGGCCAAGTTCCTGCCGTTGCTCGAACTGCGGACCCCGATCGTGCCCGCTGCCCTGTTCAACGACGGCGGCATCATCGGCGCCGCGTTGTACGCCGCCGAGCACGGCTGAGGGACGCCCGCGGCGCGGGAAGGGGCGCGGGGGCGGGTGAGGGTGGCGGGGTGAGGTGGCGAGGGGCGGGCTGCGGGAGGTGTGGCTCAGGCGAAGTAGTCGTCGATGTTGTCGGCCTCGCTGAGCACCGCGCTGTTGGTGGCCACCGACTGGAAGTAGGTCAGCGCCCCGTCCCGGCCGAAGGCGCTGGTCGCGGTGCCGGCAGCCAGGGACGCCAGGGCGGTGACGAAGGCCAGTCGGGCGTACTCGTCCTCGGCGGCCTCGGTGAGCACCACCTGCATCGCCTCGGCGTCCCCCGCCATCTGGAAGCGGACGAAGGCGGCCGCCCGCTGGTTGGCCCGCGCCGCCCGGCGCCGTTCCAGGGTCGACATGGCGTCCTCCGCTCCCGCGGGACACCTGCGGTGCACGCCAACGGTGCACGCCGGCAGGTTCCCCGACCGCACCACAGCACCAGATGGCCGATGCGGCGGCAACCGGATCGGGGGTTGCACCACCCACCCGGACCACCGGAAGGCCCGACCATCGACACGAGCTGTGATCACCCGGCACCGGACAAGCGGTCACCATCAGCCATCGGCCGATGACCGAGGATCTCTGACGTGATCTGTTTCGCCGAAGAAGCGGGCGTGTTCTTTCCGAAAAAGCTCCAAACCTGCACTCCCAGCCGCTATTTTCTTCGTCAACGGCCCCACGTGGTTTTCCCCCCGTAACCACGTGGGGCCGCTTCATGCCCCGGCCGCGCTCACCTTGCGTGACAGGTCAGGCATCTGGACGCCGGCCGCGCCCCAGCCGGGGCCAGCGGACCCGGGGCAGCGGACCCGGGCCAGCGGACCCGGGGCAGCGGACCCGGCCGGAAGCCAGCCCGAGGCAGTGACGGTGTGCGGACGAGCCGGACTGTAAGCCGGATTCTGTGCTCACCGAGGGTGAGCGGCGGCCATCCATCTACGGTCACCGTTGCCGGTGACCTCCTGCGGTCTACCCGGAAGCTCGGGCGGGCCGCCCTCGGACGCTTCCTGTCTGACCTTGCTCCGGGTGGGGTTTGCCGAGCCGCGACGGTCACCCGCCGCGCTGGTGGTCTCTTACACCGCCGTTTCACCCTTACCGGCACACCGATCCGAGGATCGATGACCGGCGGTCTGTTCTCTGTGGCACTGTCCCGCGGGTCGCCCCGGGTGGGTGTTACCCACCACCCTGCCCTGTGGAGTCCGGACTTTCCTCGGCGGGGGATCCCCCGGCGAACCGGAGCCTCTCCCGACGCGGCCGCCCGTCCGGCTCGTCCGGGACCAGCCTAACCGGCCAGCACCTGCTCGACGACGAATGACACCGTGCCCTGGTCCGGATCGACCTGCTCCAGGCGCATCCGTACCCGGTGTCCGGAGCGGATCTGGCCCACCCGGCCCTCCTGGCCCTCCTGGCCCTCCCGAACCCGGACCGAGGCCAGCACGGCGGGCTCGCTCAGCTGAACCTTGGCGGTCACCGGCGAGCGTCCGGGCCGCCCACCCAGGTCGACCACCACGGCGTCGAACACCTGACCCACCCGGTGGGCGAGCACCGCAGCCTCGACCAGGTCGGTGCAGCGCCGCTCCAGCTGCCCGGCCAGCTGGTCACTGGCCCGCATCGCCTCCGGCAACTCGCCCAGTGCCTCGATCACCCACCCGGGGACCGCTCGCCCGTGCACCAGGGCATGGCAGGTGATCAGCCCGAACCGGTCCACCAGGCGGCGCAACGGCGCGGTGACGTGCGCATAGGGCGCGGCCACCGCTGCGTGCGTGGTCACGGCCGGGACCCCGGCCCCCGAGGCGGCGTCGAGCGGTGTGTAGCCGGCCCCCCGGAACAGCCCGCCGGCCGCGTGCATCAGGGCCAGCTCGCGCGGGACGTCACGGCGCAGCGATCGCAGGAACTCGCCGTAGGCAAGGCCCGCGGGCCAGCGCACCCCCAGAGCCGAGGCCTGCCGTCGGAAGCGTTCCAGGGTGGACGGGTCCGGCGGTGGCAGGGTGCGCAAGAGCCCCACCCCGCCGTCCAGCATGATCGATGCCGCCGCCATCCCGGTCATCAGCGACAGCTGCGCATTCCAGTCCTCGGCGGGCAGGGTGGGTCGCAGGCGGAGCTCGTAGCGACCGTCCACGGCGTCCACCTGCTGCTCGGGCAACGGCAGGCTGGCTCCACCACGGGCCTGCTCGAGGCGCTGGCGGGCCGTCCCGATCTCGCGCAGCAACACGGCCTGACCCGCGACCGGGTCGAGACCGTCAGCCGGACCGGCGGCACCCGACCGTGGACGGGCATCCGCGGCCGCCTGCACCTGCTCGTAGGTCAACCGGGCACGACTGCGGACGACGCCCCGCACCAGCTCGGTCCGCGCCACCTCGCCCTCGGGGGTCAGGGCGAACCGCCAGACGAAGGCCGGCCGGTCCCGGCCCTCCAGCAGGCTCGCGGCGTCCTCGCTGAGCACCGGCGGGTGCAGGGGGATCCGCCGATCCGGCGCGTACAGCGTCTGGCCCCGCGAGCGCGCGGTCAGGTCGAGCGGTGAGCGCGGTGGGACGAAGGCCGGCACGTCCGCGATCGCGTAGTCGACCAGGTACCCGCCCTCCGGTCGGCGACGCAGCGCCATCGCCTGGTCCAGGTCGGTCGATCCCGGCGGGTCGACGGTGACGAAGTCGACCGCGCGCAGGTCGACCCGGTCCGGATCCTCGGCCCTCGGCCCGCGGCCGGCCCGCTCGGCGGCGGCCGCCAGCACCTCCGCGGGGAACTCCGCCGGGATCTGCAGTTCCCGGCGGACCCGCTCGAAGCGGGCGCTCAACTGCGCCACGGAGGACTCCCTGCCGGTGAGCCGCACGGTGCGCCGAACCATGCGCGAACCCTACGCGTGTCCCCCGGCCGGTGATCGGTCCGGCTGTCGGGAGTGGCCCCGGTCGCGTCGTTGGCCCGAGACCCGGGCCAACACCGGCCCGACGATCGCCAGGATGAGCACGTAGGCGGCGGACAACTCGCCCACCTCGCCGAATCCGGCGGTCACCGCCAGCCCGGCGATCACCAGCGAGAACTCCCCCCGGGCGACCAGGGTCATCCCCGCCCGCCACCGCCCCCGCGGGCCGACGCCGTCCCGCCCGGCCGCGTACCACCCAGTCGCGATCTTGGTCAGCGTGGTCACCACGGCCAGACCCAGGGCGGCCGGCAACGCGGGCAGCAGCTCCGAGGGGTGGGTGCCGTAACCGAAGGACAGGAAGAAGGCGGCCGCGAACAGGTCACGCAGCGGGTCGAGAACCCGGCGGGCCGCCTCGGCCGTCTCGCTCGGGATGGCGATGCCGACCAGGAACGCGCCGACCGCGGCCGAGATGCCCACCCGCTCGGCCAGGCCGGCGACGACCAGGGTCAGACCGAGCGTGCGCAGCATGACCTGCTCGTCGGAGTCGTGGGTCAGCAACCGCTCGAGCTGGGGCCCGGCCCGGCGGGACAGGAACAGCACCAGGGCCACCGCGGTCACCGACACGGTGACCCCCACCGCTCCGGAGGTCGCGCTGCCGCCGGCCAGGGCGACCCCGAGGATCGGCAGGTAGACCGCCATCGCGATGTCCTCGAGCACCAGCACCGACAGGACCGACGGGGTCTCGCGGTAGCCGAGCCGGCCCAGGTCGACCAGGGTGCGGGCCACGATGCCGGAGGACGACACCCAGGTGATCCCGGCCAGGGCCAGCACCCCCGCCGCGGGGATGTCCAGCAGGAGCCCCACCACCACGCCCGGGGTCGCGTTCAGCACCAGGTCGACCAGACCGCTGGGGGCGTGGCTGCGCACCGACTGGGCGAACTCGGCGGAGGAGAACTCCAGGCCCAGGGTGAGCATCAGCAGCACGACGCCGATCCCGGCGGAGAACTCCAGGAACTCGGCCACCGACGGCGCGGGGAACAGCCCGCCCTCGCCCACGGCCAGCCCGGCCAGCAGGAACATCGGCACGGCGGTCAGGCCGATCCTCCAGGCCAGGGCTCCGGCCGCCCCGAGAATGAGCAGCAGCACCCCGATCTCGACGAAGAAGTTCGGGTCGGCGTGCACGGCAGGCCTCCCCCTCAGCCGGTGGGTCGGGCCAGCAGGTCCCGGACGCCGTCGATCCCGTCACTCGTACCGACCACCACGAGGGTGTCGCCGACGTCCAGCTGCTGCTCCGGCCCGGGCGAGGCGATCACGTCCGCTCCCCGGACCAGGGCGACGATCGAGGCGCCGGTACGGGTTCGGGCCCGGGTGTCGCCCAACAGGCGCCCGGCGTACCGGGACCCCGCGGTCACCTTGAGCTCGGCCGCGGTCAGGCCGGGGATCTCCCGCGTGAGGTCGGCGAAGCGGGCGGCGATCCTGGGGCCTCCCAGCAGCTCGGCCACGGTCTCGGCCTCGGAGGCCGTCAGCGTCATCACCTCGGTACCGACGTCGGGATCACGCGGGTCGTAGGCGACGATCTCGATCCGACCGTCCCGGCGGGCCACCAGGCCCACCCTCGCTCCGGACCGGGTCGAGAACTCGTACCTGATCCCGACCCCGGGCAACAACGTCTCGTTCACGTCCACGAGGGGGCTCACCTCCAAGGGGACCATCCTGGCCCAGCCTGGCCCAGCCTGGCATCCGCCCGGCGGGACCGAGGGACCTCGTACGATCTGCCGTCGTGTCGCAGCCATCGATCCGGCTCGACGTGAGGGGAGCCCTGACGTGCTGATCCTGCTGCCGCCCTCGGAGGGCAAGGCGGCGCCGCCGCGCCGGGGTCGAGTGGTCGATCCGCAGGCGCTCTCCTTCCCCGAGCTCACGGCGCAGCGGCTGGCCGTGCTCGATCGGCTGGCCGCGGTCAGCGCCCGCGACGACGCGCTCGCCGTCCTCGGGGTGGGTGCCTCGCTGGCCGCGGAGGTGGAGCGCAACACCCGGCTGCGGCGGGTCCCGGTACGCCCGGCCTCGGCGCTCTACACCGGGGTGCTCTACGCCGCACTGGACTGGGACTCGCTGCCGCCCGGCGCCAAGCGGCGCGCGGCGTCCCGGCTGATCGTGATCTCTGCCCTCTGGGGCGCGTTGCGACCCGGTGACGCGGTGCCGCCCTACCGGTTGTCGATGTCGGTGCCCCTGCCCGGGATCGGGCCGTTGCACAGCGCCTGGCGTCCCCACCTGAGCCCCGTCCTGGACGCCGTCGCGCGCCAGGCCGGGGTGATCCTCGACTGCCGCTCGGAGGCCTACGCGAAGGCCTGGACGCCGCGCGGCGAGGCCGCGGGGCGCACGGCCGCCGTCCGGGTCTGGCGGGACGGGCCGCACGGCCGCACGGTCGTCAGCCACCTGGCCAAGCACACCCGCGGGCTGATCGCGCGCGACATCCTGGTGCACGGCATCCGGGCCCGGACGGTCCCCGACCTGGCGGCCGCGCTGTCGTCCCGATGGGACGTCGAACCGGTCGAACCGGTGCGCGCCCACCAGTCCTGGACCCTCGACGTCCTGGCCCACTGACGCCCGCCGTCGGCAGCCGTCAGTAGCCGTCGGCCGCCGTCGGAAGCCGTCGCGAGGGTTCTACGGTGAGCGGCATGACCCCCGAGGAGTTCCGCACCGCCGGCCACGCCCTGATCGACTGGATCGCCGACCACCGCGAGCGCATCCCGGACCTGCCGGTACGAGCCACGGTGGCTCCGGGCGAGATCGTGGCCGCCCTGCCCCCGGCGGCACCCGAGCAGCCCGAGTCGTTCGCAGCGGTGCTCGCCGACCTGGAGCGGGTGGTCGTGCCGGGGATCACCCAGACTCAGCACCCCCGGTTCTACGGCTGGTTCCCCTCCAACGCCGCGCTGGCCTCGGTGCTGGGCGACATCGCCTCCTCGGGGCTCGGAGCGCTCGGCATCACCTGGCAGTCGGCCCCCGCGCTGACCGAGGTGGAGGTGGTGGTCACCGAGTGGCTGCGGGCCGAGACCGGCCTGCCGCAGGGATGGCGGGGGGCCATCCACGACACCGCCTCGACGGCGTGCCTGGTCGCCCTGCTGGCCGCCCGGGAGCGCGCCACCGACAACAGCGAGTTCGGCGGCGGCCTGCAGTCCGAGCCGGCTCCGCTGGTCGTCTACACCTCACCGCACGCGCACTCCTCGGTGGCCAAGGCGGCCCTGCTGGCGGGCTTCGGGGCGGACAACCTGCGCCGGGTCGAGGTCGACCCGACCACCTACGCCCTGGATCCGGCGGCGCTCGCGACCGCCATCGAGGCCGACGTGGCGGCCGGGCGGCGTCCGGCGGCGGTGGTGGTGGCGATCGGCACCACCGGCACCACGGCGATCGACCCGCTGGCCGAGGTGGTCCGGGTGCTGGACCGAGTGCCGGGCCGTGCGGCGGCGGGCACCGGCGCCGTCCGCCCGTGGGTGCACGTGGACGCCGCCATGGCCGGCTCGGCCCTGCTGCTGCCGGAACGCCGTTGGATGATCGAGGGCATCCACGGCGCCGACTCCCTGTCGTGGAACCCGCACAAGTGGATGGGCACGATCCTGGACTGCTCGCTGCTGTACGTCGCCGACGCCGAGCAGTTGGCTCAGGTGATGTCCACCAACCCCAGCTACCTGCGCTCATCCGCCGACGAGGACCTGGCGCGCGCCGGCGTCCCGCAGTACAAGGACTGGGGGATCCCGCTGGGACGGCGCTTCCGGGCGCTCAAGCTCTGGTTCCACCTGCGCCTGGACGGGCTGGAGGCGATTCGCGCCCGGCTGCGCCGCGACCTGGAGACCGCGAACTGGCTGGCCGACCAGGTCCGGCGGACGCCGGGCTGGCGGGTGCTCGCGCCGGTGTCCCTGCAGACGGTGTGCCTGCGTCACGAACCGCCCGGCACGGTGACGGCGGAGGGCGACGTGCTCGACGGACCGGCGCTGGATGCCCACACCCTGGCCTGGGCAGAGGCGGTGAACGGCTCGGGCCTGGCCTTCGTCAGCCCGGCCCTGCTGGACGGCACCTGGATGGTGAGGATCTCGATCGGAGCCGAGGCCACGGAGCGGACCGATGTGGCCGCTCTCTGGGATCTCCTTCAGCGAGTTGTCAAAAACAACTTGTGAGCTTGCATTCTGTAAAGCTCTGTTTTAGTTTCGAGAAATGACCACCACCGAAGAGGTCCTCCGCCGGGTCGCGGCCGGGGAGCTCACTCCCGAGCAGGCCCTGCCGCTGCTCGATGCCGCCGGAGCGAGCGCGACTGCCGCCCCTGCCGAGGACGGGGACGGGGACGGGCCGGCGGCCGCTGACCCGCTCCCCCCGGCCGGCCCCCCCGCCTGGGGTACCGCCGACTCCGCCGAGGTCGACCCGGCCGTCACGGCGATCCGCGTGCATGCCTCCTACCGCTCGGTCGAGATCATCGCCGACCCGACCGTCGCCCAGCTGACGGTGACCGGTCACCACACCGTGCGCCGCGACGGCACGACCCTCGTGGTCGAGAGTCAGGACCGTCCGACCGCCCCGGGCGCCGACGGCGAGCCGGGCTCGCGCCCCCTGGGCGGGTTCACCTTCGCCGACCTCCCTCGGGGCCTGGCCTGGGCCAAGGCCTGGACCGAGCAGCGCCTCGTGGTCCGGGTCAATCCCGAGTTGCCCCTCGAGCTGGACGCCGCCGGAGCGAGCGTTCGGGTCAGCGGCATCGAGGGCGGTGCCACCCTGCGGGTGATCGCCGCTGCGCTCAAGCTGGAGCGGGTGCGCGGACCGCTGGACATCGATGCCCTGTCCTCCTCGGTCAAGGGGTTCGCCGCGCCGACAGGGCGATCCCGGATCGCCTGCGAGTCCTCCTCGGTCAAGCTGCTGCTCGGCGCCGGCACCGATGTCACCATCACCGCGCGCAACCGCCTGGGCAAGGTGGTGCTGCCCACGGTCGTGTCCACCGGTGGGCTGGTCGACCCTGAGGTGACCCGGGCGGTGGTCGGCCAGGGCCGCGGCGAGCTGCTGATCGAGGCCGTGATGAGTTCGGTGATGCTGACCGGGGACGACGCATGACCGCCCCCGGCCGGCACGATCGTTCCTGGTACGCCGCCCCCCGCGACTGCCCGGTGTGCAGCGAGCAGCTGCACGTCACCCGACTGGGGTGCCCCCAGTGCGGCACGGGACTGTCCGGGTCGTTCCGGGCCTGCGAGTTCTGCGGCATGTCCGAGGACGACCGGGCGCTGCTGACGGTGTTCCTGACCTCGCGCGGCAACATGAAGGACGTCGAGCGACACCTCCAGGTCAGCTACCCGACGGCCCGGGCCCGGTTCGACGACCTGCTGCGCCGGCTCGGTCTGGCACCAGCAGGCGGGAACGGTGACTCGGCACCGCCCACTCCCCCGGTACCTGCAGCGCCTCCAGCGCCTCCGGCACCCCCGGTGCCCCCGGCTTCTCCGGGGCCCCCGGTCCCCGCAGGGGCGCCTGCACCGGCGCCCGACCCCCGGCTGGCCGCCCTGCACGCCCTGGCCGCCGGCGAGCTCGATGTCGAGTCGGCCCGGCGCCTGGTCGACCCGGGGACCTGAGCGCCGGTCGGGCAGCTGCCGGTCAGCCGGCCGGGGGAAGCTGCTCCCGAGGGCCGGCCGCGAGGTCCTGGGGCACGACCACCGGCCGCAACCTGGCCCAGGCCATGAAGACCAGCCCGGCGAGCACCAGTACGACACCGCCCCACAGGTTGGCGTTGACTCCGGCGGTCTTGTCCGTCTCGGGATCGCCGAACAGTCCCGCGGCGGTGAGGATCACCCCGTAGACCGCCAGCAGCAGGCCGATCAGGTTGCGGATGTCCAGGGCGCCGGCGGTGCGCCGTCCACCCGACGGCCTGCCTGCCGGAACGGCACTCGATGGCCCGGCTGCCGGCCCGGCTGCCGACTGGGCTCGTGACCGGCCCGCTGACTCGTGCGGTGGCTGGGACGTCGACATGTCGGCCTCCTTCAGAAGGTCACGTTGAGAGCCACGACCAGGACCGCGGCGACCAGGGCCAGCGGCACGGTCCGGCGGTACCAGGGGTAGCCCGCCTCCAGCGGGTCGGTGCGCAGCTCGGCCGGCGTCTCGGAATAGACCAGCCCGACCAGTTCGGTCGCCGGTTTCGGTCGGCTGACCATCGAGACCGCAACGCTCACCACGACGTCGACCACGAAGGCGGTGGACGCCGCCAGGAAGGCCGCCCCCTGCCCCGGCAGGTCGAGGGGGCCGAACTCGTTGGCCGCCCAGACCGCAACCGCTGAGGCCGTCCCGGCCACCAGGCCGATCCAGCCGGCAGCCGGGGTCATCCGGCGCCAGAACATGCCGAGGATGAACGTCGCGAACAGCGGCGCGTTGAAGAAGCCGAACAGGGTCTGCAGGTAGGTCATCACGTTGGAGAAGTTGCCCGCGATCGACGCCGTGAAGATCGCGATCACGGTCGCCGCCACGGTCGCCACCCGGCCCACCCGCAGGTAGTAGTGGTCGTCGCGGTCGCGAACCACGTAGTCCTGCCACAGGTCGTAGGAGAAGACCGTGTTGAACGCCGAGATGTTGGCCGCCATCCCGGCCATGAAGGCGGCCAACAGGCCGGTGATCGCCAGCCCCAACAGGCCGTTGGGCAGCAGGTCACGCATCAGCAGCAGCAAAGAGTCGTTGTAGGTCACCCCCTCGCCGGAGGAGCCACCGGGGGGTGATCCCCCCGCCTTGAGGTCAGCGATCTCGACCACCAGGATCCCGGCCAACATGCCCGGCACGATGGTCAGGAACGGGATGAACATCTTGGGGAACGCCCCGATGATCGGCGTCTTGCGCGCCGAGGAGATCGAGTCGGAGGCCATCGCCCGCTGGACCTCGACGAAGTTCGTCGTCCAGTAGCCGAAGGACAACACGAACCCGAGCCCGAACACGATGCCGATCACCGACAGCACGGGCGAGTCGAAACCCGACAGTGCCTGACCGGGCCACGATTCGAGCTGCTGGGTGGCTCTCGGGCCGGCTCCGGCGTTCGCCGCGGCGGTGATCCTCTCCTCGAGCCCGGACCACCAGCCGACCCGGTGCAGTCCCAGCAGGGTCAGCGGGAGCAGGGAGGCCACGATGACGAAGAACTGGAGCACCTCGTTGTAGATGGCAGCCGACAGCCCACCGAGGGTGATGTAGGACAACACGATCGCTGCGGCCACGATCAGGGCCACCCACAGCGGCCATCCGAGCAGGGCGTGCACGATCGAGCCGAGCAGGAACAGGTTCACCCCCGCGATCAGCAACTGGGCGACGGCGAACGAGAGCGCGTTGACCAGGTGGGCGCCCCGGCCGAAGCGGCGCAGCATGAACTCGGGCACCGAGCGCACCTTGGAGCCGTAGTAGAACGGCATCATCACCACGCCCAGGAACAGCATCGCCGGGATGGCGCCGACCCAGAAGTAGTGCACCGTCGCCAGGCCGATCTGGGCCCCGTTCGCGGACATTCCCATGATCTCGACAGCGCCCAGGTTGGCCGAGATGAACGCCAGCCCCGTGACCCAGGCGGGCAGCGAGCGACCGGACAGGAAGAAGTCGATCGAGTCCGAGACCCCTCGCCGGGCGACGAACCCGATCGCGAGCACGAAGGCGAAGTAGATCGCCAGGATCAGGTAGTCGATCGGCGCTGCGTCGATCAAGGTGTCGGCGGTGACGACAGCGTTCACTCGAGGCCCCCTCGGGTCGTCCGCGCGATCAGCTGCGCCTGATCGGGGCCGGGATGTACCCGCCGACGCCCCAGCCCATGCAGCAAGATGCCTGCCATGGATCTCATGCCCGGCGTCAGCGCCCATCTCACGACCACCGAGCGGCTCTCCGTGCACTGGCTGTCCCACGGGCCGCAGGACGGCGAGCCGGTGGTCCTCGTGCAGGGGAACCTCAGTACCGGCCGGTTCTACGAGCACGTGATGGCGCAGCTCGCCGACGAGGTCGCCGCACACCGGGAGGACGGCGCTCGCCCGCTGCGCCTGCTCGCCCCCGACATGCGCGGGTACGGGCGCACCGACAAGGTGCCGATCGACGCCACCCGAGGGCTGCGGGACTGGTCGGATGACCTGCACGCCTGGCTGGCCGCGATCGGCATCGACGAGCCGGTGCACCTGATCGGCTGGTCGGCCGGCGGTCTGGCGATCAGCCACTTCGCGATGGACCACCCCCGCCTGCCGGACGGCACGCCATCGGTGGCCTCGATGACCTACATCGACCCGGTCTCCCCCTACGGCTACGGCGGCGTCCGCCGCGACGGCACCCCCTGCCAGCCCGACTTCGCGGGCGCCGGTGCCGCGGGGGCAAATCCCGAACTGGTGCAACGGCTCCGGGACGGCGACGCCTCCGCCGACTCCCCGTTCAGCATCCGCAACGTGATCAACGCGCTGTACTGGCGGCCGGACTTCCGGGTCCCGCCCGAGCGCGAGGACCTGTTGGTCGCCGAGATCCTGATGACCAGCATCGGTGAGGGCACCTACCCCGGGGACGCCGCGCCGTCCCCGAACTGGCCCGGCTTCGCCCCCGGGACCAGTGGCATGCTGAACGCGCTCTCACCCAAGTACGCCAACTGGTCCGGCATCGTCGACCTCGACCCCAAGCCACCGATCCTGTGGACCCACGGCACCGCCGACCTGATCGTCGCCGACGGCGCAGCGCTCGAGCTCGGGGCCCTGGGGGCGATGGGGATGATCCCGGGCTGGCCGGGAGCCGAGGCGTATCCGGCGCAACTCATGGTCAGCCAGATCCGCGACGTGCTCACCACCTACGCCGAGCGCGGAGGACAGGTCAGGACGGAGATGTTCGAGGGCTCCGGCCACGGCCCCCTCTACGACGCCCAGGACCGCTGGTGCCAGGTGGTGGGCGAGTTCATCGACCACGCGACGCGACGGTAGGCCTCGGGTGAACGAGGAGAGGATCGAGCGTCAGGCCTGGCTCGGGGTGGCGTTCTTCGCGGGGCTCGGCGCACTGGTCCTGCTGCTCGACCAGGCGGCGGTGATCGGTGGGATCAGCCTCGCCGCCGCGCTGCTCGCGGCCGGGGCGCTGCTGGCCCGGCGGCGATCCCGCCCCGCCTGGCACCCGAACCCCGACCGCGCCGACTCCCCCGACAACCCGATCCCCCGGGCACTGCCCCCGCAGGTCCGCGGACACGATCGGGGCGCCGCGTCACCGGCACCGGCACCGGCACTGTCACCGGAAGGGCAGGGTCGGGTGGCCGAACTGGTCGCCGTCCTGGGCCGGGCAGGGGTGTTCGCGCCCGAGGTCCCGGACCCGCAGGTCCTGGAGGCGGCGGTGGCCTCGCGCGGTGAGCCGGTGACGGCGCAGGACCTGCTGCTCTGCCTCGGCGAGGTGGGTTACTGGGTGCCCGAGGCGGACACCAGCCGGTACTCGGCCAACCTGGCCCACCACGAGAACCAGGTCGAGCAGTGGTCGGACACCTTGCTCGAGCAGGTGGCCGACCTGGCCCGGCTGACCGGCGGCACCGTGGCGGTGGAGGTTCTCGGGGTGGACCAGCGCCTGCTCGATGTCCCGCTCGGCGGGGTGCACACCCGGCTCGAGCTCGCCGTCGGCGGCCCGCCGCCGGACCACGTGGTCCTGGACTATCGGGGGCTGGCGAAGTACCTGAGCACCGTGCTGCACGTCGAGCTGGCCCGGGCCCTGCGCCGGGCGGGGGCGCCACGCCGGCTCGCCTGGCTGCGCGAGGACGCCATCCTGCTCACCGGCCTGTCCCCGCACACCGATCTGAACCGGCTCAACGCCGACCTGGGGCTGCCACCGTCGGAGCCGCTCGGTTGGGGTGGGTGGACCTGGGTCGACGAGTGCGAGCCCGAGGCGCTGGGCGAGGACGGCGAGCCTGCTGCCACCCGCTGACCGTCAGCGGGCTGCCAACGCCTGGTCGATGTCCTCGAGCAGGTCCTCGACGGCCTCCAGGCCCACCGAGATCCGCACCACGCCGTCGGTGATCCCGGCCGCCGCGCGGCCCTCGGCGCCGAGCCGTCGGTGGGTGGTGGTCGCCGGGTGGGTGGCCAGCGACTTGGCGTCCCCGAGGTTGTTCGAGATGTCGATCACGCGCAGCGCGTCGACAAACGCGAACGCCCCCTGCTTGTCGCCGTCCACCTCGAAGGTGACCACCGTGCCGCCGGCACTCATCTGGCGCCGGGCCAGCTCGTACTGCGGGTGGCTGGGCAGGAACGGGTAGCGCACCGAGGCGACCCGCGGGTGCGCCTCGAGGTGCTCGGCGATGCGATGCGCGGCCCGGCACTGGGCGTCGACCCGCAACCGCATGGTCTCCAGCCCCTTGAGCAGAACCCAGGCGTTGAACGGGCTCATGGACGGCCCGGTGTGGCGCATCAGGTTCTGCACCCCGCCGTCGATGTACTCGCGCGGTCCCAGGATCGCCCCGCCCAGAACCCGTCCCTGCCCGTCGATGTGCTTGGTCGCCGAGTACACGACGATGTCGGCGCCCAGCTCCATCGGCCGCTGCAGCAGCGGGGTGGCGAACACGTTGTCCACCACCACCTTCGCCCCGGCGGCGTGGGCCAGCTCGCACACGGCGGCAACGTCGACCAGGTCCTGCATCGGGTTGGAGGGGGACTCGAAGAACACCGCCTGCACCGGAACGGACGAGGGGTTCAGCGCGGCCTGCCACTGCCCCAGGTCGTGCCCGTCGACGAAGTCGCAGGTGATCCCCCACCGGGGCAACAACTCGTCGAGGATCACGAAGCAGGAACCGAACAGTGCCCGCGCCGCGACCACCCGGTCGCCGGCCTTCAGGAAGGCCATCAGCGAGGTGAACACCGCGGCCATCCCGGTCGCGGTGGCGAAGCAGGCCGGTGCACCCTCCAGCAGCCGCAGCCGCTCCTCGAAGACCGCCACGGTCGGATTGCCGTACCGCGAGTACATGTAGTGGTCGAGTTCGCCGGCGAACGCCGCCTCGGCCTGACCGGCATCGTCGTAGACATACCCCTGGGTCAGGAAGATGGCCTCGGCGGTCTCGGCGTGATTCGACCGCTGCATCCCCCCGCGGACGGCGATGGTCTCCGGGCGCCAGCCCGGGTGCCTCACCGGCTGTTGGTCTGGCTGCTGGTTCGGCTGCTGGCCCGGCTGTTGGTCCTGTGCCGAGGGCCGAGCGGCAGTCACGACTGGCGCCAGGGCAGCCCCGCGGCCTTCCACCCGCCGACCCCCCGGTGGCCGGCCTGGTCCAGCTGCCCCTCGAACCCGTCCGTGATGTTGTAGGCCCGCTCGTAGCCGGCGGCGGTCGCCGCGGTCGCTGCCCCCCGGGATCGCACCCCGGAGCGGCACAGGAAGGCGACCGCGGCCTGCTGCGGCACGCCCGCGGCGGCGAGCTGGTCGAGGAAGGCCTCGTTGCGCGCGCCCCCCGGGTACCCCACCCACTCGATGCCGATCACCTGCTTGCCGATCCCCGACAGGTCCGGCTGGCCGACATAGGCCCACTCGGCGGCGGTCCGCACGTCCACCAGGACGGCGTCCGGCTCGCGGCTCAACAGCTCGAAGGACTCACTCGGGCTGATGTCGCCCGCGTACTCGCTCAACCGTGCCTCCCCATCGCAGAACGTGTGCGAGGGGCATCGTGTCAGACCGGCGCGCGCCCTGGGCCGATCAGCCTCGCAGCCACCCGGCGACGGTGGCGGCGCCGTCGCCGTCCAGCTCGTCCAGCCGGGCGGCGCGACCCATCATGGCCAGCGCCAGCGCGGACGCCGGACCGCTCACCTCGGCAACCGCTGCTGCCGAGTCGGTCGCCGCCGACGAGTCCGGTGCTGCCGTCCCTGCCGTGGACGCCGTCCAGGACGCGTCGGACGCCGTCCAGCGCAGTCGCGGCAACCGGCCCCCGACGAAGCCGCGCCGGGCCGCCGGGGTGACCAGGAAGTCCAGTGCCGTCGTCCAGTGCTCCACCGGGCCCGGATCGTCGACCCCAAGCGGCACCCGGATGTCCTGGCCGTGGACCAGGATCTCGGCCAGTGACGCCGTGCGCGGCATCGTGGGTGCCACGAAGCGGCTGTCCGCGTGGGCGCGCAGCAGCTCCACCAGCTCGGCCGGTGGGCGAGCAGCCATCCGGGAGGTGCCGAGCTGGTTGGCCTTCTCGAAGCTCCCGCGAGCCCGCACCATGTCGAGGGCGAACCGCAGCATCAGGGCTGGAGTGGCCAGCGGCGCGACGAGGTGCGCTGCCACGTCGCGTACTGTCCATTCGGAGCACAAACTGGCGATGGCCCACTGCTGATCGCTCAGCCCGGCGAGCAGCTCGGCCAGCCGCAGTCGCTCACCGGTGATCGCGGTCCAGAGCTCCATGCCCAGGACCGTAGCGGTTCGCCCCGTCAGGGATGAACCTCACGACGGATCCGGTGGCCCCGGGGTCGTGTGGCTTCAGATTCCGCCGGGTACGCTCGTCTTGACCACTCATCGCGCACGGGAGCAGACAATGACCGAGATCATGGATCGCGACCTGGCCTCGACCCCGACGGTGGAGCAGGAGCGCCGCCTGGTCACTGCGGTCCCGGGCCCTGCCTCGCAGAGGCTGCATGCCCGCAAGCTCGCGGCGGTCTCCGCCGGGGTGGGCACCATGCTGCCGATCTACGTCGAGCGGGCCGCCGGCGGGATCCTGGTCGACGTCGACGGCAACCACCTGATCGACTTCGGCTCCGGGATCGCGGTCACCAACGTCGGCAACGCGGCTCCCGAGGTTGCCCGCCGGGTCACCCAGCAGGTCGGCGAGTTCACCCACACCTGCTTCATGGTCACCCCGTACGAGGCGTACGTGCAGGTGTGCGAGGCGCTCAACCGGCTGACCCCGGGCCGGCACGAGAAGCGGTCGGCGCTGTTCAACACCGGGGCCGAGGCAGTCGAGAACGCGGTCAAGATCGCCCGCCGGTTCACCGGCCGCGACGCCGTGGTGGTCTTCGACCACGGCTACCACGGCCGGACCAATCTCACGATGGCGATGACCGCCAAGAACATGCCGTACAAGGACGGCTTCGGGCCGTTCGCCAGCGAGATCTACCGGGTGCCGATGAGCTACCCGTTCCGTGAGCCCGCCCCGATCTCGGGCGAGCAGGCCGCCGCCCGGGCGATCACGGCGATCGACAAGCAGGTGGGGATCAACCGCACGGCCGCGGTCGTGATCGAGCCGATCCAGGGCGAGGGCGGTTTCGTCGTCCCGGCACCCGGGTTCCTGACCGCGATCGCGGCCTGGTGCGCCGAGAACGGGATCCTGTTCGTCGCCGATGAGGTCCAGACCGGGTTCGCCCGCACCGGCGCGATGTTCGCCTGCGAGCACGAGGGCATCGTCCCTGACATGATCATCACCGCCAAGGGCATCGCCGGCGGTCTGCCACTGGCCGCCGTGACCGGCCGGGCCGACATCATGGACTCCGTCCACGGGGGCGGGCTGGGCGGCACCTACGGCGGCAACCCGGTGGCCTGCGCCGGCGCGTTGGCGGCGATCGACCTGATCGAGGGCCTCGACCTGGTCTCGGCGGCCCGACGGATCGAGTCGGTCATGCTGGCCCGGCTGCAGGAGCTGGCTGCCGCCCATCCGGGCATCGGCGACGTTCGCGGTCGTGGCGCCATGCTGGCGATCGAGATCGTCAAGCCCGGCACCCGCGAGACCACGAAGGAGCCGGATCCCGCCGAGGCGGCCCGCATCAGCGCCGCCTGCCACCAGGCCGGGGTGGTCACCCTGACCTGTGGCACCTACGGCAACGTGCTGCGCTTCCTGCCGCCCCTGGTGATCCCCGAGCACCTGCTGGCCGAGGGCCTGGACATCCTCGCCGGGGCTCTCGCCGGCTGAACCCCGCCCCCAACCCGCTCATACTCCGCAGGCGACCCGTCGCGCTCCGCGGACAACGGACGAACCGGACGTCTCCCGCGCCGCGCGCGCTCCCCGGGGAGTACGAGCGGGTTGGTCAGAGACCGGATTCTGCGGTCCGGACCAGGATCCGGCCGCACTCCTCGCAGCGGATCACGGCGTCCTCGGCCGCGTCCCGCAACCGGCCGATGTCGGTGGTGTTCAGTTCGAGCCGGCATCCCTCGCACCGGCGCTGGGACAGGCGGGCCGCCCCCACCCCGGCGTTGGCGGCGCGGATCCGTTCGTAGAGGGCGAGCAGGTCGGCGGGCAGCCCGGCGGCAGCGTTGTCGCGGCCGCGCTGCTCGGCGGCGGCCTCGTCGTCCAGCGCGGCCAGCGCGGCGTCGCGACGCTCGGTGATCCGTGCGGTCTCGGACTCCAGTTGCTCGGCCTCGGCCCGAAGGCCGTCGAGGTCGGCCGAGGCCTGCTCCAGGCGCTCCATCACCTCGAGCTCGACGTCCTCCAGGGTGGACTGGCGGGCGGCCAGGGACTCGACCTCGTGTTGGAGCGCCTGCAGGTCCTTCGGGGTTCCCTGACCGGAGTCCAGGCGGACACGGTTGCGGGCGGCCCGCGCCCGCACCTGCTCGACGTCCGCCTCGGCCTTGGCCAGCTCCCGGGTGACGTCCTCGACCACGGTGCGCGCGGCGATCAGACGGTCGCCGTGTGCCCGGCCACGCTCGGCCAGAGCGGCAAGCTCGGCGAGTTCGGGCAGGGTCCGCCGTCGATGCGCGAGCTGGGCGAGCCGGGTGTCGTGCGCCTGGACGTCGAGCAGACGCCACTGGTCCTGGGGGGCTGCGGTCACCACCCGGCTCACCCTAGTGGCCGGGGTGGCCGGGCACGAGCTACCGGACGACGCCGCCCGGGCTCGGCACCCGGAAGGTCCACGGGTCCGTGCTGCGGGCGGAGACGTGTACCTCGATCGGGGTGCCGGCCGCCTCGAGCAGGCCTTCCAGCCGGTTGGCCACCCCGGCCAGCCAGGGCCACTCGCTCGACCAGTGGGCGACGTCGAGCAGGTAGGGCGCCCCGTCCCCGGCCTCCTCGCGGGCCTCGCTCACCGGGTGGTGGCGCAGGTCTGCGGTGACGAACGCGTCCACCCCGGCCGCCCGGGCAGCCGCCAGCAGGGAGTCGCCGGCCCCTCCGCAGACCGCCACCCTGCCGACCATCGCCGTCGGCTCACCGGTCACCCGTACCCCTTGGGCGGTCGCCGGCAGCGCCTCGGCCACCAGCAGGGCGAACTCGCGCAACGTGACCGGCGTGGACAGGCGACCGACGCGCCCGATCCCCCGGACGGCGCTCCATGAGGCGAGCTCGTGGACGTCCACCGGCGGCTGCTCGTAAGG
Organism: Kineosporiaceae bacterium; assembly: GCA_016794595.1. Lineage (GTDB taxonomy): Bacteria > Actinomycetota > Actinomycetes > Actinomycetales > Kineosporiaceae > JADJPO01. Next base: position 170,686 of record JAEUJN010000012.1, read on the forward strand.
GTGTGCCTGACCGAGCGCCTCCAGCACCGCCAGGCGCCGGTCGCGAGGCATCACCATCTCGATCCGGACCTCGGCCACATCCTCCCGGCGGCCTGGCTCCCCGACCGTCGGCCGCGCCTGAGCCCCGGGAACGAAGGTGCCGGTGCCCACGGCGGTGAAGGCGCAGCGGGCGTAGTCACCGATCACCCCGGCCCCCGCCTTGGCCAGGGCGTCCACGATCAGGTCGGCCGCGTCCGGCGGGGCGAAGGTGACGATCTTGTCGATCGGGTCGGGCTCGTCGGCGGACAGCGGCGAGAGATCACGCAACCCGAGCACCCGGGCCAGGGCGTCCGAGACCCCGGGGGCGGCGGCGTCCGCGTTGGTGTGGGCGGTGTAGAGCGCGCAGTCCGCCCGGACCAGGCGGTGGACGAGCCTGCCCTTGGCGGTGGTGGCGGCCACGCTGTGCACCGGCCGGAGCAGCAGCGGATGGTGGGTGATCACCAGATCGGCGTGCCAGTCCAGCGCCTCGTCCACGACCGCGGCCACCGGGTCGACGGCCAGCAGGACCCGCCGCACCGGAGCCTGTGGATCACCACAGACGAGGCCCACTCGGTCCCAGTCTCGGGCCCAGGAGGGGTCGTAGAGCTGCTCGAGCACCGAGATGACCTCGGCCAGGACTGGGGGTCGGGTGTCGCTCGTCACGCACGGCACACTAGTGCTCACACCGTCACTCCGTCGGCCACCCGACAACAGAGGGCAATCGGTTGACTACTCTCCGGAATCAACACGCCGAGCGGTCTCACCGTGCGTGGTCGAGCACCCGAGAATCATCCGAACCGATGACCGCCGGGCTCGGCGCACCGGACGACGCGCCCACGGTGCTTCCCAGTGGGCCCGGCCGGACTCGAACCGACGACACCCGCGGTGTAAGCGCGGTGCTCTACCAACTGAGCTACAGGCCCCGAGGACACGTCCGGCGCGGCGTTCGGCCGGCACCTGTCGCACCCAGCATTGCCGGGACGGATCAGCGACGTCCACCTCGGGGCGTTCCCAGACGCGTACCGGTCCAGTCGGCGCAGGCGCTGATGGTGCTCATGGCGTGCAGCCCGGCGGGGGGCGCGGATTCCTCGATCTCCGAGGGCTCCACATGACCGGGGCGACCGGACTTGGGGGTGAACAGCCACACCACGCCGCCGTCGGCAAGGTTGGTCAGGACGTCCATGAGCGCGTCGACGAGGTCTCCGTCATCCTCGCGCCACCAGAAGATCACTGCGTCGACGACGTCCTGATTGTCCTCGTCGGCCAGTTCGTGCCCGGTCAGGTCCTCGATCTGCGCCCGCAGGTCGTGGTCGACGTCCTCGTCGTATCCGAACTCCTGGACCATCTGCCCGGGCCTGAAACCCAGCTTGCCGGCCCTCGACTGCTCCGCCGCGGACTCCGCGGTCGCGCCCACGTCCTGCCTCCAAGTGTCGAGCGGTGGTCCCGGCGCACGCGCGACGGGCACTGGTTCGACGCTAGTGGACTGCACCACGGGCCTCGCGCGCAACAGGTCCGGGGGGTGAGTCGGACTGCAAACCTTCTCATTCGACCCGCGCGAAGATGACGTGAGCGCTCGCGCCGGACAGGATGGACCCCGACGGTCGCACTCGATCACGAGGGTGCACCCCACCCCGACGCCTCCACCACGAAGGGATCCTGCCGTGCCACACAAGCAGGGACCGATCCTCAACGGGATGCCCAGCCACCTTCCGGACATCGACCCCGACGAGACCTCCGAGTGGTTGGCATCGCTCGACTCGGCCGTGGACGAGCGCGGCCGCGAGCGCGCGCGCTACCTCATGCTCGCCCTGCTCCAGCGGGCCCGCGAACGCGGCGTCGGCGTCCCGAGCCTGTCGCAGACCGACTACATCAACAGCATCCCGCCCGAGCGCGAGCCCTGGTTCCCCGGCGACGAGGACGCCGAGCGGGCCTACCGCCGGTGGATCCGATGGAACGCCGCCGTCATGGTCCACCGGGCCCAGCGGGCCGGGGTCGGGGTGGGCGGTCACATCTCCACATACGCCTCCTCGGCCACGCTGTACGAGGTCGGCTTCAACCACTTCTTCCACGGCAAGGACCATCCCGGCGGCGGCGACCAGATCTTCATCCAGGGCCACGCCTCGCCGGGGATCTACGCGCGAGCCTTCCTCGAGGGGCGGATCTCCGAGGCCCAGATGGACGGCTTCCGCCAGGAGAAGTCCCATCCCAGTGGGGGTCTGCCGTCCTACCCTCACCCACGGCTGGCACCCACCTTCTGGGAGTTCCCGACCGTCTCCATGGGCTTGGGGCCGATCAACGCCATCTATCAGGCCCAGTTCAACAAGTACCTGCAGGGGCGCGGGATCAAGGACACCTCCGCCCAGCGGGTGTGGGCCTTCCTGGGTGACGGTGAGATGGACGAGCCGGAGAGCCGCGGAGCCCTCCAGCTGGCCGCGTTCGAGGAGCTGGACAATCTCACCTTCGTGATCAACTGCAACCTGCAGCGGCTGGACGGGCCGGTCCGCGGGAACGGCAAGATCATCCAGGAGCTGGAGGCGTTCTTCCGGGGGGCCGGCTGGAACGTGATCAAGGTGATCTGGGGCCGGGAGTGGGACCCGCTGCTGGCGGCCGATCGCGACCAGGCGCTGGTCAACCTGATGAACCGCACCCGGGACGGCGACTACCAGACCTTCCGGGCCGAGGACGGCGCCTACATCCGGGAGAACTTCTTCGGCCGCGACCCGCGCACCCGCAAGCTGGTCGAGCACCTGACCGACGACGACATCTGGAACCTGCGCCGAGGCGGGCACGACTACCGCAAGGTGTACGCCGCCTACAAGGCCGCCACCGAGCACACCGGCCAGCCGACCGTCATCCTGGCCAAGACCATCAAGGGCTGGGCGCTGGGCCCGACATTCGCCGGACGCAACGCCACCCACCAGATGAAGAAGTTCAGCCTGGAGGACCTGACCATGCTGCGCGATCGGCTGCGCATCCCGGTCACCGACGACCAGTTGGCCGCCGACCCCTATCTGCCGCCGTACTACAACCCCGGTGAGGGCAACGAGGTCATCCAGCACCTGCGAGACGTCCGTCGCCGCCTGGGTGGTCCCCTGCCCTCGCGGCGGGTGAGTGCGGCCAAACTCCCGCTGCCGGAGGAGAAGTCCTACGACGTCGTCCGGCGTGGGTCGGGCAAGCAGCCGGTGGCGACCACCATGGCCTTCGTCCGGCTCCTGCGAGACCTGATGCGCGACAGCGAGTTCGGGCCGCGCGTCGTCCCGATCATCCCGGACGAGGCGCGCACCTTCGGCATGGACTCGTTCTTCCCCACGGCGAAGATCTACAACCCGCACGGGCAGCAGTACACCTCGGTGGACCGCGAGCTGATGCTGGCCTACAAGGAGGCCACCTCCGGCCAGATCGTGCACACCGGCATCAACGAGGGCGGCTCGACCGCTGCCTTCACCGCGGCCGGGTCCTCCTATGCCACCCTCGGCGAACCCATGGTGCCGATCTACATCTTCTACTCGATGTTCGGGTTCCAGCGCACCGGCGATGCGTTCTGGGCAGCCGCGGACCAGATGGCCCGCGGGTTCGTGATCGGCGCCACCGCAGGCCGCACCACCCTGACCGGCGAGGGGCTGCAGCACGCCGACGGGCACTCGCCCCTGTTGGCCGCGACCAACCCGGCAGCGGTGATCTACGACCCGGCCTACGGGTACGAGATCGGCCACATCGTGCGGGACGGTCTGCGCCGGATGTACGGCGACGCCCCCGAGGACGTCTTCTACTACCTCACCGTCTACAACGAGCCCTACCCGCAACCGGCCGAGCCGGAGAACCTGGACGTCGAGGGGCTGCTGCGCGGGATCTACCAGGTGTCACCGGCACCGTCCCCCGAGGGCAGGCCGCGGGTACAGCTGATGGCCTCCGGGGTCGCCCTGCCGTGGGCGCTCGAGGCGCAGCAACTGCTGGACGCCGACTGGGGCGTGGCGGCGGACGTCTGGAGCGTGACCAGCTGGTCGGAGTTGCGCCGAGACGCGTTGCGGTGCGAGGAGTACGCCTTCCTGCACCCGGACGAGGAGCACCCGGTGCCGTTCGTCACCCAGCGTCTGAGTGGGGCTCCGGGCCCGGTGGTCGCGGTCAGCGACTACATGCGCCAGGTGCCCGACCAGATCCGCCAGTGGGTGCCACAGACCTTCGTCTCCCTGGGCACTGATGGGTTCGGCTTCTCGGACACCCGCCCGGCTGCCCGGAGGTTCTTCACCGTGGACGGACCGTCGGTGGCCGCACGGGCGCTGGGCCTGCTCGCCCGCCGCGGGGAGTTCGACCCCGCCCGGGCAACGGAGGCGGTGGCTCGCTACCGGCTGCGCGACGTCACGGCAGGCACGACGGGCAGTTCGGGCGGCGACGCCTGAGGACTCAGCGTTCGGTCTCGGCCCGCAGATCGCGCAGGTCGATCAGGGCCAGGCCGCCGCTGGGGGTGGGCGGTGGGGGGGCCGCCTGAGCGGCCTCGATCAACGGCGCGAGGTCCTCACGCACCGCCCGTGCCTGCTCGACCTCGGGGTGGGCCTCCAGCGCCTCCAGGTGACGGCGGGCCTCACTCAGTCGCGCCGCCTCGATCGCCGACTCGACCATGTGGCGCCCGGCGACCAGCAGGTGTTCGCGGGGCCGCCAGGCGCCCATGCCCAGGTTGAGCGCCTCTCCGGGTAGCCCCGCCTGCCGCAGCATGTCCAGGGCGGTGGCCAGCGCCAGACCGGTGGGCTCGCGGGCGACCGCCGTCCCCAACCGGCGCATCGCGGCCTCCCGGTCGTCGTACAACGACAACCGGGCCAGCTCGACCAGCGGGTACCAGGCGCGCCCGGAATGGGCCAGCTCCTCGGCCAGCGACCAGACCGCGTCGTCCATGGCGCGCTGGAGATCGACGGTGGAGCTCTCGGTGTGCGACTCGGCCGCGTGTCCGCGCACCATCTCGGCCAGCGCGTGGAACGAGCTGACGTCGTTGGGGTCCTCGCGCAGCGCCTGCCAGAGCGCGATCTCGGTGGCCTCCCGGTGGTCGGTGGCGGGCTCGGTGGCGGGCTCGGTGGCGGGCTCGGTGACGGGTTTGGTGGCCGGTTCCATGGCCGATTCGCCCTCCCGAGGGGTTGCGGGCTCGCCCGTCGGCACCCCGGCCCGGCCGGTCACCGGTTCCGGAGAGGTTCCACCGGGCGCCGAGGCAGCCGCTTGCCTCCCACCACCGCGGCGACGGAGCAACCTGTCCAAAACACCCATCTTGCCCCCAACCGCACGATCTCGACGGTGCGACCCTAACCCCTGCCCGCGCGGACCGGCGACCGAGCCGACGCGCCGCATCACCGCTGATCGTCCTGCGCAACGCCTTCCAGGTGAACAACCGGCCACACCTACTTGCGCCACGTGTCATCCGCACGCTGAGGTGTGAGTCATGGCTAACGACAAGGCGAAGAGCGCCTCCCCCACCCGCCGCGGCGCCGTCTCGCACCCGGGGGCCGCGGAAGAGAACAAGCCCAAGGTTCACCGGTTGTCCCGTATCGAGTACGAAGAGGAATTGGTCAAGCTCCAGAACGAACTGGTCCAGATGCAGGAGTGGGTCAAGGCCACCGGCCAGCGCCTGGTCGTGATCTTCGAGGGCCGGGATGCTGCCGGCAAGGGGAGCACCATCAAGCGGGTGACCGAGTTCCTCAACCCGCGGGTCGCCCGCATCGTCGCCCTGCCGGTGCCCACCGAGCGCCAGCGGACCCAGTGGTACTTCCAGCGCTACATCGAGCAGCTCCCCGCGGCCGGTGAGATCGTGCTGTTCGACCGCTCCTGGTACAACCGCGCGGGCGTCGAGCGGGTCATGGGGTTCTGCACGCCGGATGAGTACCGCCGGTTCATGCACCAGTGCCCGGTGTTCGAGCGGATGCTGGTCGAGGACGGGTTCATCCTGCGCAAGTACTGGTTCTCGGTCAGCGACGAGGAGCAGGAACGCCGCTTCCAGTCCCGGGTCAACGACCCGCTGCGCCGCTGGAAGTTCTCCCCCACCGACCTGCTCACCCGCGACCGGTGGGTCGACTTCTCCCGGGCCAAGGACGAGATGTTCGTCCACACCGACCTGCCCGAGGCCCCCTGGTACGTGATCGAGGCCGACATCAAGCGGCACGCACGGCTGAACATGATCGCGCACCTGCTCTCGACGGTGCCGTACGAGCACGTCCAGGCACCCCCGATGCAGCTTCCGCCGCGGCCCACCTCCCAGGACTACGAGCGCCCACCGCGCGAGCTGTTCCACCAGGTGCCCGACTACGCCGGCTCCCTGCTGGAGAAGCTGGACGCCACCAAGGCCCAGACCAAGGCAGAGAAGGCGGCCAAGAAAGTGGACAAGGACGCCAAGGCGATCAAGGACGGCAAGACGACCAGGGACGGCAAGAGCGCCTGACCGCGTCGCCTCGTGAGTTCGGCAGGTCCCGAGTTGTCGTGACCTCCCCGATCACCCCCCGGGTCCCCGGTGCGCCCACCGCTGGTGAGCGCGCCGGGGACCCGACGGTTCGGCGGCTCGAGCGTGGCACCGGAGCGCTGGCCACGGCCGCCGTCCAGCGCATGGACGAGCGGCTGGCCTGGTACCGGGCACTGCGCGCCGAGGATCGCGCCTGGGTGGGCGTGATCGCCCACGCCGGGATCGCCGCCTTCGTCGAGTGGTACCGCCGCCCGAGCGATCCGGTGCAGCTCACGGCCGAGGTCTTCGGGGCAGCCCCGCGTGAGCTCACCCGCTCGATCTCCCTGCAGCAGACCCTGGACCTGTTGCGCACCGTGGTCGACGTCGTCGAGGAGCAGGCGAGTCTGCACGCCGCTCCGGGAGCCCAGCAGGCGGTGCGCGAGGCGGTGCTGCGGTTCTCCCGCGAGGTGGCCTTCGCCGCGGCCGGGATCTACGCCCACGCGGCCGAGATGCGCGGCGCCTGGGACGCCCGGCTGGAGGCACTCGTGGTCGACGCCCTGGTGCGCGGCGAGCCGGATGAGGCCCTGCACTCGCGAGCCTCGGCTCTGGGCTGGGCCGAGGCCTTGCGCGTGGTGGTGCTGGCCGGGCCGACGCCCCCGGTGGACCCCGAGGGCTCGGTGGAGGACGTGACCGCCGAGCTGCGCCGGCACGCCCGCAAGCTCGGCGCCGACGCCCTGGTGAGCGTCCAGGGCGAGCGGCTGGTGGTCGTCCTGGGGCGCTCGGAGGACCCGCTGGCGGTCGCCCCGAGTCTGGTGGGCCACTTCGGGCCCGGGCCGGTGGTGGCCGGGCCGGTGGTGGCCGCACTCGGGGAGGCAAGCCGGTCGGCGCGGGCGGCGGTGCACGGGCTCTCGGCGGCCCGCGCCCGGCCGGAGGCCCCGCGCCCGGTCAACGCCGAGGAGTTGCTGCCGGAGCGGGTCCTGGCCGGCGACCCGGACGCCCGGGCCGAACTCGTCGACCGGATCTACCGGCCCCTGGCGCAGGCTCCCGGGACCGCGCATCTGGAGACCACGGCCACCTACCTGGCACTCGGGGCCTCGGTCGAGGCGACCGCACGCCACCTGTTCGTACACCCCAACACCGTGCGCTACCGCCTCCGCCGAGCGCTCGAGATAACCGGTTGGGACCCCACGGATCCTCGGGACGGCTACGTGCTGCAGGTGGCCATCGCGCTCGGTCGGCTCGACGCCCAGCGCTCCTGATTTGGAGGAATCCTCTAAGTCTTTGGTCCCGGGTTCGTCGTCGATTCGGCCCCCCGCGCCCACCTGCCCAGGGCAGGCTTGACCTGTGCTCGCCATCACCTGCCCCGGGCAGGGCGCCCAGACTCCCGGCTTCCTGCAGCCCTGGCTCGACGTCGACGGCATCGCCGGCCGGCTCGGCTGGCTCTCGGCGGTCTCCGGCGTCGACCTGCTCACCCACGGCACCACCTCGGACGCCGACACCATCCGGGACACGGCGATCGCCCAGCCGCTGATCGTCGCCGCCGCCCTGGCCATCGCCCCCGCGATCCTGGAGGCCACTCCCCCGGACGCGGTGGTCGCGGGCCACTCGGTGGGCGAGTTCGCCGCCGCCACCCTCGCCGGGGTGCTGAGCGCCGAACAGGCGATCGTGCTGGTCCGCGAGCGGGGGCGGGCCATGGCCGCTGCCAGCGCCGTCGTCCCGACCGGGATGAGCGCGGTGGTGGGGGGCGAGGCGAGCGAGGTGAGCGCGATCATCGACAAGCTGGGGCTGACCCCGGCCAACGTCAACGGCTCCGGTCAGGTGGTGGCCGCCGGCACGCTGGAGCATCTGGCCGAGCTGGCCGCGGCCCCGCCCGCCCGGGCGAGGGTGATCCCGCTGCAGGTGGCCGGCGCCTTCCACACCCACCACATGGCCCCCGCAGTCGACGTCCTGGCCCAGCTCGCCAGCGCCGTCCGCCCCACGGACCCGCAGGCACGGCTGCTGTCCAACGCCGACGGGGCGGTGCTCGACTCGGGGGCCGCAGCCCTTGCCCGGTTGGTCAGTCAGGTGTCCAACCCGGTGCGCTGGGATGCGTGCACGGCGACCATGGCCGACCTCGGCGTGACCGGGCTGATCGAGCTCGCTCCCGCGGGCACCTTGGTGGGTCTGGCCAAGCGTGCGCTGCCGGGGGTGGAGCTGCTCGCGGTCAAGACTCCTGACGATCTGGACGCCGCGCGGGAGCTGGTCGCCCGGCACACCGGAGCCGGCGCATGAGCCGGCTGACCCCCGCGGTGGGTGCCCCCCACGCGCGCATCCTGTCGGTGGGCAGCTACCGGCCGGAGCGGGTGGTGACCAACGAGGAGATCTGCCGCACCATCGACTCCTCCGACCAGTGGATCCGCGAACGCTCGGGCATCGTCAGCCGGCGCTTCGCCGCGCCCGAGGAATCGGTCACCGACATGGCCGAGCAGGCAGCGCGGGCCGCGATCGAGCGCGCCGGCATCGCCGCCTCGGACGTCGACGCCGTCCTGGTGGCCACCGTCTCCCACCCCTACCAGACGCCGTCCTCGGCGACGCTGCTCGCCCACCGGCTCGGGTCCACGCCCGCGGCCGCGCTGGACATCTCGGCGGCCTGTGCCGGGTTCAGCTACGGCGTCGCCCTGGCCGCCGACATGGTGCGTGGCGGGTCGGCGCGGCACGTGCTGGTGGTCGGGGTCGAGAAGCTGTCCGACTTCCTCGACCTCCACGACCGCAGCACGGCGTTCCTGTTCGCCGACGGCGCCGGAGCAGTGGTGATCGGCCCCAGCGACACCCCGGCCATCGGGCCCACGGTGTGGGGCTCGGACGGCGCCCAGTGGGACGCCATCGTGAACAAGTCCTCCTGGCTCGAGTACCGCGACAGCGACCACGCGCAGTGGCCGGCGCTGAAGATGGAGGGGCAGCCGGTCTTCCGCTGGGCGGTCTGGGCGATGTCCCCGGTGGCGCAGAAGGCACTGGACGCCGCCGGGATCGCCGTGGGCGACCTGGAGGCGTTCATTCCCCACCAGGCCAACGCGCGGATCATCGACGCGATGGTCAAGCAGCTGCGCGTCCCCGACCACGTGGTGGTGGCCCGTGACATCGTCGACTCGGGCAACACCTCGGCGGCCTCCATCCCCCTGGCGATGGACCGCATGTTGTCGGCAGGCGAGATCCGCTCGGGCGGACTGGCCCTGCTGATCGGATTCGGCGCCGGGCTGGCGTATGCAGCCCAGGTGGTCGAGCTGCCCTAGGGGTGCTCACAGTCGGGTCACGCCGACGCCGTGCACCATCCACGCCGCACCACCCACCGCACCATCCGCACCACGGCACCATCCGCACCACAGCACCAATCCACCCAGTTGCACCTCACAAGGAGCGAGAGACCCATGGCATTGAGCGAGCAAGAGATCCTCAGCGGTCTGGCCGAGCTGATCAGCACCGAGATGGAGATCCCGGCTGAGTCCATCTCGGCCGAGCAGACCCTGACCGACGACCTCAAGATCGACTCACTGTCGATGATCACGATCGTCTACAACGCCGAGGAGAAGTTCGGGGTGCGCATCCCGGACGACGAGGCCAACAAGCTGGTCACCGTCCAGGACGCGGTCGACTACATCAAGAACAACCAGGCCTGATCCTCCCGGCCTCCTCGGAGGGCCTCCTCGGGGGGCTCCTGCGGGCCCGAGCACGGGCGCGCACCGATGCCGCGGGCCGGGAGCCGGTCATCCCGACCGGCCCCCGGCCCGGCCGGCCCGGCCCCGGCCCCGCGCCGGGCCCTCGCCACGGTCACCATCACCACTGCTGAGATCACCACTGCTGAGGAGTACCTCCATGGCCACCGACACATCCCGGCGGGTCGTCGTCACGGGATTGGGCGCCACCACGCCGCTGGGCGGCGATGTCGCCGCGACCTGGTCGGCCGCGTTGGCCGGCACGTCCGGGGTCTCGGCCCTGGAGCAGGACTGGGTGGCCGAGTACGACATGCCGGTGAGGTTCGCGGCCCAGTTGGCGGTCCCCACGGACGCCGTGCTCTCCCGCGGGCAGCGTCAGCGACTGGACCCCTCGGGCCAGATGGCGCTGATCGCCGCCAAGGAGGCCTGGGCGGACGCCGGCTCCCCCGAGGCGGACGGCGAGCGCGTGGGGGTGGTGATCGCCTCGGGCATCGGCGGGGTGTGGACCCTGCTGAACTCCTACGACACCTTGCGCGAGAAGGGCCCTCGGCGGGTGTTCCCGCTGACCGTCCCCATGCTGATGCCCAACGGGCCGGCCGCCGCGGTCAGCCTCGAGCTGGGTGCACGGGCCGGGGTGCACACCCCGGTCTCGGCCTGCGCCTCCGGGGCGGAATCGGTCGCCTACGGCATCGACATGATCCGTTCGGGCCGGGCGGACGTGGTGGTGGCCGGCGGAACCGAGGCCTGCATCCACCCCCTGCCGATCGCCGGGTTCGCCGCGATGCAGGCGCTGTCCACCCGCAACGACAGCCCGACCACCGCCTCGCGGCCCTACGACACGGCCCGGGACGGGTTCGTGATCGGGGAGGGTTCGGCGGTCCTGGTGCTCGAGTCCGAGGAGCACGCCCGGGCCCGCGGCGCGCGGATCTACGCCGAGGCGGTCTCGGCCGGGCTGACCTCCGACGCCCACCACATCGCCGCCCCGGACCCGGCCGGGACCGGTGCCGGCCGGGCGATGACCGCCGCCCTCAACGCGGCGGGCCTCGCGCCGTCCGACATCTGCCATGTCAACGCGCACGCGACGTCCACCCCCGCGGGTGACATCGCCGAGGCGGCGGCGATCCGGGCTGCCCTCGGCGAGGCAGCCGACTCGGTGGCGGTCACCGCGACCAAGTCGATGACCGGTCACCTGCTGGGTGCCGCCGGGGCGCTCGAGTCGGTGTTCACCGTGCTGGCCCTGCACGACCGCCAGATCCCCCCGACCACCAACCTGGACGACCAGGACCCCCAGGTGCCGCTGGACGTCGTCCGCAAGGAGCCTCGGGTGCTGCCCGAGGGCGACCTGGCCGCCCTCAACAACTCCTTCGGCTTCGGCGGCCACAACGTCGCCCTGCTCTTCCGCACCGCCTGACCAACCCGCCCGTGCTCCCCAGCCGACCGGCGATGCTCCCCTGACGAGGCGTTTCGCCGGAGGCTGGCGTCAGCCGAGGAGCATCACCCGTCACCTGGGGAGCATGAGCAGGTTTGGTCCGGGGTGGGTGGGGTGGGTGGGCTGTCAGCCGACGCGGTGCAGCCAGCGCACGGGCGCGCCCTCGCCGGCGTAGCGGAACGGCTCGAGTTCGTCGTCCCAGGCCCGGCCCAGGGCGAGATCGAGTTCGGTGACCATGGCGACCGGGTCCTCCGCGCTCATCGCCGATCGGATCCGGTCCTCGGGGACCACGACGTTGCCGTGGGCATCGGTCACCGCATGGAAGATCCCCAGCTCGGGGGTGTGGCTCCACCGGGCGCCGTCCACCCCGGGGCTCGGCTCCTCGGTCACCTCGTAGCGCAGGTGGGCCCAGCCGCGCAGCGCAGAGGTCAACTTGGCACCGGTGCCCGGGGCGTGCTGCCACGACAGCTCCGTCCGCAGCATGCCGGACGCCGCGGGCTGGGCAATCCAGTCCAGGGACAACCGCATGCCGAGCACGCCACCTGCCGCCCACTCGATGTGGGGGCACAAAGCGCGCGGAGCCGAGTGCACGAACAGGACGCCGCGCGTGGTCACACCGGCCATCTGAGCCTCCTTCGCCGACCGAGGTGCGTCTTCCCCAACGACCTCGACTGGCGCATGGCTGCCGATGAACCGGGGCACATTCTGCACCACCTGCCGCTCTCGCACCAGCTCACGAGCGCGACCGATTGCACGGGACCCATCATCACTCGGACAGGGGGTCAAGGCGTGGGTACGGCACGCCGATGTTTGATCACGGTCCGAAACGAGGGGGTGTCCGGTGCACGATGCCGAGCGCAGGGACGTCGCCTACGACGAGGACGTCGTCTCCGAGGTGATCCGGCCGGCGGCGATCGTGCCCGAGGAGGCCGCGAACGCCATCCTGGTGGAGCTGTCCCTGCACGACGTCTCGAGCGGGGGTCTGTGGCAGTCCGAACCCAGCCGCTGGAACCGCTACGACAGTCCGTGGCGCAGCGCCAGCGACCCGAACGGCTCGACCCTCATCGGCAGCATCCAGGTGGCCTACGGCACGCCCACCAAGTACGAGATGACCCTCTACCGGGTCACCATCACGCGCCGGGGCCAGGAACTCGGCTGGCGGGTGGAGTCCCTGACCGACGAGGCGCTGGAGTTCGGTGGCCTCAGCCTGCGCGAGTGCCCGCGCGCCGGGCTCGGGGCGGCCCCCAGACCCCTGCGCTTCTGATCCGGTTCGACGCTGCCCCGAACCGCTCCTGGGGATCCTCACCCTCACCCCCGGACCCATCCCGTCCCGAGGCATCCACCCCGTAAGGTCGGGCCCACACCCCAGCGCCGGGGTGAGCGGAACCGGGCAGACGGAGGTCGGGCATGGCCAGCAGAGTCCAGGGTGTGGTGGCACGGGGCAAGGGTGCCCCGGTCAGCGTGGAGACGATCATCGTCCCCGATCCCGGTCCGGGCGAGGCCACCGTCACGATCCAGGCCTGCGGGGTCTGCCACACCGACCTGCACTACCGCGAGGGCGGCATCAACGACGACTTCCCGTTCCTGCTGGGCCACGAGGCCGCCGGCATCGTGGACGCGGTCGGTCCCGGGGTCACCGAGGTGGCGCCCGGGGACTACGTCGTCCTGAACTGGCGCGCGGTGTGTGGCCAGTGCCGCGCCTGCCTGCGCGGGCGCCCGCAGTACTGCTTCGCCACGCACAACGCGAAGCAGAAGATGACCCTCGTGGACGGCACGGTGCTCTCGCCGGCTCTGGGCATCGGGGCCTTCGTGGAGAAGACCCTGGTCGCGGCCGGGCAGTGCACCAAGGTCGACCCGGCCGCCGAGGCCGCTGTGGCCGGCCTGCTGGGGTGCGGGGTGATGGCCGGGATCGGGGCGGCGATCAACACGGGCAACGTCCAGCGGGACGACACCGTGGCCGTGATCGGCTGCGGCGGGGTCGGCAACGCGGCCATCGCCGGCGCCGCGCTGGTCGGCGCCCGGCGGATCATCGCGGTCGACATCGACGACCGCAAGTTGGAGTGGGCCAGGGGGTTCGGCGCCACGCACACCGTGAACTCCTCCACCACGGATGCGGTGGAGGCCATCCAGGCGGCGACCGACGGCGTGGGCGCCGACGTGGTGATCGACGCCGTGGGCCGCCCGGAAACCTGGAAGCAGGCCTTCTACGGTCGCGATCTGGCGGGCACCGTCGTCCTGGTCGGAGTGCCCAACCCCTCGATGATGCTCGAGTTGCCGTTGATCGACGTCTTCGGCCGGGGCGGGTCGCTGAAGTCCTCCTGGTACGGCGACTGCCTGCCCTCGCGGGACTTCCCGCACCTGGTCGAGCTCTACCTGCAGGGCCGGCTGCCGCTGGACCGGTTCGTCAGCGAGCGGATCGCGATCACCGACGTGGAGGCGGCGTTCGAGAAGATGCACCACGGCGACGTGCTGCGCTCCGTGGTGGTGTTCTGAGCGACATGGGACACACGAGCGGGACGACGGGACACACGGCGCGCTTCGAGCGCCTGGTCACCTCGGGGATCTTCAGCCTCGACGGGCAGGACTTCGAGGTCGACAACAACGTCTGGCTGGTCGGGGACGACGACGAGGTCCTCGTCGTGGACGCCGCGCACGATGCCGAGGCGATCATCAGCGCGGTCGGGGGGCGACGCCTGGTCGCCATCGTCAGCACCCATGGGCACAACGACCATGTCAACGCGGCCGGCGTCGTCGCCGATGCCACCGGCGCGCCGATCCTGCTGCACCCGGACGACCGGATGCTGTGGGACGTCGTCCACCCCGACCGCACCCCCGAGCCGCTGGCCGACGGGCAGGTGATCTCGGTGGCGGGGCTGGACCTCACGGTCCTGCACACTCCCGGCCACTCCCCCGGCGCGGTGTGCCTGCACGCCCCGGACGCCGGGATCCTGCTGTCCGGGGACACCCTCTTCCGGGGCGGGCCGGGGGCCACCGGACGCTCGTTCAGCAGCTTCCCCACCATCCTGGACTCGATCCGCGAGCGCCTGCTCGGGTTGGACCCGGCGACCCGGGTGCTCACCGGCCACGGGGACGAGACCACGATCGGGGCCGAGTCGGGCGACTACGAGGCCTGGGTCGCCCGCGGCCACTGAGGCCGGCCACTGAGCCCGCCGGCCGCACCCCCGCGACACCGCGAACCCGGGGTAGCCGGTGGGGAGCCGTCAGGAGCCGAGCTTTTCCTGGTAGATCACCACGCCAGGGGCCTTGAGCCGCTTGGCGGTCGCGATCTCTGCTGCCACGGTGGCCGGGGTGGGCACCTGACCTTTGTAGCCGGTCGCGTAGACCATCACCCAGACCTTCAGGGTGGGGTGGTTCTTCATGATCGCCTTGTACTGCTGCTCCAGCAGCCCGGACCCGATCTGGGTGAACGGCCACACGATGGCGGGCGCCTCCTTCTTGATGAAGGGGTAGATCGCCCGCTTGCTGGCCAGGTCACGCAGGTAGAGCACCGGCAACACCCGCAGCGGGCGACCGGCGTTCTTGGTCAGGATGGCGTTCCACCGGGTGAGCGTGCCCGGCGGGAACGAGGGGCAGACGGTGCCGAGGCGGTTGGTCGAGGAGTAGGAGTAGTCGTCCATCATGACCGCGGTCAGGTTCGCGTGCTTGCGGGCCAGCTTGCCGAGCTCGGCCATCCAGACGTCGTAGCGGCCCTTGTACGGCAGGAGCATGTCCGCGGTGCACGGCGCCGCGAGCGAGGAGGTCGAGGACGGCGGGGTCAACGTCACCTGGACGGCGATCCCACGCGCCTTGGCCGCGGCCAGGAAGGCCGGCAGGGTGGCCCAGTCCTGCGCCGAGCGATACCCGGCCCGCGGGTAGATCAGGTAGGAGTAGGTCCGCGATCCCTTGGCGCGCACGCGGTCCAGCGTGCGCACGATGTCAATCACCCTGGACGACGTGCGCACCGGGGCCGCGTAGTGCACCTGGATCGTCGACGAGGTGGTGGGGGCCTTCGGGGCGGCCTTGGGAGCCGCCTTGGTGGTGGCCTTGGCGGCGGCCGGCTTGGCGGCGGCCACGGCCTGGCGTGGCGCGGCTGCCTGTACCCGGGTCTCGGCCTGGGCAGGGGTCATCTGGGTGACGAACCCCGCCACGAGGCACCCGGCCACGGTCGCTGCCCAGTTCACCGGCTGACGCCGACGACGTCGTGGTGCCGCGTACCGGCCGCCCATCGTGCCTCCATGCCTCGCCGTCCCAGGGGCGCGCTTCGTTGCCCGCACTGGGGTCCTCGGCCGTCAGGCCCGCCCTCCTTGAGCGCCAGGGGGGCGCCGGCCGCGAACGGCGCACACTGGATACGCTGGGCGACGGTCGAGGGGGCGGTAGCTCAGCCGGTCAGAGCAGCGGACTCATAATCCGTCGGTCGTGGGTTCGAGCCCCACCCGCCCCACCAGCTGGCACCCCTGACTCGCGCGCCGACACTCCTGACCCGTGACCCGACGCCCGGCCACCCTGCACCGGGCAGACCTCGAGATCGCCGCCGTGGTGATCATCAGCGCCTCTTGATCACCACTGTGGCGATCTCGGG
>JAEUJN010000078.1 GCA_016794595.1 Kineosporiaceae bacterium
TGCTGGTGACCCAACGGGTCTGGGGCCGCGAGCCCTGGACCAAGGTCGAGATGGCCTGCCAGCTGGCCCGCGAGGTCGGCGCGGAGACCGTGGTCGTGCACCCGCCGTTCCGCTGGCAGCGCGAGTACGCGGCGTCCTTCGTCGAGGGCGTTCAGGAGGTCTCCGCCCGCTCCGGAGTGCGGATCGCGGTCGAGAACATGTACCCGTGGCGCGCCCGCCAACGCGAGATGCTCGCCTACGCCCCCGACTGGGACCCCACCGGCTTGCCCTACCCGGACGTCACCCTGGACCTGTCCCACGCTGCCACCGCCGGTCAGGACGGGCTGGAACTGGTCCGCACGCTCGGCGACCGCCTGGCCCACCTGCACCTGGCGGACGGGCTCGGGTCGGCCAAGGACGAGCACCTGGTTCCCGGTCGTGGCTCTCAGCCGTGTGACGCGGTGCTCGGGTACCTGGCCGAGACCGGGTGGAGCGGCACGGTGGTGGTCGAGGTGAACACCCGGCGCGCCCGCACCCTGGAGGAGCGGACCAGCGACCTGGCCGAGGCCCTGGCGTTCGCGCGGCTGCACCTGGCCGCCGCGCTGAGCACCACCTGAGGACGGTGCGTCATGTCGGTGGCGGACGTGGGGGACGCCGGGGCCGTGCGAGGCGCGGGGGTCTCCGGGGATGACGGGGTGGCCAACGAACCGCCGAAACGGCGCGGACGCCGTCCGGCGGGTGAGGACACGCGGGGCGCCATCCTGACGGCGGCGCGCTCGCAGTTCGCCGAGAAGGGCTATGACGCGACCACCTTGCGCGGAATCGCCCGGGTCGCCGGGGTGGACGCGCGCCTGGTGCACCACTACTTCACCAGCCGCGAGGAGCTCTTCGTCGCGGCAATGAACCTGCCCGACGTGCCGCAGCGGCTCGTCGGACGCATCCTGGACGGTCCGCCCGAGCAGCTGGGTGAGCGCCTGGTGCGCCAGTTCTTCGGCCTGTGGGATGCCGCACCCGACCGACGCCAGACCATCGCCGGGCTGATCAGCGTGGCCACCTCGGGTTCGGACGGCGCCACGATGTTCCGTCACTTCCTCACCGACGCCGTCCTGCGGCGGCTGGCCGCCGCCTGCGAGCTGGACGATCCGGAGCTGCGGGCCTCCCTGGTCGCCTCGCAGATGATGGGGGCGGCCATGCTGCGCTACAGCCTGGGGATCGAGCCGCTGGCCTCGGCCGACACCGAGGACCTGGTGGCGCTGATCGGGCCGACCGTCCAGCGGTACCTGACCGGTTGAACACGCCGCGGAGTTGTTGCACGGCGCGCCCGTGCCGGACTATTTTCATCGAATGATGAAAGCTGGTTCGGATGGCGACCCCGCCATTCGCGTCGCCGGGCTGCGCGTCGTCCGGGGCAAGCGCACGGTGATCGACGGCCTCACCCTGGACATCCCGGCCGGCCAGGTGGTCGGCCTGCTCGGCCCGAGCGGGTGCGGCAAGACGACGCTGATGCGGTGCGTGGTCGGCGTCCAGAAGGTTGCGGCCGGCACGGTCGAGGTGTTCGGCCTGGCGGCCGGGACCGCGCCCTTGCGGCACCGGATCGGTTACCTCACCCAGGACCCGAGCGTCTACTCCGACCTGACCATCGTGGAGAACCTGCGCTACTTCGCCTCCGTGGTCGGAGTCCCGCGCAGCGGGCTGGACGCCGAGATCGCCCGCGTGCTCGAGCTGGTCGACCTGGGCGACCATGCCGATTCGACGGTGGCCAACCTCTCCGGCGGCCAGACCTCGCGGGTGTCCCTGGGAGCCGCACTGGTCGGCACGCCCGAACTGCTGGTGCTCGACGAGCCAACCGTCGGTCTGGACCCGGTGCTGCGCCGCGACCTGTGGGCGATCTTCCGGCGGCTGGCCGAGGCCGGGGCGACCCTGCTGATCTCGAGTCACGTGATGGACGAGGCGGTGCGCTGCGACCGGCTGCTGCTGATGCGCGCGGGGACGATCCTGGCCGACGACACCCTGGACGGCGTACTGGCCGCCACCGGCGCCCCGGACGTCGAACAGGCCTTCCTCACCCTGGTGGACCGGGCCTCGGGTCGGGTGAGCGCGGGCGACGAGGGAGCGCCGTCCAGGGGAGCGCAATCCGGCGGGGTGCCGTCCGGGGGAGCGCACGCCCGCCACCTGGCCGCCTCACCGGGGGCCACCTCGTCGGAGGAGGACCAGTGAGCCCGACCCTTGCCCTGGCCACGGCGGCCCGCGTCCTGCGCCAGTTGCGCCACGACCACCGCACCATGGCCCTGCTCATCGTCGCGCCCTGCGTGCTGATGGGCCTGCTGGCCTGGATCTACCAGAACACCCCGGTCTTCGACCGGATCGGGGCGCCGCTGCTGGGCATGTTCCCGTTCCTGGTGATGTTCCTGGTGACCAGCATCGCCACGTTACGTGAACGCCAGTCGGGCACCCTGGAGCGGCTGCTGGCGATGCCGCTGGGCAAGGCCGACCTGCTCGCCGGGTACGCGCTCGCCTTCGGCCTGGTGGCCACCGTGCAGGCGATCATCGTCGGGTCGTTCGCGATCTTCGTGCTCGGCCTGGACGTCGCCGGGCAGGCCTGGCTGCTGCTGGTCGTCGCCGTGGTGGACTGCCTGCTGGGCACCGCGCTGGGGTTGTTCCTGTCGGCGTTCGCGGCCACCGAGTTCCAGGCCGTGCAGTTCCTGCCCGCCTTCGTCCTGCCGCAGTTCTTGTTGTGCGGGCTGCTCGTGCCCCGCGAATCGTTGCCGGACGTGCTGCGCTACGCCTCTGACGTCCTGCCGCTGTCCTACGCGGTGGACGCCATGCGCACGATCACGGTGGACGCCGACGGCACCGCGGAGGTGCTCGGGGACGTCGGCGTCGTACTCGCCTTCGTCGTCGCCCTGATCGCCCTCGGCGCGGCCACCCTGCGCCGCCGCACCCCCTGACCTGCGCCTCCCGGCGAGGGTCCCTGTCGGGTAGTCGAAAGTGCATGATCACGGGGGTGGGGTGGGAGGAGGGGCCCGGTCGCAGGCCTGATCGCCAGTCGCGGGGGCCGGCGTGTTCTAGCCTTCACCTCGGGCGGGCGCGCGCTCGCCCGGGAGGAGGGCCGCGATCGTGGACGTGTTGCGAGGGGCGCTGCTGCAGGCCGCCGAGAGCCGGCAGGTGCGGGGGCTGGTCGAGACGGCACCCATCTCCCGGGCGGTGGTCAAGCGGTACATCCCCGGCACCGAGCCCTCGGACGCCGTCGCCGCGTGCCGGGACCTGGTGGGTCAGGGACTGTCCACCACCCTGGACCACCTCGGCGAGGACACCACCGACCTCGCCACCGCCCGCGCCGTCCGGGACGCCTACCGGGTGCTGCTGGAGGCGCTGGCCGATGCCGGACTCACCGAGGGCGGGCGGTGCGAGGTCTCGGTCAAGCTCTCGGCCGTCGGGCAGGCCCTCGGCCCCGACGGGGAGAAGATCGCGCTCGAGCACGCCCACGAGATCTGTGCCGCCGCGGCGGCCGCGGGCACCACGGTCACCCTGGACATGGAGGACCACACCACGGTCGACTCGACCCTGTCGATCCTGCGCGAGCTGCGCCGCGACCACCCCTGGGTGGGGGCGGTGCTGCAGGCCTACCTGTACCGCACCGAGGGGGACTGCGTGGACCTCGCGCATGAGGGCTCACGGGTGCGGTTGTGCAAGGGCGCCTACGCCGAGCCCGAGTCGGTGGCCTACTCCGACAAGCGCGAGGTCGACCTGGCCTACGTGCGTTGCGCCCGCACCCTGATGGCCGGGGCCGGCTACCCGATGCTGGCCACCCACGACCCGCGGCTGATCGACATCGGCAACGCGCTCGCCGTCCAGAACAAGCGCCAGCAGGGTACCTACGAGTACCAGATGCTCTACGGCATCCGGCCGGACGAGCAGCGACGCCTGGCGGCCGAGGGCGAGACGATGCGGGTCTACGTGCCCTACGGCACCGACTGGTACGGCTATTTCATGCGGCGGTTGGCCGAGCGCCCGGCCAACGTGGCGTTCTTCCTGCGGTCGCTGGTCGGCACGCGCTGAGCCGGACGTCGGGTCCGGCTGCGCACGGAGGTCCAGACCGGGAAACCGGTTCGGCGGGAAGAGGTTTCGTGATGGGCGAGCAGGTCGCCATCCTGGGTGCCGGCGTGATGGGGGAGACCCTGCTGTCCGGGTTGTTACGGGCCGGCTGGACGCCGGAGGATGTGCTGATCACCGAGCGCCGCGCCGACCGGGCGGCCGAACTCGGTGAGCGCTACGGCGTCCGGGTGGCCGACAACCTGGAGGCGGCCGCGCTGGCGCAGACCGTGGTCCTGGTGGTCAAGCCGCAGGACATCGCCTCCCTGCTGGAGGAGATCGCCGGCGCCCTGCGCCCCGACACGCTGGTCGTGTGCATCGCGGCCGGCATCACGACCGCGTTCGTCGAGCAGAGACTGCCGGCCGGCATGGCCGTCGTGCGGGTGATGCCCAACACCCCGGCGATGGTCGACCAGGGGATGGCCGCCATCTCGCCCGGCAGCCACTGCGACGTCCAGCACCTGGCCCGGGCCCGGGCGCTGCTCGAGGCCACGGGCAAGGTGGTGCAGGTGCCCGAGTACCACCAGGACGCGATCACCGCGATCAGCGGCTCCGGACCGGCGTACATCTTCTACGTGGTCGAGGCGATGATCGAGGCCGGCGTCCTGCTCGGACTGCCGCGCGCGACGTCCACCGAACTGGTCGTGCAGACCCTCTACGGCGCGGCGACCATGCTCAAGGAGACCGGTGAGCACCCCACCGTGCTGCGCGAGCAGGTCTCCAGCCCGGCCGGGACGACGATGGCCGCGCTGCGCCAGCTGGACGATCACAAGGTGCGCGCGGCGTTCCTGACCGCGATGGAGGCCGCCCGGGACCGTTCCAGGGAGCTGTCCTCGGGTAACGCCTGATCCACTCCTGTGCCCCCGCCTGCCCCCCCGCCTGTCCCCACGCCTGCCCCCCGGCTGATCGAGCCCGACCCGCCCGACGCCTCCCGCCCGACCCGGGAAGGAGGCCGACGGGGAACCGTGACGTTCGGCTCCCCGCCGCCGTGCACCGGCGGACTATACGGTGGCCCCGTGGAGGCGCTGCGGCTGATCTGGGACGAGTCGTTCACCGGCTACGACTTCGGGACGGGCCATCCGATGGCCCCGGTGCGGCTCCTGCTGACCTCGATGCTCGCCCGGGACCTCGGCCTGCTCTCGCACTCCGGGGTCAGGGTGGTGCCGACCGCCCCCGCCGACGACGAGCTGCTGACGACGGTGCACACCCCTGAGTTCATCGAGGCGGTCAAGGCGGCCTCCGCGCCTGACCCGATGACCAATATCGCGGCCGGGCTGGGCACGCCGGACGTGCCGGTGTTCCGCGACATGCACGAGGCCAGCGCGAGGATCGCCAATGCCTCCCGCGACATCGCGATGGCCGTCTGGCGCGGCGAGGCGGCGCACGGGGTGAACATCGCCGGCGGCCTGCACCACGCCATGGCCGGTCACGCCAGCGGATTCTGCGTCTACAACGACGCCGCGATCGCCATCCAGGCGCTGCTCGACGCCGGGGCCCGACACGTCGCCTACGTGGACGTCGACGTCCACCACGGCGACGGCGTGGAGAAGATCTTCTGGAACGAGCCGCGAGTGATGACCATCTCGCTGCACGAGACCGGCCAGGTGCTCTTCCCGGGGACCGGGTACTCCAACGACATCGGGGGCCCGCGTGCCGAGGGGAACGCGGTCAACGTCGCCTTCCCGCCCGGGGTGGGGGACGCCGCCTGGCTGCGCTCGTTCCACGCGATCGTCCCGCCGCTGCTGCGGGC
Organism: Kineosporiaceae bacterium; assembly: GCA_016794595.1. Lineage (GTDB taxonomy): Bacteria > Actinomycetota > Actinomycetes > Actinomycetales > Kineosporiaceae > JADJPO01. Next base: position 5,822 of record JAEUJN010000078.1, read on the forward strand.
GTTCAGGCCCGACGTCCTGGTGACCCAGCACGGGTGCGACTCGCACGTGCTCGACCCGCTGGCCCACATGGCGCTGTCGCTGGACTGCCAGCGCGCCTCCTACGAGGCCCTGCACGACCTGGCCCACGAGGTCAGTGGCGGCCGGTGGATCGCCCTCGGTGGGGGCGGCTACGAGGTCGTGGACGTCGTCCCGCGGGCCTGGGCGCACCTGATCGGCATCGCGGCGCACGCCCCGGTCGACCCCGAGACCGAGGTTCCCCGCGGCTGGCGCGACTACGTCATGGAGCGGTTCGCCCGGCAGGCCCCGCAGCGGATGACGGACGGCGCGCAGGTGCACTACCGGTCCTGGGCGATGGGCCACGACCCGGCCGACCCGGTCGACCGTGCGGTGATGGCCACCCGGCGGGCGGTGTTCCCCCTGCACGGCCTGGACCCCTGGTTCGACTGAGGTCCG